>NZ_CP109178.1:1815681-2420909 GCF_036248255.1 Streptomyces sp. NBC_01717 | reverse complement strand
GTGGGTGCCAAGGTAGGCGTACAGCGGGGAGACCCGGGCGACGAGTTCCCCGTGCGCGTACCGGGGCTGGTTCTGCAGGTGCGGGGTGACGTCGCGGCCGACCTCGGTGGCGGCCTTGATGATCTCCCGCCACGTGGTGGTCGGGGCGTACCAGCCATCGGTTGCCGGGAACCCGTCCGACGCGCTCCACGCCTCATGCTTCGCCGTGCGCCACTGCCTCTTGGGCTTGTTCGCGGGTCCGTTACGGAACAGGACCGGTACGTCGAAGCTGTCGGCGTAGGTGAGCGGCGGCTCGTCGACGATGTGTGCGGGGATCATGAGGATCACTTTGGCACGGGACAGGACCCTTCCGAATGCCGGGCAGCGGGCCGCCGATCTGTGACTCCCGTCGTCATTGCGCAGTCGCGGCCATGTCCGATGACGACGGGTGTTGTTGGCCTGCCACCCGCCTCACCGCGATGCGCCGCTCACGGTCGGTCGGGCCAGAAGGTCGACGAAGGCAGCCGGACGGAGGGCAGCTGTACCGCCCGGATCGGTCCGAGAGCGGCTGCTGCAGCGCGAAGGGCTTCGTCGTAGGAGCCGAAACCAAGGACCTCGGCGGAACAGGCAGAACAGTCACCGGGGCGGCGGGCATGACCGGCGCTGCGATCCGCGGAGCCTCGGACGTGCGTGAAGGCGTCGTCGGGAAAGTCGGCCCGCACGGCATGCCAGATCCCGACGCGTTTGTTGTCGGGCAGCCCGGCCGCTACCGCCGGCCGCATCGGCGGCAGCAGGCGTTCGTGGTCCTGGACGAGGAACACCCGGTCGGTGAAGTCGACGCTGTCCCCCTCGGGGCGCTCCTGCTCCAGCCACGCCCGGGCCTGCTCCCGGGTGCCCGGCCCCCACAGGTAATCCGTCGGGAACCGTGTGGTCTCGTAGCGGGTGTCGTACTCCGCCCAGTGAGCGTCATCCCAGCGATTGCCCGGGACGAAGGGGATGGTCCGCACCACGACGTGCTGGTACTCGTCGCCCTCCTGATCTTCCACGGGGTCGGGGACGGTGAGAGCGTCGGCGGGCTCCATCCGCGTCCGCCCGGACTCGTTCCAGCTCAGCACGGCGATCTCCCGGCGCAGAGGGGCCGGGTACAGGCGCCCATTGGGAGTGGGCTGCCCCCACAGCTGGTTGATCAGCTCCGCCAGATCCCGCACCGTTCGGGCCGCCCCGACGGGGGTGTCGACATGGTGGCCGGAGGGATGGGCAACGTAGTTACGCAACTTGGCAAGCGCGTCCTCGACCGCGCGGCTGCGCCGCCCGCGAAGCAGACCCGCCGCACGCGCCCACAGACGGAGCCCGTGCAGCATCCCGTTGAAGTCGATGGCGTGGGTGGCTACGACCAGCTTCGCGCGTTGTCGCGCCATCCTGTCCGCGCACTTCTTGACGTCGTCGTACGACGTGACGGTGTAGGAGACGTCCGGGGCCTGGGGGAGCCGGAAGGTGATGGTGCCGGCGCACCACTCCATGAAGCGGTCGCGCAACGCCTGCTCGTAGATGAGGAGCGCCTGGTCGCCGACCATGGTGTACACGTCGTAGCACAGCACGCCGTAGGCGAAGACGGTGCGCAGCCGCTCGAAGGAGTCGCGTGTTCCAGCCGCGACACTCTTCGCCAGGTCGCAGTCGGCGATCTGCCGCTGCTGGAACTCCGCAGCGTCCTCGGGCTTCATACGGCCGCCGAGCCCATAGGGGTTGAACGCCAGCGATAGATCGTCCGCGGCGCGCAAATCCTCAAGCGGCCGGATCTCCATGTACTTCTCCTCACGATGGGAAACGGGCCAGCATGCACCTATAGGCCCCCGGTCGGCCACCCGTTTCCCGTCGGGTGACTTCGTGAGTTCGACGCGAAGTGACTTGGAATAGCAGTTCGCCGGGGGCAGACAGGAAAGATCGCGGAAAGACTGGCCAACGCGGGCGAGGGCATGTCAACGTAGACGACCTTGCAAGAAACCCCAGGTCAGAGAGGTGATTGCCCGTGACCGTAGCGCCCGTGGGCCCCGGTTTCTCCACCACCGTCGAAGCCCTGCGGCTGCGTGAGTGGCAGCTCGGCCCCGGCCAGCCCACGCTCGTCATGGACCAGTTTTCCGCGGAGGACTTCCACCTGATTGTGGACGACCGCGGGGACGTGCACGTCAGCTCGAAGGATGGCCGTTTCTACCTCGGCTGGTTCCCGCTCGGTCGCCCCGGCACCGACGGTGAGGGATGGACGATCGCAGTCACCGGCACGGCCAAGGTGCCCGGTTATCACCTGTCGTTCGACACCGAGACGCCGGCCGACATTGTCGCCGCCGCCGTGGCGCGCGTGCTGGAGACGTCGCGTCGCGTATGACCGTGCAGAGCCCACCGGAAGGACTCACTCGGAGGGCTGGCTAACTGCCGGCCGCCGGCCCGTTCCTTCGCTCCCCCGTTTCCCCTCACCCCAGGAGGCTGTTCGTGACGTCCCCGGAGATGACCGTCGGTGATCTCATCGACCTGCTGTCCGCTTGCGACCGGAGTGCTCCGGTCCGCCAGGCCATGAACCCCTTCTTTCCGATGGCACACCGCCTGGCGCAGGTCGTGCAGTCGGTGGACGAAACCGGCCGGACCGTCGTCTACCTCGCCGAAGGGCGGGACGAGGACGCACAACTCGGCCATCTGCCGCCCGAGGTCGCCGTCGCCCTGACCTGGCAGGGCCCCGTCCAGGCACCTCCGCGCCGCCCCCGCCGCAGTGCCGGCGGCAACTAGACCCGAACCGAGCCCTTGGAGGCGCCCCTGTACCCCGACTTCCCGCTCGACGCGTCCACCCCGAGCGGCGACCAGCCCGCGTTCTGGGTCGGTCCCCGGCATCTGGCCGGTGACGATGGGCGCCTCTACGACGCCATCGCCGACACGCTGTCCGGCCTTGGCTGGACGAGCCTGACGATCGTCCGCGGACGGCACGAGCCGGACGAGGCACCGGAGGACCGTCAGGTCCTGCGCAGCACCGTCCTGCACATCAGCCCCGACGCCCTCCGATGGGCGCAGTGGAGTCTGGCGGACGAGCCGTTCCACCTGGGAGAACTGCCGATCGCCTGGCAGATCTCCGCCCGCGCGGACACGAGCAGCCCGCTCGCTCAGTGGTCGGCCTACTTCACCACCGACGTCCCCGGCGAGGCTGTGGCCGACTTCCTCGTCGCGCTCGACGCCCGCGACCAGCCCGCCGTGCCGCTCGCCGGCCCCGAGCTGGTCCTCGACGCAGTCGCCGCCCACGGTTGGCTCCGCGACATCGACCAGCCCCAGGCGGCAGCAACGGACCCGATGTTCACCTCGCACATCTGCCTCGGGGAGGTGCCGCCCCTCATCCAGGACGCCGACCCGCGCGCCCTGACGACCGAGGCCGACGAGGCGGGACCGGCCGGATGGCAGGCATGGGCCGAGCCCGCGCTCGGCGCACCCTGCCTGTGGGCAGCCTCCTTCGGGGCCAGCGTCCCGCACGACCTCGTGGCAGCTTTCGCCGCCTCCCTCAGCTCGACCGCGCCGGTCCTGCGCCGGGTGCTGCCCGAGGCCACCCAGGAGCGCCTCCTGCGCGCGCCAGCCATCTAACATCCCGCGCTCGGTTCCCGACGCACGCAGCCCGGCCCTCCCAGTTTGGAGGGGCCGGGCTTTTTGCTTCCAGAGCCGTAAACGCCGGTGTGCACTACGGCAGTCGGGAGGACCGGCCCGGCGTGAGGCGCTGTCGCCGGGCGGCCGGCCTTCGGTGTTCCCGCGGGGTTTGCCACCCTGTGACGGCACGATGCAGGATGCGGCAATGCACCCCAGCCCTGGCGTCCTTGTCGCCATCGCTCTCGTCGTCGCCGTGACGGTCGCGCTGTCGGTCCGGTCACGTCGCAAGCGCACGGCCGCCCTCGCGGCTCAGTGGCAGGCATTCCAACAGCACCGGAGTTCCGGGCAAGGGCAACTTCTCCAGGTCACGCGGGTCTATCAGCACGGACGCCGTGGCTCGAAGGCCGTCGTGACCTGGTGCGATACCAGTCGGCAACAGGATGCCTGGTTCTGGAACTGGCACGTTCCCGCAGGCGCGTATTCGTCAATGCTTCCAGCGGCTATGGGCCTCACAACCACAACCCGAACGTGCTCTACGTACAGCCCGGACAGGTTCGAGCCTGGGTGTCAGGCCAAGCTGCTCGCGCCGCTCAGCGGGTCGGCCAGTAACGCGCTGCTGCCCCCGACCACCGTGGTCGGGGGCAGCAGCATGGCGGGCGGGCAGGTCAGCTCGTCGCCGTGGCCTTGTCTAGGGCCTTGCCGAGGTGGCGGTCGACGAGGGCCGGGGAGCCGGAAACGATCAGCAGCAGGCTGCCGTCGCGGATCGCGGTCTGCTTGACCACGATGCTGCGTCCTCCGGTGGAGAACGTCAAGAGCTGGCTCCACTGCTCGTCACCGAGGCCGCGGGGTGCGGGCAGCTTTTGCGAGGCCATGTCGATCGGGGTGCCGCCCGCTACGACCTGATAGGTCGGGCAGCCGGTCATGGCGTCGAAGATCCGGTCGATGCCGCCGGACAGTTTCTCCACGCTGTCGCTGTACAGCTCCTCGGAGACCTCCGAGGAGCTGCCGCCATAGGTGAAGGACGCCTTCGCCTTGTGCGGGAAGGTGAGGGTGCCGCCGGTCGCCGCGTCGCCGCCCAGCTCGCTCAGGGCCGGGCAGCCGATGACGGTGACGTCGTCGTTCTGGGTGGGGCGCTCCGGCTTGCGCAGGTAGCCGTTGCCTAGGTCGCTCTGGTCGAGCAGGCGCGTCTCCAGCGCGGCCGACGCGAGCGGAGCAGCCTGCTGGGCTGCGTCGGCCGGCTTCCCGGTACGGGCGGAGGGAGCGGTGTCGGGCTTGGTGCCGGTGGTGTCGGTGGAGCAGGCGGGCACGGCGAGGAGGGCGGCGGTGATGCCGAGGGCGGTGGTGGCGACGCGAACGCGCATGACGGAACTGACCCCTTGGTGCTAGGCGACGGGTGGTCAGTGCGGGCCCGCGGGCCCGGTGGGGTCGTAGGAGTGGGGGTCAGTGCCCGAGGTGGCGCAGGCAGTCCTCGAACGTGGCGTGCGTCGCGTCTGCCGGCCCGAAGTTCCGGTTGAACCAGGCGGTGTCGAGTCTGGTCTCCTGCTGCTGGTGGCCGACCCGGCAGCGCAGCCAGATCTGGTCGCGCGTGGAGAGGATGAGCCAGTCCCGATACGCGCCGCACTCGACGCAGGCGACCATCTCACCATCGAGGACGAGCGGCTGCTTCCACGGCATCATCTTGCCGTCGACCTGGTCGTGGCTGGGCACTCGCAGCTCCGGCGGAAGGAAGTCGTCCACCACGGTGGTCGGCTCGGTGCGCTCCGGCTCGACCGGCGACACCCCGAACCCGGGCGGGACCTGGTTCTGCAGCCGCGCATGCAGCTCGGCGATCTGGCGCTGCGCCTCGCTGGGCTCCTTGGCCCGGCGGCGTATTCGGTGAAACACCCTGGCGTCCTCCTTTGCCTCGTCCTGCTCGCTTCATGATCGTGCACTACGCCTCTGGCGGTTTCAATTCACAAAGTCCACAGTCACCTTCGGGCAGGTCATCGGGCAGTTCCTCGCCTCCCGAGGCCGGAGGATGACGAGTTGGCCACGGCGCGTGTCTCCGAGCGGAAGAGTGACGTTGCCACGGTGTGCCCGAACACATCTCGTCCTCTCCCACCGCCCAACTGCGCGGCGCCTACTGGCTCGACTCGCCGCACCTGCGCCATTCCCTTCCCTCCTGCGCGTGCTCCGGCGCCCGCACCCCACAGCTCGGGCCTGCACTCCGTCGGGGGCCGGTGTGGCGTATGGCCATGCTGTGGGTCGCGTGCGGGGCGGTGGCGGTGTCCCTGGTCTCGGTGGTGCGCTGATACCGCCCCGGCACTCGGCAGGCTCACCGGGTCTTGCTCGATGTCTCCTCTCCGCTGCGGCGACGTCCGGGTGCGAAGGGCCTGGTCGTCGTCCTGCGTGTTGCGGACTGGACCCCAGCGGTGCTGGTCTCGGGCAGGCTTGAGGCGTCGGCGGGCAGATCGGCTGTCCGTCGCATCCGCCACACCAGTACATCGCTCACCGAGTCCGCGGTGTCGAGTTCGCGACGCTCTACCGCGTCGGACAGAAGAGCGGCCGGATCGTGGCCGGCGGCTTCGGCTTCCGCGATGGTCGCGGCCAGTGCGTACCAGCCGGGCTCGGCAAGGATCTGCTCGGCCAGCCCTGGCAGCGCCTCGCGCAGCAGCACCGTCTGCCGCTGGAGTACCGGTCGGCTCAAACGTCGGCCTCGCTGGTAGAGCACGCCGAGGGGCTGGGCGGCGGCGGCCTGGTAGGCGGTGCGCAGGTGCTCGGCGGCATGGGCGGCGGCTTCGGCCTGCTGGGCGTGGCCCTTTCTCGCGTGCCAGTGGGCAGCGGCGGTGATGAGGAAGAACAGCATGTCGATCGCCATCGCGGTGGTGGCACCGTCCTCACCGCGGCCGAGGGCGGGCCCGCCGTGGACGAGGTCGCGGGCGGCCTGCCGCAGCGCGCGGTCGTGCCCCCGTACGGCGCGTACGTGGGAGCGGGAGGCCCGCTCGAACGCTGTTGCGGCGTCTCGCAGATCGCGGCGGGTGTGTGCGGCGGAGGTCTTCGCGAGCGCGTCCAGGACCTCGCCGGCGGCGGCGATGTGGGCGGCGGCGACCGCGTCGTCGCCGTGCTCGACGATGAGCACGGCCTGCCACGCGGCCGATGCCGTCCTGCGGCGGGCGGAGGCCGGGGTGCCGGGCCCCGTATGGACCGTATCCTCCTGCCGTGGAGTCGGATCGGGCCCGGTGTCGCCGGACCAGCGCTCCCGGATGCGGGGCAGCGACAGGTCGGGGGCCAGGCGCGCGCCGGGGTAGAACACCGGCTCGCCGTCCTTGTTCAGGTCGTCGGGCAGAGCGACCTTGTATCCGAGGAGGTCTCCGGAGGGCGCGGCGCGCTTACGGATCAGGAGGCCGGCGGCGGCGAGCCGGTCGAAGAACTCCTCGTCACTCCTCGCACCGGACACCGCGCGCCGTGCCGTCTCGCGCAGCTCCTCGCGGGCGGTGCGCTCGCGACCCTGGCGTTCGGCCTTGTGCCGTTCGGCACTGGTGGGCCGCTGTGCGGCGGTGCCGTCGCCGGGGGCGACCTGCCGGAGCCCGAGTTCCTTCTCGATGAGACGGGCTTCGGCTTGCGCCCGTTTACCGGATCGGTGGTGGTCGGGGCGTCGGCCGTCTTCGCGCACGAGGGTGGCAACGATGTGGATGTGGTCGTCAGCGTGCCGCACGGCGGCCCAGCGGCAGCCCGCGCCGTCGCGCGGGTCGATCCCTGTGGCGGCGCCGATGCGACGCGCGATGTCCGCCCACTGGTCGTCGGTCAGGATCGGGTCGTCGGGCGCAGCACGCACCGAGCAGTGCCACACGTGCTTGTCGGGGCGTTGATCCGCGGCAAGAAGATGGAGGGGCTGGTCGAGCAGCTGCCCGAGATCCTTCTGGGTAGCTGTCGCATCGCGTCCGGGGTCAGGCGACATGCCGTCGAAGGAGGCGACGAGATGTGGATCGACGTGTTCCTCGTGGGTTCCCTTGCCGTAGAGGTAGTACAGCAGGCCCAGGGTGTGGCTGCCCTGCTTGTGGATCTGTGGAATCAAGGCGCCTCGTCTGCCTGCCGGTTGGCTACCTTGTCGGCAGCCATCCTCACCGCGTCGGCCGCTCGGTGGACGTCGGCCATCACTTGGGTCAGCTGGGGAACGTCACCGCCGGAGTTGAGGATCTTGGCGGCTTGATTGAGGTTGCTGCCGGCCCAGCCGAGCTGCCGCCTCATCGCGAACAGTTCGGTGAGCACGTCGCGTTCGGTGGCTATGGCGACGGCGGTACGGGACTGGTCGCGGGCCATGGCTAGCCCGGCGTAGGCGAGGAACCCCGCCACGCTCATACCGGCGGCGTCTGCTCCGGCCTGGATGAGAGCGAGTTCGGACGGGTTGAGGCGGACGCTGTGTGCGCGACGCTGCTTCTTGTCGCGCGGACGCGCTCGCCCCTTCGGCCGCCCCTTGTGGGCGGCTTTTGGCTGCGATCCGCCCTCGGTCGCAGTCTTCCCGACTGGCGCCCCCTGGTGCCAGTCGGGCCCCGCCACCCCAGGGGCGGGGACGGGTTCGGACACTGCCCCCTCGGGGGAGTGTCCGAACCTCCATCTTGCTCGCCCCGAGACCGAGTTGGAGTCCGGATCAGGTACCGGGGTGTTGCCGTTCTGGGTGGGGTTCGTCATCGGGATTCGGACCTCGTGGAGCGGGTGTGGTGCTGGATCGTCGCGGCCAGCGCGAGGACGTCGGCCGGTCCCGTGAGGACGCGGACGGGCTCGTCGGGGTGGTCCTGGACGAGCCACTGGCCGGTCGGCGTGAGGACGGCGGCGTGCAGGAGTCGCCGGCGGACCAGGACGTCTGCCCAGGCGCTGGCCTCGGCGGCGGTGGGCTCGGATGAACGAGGGGGACGCGGAATCACGGCGTACCTCCTTAAGCGGGACGGTGGCCCGGCACGGATCCGGGCCACCTGTTGCGGATAGGGGCGTTGAGCTGGGGCTTTGGCGCGGTTCAGCCGCACTCGGGGCAGCGCCCGACGTGGCTGTTGAGGGCCCGGGCCATCCGCTGCTTCGTCGAGGCAGCCTGCTTTGCGCTGGACTTCGCCGCCGGCCTGCCCTCGTGCCGCTTGGAGTGGGCGAGCATGAAGCCGATCTCCCGCTCGTACTCCGCGCGGACGGTGTCGAACTGGTGGCAGGTCTTCATCGGGCGGTGCTCCTTGTCTTGGTGGTGTCGTCGCTCCGCAGTTCCTGGAGGACGAGGCTCAGCCGGTCGTTCCGGCCGCCCTTCAGGCCCTCGCGGCGGAGGATCTCCCGCAGCTGGACTCGGGTGACGGACTCGTTTCCGTCCCGTTCGAGCAGGGCGGGGACGTGGGGGCGGACCTGCTGGACGAGCTGGTCCACCGACTGCTCCGGCTCGCGTGGCGGGCGCTGTGTCTGCGGGGTGCGGGACCGGCCGCGCTTCCCCTTGTTCTTCGTCCTGGTCTTCGTGGTCGTCTTCCGCCGGAGGGGGACGTTGTGTCCCCGGTCCCCGGTGGGCTCGGTCCCCGTGTTGGTGTCGGTCGGTCCCCGGTCCCCGGTGGGCTCGGTCCCCGTGTTGGTGTCGGTCGGTCCCCGATGCGAATCGGCGCCCTGAGCAGGTACTTCTCGCGCAGGAAGGTCGGTCCCCACGCTTCCGGCGTCCCCCGCCGAGGCTTCCGAATCGGCGGGACCGGTCCCCGGGACCGCGTCCCTTTCTGGGGCCTCGGTCCCCACGCCGGTCCCCGCGTCCTCGCCTTCGGTCCCCGCGTCCTCGCCTTCGGTCCCCGCGTCCTCGCCTTCGGTCCCCGCGTCCTCGCCTTCGGTCCCCGCGCTTGACGACTCCGTCGAGTCCGCGATTTCGGGGACCGGTCCCCTCGGCTTGCACGGTCCCCGGTCCCCGCCCGACTCGTCGGGACCGGCTACGGGGACCGGCGCTTTCGAGGCGGGCTGCGAGGGGACCGTGGCTGCCGTGGCGGTGCTGTGCACCGGGGACCAGGGAGAGGGCAGCGGGACCGTAGCGAGCGCGAGGGCGTGCCGGCGGGCGGCGAGCTGGTCGAGCAGCTGCGCGCGCTGGCGGGCGTCGGTCCCGACCGATGCCCTGCCGACCGCCTTCGACAAGCGCCGCGTGAGCCGACGGCCGCTCCGACTCCGCTGCTGCTCGGGCGTGCGCTCGGCGAGACGGGCGGCCAGGGCGACCGCGCGGGCGGTTGCCCGGTCCCGGGTGATCTGCGCGGCGTCGCGGTCTCGCGCGGCGATACCGAGGCGGGACAGCAGCCGCTCGCGTGCCTCCCGGCCCAGGACGGCGATCAGTCCGTGGGAGGCGGCGCCAGGGGTGCGCAGACGCAGCTCGATTCCCATGGCGAGGTGCCACAGCATCGCAGCCATGACCGGCCCGACGAAGGCCCGGACCGTGCCGCCGACAGGGCCGCTCTCGGCGTAGGCGGGGATCACCTGCACTCCTGTGATCACCCAGACCAGCGTGCCCGGCAGGCCGGGGGCGCCCTGAGCGGCCAGGTTCTGCCGTGCCATCAACGCGGTCGCGAAGAGCGCCAGCTCGGCCGCGGCGAACATCCCGGCTCGCTCTGCGGTGCCGGCCATGTCGAGGTAGTCGGCGGCGAAACGCCAGCTCGTGTCTGCGCTGTAGGCGGTGCAGCCGAGGGCGGCAAGGGCGGCGACCTTGACCGCTGGGCCGCCGAGACGTTTCTGCGGGCGGGTTCCTCGGCGCCGGAACGCCCAGGCGGTCAGCACCAGCACGAGGGCGGCGGGCACGCCGACGGCGAGGAGGAGAGGGAGATCCGGAGCGGCGCTCAGGGCCAGGACGGGGTGGGTCATGCGGCCTTTCCGAGAGGGGCGTGCGCCGGAGTCGACGCTGCCGGGCGGGATACCGGCTGCTGTGTGCCGGGTGCGGCGGGCGCGGGGCTCCCTGCTGCCGGAGTGGTCTTTTTCCGCTTCTTCTTGGGCCGCGGCACGCCGTAGGTGCGGTCGCGGTCGAACACCTTGTTGGCAGCCTGCCGGAGCAGGTCACGGGCGTGCTTGTGGCTGATCTGCAGGGCAGCGGCGAGCCGGTCGGGCCGCCAGCCGCGTACGTAGGCGTGGTCGATGACGACCTGCCGCTCGGCCTCGGTCAGGTGCACGTCGCGTCCCTGGAAGAAGGCCGTCACGCGCCGGTAGTCGAGGCGCTGGGGCAGTCCGTCGTGCAGGGGGCGCCGCTCGGCTTCGGTGAGGCCGCCCCAGATGCCCTCCTTGAGGACGTTCTCCAGGGCGAAGTCGAGGCAGTCCCGGCGTACCGGGCACCAGCCGCACAGTTCCTTCGCCTCGGCGATGTCCTCGTGGTCCCGGGGCCCGGGGAAGAAGACGGCGTTGGCGTCCTCGACGTCCATGCCGTGGCACGCTCCGCGGGTGTGCCAGCTGGTGTCTCCGACGCCGCGCAGGCCGGTGGCCGGCGCGTCGTGGGTGGTGATGTGGCGCAAGGGGGTCTCCGATGTGCTGCCGCGGCGGCCGGCTGGGGCGGTGCTGGGCGGATGCGGCGTCGGGTGCCGGCTGCGGTGCGAGGGCGTGCGCCGCAGCCGGGGCGGGACGGTGGTGTTGGGTGGCGGTGCACCGGACGGGGTGCACGTGCCGGATGCGCCGGTCAGGCCATGGCGGGCTGCTGGACCTGCTCGCTCGGCTGGGCTTGCTGGGCGGCGGCGAGGTCGAGGCGGCCGGGGTGCGGGATGGCGCGCGGGGCGGTCCCGCGCGCTCCGCCGTCGGGGCCGATCCGGCGGCGACGACACGGCTCGCCGGGCTGGGCCAGGCACCACTCGCACCGGACGCTCAGAGCGTCGGGCAGCCCCTGCGCGACGGCGGCCTCACGAGCTGCTCGCGCTGGCCGGTAGGGCGCGAGGGCGGCACGGGCGGCGGGCGGTATGCAGGAGCCGATCTCCCGCAGCCGGGACTCCAGCTTTGGGTCGATTCCGTCGCGACCGGTGGTGATCGCCCGGGCCTGTGCGGGCTGCGCGGTGCCGGCGGCGACGGCGCGTCGGGTGCCGACCAGCTCGGCGGTCCAGGCGGCCTGGTCGTCCGGGTCGACGGACGGCGTGGGGTCGGAGTGCCGGGCCAGGCGGTCGCGCCGGTAGCTCTCCCAGGGACGGGCGACGTCCGCGGGCAGGATCTGGAACGGCGAGGTGCGGATGTGCTGGCGGGCGGCGACGCGGGCGTCCCAGCCGTGCGGGGTGACCATCGGCACGTCGCCGAGCAGCTCGTGCCACTGGGCGAGCTGGTCGCGGGCCTCGCCCTGGTCGGTGCGGATGGTGCGGGGGTCGAGTCGGCCGATGTAGGCCAGCAGGGCGGCGATTTCGCGGCGGTCCACGGTCAGCCCTCCGTTCCGGTCGGCTCGTCGAGGGCGGCGAGGAGAGCGGCGGTGTGGGCCTCGGCCCGGGTCATGCCGCCGGGTGCAGCCGGACCCTTGCCGGGCACGGCATAGAGGTTCGGGCGACTGGGGGCGTGCTCTCGGGCGACCCAGGAGCGCCAGTCGGCAGCCCAGGCATCCGCCGGCCTCGGCTTGAAGTCGGCGCGGTGGGCACGCCACTTCGCGTCGGCCGCCTGCAGACCCTCCTCGCCGAGGCGATCGAGGTGTCCCTGCTGGCGGGCCCACGCATGGGTGGCTGGGTCGACCTGCCACTCGGCAGCCGAGGTGACAGCCGCACCACCACTGCTGTACCTCCGGTTCAAATCAGGTTCACTACGGTTCTGTGTGCCGGTTTCCGGTACATCGCTGTGCCGGTTTCCGGTACGTCGAGGTGCCGGTTTCCGTCGGGACCTGCCGGTTTCCGGTACTGCCGGTTTCCGGACCCTCGCGGGGGAATCCGGCACCTCACGCGGACGGATTCCGAATCGGCGCAGAGCTGAGAGCCGGAGTTTCAGAGGGACAGCGGGCTCGTCTGACGCTGCCGTGTCGCTGTCCCCCACCTCGCCCTGCTGCTGCGCTCGCAGAGCCTGTGCAACCGCTACGGCGGCGAGAGGCAGGCGGTAGACCGTGCTGCGCTGAGGGCCGACGAGGTCGTCGAGCTGCTCCAGCTCACCGGCGTCGACCAGGCGGTCGATGGCCTCGCGCACCGTGGACACGGAAGCGCGCGTGCGCTTGGCCAGGCTGGACAGCGAGGCCCAGGAGACGCACTGCTCGTCGGCCACACGGTCGGCAATCGAGAGCAGGACCAGGCGCGCCGCTCCCCGGCTGGAGCTGTGCTCCCACACCCACTCGCGGGCCTCGCTGCTCATCGGCCGCTCCCGATGAGCGGGCGGTGCCGGCGGTTCGCCGGGGCCGGGATGGTGTGGTTCGGCTCGGCGCGCTGAAGCGCCGAGACGGAGGTGGCTGCCGCGCAGGCCAGGCGGAAGGGCCTTTCGCGCAGGGCAGGAGACATGCGATACTCCCCTTTGCAGTGTTGCCACGCTGGTGCGCCCCTGGAAGGACTCAGCGTGGTGATGGTGGGCAATCTCCGCCCTTGCCGGGGCGGACGTGCCACTTAGCGTTCGGCGTCCGGGAGTTCACGCTCTCGGGCGCCGTCGCTGTTTTGCGGGACCTACTCGGTCCGGTCCGTGCTCTCGGGCTCCTCACGTCCGTCCTCGCAGGCGGGCTGCCCGGGGACGACGAACATACGCACGGACCCGTGTCAAGATCCAGACTTGGTTCTTAAACTCTGTACTGGTTGCAGAGAGTCACCGCATGATCTGCCGCCGGAGCCCCCTGTGGGGCTCGGCGCGGGCCGCCCTCCGGCGTCGAGGGGCACCGTTGCCGCGGTTGCCCCGACTGTCGAGATCGTGCCAATGTGTCCGAATTGGAACGAGTGTCTAATGTCCTCCGCAGCGGAAATGCGATGTGGATGAGGTGTTTCCACCGTCGCCTCCGCGCTTTCTGGTCGAGGATCAAAGTTTTGCGGGCCAGACGTGACGCATGTCGCTGGGTGAACGTGGCTTGCGCCACGTCCTCCGGCGTACCCCTGCCGGTAGAAACGGACAGGTCGACCTGAAACAGGCGGCGTGCCACACGGAAACGTGCTGGTGAGGAAGAACTTTCCATATGGGGGATCAACCCGTCAACTGGCGTTTATGGCGGGGTAGGGTGGTTGAAGTTGCTGCGAAGTCCACCCAGGAAAGGATCATGAAAGAGTCCATCGAAGGTCAGGTGAACCCCAAGGGGCTCATGGACCGCCTAAACCGCCTGTTCGACACGGTGCACCCGCCCGATCGCGGCCCCTTCAGCAATGCTGAAGTGGCCGAGCTGATGGAGAAGCGGGGCCTGGGCAAACTGTCGGCCCAGTACCTGTGGCTCCTTCGGACGGGGCAGCGCGATAACCCGACGAAGCGTCATCTCGAAGCGCTCGCAGGGTTTTTCGGGGTGGATCCCGCTTATTGGTTCGACGATGCCGTCGCTGAAAAGACCGTGCAGGAGCTTGAGTTGCTCGCGCTGCTTCGGGACGCGAAGATCAAAAACGTTCTTCTTCGCCTATCCGACGTCTCTGCGGACGGAAAAGACGCCGTCCTGGGGATTGTCGAGAGCGTACGAAAATCCGAGGGGTTGCCGCCCTCAACTGGCGCGTAAAACGGCCTTAGTTCAGTAAGTGATCAAGGAAAAGCAATGTGGTCTGCACGTAGGCTGCGCCGGCCTGACCTTCTGGCCGAGCTGAAGCTCCCGCACGTCACCAATATCCGCGATCTCAGCGACGAGGTCTCCCGCCGTACCGGACGGAAGGTGGTCCTAGAGCCCCGGGAGCAGGCGCCCTCGGTGTGCGGGGCATGCGCCGTCACGGAGAGTGCCGTCCACGTCTTCTACGACCCGCGGACCAGCTCCCTGCACCAGGACCACATCATCGCCCACGAATTCAGCCACCTCCTGCTCGGTCACCATGAGAACCGGCCGGTGTCCGCGCTGGCTCCGTCCTTCATCACCAGTGTGGATCCGGCCACCGTGCAGATGATGCTGGGGCGTACCAAGTACGAGGAGGACGAGGAGCGGGACACCGAACTCCTCGCTTCGCTGCTCCAGCGCCGGATCATCGACCGGTGGCTGCGCAGCGACGAGTCCTCCGGAGACGAGGTGCAGGACCGGGTCACGCACACGCTGCTGCGCCGACGGGAGGCCCGGACGTGAAGGACCTGCTCCATCCGATCAGCCTCGTCGTCGCCACGCTCGGCTTCCTCTGCCTCCTGCGGGACGTGCCGACCCGCCGCCGAGACCCGGCCTCCACCGCGCTGGCCGCCGTCTTCCTGCTGTCAGGACTGTCGTTCCTGTTCTCCATCACGCCGATGTGGAACTACCTCGACCGAGTCCTCGCCACCGTCAACCTCTCCGTGCCCCTCGCGCAAGGCTGCGTGGTCGCGCTCCTGGCCTGTCAGCAGGTGGTCCTCACGTACTGGGGATCCCCGCCCGATGTCGCCCGCCGGCGGAGTCGCCGGTGGCTCGGGGCCAGCTTCGCGGTGATCGCCGGACTGTTGGTGCTGTTCGCCCTGCTGACGCCCAGTGCGCCGCATCCGATCGACTTCACGCTGTACTACGCGCACGACGACTGGTACGCCGCGTACCTCACCCTGTACGTCACGGCCTACACCATCGGCGAGCTGTTCCTCGCCCGCGCCTGCTGGCGCCTGGCCCGCCGCAGCATCCGCGGGTCCGTCCGCTACGGCCTGCGCATCGTCGCCCTCGGGGCCACCGTCACCCTCGGATACAGCGCGGTCCGCATCGGCAACGTGATCGCTGGCGCCTTCGACACCTCCCTCGCAGGCTGGGAGGGCTTCGCCTGGACCTGCGGCGATGTCGGCGCCATGCTCACGCTCATCGGCTGGCTCGTGCCCACCATCAGCGACCAGGCCCAGAGCGTCCAGTACCGGATCAAGGTGTACCGCAGCTACTACGGCCTGCGCCCCCTGTGGCTGGCGTTCTACAGCGAAGCGCCCGAGATCGAGCTGCCGATCGACCGCGTCGACCCGGCCCAGAGGCGTCGCTTCCGCCGCATCTCGATCCGGCTCTACCGCCGAGCAGTCGAGATCCGGGACGGCCGGTTCGTGATCCGCCAATACCTCGACGCCGCTGTCCGCGAGGCCAGCGAAGCCCACCACCGGGCCCGAGGACTCCACGGCCAGGAGCTGTCTGCCGCCGTCACGGCCGACCAGATCCTCGCCGGAATCGCCGCGAGGGCCGAAGGCGCCCGCCCAGCGCCCGACCAGCTCACCGAATTCGCCGACTCCGAACGCCAGACCAGCCGGCCCATGGACGACATCGACGCCCTCCTCGACGTCGCTCGCCACCTGCCCCGCCAGCCCGCACGAGCCCCCCACCTTGAGCGAGTCTCCGCATGACGACCGACCTCACCCACCAGCCCGCCCACGTCCAGCTCCAGGCCCTGGACCGTCGCGAGATCTCCAGCCGCGAGCTGCTCGACCTCCATCTCGACCGCATCGATGCCAGCCACGTCAACGCCGTCGTCACCCGCGACGACGACGCGGCCCGGACCGCCGCGCGAGCAGCAGACGAACGTCGCGCCCGCAACGAAAGCAGGGGAACCTTCGACGGCCTTCCCCTCACGATCAAGGACAGCTTCGAGACGGCCGGCCTGCGCACCACCAGCGGCGCCGAGGACCTGGCGGGTCACGTACCCGCACGGGACGCCGATGCGGTCGCCCGTCTTCGCCATCAAGGCGCCGTGATCATGGGCAAGACGAATACGCCGGCGTACTGCCAGGACCTGCACACCGACAACAGCCTGTTCGGCCCCACGCTCAACCCCCATGATCCTGAGCGCACTGCCGGTGGCTCCTCCGGCGGCCCCGCCGCCGCAGTCGCCGCCCACCTGACTCCCGCCGACCTCGGCAGCGACCTCGCTGGCTCACTGAGGCTTCCGGCGCACTACTGCGGCGTCTACGGCCTGCGCCCTACGCATGGACTCGTCCCGGCTCGCGGCCACATCCCCCGCCCGCCGGGATGGATCACCAGCAGCGATATGGTCACGCCCGGCCCCCTGGCCCGCCACCCCCGCGACCTCGGCCTGCTCCTCGACGCGCTGACGACACCGTCACCCGCCGAGAACAGCCCCTGGCTCGTGAAGCTGTCTTCGGCGCGCCGCGCAGTTGGCCAGCTCCGGGTAGCGGTGTGGGCCGAGGACGCGAGCTGCCCCGTCGACCGTGAAACTGCAGCTGCTCTCGCCGCCGTCGAGCAGGCACTGGCCTCCGCGGGCGCGAACGTCATCCGCACCGCGGGACCGGTCGGCTTCGCCGACTCTCTCCGCCTTTTCGAGCAGCTCCTCCACGCCACCGCGACGGCCGCCACCGACCACGAAGCCGGCGCGGCCGAACTCGAGGCGGCGCGTGACCTGCAAGAGGATGACGCGAGCCCGCGGGCCACCTTCCTCCGCCACCGAACGCAGACACACCGCGCCTGGCTCCGCGCCAACGAGGAGCGTCTCCGGCTTCGGGAGACGTGGCACCGGTTCTTCGCCGACGCCGAGCACGATGTCCTCATCACCCCCGCCGCTCCCACCGCAGCGATCCCGGCCGGCACCCGCGCTCTCACGGTCGACGGCGTCGAGCGGAGCTTCTTCGACCAGACCGGCTGGGCCAACCTCACCAGCCACGTTGGTCTGCCCAGCCTGGTCATGCCCGTCGCGCGAAACGCGGACGGCCTCCCGATCGGCGTACAGCTCGTGGGACCGACCTATTCGGACCGGACCTTGCTCGCAATGGCGGAAGACTTGGCGTCGCTCCTCGGAGGGATGGCCGAGGGATTCAGTCTTTGACGCCGGTGGCCAGCGGTACGCGGATCGGCCAATGGATGTGCAGCATGAGTTGCGCGCGCACCGCTGCTGCGACGGACGCTGCCCCGTCGAAGCAGGTGTGCTCGGGTTAGTCGACGCCGTACCGGCCGGGGAGGTGATGGACCTCCTCGGCCCAGGCTGAGTCGGATCAAGGAGCCGGAGGTTCCACGGTCAGCGGGCGGCGTTTTGCCGCTCGCCGCAAACGACTCGCTAGCTAGCCCTCGCCGGCGCCGTGCTCACCGACCAACTCGCCCGCCGCGCCGAGCCCGTCTCGGCAGCCAACGTCGTGCCCCCGCCGGAGATGTCCGCCGAGGTCATCGAAGTGCGCCGTGAGCGGCATGAGTTGACGCTGCGCCAGAACCCCTGGTGGGTCGAAGGCCCCCCGGGCGGTTCCATGCAGCGTCATTTCGCCGTGCCCGACTGCTGCCGAGAGCCCTAGCGGCGAGTGCGCGCCGGAGCGCTGGTCGGTCGTCATGAGCCGGAGCCAAGTCGGGCCACCAGACGATCTCTCAGTGCCGCTTCCCGGCCTCGGGGGAGTTGACGCCGCGGCTGGCGCGGCGCATGGCCTCGTACAGGGCGGCGTCGTCGGGCGGGTCCGGCAGCGTGCCGCGGGCGGGTGCTCTGAACGACTGGATCATCCACGCCACGAGGCGGCGCCAGGCGTCCGGGGCGGCGTCGCCGGTGGCGCTGAGGACGCCGGCGTTGGCCATCAGCAGCAGGACGAGGTCCCGGCTGGTGAAGTCCTCGCGTAGCTGCCCGCTGTCCTTGGCGCGGCCGATGAGTGCGAGGAAGCCGTGGAACGCTTCGGTGCGCCGGGCCTCCAGGGCCTCGGCGCCGGGGAAGCTCATGGTCAGGATGTCGGCGAAGCCGCGGTCGGCGGCCTGCATCGCGCAGACCTTCTCGATGTAGCCGGTGAAGCCGCTCCACGGGTCTGGGTCGTCCAGGGCTTCGGCGGTGGCCTGCGCGTACGTCTCCATTCGGTCCGCGAAGACCGCGGCGACCAGGTCCTCCTTGCCGGGGAAGTGGCGGAAGAGGGTGGCGATCCCGACTCCGGCCTGCCGTGCGACCGAGGCCATCGATGCGCTCAGCCCGTCGCGCCCGAAGACTGTGCGTGCGGCGGCGATGATCCGCTCCCGGTTGCGCTCCGCGTCGCTGCGCAGGGGCGGTGGCGCGGTCGGGCGGGCCGTGTTGCCAGTGCCGTCGGCGCGCTGGTCCTGGGGGTTCATGTCGGCCAGGCTAGCAAACCGGAATGCCCTATCCGGTTTCCGTGTTACGGTCGACCGTGAACCGGATAGGGCTTTCCGGATCCGAAACGGATAGCCCTATCCATCTACACCTCAACGGAAGGTCGTCTCATGCCCACCATTGCCATCGTCGGTGCCGGTCCCCAGCTGGGTCTTGCCATTGCGCGTACCTTCGGCACCCGCGGCTACGACGTCGCACTGATCGCCCGCAACCTCGCCAAGCTCGAGAACCTGGCAGGCGAGCTGGCCGCCGACGGCATTACCGCCGCGGCCTTCCCCGCGGACGTCCTCGACCGCGACGCGCTCACCCAGTCGCTGAAGGACGCCGCCGCCCGCTTCGGCTCCATCGACGTCCTGGAGTACTCCCCGGTCGGGGGGTTCGACTCGACCGTCCTGACCACCCCGAGCGCAACCGAGCCCGCGAACGTGCAACGGGAGATGGAGTTCCAGCTCTACGGGGCGATCGCTGCCACGCGTGCGGTGCTGCCCGCCATGCGCGAGGCCGGTGCGGGCACCCTGCTGTTCACCACCGGCGCCGGCTCCATCGACCCGGTGCCGCAGGTCGCCAACGTCAATGCCGCTGCGGCGGCGCTGCGCAACTGGGTGATCAATCTGCACAAGGAGCTGGACGGCACGGGCGTCCAGGCCGCCCACGTCGGTATCGACGTGTCGATCGGCACGCCAGCCGTGCCCGGCTTCCCGACAGCGCAGCCCGAGGAGATCTCCCCCGTCTACTTCGAGCTGCACACGACCAAGCGCGACCAGGCCGAACTCGTCTTCAGTCTCTGAGCCGCACAAGGCTCCCGCCGTCGTTCATCGCGGCCCAGCCGTACCGCAGCTCTTCGTGCTGCAGCAGCACGGCCCGAAAGCGGCCTCCCGTAACCTTTCGGGCCGTGCCGCACGACGTGTCGTCGGCACGCGGGCCGCTTGCGTGCCTGCTCGCAGGGCCCGGACGGCGAGAGCGCCGGAGCCGAGGGCGCGGCCGCGCCCTCGCCACCCGATCTGTTTACCGTGCCCCCCATGGCACTTTCCGAAAGGACCGCTGTGACCGCCAGCATGTCGTTTACCGACGCGGCACGCACGTGCCTCACCTTCAAGTTCGCCACGTTCTCCGGGCGTGCCCGGCGTGCGGAGTACTGGTGGTTCGCACTTGTGTACGTGGGTGCTGTCGCCGTGATCGGCGGGGCTGGCTTCGCGATGGAGGTTCCGTGGCTCGCCGTGTTGTTGGTGCCGTTCCTCGTGCCGATGCTGAGTGTGTCCGTGCGACGGCTGCACGACACCGGTAAGTCCGGGTGGAGCATGCTCATCGCTCTGATCCCGGTCGTCGGTCCCGTTGTCTACCTGCTGGGCATGACGATGGACAGCGCCGCGGGCCCCAACCGGTACGGCCCTTCCCCCAAGACCGCCGACCGGTCCGCCGACTGACCGGGCCAAGTCCCGGGCGTCGCGGTGGCCCCGGCTCCCGGCGTGCGGGCATGGGCGCCGTCGGCGGAGTTCCGCGTGGCGGGATTCCCGGGCCGGGGCCTACATCGCCGTACGCGCCGCATAGCCGACGCGGGCGGGGGTCAAGGTGTGCCGGAGCGGCTGAGGCGGACCATCGCGCGGTACAGGGCGGTGGGCGCGGGCGCGTCGGGCAGCGGGGGGAGTGGGGCGCCAGGGGCGGCGTAGGAGCGGAGCATGTGCGCGACGAGGCGTCGCCAGGTGTCGGGGGCGGCGTCACCAGTGGCGCTGACGACGACGGCGTTGGCCATGAGCAGGATGACGAGGTCCTGGCTGGTGAAGTCGGAGCGCAGGTGGCCGCTTTCCTTGGCGCGGTCGATGAGTTCGAGGAAGCCGTTGCACGCCTCGGTGCGCCGGGCCTCCAGGGCTTTGGCGGCGGGGAAGGTCATGGTCAGCACGTCGGCGAAGCGTCGGCGGCCCGCATGGCGCAGACGGCGTGGATGTAGCCGGTGAAGCCGTGCCAGGGGTCGGGGTCGGCGAGGGCTTCGGTGACGGCGGTGGCGTAGGCGTCCATGCGGTCGGCGAAGACGGCAGTGATGAGGTCTTCGCGGGTGGCGAAGCGGCGGGACAGGGTGGCCTTGCCGACGTCGGCCTCGCGGGCCACCGAGGCCATCGACACGCCGAGTCCCTGGGTGGCGAGGCCGGTGCGGGCCCGCTCGATGGCCTCCAGGCGGGCGAACGCTCCCTCGGCCAGCAGAGGTCGCCACTCGTCGAGGCCGTGGATCGCCCACATGTCGTGCTCTGCCGGGGCGAGGCGAATCTGCCGCAGCTGTTCAGGGGTGAGGCTGCCGCCGTCGAAGATGAAGCCGATCTTGCCCATGGGCCAGCGGGGCCCGGGGTGCAGGTAGTGCGTGAGCAGCAGACGGGGTTGGCCCTGGCCGAGCTCGAGCCCGGTTTCCTCGGCCGTTTCGCGGCGCGCGGTCTGCAGGGGATCCTCGCCGGCGTCACTGTTCCCGCCTGGAAACTGCCAGGGTCGACCGCCGTACACCGAACGCAGCATGACGGGCCGATCGCGGTCGTCGCGTACGTAGAAGCAGCTGTACACCGTGTGGTGCGGAACGGTCTGTACGTATGCCTCGGGGGATACGGGCATCGGCTGCCCCGCGAGTGCCGGCCGGTGGTCGAACTCGATCGCGAGCGGTCCCAGGGCCTCCTTCTCTGGTGGGTAGATGCGGCGCAGGTTGGCGAGCTGCTCGGCCTCTGTGGCGTCAGGGTCGATGCGGGAGGTGTCCTCCGCGGCGAGCAGCTCGGCGAACGAGGCGTGCGGCGTGATCCGCGCGACCCTTACGCCGAGTTCGCGGCCGGAGTCCTCGCCGTGGAATACGAGCACGTCGCCGACCGAGACGTCCGTCATCCGGGGTGTGCGCACCCGGACTTCGATGGTCTTGCGGCCGGATTCCACCTGGGCGTAGTAGCGCTCGTACAGGCCCAGCCCGTGCTGTGGCTCGACCTGGTCGGGTGCCGGTTCAGTCATGGGCGCTCACCTTCTCTGCATGCGCGGCCGGGGCGTCGGCGGTGTCGGAGCGCCACGTCCACACGAGCCGGTTGTGGGTCTTGTCCAGCACGTGGCCTGCGGGTAGTTCGGTGTCAGGGGTTCCGGTGGGATGAACCTCCAACTGGGGGTAGCCGTGGGCTCGTTCGTGGACGTCCCAGCGACGCACGGCGAAGGTGAGCTGTTCGGCCAGAGCAGGCCCGGATGGCCCGAAGCCGTGAGCCAGAAACTCCGAGCGGCGCTGTTCGGCCGTGGGGCCGTCCTGGACCAGGACGTGGGTCAGGTAGGCGAGGGAGCCGGCCGCTGTGATCGCGGCGGCGTCCGAGCCCTTGGGCAGCGCGGTGATGCCACTGCTCTGATCACGGTTGCGGGCGAGGCGGCTGAAGCCGGGCAGCGTGGTGGCGAGGAAGAGCTGCAGGGTCTCGAACGACTCGTTGCCTGCCACGGTCACGCCGGTGGCCACTTCGTGGCGAGGGCCAGCGAGGGCATCGTCCAGACCGGTGGTCTCGGCGGGGACGCCGTCGGGGAAACGGAGCTGCAGTTCGCCGTCGGCGAGGTCGACGGCGGGGACGGCGCGGGCCGCGGGCCCGCGGTCGCGGATGAACCCACAGAACGTGAAGTCCGTAGCACGCAGCACCGGGCCGTGCTTTTGAAAGGCGATGGCGCGGGTGTAGTCATGGACTTCCAGTGGGAGGACGAGATAGCGGCCGTCGGCGAGCTGGTCACGCCAAGCGGGAGCGATATCCCAGCAGTTGTAAGTAATTACCGCAGCATCGAAACCCCCGCGGGGCATGTGCTCGACGGCGCCGTCGCTGGCAGAGCCGAGCACCGCTGTGACGCGACCGCTGCCGGCCTCGGCGGTCAGCCGCCGCGTGCGGCGCACGACATACGGCGCGAGGTCGACGGTGATCACGCGGCCGGTCGGCCCGACGACGTGTGCGATCAGTTCGGCGTTGTAGCCGCCCGAGCCTCCCTCGAATACCGTCATCCCCTCGGCCAGATGCAGGTGCTCCGCCATGTCGGCCTGGAGCCAGGCCGCAGACACGGAACTGGTCACCTGAGCGAGGTCGTTGTACTCGGTGACCACGGCCAGGTTGCTGTGGTACGCGGTCCGCAAAGGGCTCTCGGGGGTGAAGCGGTGCCGCGGGACCGAGCGGAGCGCTTGCTGGATCGGCGGGGAGGGGGCCCAGGCGCCGGCAATGACCCGGTCAGCCATCTGCTCGCGTCGCTCGATCGCCTCTGGCGGCTCGCCGGGCACCGGCGGGCAGCTGTTGTCGACCGGATAGGCGTGCGCGGACGGCACGTACGGAAGGACTCCCGGCCAGACCAGGTCCAGCGCCCGCGCTGAGGTGGCTGGCAGCCGGTCCAGACGGTGCAGGGTGTGCAGCGGTCGCCAGTCCACGTGCCCGAACCGGTTCGGCTTCAGCAGCTGGGCCTGCCCGGTGTGAGACGTGACGCGGACCACCACGCTCGTACGCAAGAGGCCGTCCGGGGCATCGAGGTGCAGTCCGAGGACGTGCGCGTCGGCCGGATCGGCCATCACGCCGGTCTGCTCGGCCAGGGCGCGCACCGCAGTCTGCTCGAATCCTTCCCCGGGCTCGGCCATGGCGCCGGGCAGCTCCCACTCCTGTTGTTGCGAGCGCCCCAGCAGAACGCGCCCCAGGGCGTCGGTGCCCACGACGTGCACCGCGGTCACCGAACTCGACTGCGGGAGAGTGGTGTTCGTGATCTGGACGGCGGGCTTCTTCAGCCCGCGCAGGACCAGGACGGCCATCCCGTTCGCGTCGAAGCGCTGTGCCTGCTCCCACATGCTCATCAGGTGCGCGACCTCGTCCTCGTCGAGGGCGATGCCCCGGCGCTCGGCGGGGGTGGTCGCGGCGAGCGGTGTGATGACGACGAGGGCACCGTGCTTGCGTAGCCGCCGGCCCAGCGTGCGGGTCAGGCGCGTGCGGTCGCGCAGGAACGCGAACACCATCCGCAGGACGACCAGGTCGTAGCCGTCTGCGTGCAGTTTCGAGAGGTTGGCGCGCTCGATGTCCAGGTGCAGCCAGCGAACGGCTCCGTGCGAGGGGTCTTCCGGGTGCGCGTCGGTGCTGGGGAAGGCGGCGTCGGCCCAGTCCACGGCGTCGACGGCGTAGCCCATGGAGGCCAGGTGCAGGGCGAGTTCGCCGGTCCCGCACCCCACGTCGAGTGCTCGGCCTCCATCGGAAGCGGGCACGTGCTGGGCGAGCAACGTGCGCTCGTCCTTGTCGAGAGGCCGGTAGCGGCGTCCCTCGGCATAACCGCTGTTCCATTCATCCTGCGAGGTGAACAACGAGTGGCACATCCTTCCTTTGAGGGGTGGCTGGAGAGGCGTCGGCCATAGCCAGCAGGGTCGGAACGGCGGGGCCGTTGAGGGATGGGTCAGCTCCACCCCATCGCCGTGTACGGCTCGTCGCGGGCGATAGCTCGCAGCGCGACGCGGGTGTACTCCACGAGGGACTCGGGCAGGGCGTCGAGCGGCCACCACCGCCACTGGGTGCACCGCTCGGGTTCGAGCACGCGCGGCTCGCCGCTCCAACGGGAGGCGGTGAAGAACAGCTGGATACGCGACGTGGAGCTGCCGGGATCGAGGAGATCCAGGGTGTGGGCCAGGCGGAGATCTTCAGCGGCGATGGTGAGCCCGGCCTCCTCGGCCGTTTCGCGGACCATGCAGGCCAGGGCAGACTCGCCGGCCTCTCGGTGTCCGGCCGGCAGATGCCAGGCGCCGGGAGCGAAGGCGCTGTCGGGGTGGCGTTGGCCGAGCAGCACCGCGCCGTCGCGTACAAGGACGAGATGCGCTCCGACGATGCTGCGATCTCGGTGCTCGTCCGGCTCCGTCACCTTCACGATCGCGGGCATGCCCGAGCCGTCGAGGAGGGGCTGTGGAAGGCGTCGATGTTCGTCGAGGGTCGCCATGGTGGCGGGGTCCATCGTCATCTCGGCCGTCTCGTCGATGCGCGTCCACCGCAACTGGATGCCTTCGCGTAGTTCGATCTCGTGGACGGCCCGGTTGAGCGTGCCGAGGTAGACATGCACACGGTTGGTCAGGACACCGTTGGCATCGACGGTGTCCCGGGTCCGGAACGGGACGAGGTCCTCTACGACAAGACCGATCTCCTCCTGTAGTTCACGCCTGATGCAGTCGTCGTTGCTCTCTCCAGCGTCGAGGCGGCCTCCGAGCAGACACCAGTGGCCGGCGCGCCAGATTGGCTTGTTAGCCGCGCGCAGGTGCAGCAGGTACTCACCGCTGTCGTTGACGAGAAGCGCGGCGGTGCCACTTCCACGGAGTAGTTCCGCGTGGCCGGGGCTGTGCACGGTGTCGGTGGACTGAAAGGACACGATGCTCCTTCGGAGGGCTGGTCAGGCGGACTCGGAGGCGGCCGTGGGCCGGGCGGGGCGGGGCAGGACGGGGGCGTACTGGGCGGCCTGGGCGCGGAACATGGATGCGTATTGCTTGTTCGCTTCGATCAGCTCGTCATGGGTGCCGTGCTCGGCGACGTGCCCGTTGTTCAGGACGTAGATCTGATCGGCCCACCGCACGCCGGACATGCGGTGTGTCACCAGCACCACGGCCCGGTGGGGCGCGGCCAGCTCTCGGATGCGGTCGAAGGTACGGATCTCGGCCTCGGGGTCCAGGGCGGAGGTGGGCTCATCGACGATGAGGAGGCTGTCCGCGGTGGAGGTCTCGGTGCGCCAATGCGACCGCGCCAGACCGACCTTCTGCCACTCTCCGCCGGACAGTTCGGTCGCACCTCGGAACATGCGGGCCAGCAGCGTGTTGAGCCCCTCCGGGAGTTTGTCGAGCACCGACGCTGCACCCGCGAAGCGCACCGATGGATTCAACTCCTCATCGGTGGAGGTGCGGTGGGGACGGCCGATCCGAATGTTCATCGAGGCGGTCATCGGCCACCGCTGGAAGTCCTGTGTCAGTTGCCCAACCCGCTCGAAGAGCTTGAAGCGGTTGAGCTGGGTGACCGGGGATCCGCCCCAGGAGACCGAGCCGGTGGTCGGGACCAGGAGGCCGCTAATGATCTTCACTAGCGTGGACTTGCCCGCGCCGTTGTCGCCGACCACGGCAGTCACGCTGCCCATGGGAAGAGTCAACGACACCTTGTCCAGGGCCGGTTCATCCCGGTCGGGATAGCGGTAGCCGACCTGCTCCAGCACGATCGCGTCGACCCGCTCCGGCAGGTCATCCCCGCCGTCCGGAATGGTGCGCCGGGCTGCCTCGACGAGGAAGCGCTCGTGATCCTGCACGTACAACGACTCCTCGTGCAGGTCGTTGACGTTCATCACGAGGGCGCCGAGGCTGGCCGAGCCGGAGCGGATGGCGAACACCGCCGTGCCGGCGACGGCCAGGCTCATCTGCCCGCCCGTGACCAGCCAGAACATCACCGCATAGGTCGCCGCTGTCGCGATGCCAGACATCGCCTGCGCCAGCAACTCGGTCGCCGCCTTCCCGTTGGCCAGCCGCTGCTGTTCCTCCTCCGCGTTCTCGGCCATGTCCCGGTAGCGCGCCAGCAGATAAGGGCCCACACCGTGCAGACGCACCTCCTGGGCGGCGCTGCGCTCGGTCAGCAGGTTGCCGATGAGACGACTGGCCCGCAGGTGCTCGACCCAGTTCAGCACCGACACGTAGCGCCGCTGCGCCACCCTCATGGCGCCCCAGCCCCGGGGGGCCACGATCAGCAGCAGCATCGGGATGAGAGCCCAGTGCAGCACGAGCAGGATGCCGGCCGTGGAGATGAGCCCGATCATGCTGTTCAGGCCGGCGACGCAGGTGGAGATCATGCGGCGCGCGTACGTGGGGCCGTAGTAGGCCACGTCGAGCAGCCGGCGAAAGGCTGGGTCCTCGATCGCCTCCAGCTCGACGGCCTGCGCCGCGTCCAGGTACTCCGTCGTGGCGATCCGCTCGACGAGTGGCTCCAGACGGCCGGCGCGCGATGTTGACCAACTGGCCAGACCTGAATTGACCACGGCCGCGCCTGCCCCGACGAGCATCGCCGGCAGCGCCGCGTCGAGGCGGTCCGCCGGGCTGCCCGCGCCGAGCAGTGCATGCATCACTGCGTTGAGGACGAGGAGGTTCACCGCGGCGACGATGCCCTGGCCGATCTCGCAGGCGCCGACGCTCAGCAGAGCGCCCCGGTCGGCCCGCCAGGCTCGCCGCAGTGTGCCCCACACCTGCCGGGGCATGGAACGAAGTGCGCTCCATAGCGTCAACTCGAGCCGAGCGTGCTCGTGTTCGGTCCACCCCATGTCATAGCGAAGCGGTCCTCCGAACAGCTCCTGTTCGGAACGGGAGACCTTGGGCTCCTCCACTCGGGGACGGCGCAGAAGCCTCATGCGGCGTCACCCGCAGTGGTGGGGTCGGCTTTGATAACGGCGTACAGGGTCCCTTCGACGAAGTGGCGGAGCACGCCCTGGGTGTAGGGGTGACAGTCCTGGGGCGGGTCGCCGGGTTCGGCCCACAGGAGCTCCGAGTGCTTGTCGGGCTCGCTATTCGTCGGGGTTCCTTCCCAGGAGCGCGTTACCCAGGCCGTCCCGAGCCGCCGAGAACCGTCTGCCGCGACGAACTGGAATAGCCCGCAGAACTCGGCGTCGTGGGGGCTGATCCGGATCCCCAGCTCCTCCTCGGCCTCCCGGATCGCCCCTTCCAGAGGCGACTCGCCCTCCTCCAAGTGGCCTCCCACCACTGTGAGTTGTCCGGGCGCGTACTGATCTTGTGCACGCCGTAGAAGCGGCATCCGTCCGTCCTGGCGGTACGGGAGCATGAGCACGTCGACGATGCTGGTGTAGCGGTCCCTCACGCGAACGCCTCCTCGGATGCTGCTCCGAGGCGCTCCGTAGCGCCGACGGGCGCACAGGGATGAGGGGGACAGGCTCCAGGCGGAGGTCCGAGGCGCACGGGCGCATGGAATTCGAGCGTGGTGTGCGCGCCAATGGCGATCATCTGGCGGGGCATACGGCCTCCTCGGTGTGCGTGCTCTCGGACAGGTGCTCGGAATAACGGCCTGCTGGGCCAGTCGTTCGGGGCACAGAAGGGGTATTTCTTGGAACGCATGTGCTGTTCTGGGAGTTTGGCCAGGTGCTCCCGCGTCCTCCGGGAGGCGGGCCTCAAGTTCGTCACGCGTGTGGGGGGCGACGCGGTTTCGCCGCCGTGTCGGAGGTTGCGGCGGTGAGAGGTGATGGGCCGTCAGGCAGGTCGCGAGGGCGCTGCGGCCGTGGCGAGCCGAGGCGACGTAGGCGACCGAAGTCGTTGGTGTGATGCGCTGCGGCGGGCGAACATCGCGGCGGCGCGTTCAAGATCCTCTGGGGTGTCGACCGCTATGCCGCTGTCGGACACGGGCAGCATCTGCACTCGGTGGCCGTGCTCGATGAACCGGAGCATCTCGACGCCCTCGGCCTGTTCGAGAGGGCCCTGCGGGAGCTGCCGGAAGCGTTCGAGAGCCTCGCGTGTGAAGCCGTAAAGGCCGAGCTGTCGCAGGAAGGAAGGCCGGCTGCTGCGGGGGTAAGGGATGGGCTGCCGAGAGAACATCAGCGCCTGGCTGTCGGTTCCGACGACAACCTTGACGACGTTGTGGTCGAGTACGGCCGCGGTGTCGCTCAGCTCGGCGTACGCATTAACGGCCAGGGTCCTGCTGTCGAGGTCGGCGAGCGCGTCGGATAAGGCGTCGATGGCTGACGGCTCGATGAAGGGCTCGTCGCCCTGGACGTTGATGTACGCGTCCGCGCGGAGACGCTCGGCGCACTCTGCGACGCGGTCGGTGCCGGTGGCGTGCTCGCCGGTCCGTACGCAGTCGATGCCCAGCTCGTGGCACGCTGCCTCGATGCGCTCGTCGTCCGTCGCCACTACGGCGCTGTCCAGAGACGTGGCTTCCAAACAGCGCTGGTGAACGTGCCAGAGCAGCGGCTTGTCGCCCAGGCGGGCCAGGGGTTTGCTGGGGAAACGTGAAGCCCCCCACCGGCAGGGGATGACGGCTATGTGCCGGCGCCTCGATGCTTTCGGTGGTGAGGCTGTGGTGGCGGCCACGGAGTCTCCTAGCGGTCGGCTGGGTGTCGGAGGTCAGAGAAGGGCGAGTTTGGTGCGGACCGTGGGCGCGGCGGCCTCGGTGAAGGGGCGCCATTCGTAGCCGCCCACCTCCGCGGTTTGCAAGGTCACGTCGTGCTCCGAACGGAGGCGGAAGATCCAGCGGAAATCGATGTGCTTGTGATCGGGCTCGCCCTTGGACGGGTTTGCGTCGATCGCGTGAACGTCGATGTCGAAAGGGATGTCTGCGAATCCGGGAAGAGCGACAACGGCGCTCGGCGGGATGCCGGCTTCTTCGTGGAGTTCGCGCAGCGCCGCAGTGGGGAGGTCGGGGTCCTCTGCCTCGTTGTGGCCCCCGGGAGCGAGGACCTTCCCGGAAGCCTTGTGGTGGATATGGAGGATCCTCTTGTCGTGGTCGAGGAGGATGGCGCTGCAGGTCACGTGGGCCGGGAACGTTTTGCGGCTCGTGGGATCGTCGTCGCCGGCGAGTGCGGTGAAGAGTGGAGCCAGCCCGTCGCGTTCGTGCGGGTACCGGGAGAGGTACGTCTCGGTGATGGCGCGGATGTGCTGTACGGAAGGGGGCACGGAATTACCTTTCGAAGTGGTGGAGCCAGGTCCTGGCGATGGCGTGACGGTCGGAGGCCGCCATCTCGTGCATGCCGGGCTCGAACTGGTCGCGGCTAAGAGCTGCTGTGGCGGCGAGTATTTCGGCCTGGACGAGATGGATGTACGAGCCGACTGCGGCGCCGTGCACGAAGTTGACCGCGCCGCCGTCGGCGAGCACGAAGAAGTAGTGGCCGGTGATTTCGTACCGGGTCAACTCCGGGCTTATAGGTGTGCGTTGATAGAGGCTGTGGAGGCTTCCAAGCTCGAGTTCGTCCTCCGAGGAGGTGACCGATCCGAGATACGCGCCGTTGCGCAGGGCCGCGAAGTCACCCTGCTGCAGGGCGAGATTGCCGGTCGCGCATAAGACGAGTTCCGCCTCGCGGACCGCGTCCGCGGCGGACGCGCAGGTACGGAAGCCCAGCGAGTGCGCCTGCACCTGCCTGACCGGGTCCTTGTCGTACACGGTGACGCGCAGGTCCAGCGCCCGCAGCGTCTGAGCGATAGCGCGCCCGACTTTCCCGAAGCCGATGACGCAGGCGTTGCGGCCGGTCAGAATATCTCCGCGCCCGCGCACAAGAGCCTCGGTGGAGAAGACGATCGAGCGACCCACGAGGTGGTCCTCGCAGTCCTTGAGCGGGGAGCGGGCCACGGAGACGACCGGGCACGGCAGGGAGTCGAGCGCCGCGTATCGCTGGTGTCCGTTCTCGGTGTCCTCGACGACGCCGAGGATGCGGCCGGAGAACTTGCTCACGAGGGTGTCGAGGCTCGCCGCGAAGTAGCCGCCGATGTCCACCAGGACGACGTCCCGGCCGCCGGCCGTGTCCTCCAGGTAGTCCAGAGCCTGGGTCTCGTCGGTGAACCGTTCTCGGGTGAGGTCGTGGACTGGGAGGGTGCGGCGGACGTCGTCGAGGGTCGGCTGGTGGATCGACCGGGGCTTGGGGAGTACGGCGCCGACCGTGGACACCTCGGTCATGGCGCGCAGGAACGCCGGCCGCTCGGGGAGCAGATGCGTGATGACCAGCGTCGTGATCGCCTCGCCCGCGGGGAATTGCGCGGTGATCTGCCGGAAGAAGGCGTCCAGCCGGGCTCGCTCGGGACTTTCCATTGCGTCTCCTCTCGGGCTCCGGGTCGCGGAACTATGCGGCTCGGCTGTAGTTGGGGACCTGTGCGGCCAGAGCCTGCATGTGAGCGCGCAGCCCGTTGTGGAGGTCGACTCGCGGCTGCCAGCCGAGGATCTCTCGGGCACGGCTGGGGTCGGCGCGAGTGAGGAGGACGTCACCGCTGCGCGCGTGGTTCTGCTCGATCTGGATGTCGCGGCCGATGAGGCTGGTCGCGATGTTGATCACTTCCAGCAGCGACGCGTTCGACCCGCCGCCCACGTTGATCGCGCCCTGCGCGGTCGGCACGACGGCGGCGGCGATCGTGGCGGCGACTACGTCGTCGATGTAGGTGAAGTCGCGTCGCTGGTGGCCGTCTCCGTACAGGCACAGCGGCTGTCCGGTCAGAGCTGCCTGCAGGGCGCGGTGGGTGAACATGTCCGCGCGCTGGCGGGGGCCGTAGACGGTGAAGTACCGCAGGGCGACGACGCTGGGACCGTTGGGGCGCGTGGCGTAGGCGAGGCAGAGCTGTTCCTCGGCCAGTTTGGTCACCGCGTACGGGGACGCCGGTTGCGGGCGGTCGGCTTCGACGCTCGCGCCGCCGTCGGTCGGCCCGTAGACGCTGGAGGAGGAGGCGACGATCAGCCGCGGAACGCCGATGCGCGTGCAGGCTTCCAGGACCCGGTGGGTGGCCAGCACGTTGGACGCGAGGTAGTCGCCGAACTGCGGACCCCAGGAAGGCCGTACGCCGGGAATTCCGGCGAGGTGGAAGACCGCGCCCGCGTCGATCAGGAGAGGGTCGATCGCGCAGTGGAGGAGGTCGGCAGTGACGTGGTGGTAACCCGGGAGGCCCCGCAGGGCGGCGAGGTTGGCACCGGCCGTGTGGTCGGTGGACGGGTCGCGGCGGTCGACGCCGATCACGGTGGTGCCGGCCTGGACGAGGGCGTGGGCGAGGTGGGAACCGATGAATCCGGCGGAGCCGGTCACCACGGCTCGGCGGGGGGCAGCGGCGGTCGGGTGCTGCTCGTGCTGCGGCACGGGAATCTCCAGAGAGGTGTGGTCGAAGGGGGGGAAGGTCAGGTGAGGCGGGACAGGACGGTTCGGCCGTGCGCGCTCAGAGTGAGGTCGTTTTCCTTGTGGCCCTTGACCAGGGCGGTGGCCGCCTCGATGGCGCCGAAGGACTCCAGGAGGCGCCGTTCGGCGTCGGTCAGCGGACGCCCGTAGCCGTCGAGGAATGCCGTTCGGAGGTGGGGTGCGGCTTGCCAGCGTCGGAACTCGAGCCGCGCGAAGTCGCGGACGCGGGCGTCGCGTCGCATGTGCTCGAAGTCGCAGACACCGAAGTCGTCTCCGACCAGCCAGTTCCGCGGCTGGTAGTCGAGGTGGCAGACCGCGCCGTCCATGAGGCTGTTGCCCAGGATGCCCGCATGGTGCTTCAGCAGGTTTCGCTCGGCCGTGTCGATCAGGTCGGCGTGAACGGCCCGGTCGATCCAGCTCTGGAGGCGCTCGGCGAGTGCTGCGCCGACGGCGCCGCCCTGGGGCATGGAGGTGGCCCGGTGGAGCTTGCCGAGGACGTGGCCGGCCTCGTGATGGGCCAGTTCCTCCTCGGGTGAGCCCGGGGCTGCGGTGTCCGCCCGAGCGCCTGCGAGCGCGGTCAGCAGAAGGGTGCGGGTGGCGTCGTCACGGCCGACTAGCTTCGGCGCGTGGCCGGTCAGCTGGGTGCCCCATGTCCGGTAGGCGTGGAGTTCGCCTGCGTACCGGTCGTGCTCGGCATGCTGCTTGGCGACGAAGTGACGCCCGTCGCCGGCCACCACGCGCACGACCCGGGGAGGGAGCAAGGGGTCCGGCGCGATCTCGACTGCGCCGAGGAGGCAGTGCGCCAGTTGGATCCGGGGATCGTCCGATGTCGCGATCACGGGGTCGGCTCCGGCGTGAGGAGACTGAGGTGCTCGGTGTCGTTGTGCCGATCGAGCATCCAGCGGGTCTGGCCCAGGCGGTTGCGGTGGTGCTGCCAGCGGGTGATGGAGGCGTGGTTGTGCGTGAAGCCCGCCGGCGAGCCGATCGGGATGTCGAGGAGCAGGGTGTGCGCGGTGATCACGGTCTCTCCGTGGGCGGCGAACACGATGCGCTTCCCCTCGTTCTCCTCGATGAGCTGACTCAGGTTCTTGCTGGCGCGCTTCAGGTACCCGTTCCAGGTGTCTGAGCCAGCGGCCCAGGGAGTGTCGGGGTGCGCATGCGGGCCGCCGTTGGCGGCCGTCTTCACCGCATCCCAGGGTTTGCCATCGGCATCGCCGTGGACGGGGCCGTCGAGCCGGTCGTCGATGTGCAGCGGGATCTGGAGCGTCTGGGCGATAATCTCGCCGGTCTGGACGAGGCGAATCCGCGGACCTGCGTAGACCATGTCGAAGGGCTTCTTCAGGTGCTCGGTGGACAGGCGGCGCGCGGCCTGTTCGGCCTGGGCATACCCCAGGTTGGTCAGTCCCGTGCAGGTGCGAGGACCTCCGACGAGTCCGTCGGCATTGCACTGGGCTTCACCGTGCCGCACGAAGATGAGTTCGGTGGTGATCACGATGCTCCTTGAAGGCGGAGACGGATGTGGGCGGGCCAGATGTGGCAGTAGCCGTTCCGGCCGAGGTAGGGCGCGGTGAGTACGGCGTGCAGCGCCAAGCCGTCGTCCAGGCGTTCTCGGTCTATGGGATCCAGCTGTGGGGCGTGCTGGCGGAGCGCCTGGCTGTAGATGTCGCAGGCGTCGTCGATCGCTTCGCTCGCGAGGGGGCCGTAGGTGAGGAGAAGCGTGGCGACCAGCTTCGCGAGGTCGTAGCCCATGGGCGCGAGACTGAGATCGTCGGTGTCGACCGTGACGATGTCCCCGGCGGCAGTGATGATGAAGTTCCGCGGGTTGCTGTCCTTGTAGAAGGCACAGGGCCCCTGCGCCGTCTCCTCCAGCAGGCCGAGCATCGCGTGCAAGGACACCTTGTTCGGCAGGTAGCCCTGTTCGTGGCGCCGTCGGAGCGCGACCTTGCGCGGGCCGAGGTAGTCATCGAACGTCGTGCCGTCTTGGAAACGATGCGGAGTGTTCAACGACGCGGCCTGCAGGTCACTGCGCCAGGCGGCACCGTGAGCGTGGCCCAGCAGTTCCGCTGTGCGCGGGAGATCCTCGGGGCGTACGGAGCGCCCCTCGACCCGTTCGAAAGTCAGGCTGGCAGGGCCGATGACTTTGAGGGCCGGCTGCCGCAGCGGCTTCGCGTGCTCGTTGATCCACCGGTAGTGGCGAACGGCCGCCGCCGTGCGCTCCGGTGTCTCGTAGTGCTTGGTGAACGGCGGAAGGGTCATGCCTGCCCCTTCTTCGGATGGGCGACGACGAAGGTGATGAGGGACCGAGTGGTCAGCGGCTGGTCCGGAAGGAATTCGTGCAAGGCCGCCGCCATAGCCCCGGGGTTGCCGTACAGGCCGGGCGCGAGGTGGTACTTGGGGTTCGTGGCCAGGTATTGCGCCGTGTGGTCGTGGCCGTCGAAGGTGAAGGCATGCTCCTCGTCCAGGACGGCGATCACGTCGAGCGAGGAGGCGGTCAGGTCGGCGAGGTTGCCGCTGTGCGCTGCGGTGTAGAGGCTCTCGTGCTTATCGCCCCGCGCGTCGAGGCCGGCCGAAGCGACCAGCTGGTCCATCTCCCGGTAGCTGTCGAGTGCCTTGGTGACGAGCACGGCCAAGCCCCCGGGGGAGAGGACCCTGGCGATCTGCGCGATGACGTCCTTGGGCTGCGGCGAGTGGTAGAGGCAGAACGCGGCGACGGCGACGTCGCACGACCCGGCGGGCAACGGGAGGTCGTGGAAGTCGCCTTTGACGAAGTCCACCGTGATGTCGGGTAGCTCCTTGGCGCGCTCGCGGGCCTGGGCGAGCAGGGCGGGGGCGGCGTCCAGGCCGACGACGCGCTGCGGCCGGAGCTGCTCGGCGATGCCCAGGCTGCTCGTGCCGCGACCGCAGCCGATGTCGAGCACCACGCCGAGCCGGTCCGGCTGCGCGTGGTGGGTCTGCACCAGGCTGACGATCGTCTCGGGCACGGGGTTGCCGGAGGTCTTCGCGCGCATCAGGGCGCTGGTCCGCCCGGACAGCCGGGAGGGGTTCCCGTACAGCTCCTGTTGCCGGGCGGGGTCCAGGAAGGCGTTGGGCTCCTTCATGCCGCACCCCCTGCCCGGGGGCGCGGGTCGTTCAGGACTGCTCGGCGGCCACCTTCCGCAGCCAGCGGCGCGTCTGGCGCCGGTTGGCCAGCAGCACCACGTCGGCTTTCGCGCCGAACTCCTCGATCTTCGCCATCACGCGGGGCCGCATCTTGCGGCGGTACGTGGCGACGTACTTGATCACGCCCCAGTGGATGCGGTTGTGCACCCCGTTGCCCTTGTGTCCCGCGCCGTGCCGGATCTGCCGGGCGAAGATCCCGTACAGCGCCGCCACGGTCGACACGTCCATCAGGACCACCGTGTCGCAGGCTTCGAGCCGCACCTGCAGCGTCGAGTTGTAGTTGCCGTCGATCACCCACCGCTGTTGCGCGACCAGCTCGCGCTGCACGGCGGTGAACTTGTCCATGGGGAGCGCGTTCCACTCGTCGTCGTAGAACGCGGCGTCCAGGTGCGTCACCGGGGCGTCGAGGATCTTGCCCAGTTCGCGGGCCACGTGGGATTTGCCGCTGCCTCCGCAGCCGACGATGGCGACCTTCTTCATGGTGCTCCAGCGTAGAGAGGTTCGGGTGTCCGGCGGAGCCATCCTCCAGGACACGTTTTGATGATCCAGGCGCCATGGCCTGTAGAGCGGTCGGCATCAGGCAGCTCCCCGCTCGGTCGTGCCCGGCCTCACGAGACCGTGCAGAAGGGATTCCAGGGTGTCGACCTGCTTGCTCAGGCCGAACAGGCGCAGACGGTCCACGCACGCGGCGATCAGGTCGGCGTGCTGCTGGGTGCCGGCGATCTCGCGGAGGTGGGAGAGGCGTTCGATCACGTCCCGGCCGGAGCGCACGACCAGCTCGTCCGGGACGAACCGGTTGACGTAGCGGATGTCCGCCGGGGCCAGGGGCAGGCACCCGGCGAGCACGGCCTCGAAGATGCGCTGGGTCATCTGCCCGACGGCGGCGTACCGCTCGGGCAGCATGAGCACCGTGGCCAGGGACCTGCCGTATACGCCGGCGGCGGCCTCGAACGGGATCCGGCCCAGGAAGTGGACGTGCGGCCAGCGGTTGGTCTCCGTCCACTTCCCGGCGACCAGGTGCTCGACGCGGGCGGCGGCTGGGGCGAAGAAGCGGTCGAAGGGCTCGTCGCGGTCGTACTGGTTGCCCACGTAGCCGAGCACGAGGTCCCGCCGCTGTGCCGCGAGGGCCACGGGGTCCGCCTGGGTGAGGAGGTTCTCGGCGACGGGGAAGAGTAGCGAGTGCGCTCCGTGGGTCGGGGCGAGGGCGGCCTCGCAGACGCGGGTGTGCGACGTGGTGCGCCACACGCTCTCGGCTCGCAGGGTGCGGTCCTTGTCCCAGATCACAGTGGGTGTCTGGTGCCGCACGGTGTAGTGGTTGATGAGCTGGGCCTGGCGGTGAAGGTCGCAGGTGTGCCCCTCGCTCCCGCACATGGTGGTGTTGCGGCCGGGGATCGCCCAGCGCCACTCCAGGAACAGGGCGTCGATGTGCGGAACGCCGTCGTCGAAGGTGTACGCGCCGCCGAGGTCCTCGCCCGCTTCGAGGCGGTCGCGGTCGGCCTGCAGGAAGACGATGTCGTGACCGTGGGCGATGAGGGCGTCGATGAAGGGGCGGCGGTGGCTGCGTCCCCCGTCCGGGGTGTCGGTGACCCCGTTGCCGAGGAAGCCCCAGAAGCTGTATCCGATCTTCACTTTGTGATCCACCGCCCTTCGAGGAGCAGGGCGTCGAGCCCGGAGTTGGCCAGGCAATCCAGGGCCATTTCCGGTGTTCCGCAGATCGGCTTGCCCTTGACGTTGAGGGACGTGTTGATCAGCACGGGCACCCCGGTCCGGCGGCCGAAGGCGGTCAGGACCGCGTGCATGAACGGGTTCTGCGCCTTGGTGACGGTCTGCAGGCGGGAGGTGCCGTTGGCGTGCACGATGGCCGGCATGCGCTCGCGCGTTTTGTCGGTCACGCCGGAGGCCATGGACATGTACGGCGCCTGCTGGCCGAGGGTGAAGAACTCGCGGGCGCGCTCGGCCAGGACCATGGGGGCGAAGGGCCGGAACGGCTCGCGGAACTTCACGGTGGCGTTCAGCCGCTCGACGACGCCGGGCTCCAGCGGAGAGGCGAGGATCGAACGGTTGCCCAGGGCTCGCGGCCCGGCTTCGACGGGCCCCTGGAACAGGCCGACGATCGTGCCGTGGGCCAGCTGGTCGGCGAGGAACTCTGCGGTTTCGATGCCCAGGGTCTTCTGGTGAAGGGCGGGCCAGGGCGTGAGGTCGAGGGCCTGGTCCTCGTAGGACGGGCCGAGGTAGCAGGTGCGGGCGACGCCGGCCACCGGTCGCGGGCTGCGTCCGCCGATATGCACGGCGAGGGCGGCGCCGATCGCGGTACCGGCGTCACCGGGCGCAGGAGGCACGAAGACCTCGTCGAAGATGCCGGCCTCGATGATCCGGCCGATGCTCACGCAGTTCGTGGCGACACCGCCCGCCACGCACAGGCGCCGGGAGCCGGTGAGCACGCGAGCGCGGCGGGCCAGGTGCACCATGACCTGCTCGGTCCGCTCCTGGAGAGCCGCCGCCAGGTCCCGATGGACGTCGGCCAGGGACTCGCCCGGGTGCCGTTCGGGGCAGGTCTCGGTGACGAAACGGCGGGACGTCCGCTCGTATCCCGACGTGAGGGTGCGCGTGGGGAAGTAGGCGGGGTTGATGCGGAAGCCGGTTGCGGTCGTGTGGACGGCGTGGGTGAAGAGGGAGCGGAAGCGAGCGGGGTCGCCGAGGGCGGCCAGCGCCATCACGGTGCCCTCCTCGTCGCCCCGGCGCCAGCCCAGGTGCTCGGTGACGGCGCCGTACACGTACCCCAGGGAGGCTGGGTCGTTGATCGCCTCTAGGGTCTGCGCGCGGGGACGGAGCGTGTCGTGGCAGCGGGCGATGGTGGTGGTCTGCCGCTCGCCGAGGCTGTCGACCACGAGCACGGCGGCTTCGTCCCAGCCCGAGGCGGCGAAGGCCGTGAGCTGGTGGGCGCGGTGATGCAGCACCGGGGTAACACGGGCGGCGGGGAACTGCCTGCCGATCAGCCGCAGGCGCCGCTGGGTGCGCACGGCCACCTTGGCGAACCCGTGCGCTCGGGCGAACGCCCGGTCACGAGTTGTCGGGGAGAGCGCCATGCGCAGGGCGGCGGGCGACTCGGCGAGGTAGCGGGCGGGCTGGAAGTTGTAGGCGACAGTGTCCACGTCGGCTGAGGTGAGCTTGGCCCGGCCGAGCAGCCAGTCCACAGCGTGAGCGGGGTAGAGCTTGGTGTGCTTCTGCTCGGAGAGGCGCTCCTCCTCGACGAAGCCGATGAGTTCGCCGTCGACCAGGAGAGCTGCCGACGAGTCGTGGGTGTAGGAGCACAGGCCGAGGATGACCGAGAGAGTGCGCTTCATGGCGGCCGTCACCTCGCCCCGGCCGTCGTCGCAGCCGCGGGCTGGCGGGAGCGTCGTTTCAGCTCGCCATACCAGGCGGTGAGGGCCTGGCCGAGGGGGCCGTCGATGCCGTCGGCCACGCGCCACGCCTGCTGGTGCTGTCCGTCCTTCCACAGCCGGTAGCTGCGCAGCGTCCCGGCCATCGCGTCCCAGCCGGGGTGGCCGGTCACGTCCCGGGCCGCGACCTGATCGAGCAGACCGGCGAAGCCGGTCCACGGTGTCCGCAGGTCGGGCATGACGGGGCTCGCCGTGAGCGAGGCCAGCTGCTCGGACTGGTCGAGGTGCTCCTCGTAGATGTGCAGCGACCCCACGTGCAGGTGGAACTCGCCCAGCTCCGCGTCGAGCCATCCGGCGACCAGCTCGTGCAGGACGGTGTAGAAGAAGACGTCGTACGGCATGCCGATCCACACGTCCTGGCCCCGCATCATGGTCGCCATGTGCAGTCGGCCGGCACGCAGATGGAAGCGGAAGCCGAGGGTGCAGGGCACGTCCTTGTGCCCGGCGGCGTCCTGAACCGGGTCGTAGAGCTGGATCAGGGCGCGGCGGGAGTCGGGGTCCTCCTTGAGGATCTCCACGACACGGCTGAGCTGATCGACCTTGCCGGCCCAGTTCCGCATCCTGGGGCCGTACGCGCCGAGCAACACCCCGTCATCGGCGTACTGCCGGAGCCGCGCGTTGTAGTCGAAGATCCACGGATCGTCCGAGCCGGACAGGTGCCAGACGCTCTCGGCCACGGCGAACGCCGGGTTCAGGATCCTGGCCGGCGGCGCGTACAGCAGGCGGGCACGCGGCTGCGTGAGCAGCAAGTGGATGTCGCGGACTTCCCGCGTGGGCATGCCGCGCGGGCTGACCTTGTCGCCGGACTTCGTCAGCGTGACGGCTCCGGAGAACAACTCGGCGATGTTGTCGGCGGTCAGATGGGTCATGAGGCTGGGACTCCTTCGCCCTGCTCAGGCACGGGCGGCGTGCTGCGGGCATCGTCGTGAAGGGGGTCAAAGGGCAGCTCGGGGTGCGTGGCGCGGTGATCGATGAGGCGGGCGACCTGGGCGGCGCTGTCGCCGCGCCACCGGCACACCGAATCGGCGGCTCCGGCCGGCGGGCGAGAGCGGGGCAGCTCCGCGAGGGCGATGCCGACTTCGTCCGCGGAGCCACACCGTTGCGCGATGCCGTGGTCGGCCAGGCCGAGGGTCCGTTCGCCCGGGGCGGCAAGTTCAAGGACGGGCACGCCCAGCAGCGCGGCTTCGATGCCGCATGTCGAGTAGGCGCTCGCGACCACATCCGCGCCGGCCAGGCACCCGCGTGCTCCAACCCGAGTGTCGGCGACGGCCACCGGAAGACCGGTCGCCTGCTCAAGAAGCGGGGCGAACACGCTGTCGCGCTGCGCCGGATGCGGAGCGATGACCAGTCCCCAGTCCGGGCCGGCCGACCGCAGCCCGCCGAGGAGGAGTTCGGCCTGGCGGGCGAGATGCTCGGGCCGGAAGGGCTGGCAGGCCCACACGGCGATCTTCGACGGGGCACGCCGTGTGCCGACCGACAACAGCTTTTCCAGGTACCGGCGCTGTGCCCCACGGCCCAAAGCGGCCAGGGCATCGAAGCGGGGCTGCCCCAGGACGTGCACCTCACTCTTCGGGTGCTTGGCCCAGGCGAGGGCGAGCGGATGGTCGCGCTCGCCCATCACGACCACGTCCCGGCTGTGGAGGGCGGGCCACGCGACGGACTCTTCCGTCCAGGCGCCGTGCTGGACGTGCACCGTGTTGGAGTCGTGCCGATCAGCAAGGTGAACCGCCAACGCCCCGAGCGGACTTGTGTCGTTGCTGAGGACGACGGAGTGCGGACGAACGGCTCTCAGAACGCGGCCCAGCCAGTTCTCCGCCTGGACCAGAGCAGGCCAGGATGGCTGCGTGCAGCCGCCGCTCATCGCCAGCAGCGTGGACAACAACCGGACGAGGCGGGACAGGCGGATCGCGTGCGGACCGACCTCGACGGTCCGGTCGTCATCCGCGGGACGCAGTCCGTCCGTCTCGCCTGACAGCCGGAAGAGCCCAACCGGTGCAGGACACACCCGCACGCTCTCGCTGCCCTCGGCCAAGCAGCGCTGACCGGGATCAGTGGCGAGGTCGATGAGCACGCTGTCGTGCCCCTTGCGCGCCAACTCCCGAAGAACCGGCATCAGGGTCTCGGCGTGGCGGGACGACCAAGAAAGGGCCACGACTCCGCCCCGGTGCAGGCCCGTGGGGAGCGGGTGCGGCTCGGTGATAGCCACGTCGGCGGGTAAGAGCGTGCTCAACTCGGCAGTGTGCGGCGGATTGTGTGCCGCCGTGCCGCCAAGCAGATAGGCAATGCCCGACCAGGTGACCGTGTAGGTGCGGTACTCCTGAGAGCTGCTCGGCCGCACACCGACGAGACCTTCGTACGGCACCGGGGTGATGGGTCCGGGTGCGGTGACGAATGGCTCCCAGAGGCTCAATGCCAGCAGTTTCCGCAGGACCTGCGTGACCAGTCGGCGGACCGGTACGTGCTGGACATGGAGCCAGTCAGCTCCGCCGGGCGTGTGGGCTCGGCCGCCGCCGTACTCGTGCAGGGCGGCCATGACGCGTTCGGTCAACGAGCGGAGGTCCTGCTGGTTCAGCGGCAGCGCCTCCAGATCTCCCGTTCTGATGCGGAGGGAGTCGGCGACGTCAAAGCGGCTGGCGCCGACTAGGACCCAGGCGGGCCGGTGGCCGTCTTCTCTTCGGACAAGGCCCAAGTCTCCGAATGCCGAGGTGGTCACGCCAGGCTCCCTTCGACAATGGGAGTGCATGCCGTGGCCTGGTGGAGGAGGTCGAGCAGGTCGGTTGGGGACTGGGCGACCGCCACAGCAGGAGGGCCGGGCTCGCCGTACCCCCAGGCGGCATGAATGTAGGGGACGCCGGCACGAGTTGCTGCCTCCCGATCCACCGGCATGTCCCCGATGTACACGGCCGACGCAGGGTCGACTCCGAGGTCCACCAACGCGAGGAGGAGAGGGTCCGGCGCCGGCTTCGACCGCCCGGAACCCGCGGGTGTCCGCACGGTGCCGAAGGGGCAACCAAGCTGCGCCAGGAGGGGCGCGGCCCGATCGACGTGCTTGGATGTCACGACTCCAAGCCGCCAGCCAGCTGCCACGAAGGCGTGCAGGACGTCCGTGATCCCGATGAACTCCTGGGCCAAATGCGCTGCGGCTGTCGAGCCGGCTCCGTAGGTCCGGTGGACGCCGTCAGCGTCGACGACACCGAGCCGCTCCATGATGTCGCTGAACTCCCGCCCCAGGTGGGCTTCGTACGCGGCGAACGGGATAGCGAGGCCGTGGTCTTCCTGGACCTTCCTCCACGCCTCGCGCATCACCGGCCGCGTGTCCAGTAGGACACCGTCCAGGTCAAGAAGGAGTGCCCGTTCAGCATCGGGAGGCTGGAGTGCCGACGGTTTCGGGCGATGGTGCAGGGGCGCGGAGGACTGCTCGGAGGCCGTGGGAACGGGTGACGTGGTCACTTGCTCGCTCCGCTCCGCACCGTGCTGGTCTGCTGGGCGGTCAGCAGGTTCCAGCCGTGGGCCCGGGCGACCAGCCGGGTGGTGTCCGGTGCCCCGGTATCAGCGAGCAACTGGAGGAGCGCCGCGCAGAGGTCCGCCGGTGCCATGTTGGCGGCGCGCGCGATGTCGAGCGGCTTGGTGTGCTCGGCGACGGCCTTCAGCAGGTTCGTCTGCTCGGTGCTCAAGTCGGGGGCTGGCGTGTCCGGTGCCGGGGCCGTGGCCTCGTTGGCGCTGAGCAGACGGTGGGTGACTACGGCAAGGGAGCAGCGTTCGGGGCAGTGCAGCTTCCTGCGCAGGGAGACCATGTGCGCGCGGACCGTGTGGTGCGACAGGGTCTCGGTGTCGGCGATCTGGCCTGTTGGTAGGCCGTTCACCACATGCTGGGCGATGCGCCGTTCGGCCGGGGTGAGCGGTGTGGTCGGGGCTGGGGCGGTCATGGTGGTCTTCCTCGTCGGTATCGGTCAGCGGCTCGACGGCGGGCGCAGGCGCACAGGGACGGAGGTGTGTCCGTTGCTGATCAGGCTCGGCAGCCTCTTCAGATCGGTCCTGTCCGTGGCGAGTTGGGCGTCGGGGAAGCGTTCGAAGAGCAGGCGCAGGGCGGTGGCGACTTCGAGTCGGGCAAGTGGGGCGCCGAGGCAGAAGTGGACGCCGTGTCCGAAGGCGAGGTGTTCCTTGCTGAGGCGGGTGGCGTCGAAGCGGTCGGCGTCCTCGTGCCAGTCGGGGTGCCGGTTGGCGGCGGCGTAGGAGGCGAGGATCGCCTCGCCGGTCTTGATCGTCTGCCCGTCCGGGAGGGCGATGTCGGTGCGGGCATAGCGCAGGGGAAGGTGCTTGACCGCGGGCTGGTGGCGCAGGGTCTCCTCGACTACGCCCTCCCAGGTGCAGCGGCCGTCCCGGACGTGGGCCAGCTGCTCTGGCTCGGAGAGCAGGGTGGTGATGGCCTGGTCGATGACGTTGACGGTGGTCTCGTACCCGGCGCTGATCATCAGCAGGAGCGTGTCGCGCAGCTCGGCGTCGCTGAGGGCGGAGCCGTCGCCCTCCTCGTCGCGGGCGGCGATCAGCAGCGAGGTCATGTCCTCGCCGGGCTCGGTGCGCTTGATCTCGATCAGGGCGTCCAGCAGGCCGTACAGGGTGGCGGTGTTCGCGGCTTGTTCCTCGGCGGAGAGGTGGGTGGCGAATACGTTGTCCACCACGGTGCGGAACTCGGTGCGCCGGTCGGCGGGGACGCCCATGAGCTTGCCGATGACGGCGATCGGGAGCGGGTAGGCGAGGTGCTCGCGAAGGTCGGCCACCTCATCGGCCGGGAGGGCGGCGAGGTCGTGGAGGATGCCGTTCACGAGGAGCTCGATGTCCGCCTGGAGGGCGGCGGTACGGCGGGCCGAGAGGGCGGGGGCGACCATGCGCCGCAGGCGGCTGTGGTTGCCGCCGTAGGCGGTGAACATGTTCTCCACCGCCACCCACAGGGCCAGCGGCCAGGTGGGGACCGTCTCGGCGAATGCCGGCCAGTGGGCGCGGCCGTCCTTGGAGACGTCCTTGCTGGTCAGAAGCTGCTTAAGGAGGGCCGGGTCGGAGACGGACCAGGCGCGCACGCCGAGGATGTCCACGAGAGTGGCGGAGCCGCGGTCGCGCAGGGCCTGGTGTTCGGCGTCCGGGTCGGATCCGGTGGGGTCGAGGACGAGTATCTGCCGTTCGGACACGTTGGGGCTTCTTTCAGCTTGAGGGGAAGGTGACGGGGAGGGCGACCAGCGAGCGGTGGAAGGGGCCGGGGCGCCGGACGAGGTCGTCGCGGTGGCCGTCGAGGTCCATCTCGGGCAGGGCGTCGAGGACGTGGAGGATGGCGGTTTCGGCGATGAGGTAGGCGTGCGTGCTGGCAGGGCAGCCGTGCGGGCCGGCGCCCCAGGCGAGGTGGGCCCGGTTGCCCAGTGGCCGGTGGGTTCCCAGGGCGGGGTCGTTGTTGCAGGCGGCATAGCTGATGACCACCGGCTGGTCGGCGGGCAGCAGGTACCCGCCGATGTCGGCCGGGCGGGGCGGGTAGGACATCGCGAAGTTCGCGAGCGGCGGGTCGCGATAGAGGACGCTGTCCAGGGCCTCGCGGACGGAGGCGTCGCCGGCGTGCAGGTCACCGGAGAACTCGCTGTTGGTGAGCATCTCCAGGAGGGTGTTCGTGATCAGGTTGGTCAGGGGTTCGATGCCCGCCCCGTACAGGGTGATGAGCTGCTGGCCCATCTCGGTGTCGTCCAGCCGGGCGACATGGACGAGGAGCCTGCTGGTCACGTCGTCACCGGGCTCTCGGCGGCGCAGGGCGACGAGGTCCGCCACGGCATGAGCCATGATCTGGTTGCCGATGGAGGCGTTGACCCCGTCGAAGATCTTCGCCATTCCGTCCGCGATCCGGTGGCCGACCTCGTCGGGGCAGCCGAGCAGGTGGCTGAGCGTCTGGAACGCGAGAGGCCAGGCGTACTGGGACAGCAGGTCCGCCTTGCCGCTGCCCCTGAAGGCGTTGATGGTCTGCTCGGCAACCAGTTCGACGCGGGCTCGCAGCGCGTGCTGGTCGACAGCCCCGAGGGCTTCCGTGTTCGCGGCCCGGTAGCGGGCGTGCTCGGCGCCGGCCGAGCGCAGGGCGTTGGGGCGCCACTCCATCATCGGCCGGATGGGGCAGGTGTCGGGGACCGAGGTCTGCCACTGGCGCGGGTCGGCGGGGAAGCGTTGCGGGTCGCCGAGGATGCGGCGGGCCTCCTCATAGCCGACGACCAGCGTGGCGGGCACGCCGGGGGCCAGGTCTACGGGGACCAGAGGGCCGAACTGCTCGCGCATGCGCTGGTAGGCGGCGTGCGGATTCTGGGCGAAGTCCGGTTCGTACAGGGGGATGCGGTGGGTCGCGGTGCTCACGGTCGGGGCTCCAGACGGTGCGCGAGACGGGCGAGGTATTCGGTGAGCTGGATCAGGGCCTGCATGCAGGACGCTCGCTCGCGGGCATCGCACACGGTCAGCGGCGTGTGTCCCTCCAGGGCGAGGGCCTCGTGGACTTCTTCGAGCGGGTGGCGGGGCGCGCCGTCGAACTGGTTGACCGCGACCGCGTAGGGGACGCCGTTCTCTTCGAGGAGGCCGAGGATTTCGTGGGAGGCGTCCAGGTCGCGGGGGTCGACGAGGACCAGGGCGCCGAGGGCGCCGATGATCAACTCCTGCCACAGGAAGCTGAATCGGGCCTGGCCGGGGGTACCGAACAGGTAGAGCACGAGGTCGTCGCTGAGGTGCTTGCGTCCGAAGTCCACGCCGACGGTGGTGGTGGACTTGGCAGGCGTGCGGGCCAGGTCGTCGACCAGGGCGCTCGCCCGGGTGATGGTTTCCTCCATGTGGACCGGAGGCACCTCGGAGACGCTGCCGACGAAGGTGGTCTTGCCCACGCCGAAGGCTCCGGCGACCACGATCTTCGCGGTAGCCGTCACCGTGCGCGCGACGAACCGGTCAGGCGTGAGCGCGGAGTCCATGAAGAACCCTTTCGATGAGTGAGGCCGGGGGCCGGTCGTCGTCCTGGCCCTGGGCGAGGGTCATCAGTCCGTGTCCGATGAGGTCGGCGACGAGAATCCGGGTGGTCGAGGGCGGGAGGGCGAGTGCGGAGGCGATCTCGGCGACGGCCAGCCCTCCGCCTTGCGCGGGTGCGAACAGGGCGAGCACGCGCCGTGCGTCCGGGTTGAGGCCGGGACGGGTGCCAGTCGCGGCGAAGACCAGGCTCTCCAGGCGCACGTCCTTGCTGGGGCGGGTGCGTCCGCCCGTGCGGACGTAGGGCCTGACCAGATCCGGGTCCTGCCGCGGCCTGCTCATGCCAGCGGTGCTTCCGTGCCGCCGGCGATGCGTGTCTGGACACCCAGCTGTTCGCCCACGCTCGCGGCCAAGCGCAGGGCGGCCTCGCTGATCACCCCGATGTCCGCGTGAGGGCTGTCGGTGCGGACGGCGAGCATGGTGTTCTCGCCAGCCGGGATGAGCAGGGAGATGTGGTCGACCGACTCCATGACGAACTGGCGGACGCCCCCGCCGTTCGTCTCCCGGTCGTAGGCCCGCGATGCTCCCCACAGCGTGGAGGCGATGGCCGAGATCTTCTCGGCGCGCTCGCGCGGCAGCCGATCGGTGTAGGCCGGGCTCATGCCGTCCGCGGCGACCAGCACGGCGTATTCCACGCCAGCGGTCTCCTCCAGGCTTTCGAGGAGCCAGCCGATGTTCTTGTCGGTCATGCGTCGTGTCCTTGGTCGTTGTCGGCAGTGGGGACGTGGGTGCCCTGCTCGGCGCGGGCGCGCTGAGTGCCACGGGCCCAGGCGGCGATCACGCTCGCTCGCCCCGGCTCGGCGTTGGCAGGGCGGGGAACGGGGGCGGAGGCGGGTGCGGCGCGGCGGCTGCGCACCGTCAGTCCGCTGGCGGTCGTGCGGGCAGTGGAACGCTCCTGGTCGGATTCCCCGGCCGTCGGCGGGACGGGGGTGAGCGCGGGTTGTGTGGCTACCGGAACCGGGGCGAGAGCAGGGAGCCGGCCGGACGCGGCAGAGGCGAGAGCAGCTGGCGGATCCTTCTGCACCGGCTGCGAGGATGCCGGCGGCGCCTGGGGCGCCGTGGTGAGGAGGTCCTGGGGAAGGGTGAGGAGCGCGCGGGTGCCCAGAAGGGAGTTGGGCGCCTGGACATCGACCCGGAATCCGTAGGCGCGCGCGAGGGCGGCGGCGACTCGGAACCCGGTCTGCGGGCGGGCGCCGAGCTGCGTTATGTCGTCCGTGCGCTGCCCGGTGAGGATGTCCCGGGCGCTGTCGAGCTGCTCCGGCGTCATCTGTAGGCCGCTGTCGTCCACGAAGACGGTGACTCCGTGGTGGCCCTGTTCGAAGGACACGTGCACTCTCGACTGTGGTGGCGAGAAGCGCAGCGCGTTGTCCAGCAGGAGCGCGAGGGCGTGCACCACGGGCCCGACCACGCGGGTCTTCACCGCGACGGTGAGTTCCTGGGGCTGTACGCGCTGGTAGTCCTCGACGTAGCCCATCGCGGCCCGCACCACATCGGTCAGCGTCGTCGTGGGCCAGTGCCGGGTCAGCTTGCCGCCGGCCAGGATGGTCCAGCCCTGAGCGACCAGCAGCATCTGCTGCACGGTGTGGTCGATATCGGTCAGCGTCTCGAACGCGGCGTCGTCCTCGTGCTCGCGCACGCCCTCGCTGACCTTGCGGCTGGTCTTGGCGGCCATGCCCACGAGTGCCGACGACACACTGCGCACTGCGGCCTCGGTCGACCGCACAGCAGTGGAACTTACCCGAGCGATCTCTTCCTGGGCGGCGGTGTGCGAACGCCGCAACTCCTCCGCCCCGAGCGTCTTCGCCTGCTCGATCTCCTGGTGCGCCGCGTACTGGATGTCGCGGATCACGGCTTGGACGACGCCGGCGGTGGCCTTGACCACGTTGGTCAGGTGTTCACCGACTGCGGTGCCGGCCAGTTCCGGTGCGGGGGCCGGCATCGTGATCCGACCGCCCGACTGGTGGATCTGGGGCAGCGTCTCGTGGACCAGCTTCTGCAGGGCACCCTCGGTGGCCTGTTGTTCGCGGGCCAAGAGGTGTGCCCGCTGCCGCGTCTTCTGCCATCGGCGGTGGCTAACCCGGGCCGCTGCCACCGCGACGATGGCCGCGGCGGCGAGCACGATGACCATGGTGGTGGCGGTCGTGTTCATCAGACACCCACCGCCAAGAGCACGTCGGCCTCGGCTGCGGGCGCCCCCGAGTCGAGCTGCTGCAGCAGGAGCGCGGACCCGATCACCCCGATGTGGCTGTACGCCTGCGGGAAGTTGCCCAGTTGTCGCCCGGTGGCGGGGTCGTACTCCTCGGCGAGCAGGCCGAGGTCAGTGCGCAGGGCCAGGAGCCGGTCGAAGAGCGCGTGGGCTTCGTCCGGGCGGCCAGTCAGGGCGAGCGCATCGACCATCCAGAACGAGCAGAGCAGGAAGGTCCCCTCGTCACCGTTCAGGCCGTCGAGCCCGATGCGGTCGCCGGCGGTCGGGTAGCGCCGGACGAGGCCCTCCGGGGTGGACAGTTGCTGACGTACTGCCTCCACCGTCCCGAGCACTCGGGGATCGTCGGGAGGCAGGAATCCCACCCTGGGGATCAGCAGGAGGGCGGCGTCGACCTCCTGTGATCCGTAGGACTGGGTGAAGGTGTTGCGGACCGGATCGAATCCGCGCGTGCACACCTCCTGGTGGATGGCCTCGCGCAGTTCAATCAGGGCGAACAGGTCGGCGTCCAGGACGGCGGCCTCGACCAGGCGGATGGTCCGGTCGATCGCGGCCCAGGCCATGACCTTGGAGTGCACGAAGTGGCGGCGCTCACCTCGGATCTCCCAGATTCCCTCGTCGGGCGTCTGCCACCGCTCGGCGAGGTGCTCGACCAGCCGTTGGTGCAGGACCGCGGTGTCGCCGCAGCGGGCCACCCCGCTTCGGTGGGCGAGGTACAGGGTCTCGATCACGTAGCCGTACACGTCGAGCTGCAACTGGTCTACAGCCCCGTTGCCGATCCGTACCGGGCCGGAGTTCTCGTAGCCGGGCAGCCACCGCAGCTCCCGCTCCTGGAGATCCCGTTCTCCGGTGATCCCGTACATGATCTGCAGGTTCTCCGGATCGCCGGCCGCGGCCCGCAGCAGCCACCGCCGCCACGCCTCGGCCTCCTGCCAGTACCCCGAACCGAGCAGGGCGCCTAGGGTGGTGGAGGCGTCGCGCAGCCAGGTGTAGCGGTAGTCCCAGTTCCGGCGACCACCGATCTCTTCCGGCAGCGACGTGGTCGGCGCTGCGACGATGCCGCCGCTGGGGGCGTACGTCATCGCCTTCAGGGTGATCAGCGACCGGACGACTGCTTCCCGGTGCGGGCCGTCGTAGGTGCATTGGCTCGTCCAGTCTTCCCAGAAGGCGAGGGTCGCCGCGAGCGCCGCGTCGGGATCCGGGATCTCCGGCGCGACACCGTGGGAGGGCCCCCAGCTCAGTACGAAGGCGACGCTCTCGCCGGCGGTGACCGTGAAGGAGCTGACGATCGCGCCGTCCTTCTCAACCTGCCCGGTGGACGTGTCCAGCCACAGGGCGTCCCCGCCGCCCTCAGCGATCATGCGTCCGCCCAGCTCATGGATCCACGGGCTGACCCGGCCGTAGCCGGGGCGGGCGCGCAGCGTGGAAGCCATGGCGATCTGGCCAGCCGTTCCCTCCACGATCCGGATGACCTGCGGTGCCCCGTCGCGCGGCGGCATGAAGTCGGTGACCTTCGCGCTGCCGGAGGACGTCGTCCAGACTGTCTCCAGCACGAGGGACTCACCGACATAGCGCCGCTCGGCAGTCGCACCGGCTCCCTCTTCGTGCGCAGCGGCCGGGGCTATGCGCCACGCTCCGTGCTTCTGCCTGCCAAGCAGCGCAGCGAAGGGGGCCGGCGAGTCGAAGCGGGGCAGGCACAGCCAGTCGATCGAGCCGTCGTCGCAGACGTGGGCACTGGTCTGCACGTCGCCGATCAGGCCGTAGTGCTCGATACGCGGAAGGCGTTTCATCGTGTAGATCTCCGTTAGGCCCCGCGAGTCCGGGGAGGGCTTTAGGGCCGTCGAAACGGCCGGCGAACTGTCGGTGAGGCGAGACTCCGGTGGTCACCGGTGAGGCGGCGACTCGCTCCGCGCCGGTGCGGGTTCCTCGTCCGCTGACGGGGAACTGGTTGCGCGATCACCGCGGAGAACCAGCCATGTCGTGGGACCAAGGATCAGGACGATCAGAACCGCCCCGGTGGCGGTCATGCCCGGGGCACCGACGCGGCCAGGACGAGACAGGCGAAGGCGATCGCGAAGACTGTGCCGCGCAGCAGGTTGATCGGCGGTGTCCGCCAACGCCGTCCCCGCTGCCGCATCGCACGGCCGGTGCCGTGGGCCTCCACGGTCGCCACGAGCTCCTGGGCCGCCTCGGCCAGTTGGACCAGATGCGCCCTGCTGGGCATGTAGCCGTCGGGGACCCCCGCCGAGCCGAGCTGTTGCGCGCGGCGCAGCGCTGGCTCCTCCTTGGGCAGCATGACGCCGAGTCGATTGATGTGACCGCGCAGACGCCTCGCGAGGTCTTCAACGTCGGCGGTGGTCTCCGGCAGCGGCGAGTCCTCGTCCAGCACGAGCGCCACTGTCTCGGCCGCGGCCACCGCTTGATTGCGCGGTGAAACCGGCTCGACAGCCATGCGGCCCTTCCTGTTGGACGCGAACTGTTGACAGGCGTCCTGGCGGGGAGCCAGCGAGAGGCGCATGACACAACTCCTGTTCGGATCAGGCCAAGTTGATTGGGGTTCGCCGTGCGGAGGTGGCGGTCGTCGTGCAAAGTGAGTGATCCGGTCGCTACGTTGAGCGAACCGTGAATCCCCGCTGGGGGGTATGCCTGCGCGACCGCCGAGGCCGTCAAAGGCGTCAAAGATCATTTCGGAACCGAGGGGCAGCCCATGGCCCGTGTGCGAAACGTCGCCCTCGCCGCACTTCTGCGCGAAGCGGGCTGGTCCCAGCCGCAAGCAGCCGCAGCGGTCGCCCGGGTAGCCGCGGAGAGCGCGGTGCGTGAGCTGGAGGCCATCTCCCGCTCGCACATCGCCATGTGGGTGCAGGGCACGCAGCCGAGCGGTCAGGCACCTCATATCCTTCGCGAGACGCTGTCCCGCAGGCTCGGCCGCCGCCTCACCCTGGCCGACCTCGGGCTGGAAGGTGAAGGCACAGGCCAAACCGACAGCGGTTCCGACTGGAGCGTCGATCCTCTGACCGTGCTGGCCGAGCTGGGAAGCGACGACCTCGATATGCACCGACGCAAGCTGCTGGCGACCGCCGCGTACTCGGCCGCCGGCCTGGCCTTGCCCACCGCCTCGTGGTGGGCAGCCGCTCCTGCCGCGGCGGCGAAGCGCCCAGCAGTCTCCTCCCGGCTGGTGACGCAGGCCGACATCGACGACGTCCGCGATCTGACGACCTTCTACTCCGCGCGTGACCAGCAGCGAGGCGGCGCCTCTGGCCGATCGGCCCTCGCCGGCCATCTTCGCGACGAAGCGGTGCCCCTGCTCGGCAGCAGGTTCCGCACGGAGCAGCTTCGTCGCGACACCTACTCGGCCGTGGCGGAGATGGCCTATTTGTCGGGGTGGATGGCTTTCGACGCCTCCGAGCACCGCACCGCCCAGCGCTACCTCACTCTCGCCGCCCGCATAGCGGCCGAAGCGGTCGACGGGCCGCTCGGCGGCCACATCCTGCGCGCCCTCGCGCACCAAGCCGTGGACCTTGGGCACCCCGGCCGCGCCCTCGTCCTGGCCGACGCCTCCATGAACCGCGACCGCTACGGCCAAGCTAGCCACCGTGAGAAAGCCCTGCTCGCGATCGTTCACGCACGCGCCCTCGCAGCCGACGGCGACCGCGCCGGCACTCTCGCGGCCATCAGCCGCGCGGAGCGGGATCTCTCCCGCGCCGACAACAGCGAGGCTCCGAGCCGCGTGAGCTTCTTCCAGGAAGCCTCCCTGGCCCACGAGACAGCCTGCGCCCTGCGCGACATGGGCCAGCCGCTGGACGCGGAGATCCACTTCAAGCGCAGCGTGGCCACCCGCCGCCGCCAGCAGTACGCCCGCACGCACAGCGTGACCCTCGGCTACCTCGGCGCCGTCCAGGTCCAGCAAGGCCGCCTCGACGAGGCATGCGCCACCTGGAACCAAGCACTCGACGCCATGGCCGGCGTCCAGTCCGGCCGTGCCCGCGACGTCATCGTCCGCATCCAGAGCGACCTCTCGCCCGTCCGGCAACGCGGAGGCCGACATGTCACCGAACTGGACCACCGGGCACGGGGCATGCTGCGCACCATAGGCTGACCACAGAGCGGGTTCGCGGCGCTGGCCGGGGGCCGCCGTGCATGCTACGCCGAGGGAGAGGAACGAGCGCCGATGGCGACGTACGAGGTCGAGTCGATCGCAACAGTCGTCGGGGGCCACACCCGCGTTCAGGACGACTACCAGGGCGGGGTCGAATCGATCATTCGGCTCGACGACGCGTACCCCCTCGAAACGCTGCAGGGAATCGGAGAGTTCTCCCACCTGACGGTGACGTGGCGCTTCCACCTGGCGCGACCCGAAGACGTCGAGCTCCACGCACGCAGCCCACGGGGAAACCAGAACTGGCCGCCGACAGGTACGTTCGTCCACCGCAACCACCGGCGCCCCAACCAACTGGCTATCAGCTACCCGCGGTTGCTCAAGGTCGAAGGCCGGGACCTTCTGGTCACCGATCTCGACGCCGTAGACGGAACGCCCGTGATCGACCTGGCACCGTACTTCGAACAGATGGGGCCTCGGGGCCCGATCCATCAGCCCGCATGGCCTGGCGAGATGCTCGAACCGAATTACTGGGCGAAGGCAAGCGAACGGCCCTCGGAGCGCCCTGCGTAACGGGAGTGACTGAGCTGTGCTGCTCGTCGTTTGGCTGGTCGGGGACCAGCTGGAGGTCTGACTCAAGTCGCAGCCCTCGCGTACCGGAACTCACACGACGTTTCCTCGCCGCTGCTCTCCCACGCGTCTGAGATCGCATGGACAAGCCGGATCCCGCGACCGGATTCACCGTCGGGTCCGGCTTCCTTGAGTACAGCGGGAGCAGGGTTGCGGTCGGTTACCGAGACCCGCACCACGTCGACGGTCACCGTGATCCGGAGCACGACTTCGCCCTCACCGTGAACCATGGCGTTGGTGACCAGCTCCGAAACGGCCAGCACGACGAACCCCGCCACCGGCTGCGAAACGCGGCACCGTCGCAGGAACGCCCTGGTTGTCTGCCGCATCTCCCCAGCTTTCGTGGGATCCGGGAGAAAGGCCGCCTGACAGGCATGGGGTGCCGCCGGTATGTCGGCCCATGCCGATGTGCTGCGTCGGTCCTCCTGGGCCGGCCTCACACACGACGTGCCTGCTGTGGCCGCAGAACTACGGATGCCCCCGCCGGGCGGGGTCGCCTCTTGGAGCCTGGTCATGGGGGCTATCGCACCGCGCGGCGACGCCGTCGACCAGGGGAATCCAGAGGGGGAAAATCTGTCAAGGGGGGAAACCAGAGGGGGAATTGAGGCCATGATTGGATTCCGCCCACCAACAGAGGTCACACTCATGCCAGATCCGTTCGCCGACCTGCTCCTCCGGCTTCGGCAGGATGCGGGCCGGACGCAGGAGGAGCAGGCAGACGCGATCAACGCTGTCTCCGGCCGGGACACCATGACCCGCCGAGAGATCAGCCGCTATGAGAACTTTGAGAACATTCCTACCAATCACACAATCGGCCATATCGCGGCGGCCTGCGGTGTCCCCTTCGAGGAACTACAGCGGGAGGCTAGGGCTGCCCGCGCTCGGAAGAGAGAGGGGCATGCCAATGCAGGGGAGGATCAGGACGCCGTGAAGCGTCGCACGCTGCTGGGTGGTGCCGCCATCGGCGTGAGCGCGGCTGCCGAGCCCTGGGGGCGCCTGGCCTTCGCCCTCAGTAAGGGGTCCAAGATCGATTCGCCCTCCGCCGTCGCGCTCATCGACCGGGCCGCTGAACTGCACGTCCAGGAACTCAATCTCAGTGCCCGGCGACTACAAAACACGGTCGAGTCACATCTTGACGCGATCACCGCGGCCCTGCCCCGTGCCGGCGAACACGAACGGGCTCTCACTATCGCCGCCGGAGAAACTGCCGCTCTGGCTGGTTGGGTGGCCTGGGACCTGGGCGAGCACGACAAAGCCGACGCCTACTACAAGGTCACGTCGCAGTGCGCGGCGACCGCCGGGCACCCTCCACTCCGAGCCCTGGCCCTGACCTACACCAGCTACGGCGCCTCGACGCCGAAGGCGAAGTTGGAGTTCCTTTCTCAAGCGGCTAGCGACGTGCGAGGCCACGGCAACGCTACTGCTGCCGCCTGGGTCCTCGGCAGGCACGCGGAGGAAGCTGCGGCGGCCGGCGACGAGACGGGGGCACTCCGGGCCTTGGAGCGAGCGCGCTTCGCCTACGACTTCGCGGATCACACCAGCGAGCAGGCGTGGGTCCGGTTCGTGACCCCGTACCGCATGGACTCGTTGGCCCTCTCCGTCTACGGCCAGTTGGGGCGTCCCGAACTCACGTCCACAGCAGATACCGCAGTCGACCGTCTAGGGGACGAACTACCGGACGGGGGCGTGGTGGTTCTCGGCGATCTCGCTTCGGCCCTACTGCGTGGAGGCGACGTCGACCAAGGAGTCTACGTGTCACGCCAATTCGCTACGGCGGCACAGGCCAAGCCCAACACGATGGGCAAGGAGCGCGCAGAGACTATCGCAGCCTCGCTCCCCGACAGAGAGCGAGAACTCGCTGGCTATCTACGGCAGTTCGCATCCTGAGCCCCCTCCGGCGGTACGCGGCAAACCCGGGACGCGAATGCTGTCGTACGTCCGGCCCGTCGCTCCTCAGTCCTGTGCCGTCTCCTCGACAACCCAGGACAGGTACGCCTCCGACCCGCTGGTCACGGGCAGTGTGATCCATTGGGGGACGTCGTACGGGTGCCTCTCGTGCAGCCACGCTTCCAGCGCCGGTAGACGGTCCGTCGTAGTCATGTACGAGATCCGCCACTCCTGCGCCGCCTCGACCTTCCCCTTCCACCAGTAGAAGGCGGTGATCGGCGCGTCGATGTGAACGCCCGCTGCCAGCTTGCTCTCGACCGCGCCCTGGGCCAGTGCCTTCGCCTGATCCTCGTTGTCGCTGGTCGTCTGCGCAATCACAATATCGTTGGCCATGCAACTACCTCTCCAGCTCGGGTACCGCGACCCTACCCAGCCGTCCAGGGCACACCGAAAGCCGGTCGCCGGCCGTGAAGGTGAGTTGGGCTCGACCACGACGTGGATCAGTCAGACGGCGGCGTGTCAATCGGGGTTGCGCGTCGCTTCGGCACTGCGGTGGCAGGTCCACTCATCAACGAGGTGGTGCGGCTGCATGATGCAGGCGTCGGCGCATTCCCTGCGCCTCCATAAGTCCACGACAGGAGGACTTCATGCAGGCGGTCGGCGGGCATTCGCTCACGGCAGACGAGAAATAGGACGACAGGACTGGAAACCTCCGCCGGGACCATGTCAACGTACAACGTCCCGGAAAAACACCAGGTCAGACGGTGGGGCTACACGGCAGGGTGATGAACCACTCTAAAACCCAACCGTGCGAGGTTGCCGCGCTGGCATGGTCCGTACTTGGGAGGCGTGTCTGTCTGAATCCGCTATCCGTTCCGCCCGCTTCACTTCACCCGCACTTTTTGTCCTTGGCGGACTGAATGCTTGGGCTGGCCAAACGGTGGGTGACTACCTTGCCGTATCCACCGGACTCTGCGTCTGCGTCTGCGCGGCCGGTCTGTTCGGCGAGGATCTCTTGCAACGGAGCTATTGCGGCGATCGTGCCGTCCTCGCGTATGTAGCGGCACATCCCGGTGCCACAACACGGCGAGTGGCACGGGCCATCAGAATTCCCGAGCGCCTCGCTGCGCGAAGTCTCAACCGGCTCACGGGTGACGGCCTACTGGCGGTCGCATCGGACGACGAGACCCCGGCTTTGCGCTCGTATCAGTTGGCTTCCTGACGGCAGACGGCCGGGGGCGTCATCTGAGGCGACGCGCAACATAGCCGACGATCGCCGGTTAGCCAAACCGGCGATCGTCAAGACCATTGAGGTGTTCGCATTCGGCTGCGCTTGGCGGTGGAGCCGTGGCGAACGCAGGCAGCTTCGTGCAGTCGAGAGGGGGCGCGGAGCGGTTCTGCCACGGCAGTCCTGCCGTGGGCAGCACGGATCGCCGGCAGGCGATTGTCCTAGCGCACGTCGCGCGAAGTTGTGCTGCCGCCGTTTCTGTCGCTCCTCGTACCTCAGCAAGGAAATCCCGCCCATGCGCCGATCCGCGATACCCCCTGCCCTCCTTCGAGTCCAGTGGACCGATCCTTCGGGGAAGTTGCCAAGCTCCCCGATTGCTTCGCGAGGGGCGATGAGCGCATGGCAGTAGCAACGAGGCCCGCTCAGAAGCTGACGGTGGACGAAGTCTGCGCCGAACTGCAGATCGCTCGCTCCACCTTCTACGACTGGCGCCAAAAGGGGCGCGGTCCGCCCACCCGGGCTCACTCCTCCCCAACCTCACAGAGAACCATCGATGCCTGGACGATCTTTGCCTGCCGCCACCGCTTCCTCAGGCGCCGTATCCGCCGCCTTCCTGACCGTGAAGGACGCCGCCGACTATCTCGGCCTCTCACCCCACACGCTCTACGTCTGGCGCCACCGTCGCCAGGGACCCCCGAGCTTCCGCATGGGACCTCGCGGTCGCGTCATGTACCGGCTCGAAGTGCTCGACGCCTGGGTCCGCGAACAGGAACAGGCCGATTCCCGCTCCAACCCGGCCCTCAACCCGCTCAACACCCCCCTGCAGGAGCGGTCGAGCCGCTTCCTCGGCGCCTGAAGCCCCAAGCGCCGTAGAGCGTTGTCTCCATCCCCATCACCAAGGAGTTCCACCTGGCCGGCTACATAGAAGACCGATGGCTGAAGAAGCGTCCCAACCCGAAAACCGGCAAACGCGAACGCACAGCCCTGTATGGCAAGTGCACCCGCTACCGCGTCAAGAGCATCCCCGGCGTCAAGGACCGTTCCTTCGATGCCCTCCAGGACGCCAAGACCTGGCTCGCCCAGGCTCAGACCGACGCTCGCCGTGGCGAGTTCGTCGATCCGCGCGATGGGGCCATCTCTCTCAAGGACTACATCGCGACCCACTGGTGGCCCACCCAGAGCGGTGACCCGTCCACGATCGAGCGGATCGAGCAGAGGGTACGCCGGCACATCGTTCCCCACCTGGGCGCTCAGCCGCTCAACGCCATCGGCACGGAAGTCCTGCGCCACTGGAAGAAGCGGCTGGAGAAGGACCTCGGTCCGACCTCGATCCGTCTCGTCTGGGCGACGCTCTCCAGCATCCTCCAGGCCGCTGTCGAGGACCGTCGCCTCGGACGCAACCCGTGCCGCTCCAGCACGGTCGGCCCTCCGGCCGCCACGCCTGGCAGGGTCGAGGCGTGGCCGCCCGAACGGGTGCTGGCAGTACGGGCGGCCCTGCCGGACCATTACCGGCTCCTCCTCGTGATCGGAGCGGGTCTTGGGCTCCGGCAAGGGGAGGCGCTCGGGCTTGCCCTGGAGGACATTGACTTCGCCAAGGAAGTCGTCCACGTCCGGCGGCAGGTCAAGATGGTGCGGGCGAGGTTGTGTTTCGCCCTTCCCAAGGGTCGCAAGGTCCGGGACGTGCCGCTGCCGTCCAGCGTGGCCCGGGCCATCCAGCAGCACACGGAGCAGTTCGCGCCGGTCCCGGTCACGCTGCCTTGGGACGACCCGACTCCTGCCGAGACGCCGGTGGATTCCAAACACCGGCGGCCGAGAACCTACAACCTCCTGGTGACGGGACGCGAGCGGAAGGCCATCAACCGGAACTACTTCAACTCCTACGTGTGGAAGCCGGCTCTGGCCGCGGCGGGCGTGATCGCACCGCTGGAGGAGGGCAGCACCGACGGCGCTCGCGTGTGGGAGCCGTCCCGGGAGCACGGCTTCCACGCCCTGCGCCACTTCTTCGCCTCCGAGGAACTGGAGGCTGGCGAATCGGTTGTCTCCCTGGCACGCTGGCTGGGGCACTCCGACCCCGGGTTCACGCTGCGGAAGTACTCCCACTTCCTGCCCCGCGCGGGCGCACGGGGCAGCGCCGCCATCGACGCGATCTTCGCGTAGCCGCGGCCGGTCGGCAGAGCCTGTGGAGCGCGGCTCGTAGCCCACCGCGGCCCAAAAGTCCCAGAGAAGTCCCAGAGGTGCCGCCGCATCCCTCCCTGACCCGCTAAGTAGCAGGTCAGACGGGGTGCGGCGGCATCCTCATATCAAATGTCGCGGAAGATCTCGATCTGCGCGCCCACCGAGTTGAGGCGCTCCGCCAGTTCCTCGTAACCGCGGTTGATCACGTACACGTTGCGCAGTACGGAGGTCCCCTCGGCCGCCATCATCGCGAGCAGTACCACCACGGCGGGGCGCAGCGCCGGCGGGCATATCATCTCGGCCGCGCGCCAGCGGGTCGGGCCCTCCACCAGGACCCGGTGCGGGTCGAGGAGCTGGAGTCGGCCGCCCAGCCGGTTGAGGTCCGTCAGATAGATGGCGCGGTTGTCGTAGACCCAGTCGTGTATGAGGGTCTTGCCGTGCGCCGAGGCGGCGATGGCCGCGAAGAACGGCACGTTGTCGATGTTGAGACCGGGGAACGGCATCGGGTGGATCTTGTCGATCGGCGCCTCCAGCTTGGAGGGCCGGACCGTCAGATCGACCAGCCGGGTACGGCCGTTGTCCGCCGCGTACTCCGTCGTGCGGTCGCAGTCGACACCCATCTCCTCCAGCACCGCGAGCTCGATCTCCAGGAACTCGATCGGCACCCGGCGGATCGTCAGCTCGGACTCCGTCACCACGGCGGCGGCGAGCAGACTCATCGCCTCGACCGGGTCCTCGGAGGGGGAGTAGTCGACATCCACGTCTATGTTCGCCACACCGTGCACGGTCAGCGTCGTCGTACCGATGCCGTCGATGCGTATGCCCAGCGCCTCCAGGAAGAAGCACAGGTCCTGGACCATGTAGTTGGACGACGCGTTACGGATGACGGTCGTGCCGTCGTGACGGGCGGCCGCCAGCAGCGCGTTCTCCGTCACCGTGTCGCCGCGTTCGGTCAGCACGATAGGGCGTTCGGGGGTGACCGAGTGGTCGATCTGGGCGTGGTACAGGCCCTCGGTCGCGGCGATCTCCAGGCCGAACCGGCGCAGCGCGATCATGTGCGGCTCGATGGTCCGGGTGCCGAGGTCGCAGCCGCCCGCGTACGGCAGCTTGAACTGGTCCATGCGGTGCAGCAGCGGGCCGAGGAACATGATGATGGACCGGGTGCGGCGGGCCGCGTCCGCGTCGATGGCCTCCATGTCGAGCCGGGCCGGCGGGACGATCTCCAGATCGGTCCCGTCGTTGATCCACCGGGTCCGCACGCCTATGGAGTTCAGAACTTCGAGGAGACGGTAGACCTCCTCGATACGGGCGACGCGGCGCAGGACCGTACGTCCCTTGTTGAGCAGCGAGCCGCAGAGCAGTGCCACGCACGCGTTCTTGCTGGTCTTGACGTCGATCGAGCCGGAGAGCCGGCGTCCGCCGACCACCCGCAGGTGCATCGGTCCGGCATAGCCGAGCGACACGATCTCACTGTCGAGTGCTTCACCGATACGGGCAATCATCTCAAGGCTGATGTTCTGATTGCCGCGCTCGATGCGGTTGACGGCGCTCTGGCTGGTGCCGAGCGCTTCGGCAAGTTGACTCTGCGTCCAGCCCCGGTGCTGACGGGCGTCACGTATGAGCTTGCCGATGCGTGCGAGGTAGTCGTCTGACATGGCGCCAGGTTATCTCAGATATGAGATGAGCACTCGGTGGGGCTGTGGTGTTCGGGTGGTGGATGGGGCGACACGGCGACGGGCGTGGGGCTGATGCAGGGGCGGAGTGATAGGGGCTGTGGGGTGCGGTGACGCGATGGAGGCGCCCGACATGCGTGCGCCACACATCCCATCGTCCGCGCGGTGCGCCGGTCAGGCACGCCGTGTGCGTCCATGCGGGTGTTCCGGTGTGCCGGGCCTCCGTCGACGGCGGAGCCTCCGCGGCTGTGCCCACGTGCAGGAGCGGGGGAGCGCCGTGCCGCGCAACGAGGTCCTGGCCGAGAATTCCTGAGTGCTATCGGGGACCGGGGCGGGCGACTCCTCGTCGGTCCGCCCGTGTCACCGCTGATCATCGCCGACGATCTCCATGCGCACACGGTCGGTGCTCGGTGGCCTTGGAGGAGGTTCCGGACCTCGCTCCGGCATCGCCATATGAAGGCCGAGCGGCCGGGCCCGCGGGGGAGGCGCCTCGATCGCATGAGATGGACGGTGCCGCACGGGCAGCCGGGCATGACCCTTCGGCGGCGATGTACTAGGGTTATCTCGACATCGAGATATCTGCCGAAGGCGCACCGCAGCCGCCGAACGGTAAGGGTTACCTAACTAAGCCTTACCTTAGCGGATGGTCGAGAAGCCGTAGGCGGCACCACGCGGCGCCCGCCGTAATGAGGCGTGGCGCGGTGGTACGCGCACATTGATGAAGGAGACTGTCGTGTCGGCGAACAGCTTCGACGCCCGCAGCACGCTGCGCGTGGGCGACGAGTCGTACGAGATCTTCAGGCTGGACAAGGTCGAGGGCTCCGCGCGCCTCCCTTACAGCCTGAAGGTGCTGCTGGAGAACCTGCTCCGCACCGAGGACGGCGCGAACATCACCGCCGACCACATCCGGGCGCTGAGTGGCTGGGACTCCCAGGCCCAGCCCAGCCAGGAGATCCAGTTCACGCCGGCCCGCGTGATCATGCAGGACTTCACCGGCGTTCCGTGTGTCGTGGACCTCGCCACCATGCGTGAGGCCGTGAAGGAGCTCGGCGGCGACCCGGCGAAGATCAACCCGCTCGCGCCGGCCGAGCTGGTCATCGACCACTCCGTCATCGCGGACAAGTTCGGCACCAACGAGGCGTTCGCGCAGAACGTCGAGCTGGAGTACGGCCGGAACAAGGAGCGCTACCAGTTCCTGCGCTGGGGCCAGACCGCCTTCGACGAGTTCAAGGTCGTCCCCCCGGGCACCGGCATCGTCCACCAGGTCAACATCGAGCACCTGGCCCGTACGGTCATGGTCCGTAACGGCCAGGCGTACCCCGACACCCTCGTCGGCACCGACTCGCACACCACCATGGTCAACGGCCTCGGTGTGCTGGGCTGGGGCGTCGGCGGCATCGAGGCCGAGGCCGCGATGCTCGGCCAGCCGGTCTCCATGCTCATCCCGCGCGTCGTCGGCTTCAAGCTGACCGGCGAGCTGAAGCCCGGCACCACCGCCACCGACCTCGTGCTGACCATCACGGAGATGCTCCGCAAGCACGGCGTCGTCGGCAAGTTCGTCGAGTTCTACGGTGAGGGCGTCTCCGCCACCTCCCTCGCGAACCGCGCCACCATCGGCAACATGTCGCCGGAGTTCGGCTCCACCGCCGCGATCTTCCCGATCGACGACGAGACGCTGAAGTACCTGCGTCTGACCGGCCGTGACGAGCAGCAGGTCGCGCTCGTCGAGGCGTACGCCAAGGAGCAGGGCCTCTGGCTGGACCCGGCCGCCGAGCCGGACTTCTCCGAGAAGCTGGAGCTCGACCTCTCCACGGTCGTCCCCTCCATCGCCGGCCCGAAGCGTCCGCAGGACCGCATCGTCCTGGCCAACGCCAAGGAGCAGTTCGCGCAGGACGTGCGCAACTACGTCTCCGAGGACGAGGAGTCGGGCAAGGAGTCGTTCCCGGCTTCCGACGCCCCGGCCTGCGCCAACGGTGTGCCGTCGCGTCCGACCACGGTCACGGCCCCCGACGGGACGACGTACGAGATCGACCACGGCGCCGTCACCGTCGCCGCGATCACCTCCTGCACCAACACCTCGAACCCGTACGTCATGGTCGCCGCGGCGCTCGTGGCCAAGAAGGCGGTCGAGAAGGGCCTGACCCGCAAGCCGTGGGTCAAGACCACCCTCGCCCCGGGCTCCAAGGTCGTCACCGACTACTTCGACAAGGCGGGTCTGACCCCGTACCTCGACAAGGTCGGCTTCAACCTCGTCGGCTACGGCTGCACCACCTGCATCGGCAACTCCGGCCCGTTGCCGGAGGAGGTCTCCAAGGCGGTCAACGAGCACGACCTGGCCGTGACCTCGGTGCTCTCCGGCAACCGTAACTTCGAGGGCCGGATCAACCCCGACGTCAAGATGAACTACCTGGCGTCCCCGCCGCTGGTCGTCGCGTACGCCATCGCCGGTTCGATGAAGGTCGACATCACCAAGGACGCCCTGGGCATCGACCAGGACGGCAAGCCGGTCCACCTCGCGGACATCTGGCCCTCCGAGGCCGAGGTCAACGACGTCGTCGCCAACTCCATCGGCGAGGACATGTTCAACAAGTCCTACCAGGACGTCTTCGCCGGCGACGCCCAGTGGCAGGCGCTGTCGATCCCGACCGGCAACACCTTCGAGTGGGACCCGCAGTCCACCTACGTACGGAAGCCCCCGTACTTCGAGGGCATGACGATGGAGACGACCCCGGTCGCCGACATCGCCGGCGCCCGCGTGCTCGCCAAGCTGGGCGACTCGGTCACCACCGACCACATCTCCCCGGCCGGTGCGATCAAGGCCGACACTCCGGCCGGCAAGTACCTGACGGATCACGGCGTCGAGCGCCGCGACTTCAACTCGTACGGCTCGCGCCGCGGCAACCACGAGGTCATGATTCGCGGCACCTTCGCGAACATCCGCCTGCGCAACCAGATCGCCCCGGGCACCGAGGGTGGCTTCACCCGCGACTTCACCCAGGCCGACGCGCCGGTGTCGTTCATCTACGACGCCTCGCAGAACTACCAGGCCGCCGGCACCCCGCTGGTCATCCTGGCGGGCAAGGAGTACGGCTCCGGCTCCTCCCGCGACTGGGCCGCCAAGGGCACCGCGCTCCTCGGTGTCAAGGCCGTCATCGCCGAGTCGTACGAGCGCATCCACCGCTCGAACCTCATCGGCATGGGCGTCCTCCCGCTCCAGTTCCCGGAGGGCGCGACCGCCGAGGCCCTCGGACTCACCGGCGAGGAGACCTTCTCCTTCACCGGCGTGACCGAGCTGAACAACGGCACGACGCCGCGCACGGTGAAGGTCTCCACCGACACCGGTGTGGAGTTCGACGCGGTCGTCCGCATCGACACCCCCGGTGAGGCGGACTACTACCGCAACGGCGGCATCATGCAGTACGTGCTCCGCAGCCTGATCCGCAAGTAGGCAGTCCGGTACGTCGCGAAGGGCCGCACCCCGCAGGGGGTGCGGCCCTTCGGCGTGTCCCCGACGGGGCCTGCGCCACCACGGCGAACAGCACGCCCGGGCCTGGCGCCCGGAGGCAGTCCGCCGAGGACGGTGCCCACCGTCCGAACCACGCCACCGGGCGCGGGGCGAGCAACGACGCGCCCGGACAGCCGCGCGGATCGGCACGAGGACCAGCCAGGCTCCCAGCTCGGCGAGGCCGACTTCGCTGCTCCGGGAAACAGGACACGCCCGGGTGCGGATCCGATGGATCCGCACCCGGGCGTGGCGGGTCAGGGGGCCAGGGCTCGCCCATGGACGGACCCTGGCCTCCTGCGGGCTCAGCGGACGCCGAGCAGGTGTTCCATGGCGAGCTGGTCGAGGGCTTCGAAGGCCATCGAGCGTTCGGCGGCGGCCGTGACGTCGAACTCCTCGAACGCGGTGGTGTCGGCGAGCAGGCTCTTGAGGCCGTCCTCGGCGGTGGGCTGCGCGAGCTCGTCGAGGCGGGAGGCGGTCAGTGCCTCCTGGACGGCCGGGTCGGCGCGGAAAGCGAGGGTGCGCTCCTTGAGGATCAGGTAGTTGCGCATGCAGTTCTTCGCTGACTCCCAGACCCCGTCGATGCCGTCGGTGCGCACCGGCTTGAAGTCGAAGTGGCGCGGGCCCTCGTAGTCGGACGTCTCCAGGAGGTCGACGAGCCAGAAGGCCTGGCGCAGGTCGCCGGCGCCGAAGCGGAGGTCCTGGTCGTACTTGATGCCGGACTGGCCGTTGAGGTCGATGTGGTAGAGCTTGCCGGCCCACAGGGCCTGCGCGATGCCGTGCGGGAAGTTCAGCCCGGCCATCTGCTCGTGGCCGACCTCCGGGTTCACGCCGTACATCTCCGGGCGCTCCAGGCGCTCGATGAACGCGAGGGCGTGACCGACGGTGGGCAGCAGGATGTCGCCGCGCGGCTCGTTCGGCTTCGGCTCGATCGCGAACCGCAGGTCGTAGCCCTGCTCGACGACGTACTCACCGAGCAGGTCGAAGGCCTCCTTCATCCGGTCCAGCGCCACCCGCACGTCCTTCGCGCCACCGGACTCCGCGCCCTCGCGGCCGCCCCACGCCACGTAGGTCTCGGCGCCGAGCTCGACGGCGAGGTCGATGTTGCGGATGACCTTGCGCAGCGCGTACCGCCGCACGTCGCGGTCGTTGGACGTGAAGCCGCCGTCCTTGAACACCGGGTGGGTGAACAGGTTCGTCGTGGCCATCGGGACCTTGAGGCCGGTGCGGTCCAGGGCGTCCTTGAACCGGGTGATGATCGCGGCCCGCTCGCTGTCCGAGGAGCCGAACGGGATCAGGTCGTCGTCGTGGAAGGTCACGCCGTGCGCACCGAGCTCCGCCAGTCGCTCGACGGACTCGACCGGGTCGAGCGCGGGACGGGTGGCGTCACCGAAGGGGTCGTTGCCGCGCCAGCCGACGGTCCAGAGACCGAAGGTGAACTTGTCCGCGGAGGTGGGGGTGAAGCGGTCCGACATGAATCTGCCTCTTGTCGACGAGGGCCCGGACGGCTGCACCGCCGACCGACCGATTTGTTTACTGACAGTACTAATACTGCATCGCGGCCCTTGTCGCCAGCCCGTCTCCGTGACACATCAGTCACATAGGGGCAACGTGACGGCTTCGCCCTGCTCCAGGTGGCACTCAAATGGGGCAGATCGGAGAACCACTCCGCTCATGTCTTGATAATTCCGCCAGATTTGTTTTGCATACGATCAAAATCGAGATACACGGGCACCGAGGCCTCCTGGAACCACTGAGGGGCCCATGACTTTCATCGGAGGCTTTCGGCGGACGCGGGACGGTGCGCCATGTCGCCACCGAAGCGGGTCGCACACCTGCCCGAGCGCTCCAACTGGCTTGACACTGCGACGACATGGGTACGCGCAGTGCGCCCGGGAACCTGCATCGGACGGTCTATCGTGGGCGCCATGTCCGCCCCTGAACTCATCCGCATCGTGTCCCGCGACTCGCCCATGGCTCTCGCCCAGGTGGAGCGCGTCCGTGCCGAGCTGGCCGCCCTCCACCCCGGCACCGCCACCGAAGTCGTGGCCGTCAAGACCACCGGCGACAAATGGATGGGTGATCTCGCCCAGGTCGAAGGGAAGGGTGCGTTCACCAAGGAAGTCGACGCCGCCCTCGTCTCGGGCCAGGCGGACCTCGCAGTGCACTGCGTCAAGGACATCCCGGCCGACCGGCCGCTGCCCGCCGGAACCACCTTCGCGGCCTTCCTCCGACGGGACGACATTCGCGACGCCCTCGTACACCCCGGCGGTCTCACCCTCGACCAGCTCCCCGACGGAGCCAGGATCGGTACCTCCTCCGTACGGCGCAGCGCCCAGCTCGCCGCCTCCCACCCGCACCTCCAGTGCGTGCCGATGCGGGGCAACGCCAATCGCCGACTGGACAAGCTCGCCGCAGGAGAAGCGGACGCGCTGCTTCTGGCCGTCTCCGGACTGGAGCGCATCGACCGTACGGATGTGATCACCGAAGTCCTCTCGGTCGAGGTGATGTGCCCGCCGATCGGAGCCGGGATCCTTGCCCTCCAGTGCCGTGAGGGCGACAGGGAGCTGATCGACGCGATCAGCGGCCTCGGCCACCCCGCCACCCATCGCGAGGCCACCGCCGAGCGCATGTTCCTGCACGTGCTGCAGGGCCACTGCAACAGCCCCATCGCCGGATACGCCCGCACCGAGGGCAGCGGCGAAATGTCGCTACGGGCGAAGGTGTTCACGCCGGACGGGAAGGTGATCCTCAACGCCCACGAGTGGGCGGGCCGCCTGGATCCGGCCACGCTCGGCACGTCCGTCGCCGTCGCCCTCCTGCGCCAGGGCGCCCGCGAACTCATCGACGGAATCCCGCACTGACCCGGGCCGGCGCACCAGCCGGTGCCCCTGAGAGCCTGTCGGGTGACCTCTGATCGGGCGGCCACGCCCTGGCACGCACGCTTCCCGCGTTGCCGAAATGTTCTAGTAGCTCCGCTACGAGGACATCCCGCCGCCTTGGAATCGCACGCACCAGACCGCGTCCGCTATCCGATCGAAGGTCACCTGACAGGCTCTGAGCGCCGGCCCGCCCTGGCCCCGCCCCGGACCGAGGAACTGTTTGATCAGGTCCGCGAGGGCACGATGCAGACCCGGTCGTCGGCGATGTCCTTGCCCGAGTCGTACGGGTCGACGACAGGCCACGGCCGGTCCGCCCGCGCCGCCTCCCTGGAGAAGTACGGGTGGACGAAGCCGTCGGCCGTGAGGCAGTCATGGTTGCCGAGCAGTCGCCGGTACTCGACCGGAACCAGCTTTCCGGGTGCCGCTCGCTCGTCGAGGTCCAGGACTAGTTGCCGCCGCACGACTGTGCGCGCCACCTCCTCCGTGCCTCCCCACGGCCCCGGCTCGGCGGCGACCGAGTCCGCACGTCCCACCGCGTACACGAAGGTGTAGTCGGCTCGTACACGCAACTGACCCGGCTCGCTCCCTGCCCCGAAGGCCATTCGGCCGTGCACCCTGATGCCGTCATCGACCACACGGAGTTCTGCCGGGTCGAAGCGGGTGAACATCTCGGTGGGATCACCGCCCTGCGCACCCGGTTCGCGCAGATGGCGGATCAGCCGGGTGCGGGCGGAGTCCTGCGCGTCAAGCATTTTGAGGGCCTTGGTGGGCCACTCGCCATGGAGCACGGCCTGATCCAGATTGGCCGCGATCAAGAAATCCTTGGTCCGGTTCAGCGCGTCGAAAACCCGCTCCTCCGGTATCCCGTTCACGGCCTTGACATCCGGGACTTGGATACCGGTGTCATCGGTCGCCCAGTCGGCGGCGTGCGAACCCCGAAACGGCAGATCGGTCGTTGCCGGCCACGCGTCGGGCCACGTGCCTTCAGGCATCAGGCCGGCGGCGAACGGCTCGTCGGCAGGCCGCTCTCCGGACGTGCTGCTGACCAGCCACATTGCGAAACCCACCAGCGCTGCGGCCGCCATGCCTCCCGCCAGCCCCCGCTTGAGCCGGCGCCGGGACCGGTCCCTCCGCAACGTCTCCTCCCGGCCCGCGTCCTCGCGCTCCGCGCGCAGCCGCGCAACATAGTCCACCGGATCCGGCATGCCCCGCCCCACTCTCGTCCACTGTCGTAGACATCTCACGAGCCGTGCCCCTCTAGCACAAGACGTCCCATCAATACGTGATGATCACGTAATCGGCACACGGCTGGATACGGGGCCGCCGCGCCGCGAAACGACCTACCGGCCACCCCTGCGTGGACGGTCCGGAATGCGACCGTGGCTCAGCGAGTTTCGTAGCTACGCAGCAGGCGGCGCGAACAGCGCGGAGAACAGAGAGCGGACGGCACCCATGGGCGAGTTGATTCTGATCCGGCACGGCGAGACGGAGTGGTCCCGGTCCGGGCGGCACACGAGCCATACCGATCTGCCGCTGACCGCCCTCGGTGAGCGGCAGGCCCGTGCTCTCGTGCCGCTGATCGCCGACCGGAAGATCGGGCTCACCCTGGTCAGCCCGGCCCTGCGGGCCCGGCGCACCGCCGAACTTGCCGGGCTTGCCTCGCCCCGCATCACTCCTGACCTGCGTGAATGGGACTACGGCGGCTATGAGGGCGTGACCACCGTCGAGATCCACCGCACCCGGCCGTCCTGGAACCTGTGGACCGACGGGGTCGCCCCGGGCCCGGAGGCGCATCCCGGGGAGACGCCGGCTCAGGTGGGGGAGCGGGCCGACCGGATGCTCACCGAGATCCGGGCGGCGGCCGAATCACTGGGGGACGCGGACATCGCCCTCGTCGCGCACTCCCACTTCCTTCGCGTGTTCACCGCTCGCTATCTCGGGCTGACGCCGGCCGGTGGCACACTGTTCCAGCTCGCCACGGGGGCCGTCTCCCGGCTCGGCACCGAGCACGGGAAGCCGGTCATCACCGCCTGGAATGTGGCCCTTCCCGAGAGTCTCTTCCGCGCGGCAGCGCCGGAGTGAGACGGGGCCGGTGCGCGCGGCTCCTGACGGCGACGCCGCAGGGGCGTGGTCGCGAACGCCACGCCGCGAACGAGTTCGTCCGCACCGTGGAATGAATGAACGGCCGGTACCTCACCCGAGGTACCGGCCGTTCACAGGAGCGCAGAGGTCAGGAGATCAGCTCCACCTCCGCCAGCGTCCCCTCACCCTCGGGCACGAGGCGGTAGTGCTCGTACGTTCCCGTCCTGCTCACCGAGAACACCCGCGTCTGCTTGTCCCACGCGAACGACTGCGCCGATCGCTTGTCGAGATCGTTCCAGGTCGTGCCGTCCGACGAGCCCTGCAGGACCCAGCCCTTCGGGGCCTTCGCCGCCGCGGCCGACGTCAGCGTGTACTGGACCGCCTTCGTCGATGCGGGCACCGGCAGCTCCACCGGGCCGTTCACCGTCGCCGTCGTGGCGGACGTGTTGTCGTACAGGGCGCCCTCGCCCTTCAGCACGTCCTTCTTCGGCGACGGAACCTGGTCGTCCTTGGTGATCGACGTCGGGGCCGCGTCCTTGCCCGTGCCCCACGCCGACGGCTTGGCGCCCATGTCGAACTCCAGGACACCGCCCTTGGCGAGCAGGTCGTGCGGCAGCGACGTGGACGTCCACTTCTTGCCGTTGACCTTCAGGCCCTGCACATAGATGTTCTTCGCGCTGTTCTTCGGAGCCTTGACCACCAGGTCGTGGCCGTTCTCCAGGTGGACGGTCGTCTTCGTGAAGAGCGGCGAGCCGATCGCGTACTCGCCACTGCCCATCACCAGCGGGTAGAAGCCGAGCGAGGAGAAGAGGTACCAGGCCGACTGCTCGCCGTTGTCCTCGTCGCCGTGGTAGCCCTGGCCGATCTCGCTGCCCGTGTAGAGGCGGCCGAGGACCTCGCGGACCTTCTCCTGGGTCTTCCAGGGCTGCGACGCCGCGTCGTACATGTACGTGACGTGGTGCGCGACCTGGTTGCTGTGGCCGTACATGCCCATCCGTACGTCACGCGCCTCCGTCATCTCGTGGATGACACCGCCGTACGAGCCGACGAACTCCGGGCCCGCAGTCTCGGGAGTGGAGAAGTACGTGTCGAGCTTCTTGGCCAGGCCGTCGCGGCCGCCGTACAGGTTCGCCAGGCCGCGGCTGTCCTGCGGGGCCGTGAACGCGTAGCCCCAGCCGTTCGTCTCCGTGTAGTCGTAGCCCCAGACGCGCGGGTCGTACTTGTCGGAGGCGACCCGCCAGTCGCCCTTGGCGTCCTTGCCCTGGAAGAAGCCCGCCTTGGAGTCGAACAGCTCGACATAGTTGCGGGCCCGGTTCAGGAAGTACTCCGACTCCTCCTTGTACCGCTCCTTCTTCGTCTTCTTGTAGAGCGCCTGGCCCATCTGCGCGAGGCCGTAGTCGTTGAGGTAGCCCTCCAGCGACCAGGAAAGGCCCTCGTGCGTCGACGTGTTCGCATAGCCCGCGAACGGGGACGTCTCCATGCCCTTCCGGCCGACGCCCGACGACGGCGGAACCACCGTGGCGTTCTTCAGGGCCGCCTCGTAGGCCGCCTCGCCGTCGAACTTCACGCCCTTGACGTAGGCGTCCGCGAACGCGACGTCCGACGAGGTGCCGGTCATCAGGTCGGCGTAGCCGGGGGAGGACCAGCGGGAGATCCAGCCGCCGTCCTTGTACTGCTGGACGAAGCCGTCGACCATCTCGCCGGCCTTCTTCGGCGTGAGGAACGAGTACGCGGGCCACGTCGTCCGGTACGTGTCCCAGAAGCCGTTGTTGACGTACACCTTGCCGTCGACGATCTTCGCACCCGTGTGGGTGGGGGTGTCGGAGCCGATCTGCGGCGAGAACGGGCTGGCGTACCGGTCCTTGCCACCGACCTGCTCGAAGCCCGAGTTCGGGTAGAGATACAGGCGGTACAGGCTGGAGTAGAGACTCGTCAGCTGGTCGGCGTCGGCGCCCTCGACCTCCACCTTGCCCAGGATGTCGTCCCAGGCGTGCTGCGCCTGGTCCTCGACGCGGGAGAAGGAGCGGGACGCGGGGATCTCCGCGGCGAGGTTCTGCTTAGCCTGGTCGATGCTGATCAGCGAAGTGGCCAGGCGGAGGTTGACCGTACGGTCCTTGCCGGCGTCGAAGCGGAGGTAGCCCGTCACGTCGTCACCGCCGCCGCCCTTGAGCTTGCCGCTCGCGGTGACCGGGGCGTCGAAGACGCCGTAGACGAAGAGCCGGGTGGCGCCGGTGGAGAGGCCGCTCTTCACGTCGGAGAAGCCGGTGAAGGAGCTGGTTCCCGGGTCGAGGGTGAGCCCGCCGTCGTTGGAGATGTTGTCGAAGACGACGGACGCGTCGTCACCGGGGTAGGTGAACCGCATCCGTGCCGCGTGGTCGGTCGGCGTCATCTCGGCCTTCAGGCCGTTCTCGAACGTCACACCGTAGTAGTGCGGCTTCGCCGTCTCGTTCTCGTGCTTGAACGGCAGCGCGCGCGCCGTGCGGGAGGCGTCCGGCTCGTCCTTGGCCACCGACGGCATCAGCTGGAACGTCTGCCGGTCGCCCATCCAGGGGCTCGGCTCATGGCTCGCGCTGAACGCCTGGAGCGTAGGCAGGTTGTCGTCGTTGTTGGCGCGCTGGTAGTCGTACAGCCAGCTCGTCGAGCCGGCGTTGGTGACAGGCGTCCAGAAGTTGAAGCCGTTCGGGACCGCGGTGGCGGGGAAGTTGTTGCCTCGCGAGAAACCGCCGCTGGAGTTGGTGCCCCGGACCGTCGACGCGTAGTCGGACAGGTGCGCCCGGCGCTTCTCGGGGGCCTTCGGGGCGAGCTTGATGTCGTCGATCCAGCCCTGGAACTTCGCCGGGCCCTTGGGGGAGTCGTACGCCACCAGGATCCGGTCGACGGTCTTTCCTGCCGCGACCGTGCCGATGCGCGAGGCGACCTTGTTCCACTGGTTGACGTACAGCCGCTTGGCGTCGGCCTGTCCCTGCGGGGTCAGCTGACCGCCGTGGCTGTCGGTGGCGCCGAGATCGCTCAGATACGTACCGTCGGTGAAGGCCAGGTCGACCGAGACATGGGTGGCGGGGTACGAGAGGTCCGTCTCGCCCATCTGCGGGTAGACGAGGTAGGAGAGCTCGGTGTCCCGGGTGACGGCGGTGTCGACGTCGAAGATCTTGTTGTACGAGTACGCGCGGCCGTCCGGCTTGTGCGTGCCCGCGTACCGCAGGGCCTTCTTTCCGGTGAAGCCCGCGCCGGCCTTGGCGGTGGGCGAGCCGGACGGGCCGCGGTCGATCTGGCTGCGCATCTCCTCGGGGGCGGGGGTGCTGGTGTTGCCGTCGGAGAACTGGACGTCGGCCAGCTGGGTCGCGTCCGAAGCGCCGTTGTTCTTGGTGACGTTCAGGCGGTAGTGCTGGTAGGCCGTGTCGCTCGCGAAGTCGTACGACTTCGTCTGGAAGCGCTCGGAGAAGGACTGGTCGGTCCGGGAGTCGAGGTCCTTCCAGGTCTTGCCGTCGGCGGAGCCCTGAAGGGTCCAGTCCTTCGGGTCGCGCTCGTCGTGGTCATTGGCCGAAGTGAGCGCGTATGTCACGACCTTGACCGGTTCGACGAGGTCGAACTCGATCCAGCCGGTGGGTTCGAAGGTCAGCCACTTCGAGGAGGACTCCCCGTCGACGAGGTTCTCCTTCACCTCGCCGCCGCCGGTGTTCTCGCCGCTGGCGCGCAGATCCGTGACCTTGTCGGTGACATTGCCCGGTATTCCGGCGGAGAAGCCGCCGTCGATACCCGATGCCCGCTTCTTCCCGTCCGGACCCTCTTCCACGGTATTGCGCCAGTCCGGCTGCTTTTCGTCCGCTTCGAACGATGAGCTGAATGTCTGGTCGCCCGTGGGCTTTTCACCCTTTTCGGCAAACCTCGCCGACTGTGCGGCGGCCGTGGTGGGGGCGGTCACCACCAGGACCAGTGAAGCCGCGATGAGTGCGGCCGTACGGTTTTGTCTCTTACGAGAACCATGTCGGGGCTGCATGCCGAGCCATTCCTCCCGAGGAAGCGCACTGGACAACGTTGTCAGGGCGATGTGCAGGATCCAGTAGGGAGGCAAGTGGCTTGATGTGTCAAGGGTGTTGTACGCGGACGCGCGGGTGAATCGACCGTATTGCGGAAATCGTTACACCCGGACGAGGGCGTGCAGGGCCCATGTATCCGCGAGGTCTCAACTCGGGAAAGACTGCCGCTCAAACCTGCATTCGATCTTGCTCAGTTGGCTGCAAGTGGACTATACCTGTCGGCGTCTGCCCCGCCGTTTTCTACGCGGACGCGGACAAGGGGGGCCGGGGGGAACGGCCGGGGGGCGCCATCGCTGCATCCATCGGTTCGATCTCCGGAATCCCGCACTGCATCTGGCTAGCCTGCAAATCAGCACGACCCAAGCGCAACTGACCGCGGTGGCGGGGCCCTTCGCCTGAGGCGAATTTCGACGGGCGACCGGTACACACCGCCTGAGTCCTGGAGAAGGCGAGGACTTGAGCATGGGATCCACCTCCGCCCACAAGAATGAGGGCCTTGGCCGTCGCGACGTGATCAAGCGGTCTGCCGCACTCGGTCTGATCACCGTTCCGACAATGAGCTTCCTGTCGGCGTGTGCGAGTAGCGACAGCGGCACTGACGACTCGGTCAAGAAGGGCAAGACGAGCGCCAAGAACCCGCTCGGCGTCAACGAGACCGCTGCCCTCGATGTCGTCATCTTCGATGGCGGTTTCGGCCAGCAGTACGCGATCGACGCGGAGAAGAAGTACAACGCGGCCTTCCCGAAGGCCCCGAAGGTCAAGCACACCGCGACCCAGAAGATCCAGTCGCAGCTGCAGCCGCGCTTCAACGGCGGCACCCCGCCGGACCTGATCGACAACTCGGGCGCCGAGCAGATGGACATGGGTGTCCTCGTCGGCAAGAAGCAGCTGCTCGACCTGACGCCGCTGATGGACGCCCCGTCCATCGACGACCCGAGCAAGAAGGTCCGCGACACGCTGCGCCCCGGTGTCCTGGAGATGGGCCAGTTCGACGGCGACCCGGTCTGGATCATGTACTACGCGTACACGGTCTACGGCGTCTGGTACTCGCAGACCGCGCTCGACAACCTCGACGCGCAGTACCCCGAGAACTGGGACGACATGCTCGCCCTCTGCGAGAAGGCGAAGAAGAAGGGCATCGCCGGCTGGACGTACGCCGGTAAGTACCCCTACTACCTGCCGTTCTCGCTCTACCCGTTCATCGGCAAGATCGGCGGCCGGGAGGTTCTCGACAAGATCGACAACCTGGAGCCGAACGCCTGGAAGGACCCCGCGGTCAAGGCGGCGTTCGAGGCGTACTACGAGCTGTACAAGAAGGGGTACATCCTCAAGGGCACCCCGGGTCTGACCCACATCCAGTCGCAGACCGAGTGGACCAAGGGCAAGGCGCTCTTCATCCCGAACGGTTCGTGGGTGGAGAACGAGGCGGCGCCCACCACGCCCAAGGACTTCAAGATGATGGTCTCGGCGCCGTCCAGCCTGGACTCGTCCGACAAGATGCCGTTCGGCACCATCTGGGCCTCCGGCGGTGAGCCCTTCGTCGTCCCGGCCAAGGCGAAGAACCCCGAGGGCGGCATGGAGCAGCTGCGCATCATGCTCTCCGAGGAGTCCTCGAAGAACTTCACCAAGCAGGTCAAGTCCCTGAGCGCCTTCAACGGTGGCACCGACGGTCTGACCCTGTCCACGGCCATGCAGGCCGGCGTCGACGCGCTGAAGAAGGCCGGCGACAACGTGGTGAACCCGCGTCTGCAGGACTGGTACGTGAAGCTCCAGAAGGAGCAGATCGGCGTCGCCGGCATCGGCGAGATGATGGCGGGCCGCGCGACCCCGGCGGAAGCCATCAAGAAGATCCAGGCCTTCGCGGACGCGGCGGCCAAGGACCAGTCCATCAAGCACTACAAGCACCAGTGAGCAACCGTCACCAGCGGCGGCACCCGCGGAAAGATCGGGGTCGGTAAACGATGCAGCACGGCAAGTACCGGTTCATTGTGGGGTTCTTGATCGTCCCACTGGCGTTGTACGCGGTCTTCGTCATTTGGCCGTTCATCCAGTCCATCTACTACTCGTTCACGGACTGGACCGGTCTGAGCCCGGACTTCAAGATGGTCGGGTTCGACAACTACACCAGGATGCTGAAGGACGACATCTTCTGGAAGTCGTTGCAGCACAGCGTGTTGCTTGTACTGCTGCTGCCGCTGGTGACGCTGGGCCTGGCGCTTTTCTTCGCCTTCATGCTCAATGTCGGCGGCCGGCGGCGCAAGAACGCCACGGTCGCCGGCGTGCGGGGCTCGGGCTTCTACAAGATCGCCTATTTCTTCCCCCAGGTGCTCTCGATCGTCATTGTCGCCCTGCTCTTCCAATTTGCTTTCAACCCCCGCGACGGGATGCTGAATGCGACGCTGAAGGGGATCGGCCTCGGCTCCGTCCAGCCGGACTGGCTGGGGGATCCGAGTCTCGCGCTCGTCTGCGTCATGTCGGTACTGATCTGGTCGACGGTCGGATTCTTCGTCGTGCTGTTCTCCGCCGGAATGGCGTCCATCCCGAAGGACTTCTACGAGGCGGCGCTCCTCGACGGGGCCAACCGTTTCACGACGTTCTTCCGGATCACCCTGCCGCTGCTCTGGGACACGGTGCAGTCGGGCTGGGTCTACATGGGAATCCTGGCGCTCGGCGTGGAGGCTTTCACAGCCGTACAGGTCATGACCGTGGGTCCCGGTGGTCCCGACTACTCGACCACGGTCCTGCCGCTGTACGTGTACCAGACCGCTTTCCGTGACGGCCAGGCAGGATACGCAACAACGATCGGTGTCGGACTGCTCATCGTCACCATGGCCTTCGCCGCCATCGTGATGCGACTGGGCCGGCGCGAGCGGCTGGAGTTCTGATGAAGACCACTGACACCCCTCCCGCGCCTGCGGCGGACCGCGTGCCCGTGTCCACAGTGACCGTGCCCGGCGGCAAGAAGGAGAAGAGCAGCGAGGGCACGGTCCTCAACGTCTTCTCGCACGGTGTGCTGATCATCTGGGCGATCCTGGTCGTCATGCCGCTCCTCTGGGCGGTGATGGCGTCCTTCAAGACGGACGACTCGATCCTGTCGACGCCGTGGGCGCTCCCCGACAAGCTTCACTTCGAGAACTGGTCGCGCGCCTGGAGCCAGGCGCACATGAGCGATTACTTCTTCAACACGGTCATCGTGGTGGGCGGCTCGCTCGTCGGCACGCTGCTGCTCGGTTCCATGGCGGCGTACGTACTGGCCCGGTTCGACTTCCCGGGGAACCGCTTCCTGTACTACCTGTTCATCGGCGGCATGAGCTTCCCGATCATCCTGGCGCTGGTCCCGCTGTTCTTCGTGATGAACAACATGGGCCTGCTGAACACGCGACACGGACTGATCCTGGTCTATATCGCGTACTCGCTGCCGTTCACGGTCTTCTTCCTCACCTCGTTCTTCCGGACGCTGCCGAGCTCGGTGGCGGAAGCGGCGATGATCGACGGGGCGTCGCACACCCGGACGTTCTTCCAGGTGATGCTGCCGATGGCGAAGCCCGGCCTGATCAGCGTCGGCATTTTCAACTTCCTGGGGCAGTGGAACCAGTACATGCTGCCCACGGTGCTCAACACCGATCCGAAGTACCGGGTGCTCTCCCAGGGGTTGGTCGAACTGGCCAACAGCCAGGGCTACAAGGGTGACTGGTCCGGTCTCTTCGCCGGTCTGGTGATGGCGATGCTGCCGGTCCTTGCGGCCTACATCATCTTCCAGCGTCAGGTCGTCGCGGGCCTGACCGCGGGAGCGGTGAAGTAGCGGGCCCGCCCCCGTACGCAGACGAAACCGCCTGCCGGCCCTGTGCCGGCAGGCGGTTTCGTCTGATTTCCGCGGCCGTTCCGTCCGGGGCAGCCCGCTCATCCGAGGCTCCCACTGCTCAAGGTCTTGACGGGGAGCGCCCCAAAAAGGTCAGCTTAGAGTTCACATGTTGGAGAAACTGGCAGGAGTGAGAGAGTCGATGGAGACTCCGGGGTCGCAGACATCTCTGCATCGCGCCAACCTTGAGCGGGTCGTGCGTGCCGTGCGTATGGCGGGTTCGCTCACCCAGGCGGAGATCGCCAGAAGCACGGGCCTCTCCGCGGCAACGGTCTCCAATATCGTTCGCGAACTGAAGGACGGCGGCACCGTAGAGGTGACCCCCACCTCGGCGGGTGGCCGCCGGGCGCGCAGCGTCTCGCTCAGCGGTGACGCGGGCATCGTGATCGGAGTCGACTTCGGCCATACGCATCTGCGGGTGGCGGTCGGCAACCTCGCCCACCAGGTGCTCGCCGAGGAGTCCGAGCCGCTGGACGTCGACGCCTCGTCGGCGCAGGGCTTCGGACGGGCGGAACAGCTGGTCAACCGGCTGATCGAGACGACCGGCATCAGCCCGGGCAAGGTGATCGGCGTGGGCCTCGGCGTTCCCGGCCCGATCGATGTGGAGTCCGGCACGCTGGGCTCCACGTCGATCCTGCCGGGCTGGACGGGCATCAACCCGAGCGAGGAGCTCGCCGCGCGGCTCGGCGTGCCCGTGTACGTCGACAACGACGCCAATCTCGGGGCGCTGGGCGAGCTGGTCTGGGGGAGCGGCCGGGGCGTCAAGGATCTGGCGTACATCAAGGTCGCGAGCGGTGTCGGCGCCGGTCTGGTGATCGACGGGCACATCTACCGGGGGCCGGGCGGCACGGCCGGCGAGATCGGGCACATCACGCTCGACGAATCGGGCCCGGTGTGCCGCTGCGGCAACCGGGGCTGCCTGGAGACCTTCACGGCCGCGCGGTACGTCCTGCCCCTGCTCAGGCCGAGCCACGGGCCCGATCTCACGATGGAACGCGTGGTCCAGCTGGCGCGGGAGGGCGATCCGGGCTGCCGCCGGGTGATCGGGGACGTCGGACGGCACATCGGCAGCGGTGTCGCCAACCTGTGCAACCTGCTCAACCCGAGCCGAGTGGTCCTCGGCGGGTCCCTCGCCGAGGCCGGCGAACTGGTGCTCGCGCCGATCCGCGACTCGGTGTCGCGCTACGCCATTCCCAGTGCCGGAAGGCAGCTCTCGGTGCTTCCCGGAGCGCTGGGAGCTCGGGCGGAGGTGCTGGGTGCGCTGGCCCTGGTGCTGAGCGAAATGGGGGATTCGACCCTTTTGGAGAGCACTCTCCCGACGACGACCCCTGCCTTCACTTAGATAACGAATGGCACCGTTGTCATCTCGTTAAGGATTTACTCCTTGACGTCGGCTTCGCAGCCGAGTTGACTTCCAGCCACCTCGGCCGCAACGCTGCGGCCTCGTCAGGGAGGCACACCCGCAATGAACGCAATGACGCGACGCATCGTCATAGGCACGGCCGCAGTTTCGATGGCCGTCTCCCTCGCTGCCTGTGGCAAGGCGGGCGACGACAAGAAGGGCTCGGCGGACTCGGGCAGCAAGACCAAGATCGGTCTGCTGCTCCCGGAGAACAAGACCGCTCGCTACGAGACGCTGGACAAGCCGCTGTTCATCGAAGCGGTCAAGAAGGACTGCGCGGACTGCGAGGTTGTCTACAACAACGCGGCCGGTGATGTCGGCCAGCAGAAGCAGCAGTTCGAGCAGCAGATAGCCGACGGCATCAAGGTCATCGCGATCTCCTCCGTCGACGCCGAGAAGTCCGCCGCGTGGGTTGCCGACGCACACAAGAAGGGCGTCAAGGTCGTCGCGTACGACCGCGCCATCGTCGGTGCCGACGCCTACGTCAGCCACGACAACGAGAAGATCGGCAAGCTCCAGGGCCAGGCCGTCCTCGACGCCCTCGGCTCCAAGGCGGCCGGCTCCAACCTCGTCATGATCAACGGTGACGAGAAGGACCCGAACGCCGGCCTGTTCAAGAAGGGTGCTCACGAGGCCCTCGACGGCAAGATCAAGATTGCCTACGAGGCGTCCGGCGAGTGGGACCCGAAGATCGCCGGCGAGAAGATGACCGCCGCGATCTCCTCGGTCGGCAAGGGCAAGATCAACGCGGTCTACTCCGCCAACGACGGCATGGCGGGCGGCATCATCACGTCCCTGAGCAACGCCGGCATCAAGGACATCCCGGTGGGTGGCCAGGACGCCGAGCTCCCCGGTATCCAGCGGATCATCGCCGGTACGCAGACCTTCACGATCTACAAGTCGCCGAAGCAGCTCGCCCCGACGGCCGCCCAGTTCGCTGTCAACCTGCTCCAGGGCAAGGACATCGGCGCCTCGGGCAAGACGGACGGCGTTCCCTCCACGCTGCTCGAGCCGACCGTGGTGAACAAGGACAACATCGAGTCCACCGTGGTCAAGGACGGCATCTACCAGGCCTCCGCGATCTGCGTCAAGGACATCGCCGCCAAGTGCACCGCACTGGGCATCAAGTAGTCCCTCCTCGCGCCAGGGCCAACAGGCCCTGGCGCGTACGGGTTTGATCCGCGCCGCACGCCGGAGTCCGCCCGCCCCATGACTGTCCGGCCCCGGCCGGCCCACACCCCGCTGCCGGCCGGGTGCCGGACATTCTTCCCCCAGTACTTCCAGTACATCGACGCTGCCCCTCGTGGCGCGGCGTCTCCGCCGGTCAGGCGGCACATCCCCGCCGGTCAGGCGGCGAAGGAGATGGTTCACGTGTCACAGACGCCCGTGCTGGCGTTGCGTGGAGTCTTCAAGCGATTCGGAGCGGTCCAGGTCCTCTCCGGTGTCGATCTCGAAGTCCACGCCGGAGAAGTGGTCGCCCTGGTCGGCGACAACGGTGCAGGAAAGTCCACGCTGGTCAAGACGATCGCCGGCGTGCACCCCATCGATGAGGGCGTCATCGAGTGGGAGGGCGCGAAGGTGGACATCAACCGTCCGCACGACGCCCAGAACCTCGGCGTCGCCACCGTCTACCAGGACCTTGCGCTCTGCGACAACCTGGATGTCGTCGCCAACCTCTTCCTCGGTCGCGAGATCAAGAAGGGTGGCGTCCTCGACGAGGTCGCCATGGAGAAGCGGGCACAGGACCTCCTGTCCACGCTCTCCATCCGTATCCCCAGCGTCCGTATCCCGGTTGCCGCGCTCTCCGGCGGCCAGCGCCAGGTCGTGGCCATCGCCCGTGCCCTGGTCGGCAACCCCAAGATCGTGATCCTGGACGAGCCCACCGCGGCCCTCGGCGTCGAGCAGACCGCACAGGTCCTCGACCTGGTGGAGCGGCTGCGCGAGCAGAACCTCGGCGTCATCCTCATCAGCCACAACATGGCCGATGTGAAGGCTGTCGCCGACAAGGTCGCCGTGCTGCGACTCGGCCACAACAACGGCATCTTCCCCGTGGCGACGACCAGCCACGAAGAAATCATCGCCGCGATCACGGGCGCCACGGACAACGCCGTGACCCGTCGCAAGTCCCGCAGCGCGGAGGCATCCAAGTGAGCAAGATCAGCAAGACTTCGGCCGAGGTCCCGGCCCAGGCAAAGGCCACCGAGGCTCCCGTAGCAGCGGCCGGCGCAGTCAAGGTCGTCGACCCCCGCCTGCTCATCCGTGAGCAGGGCTTCAAGGGCTACTGGACCGAGTTCAAGCGCAAGGTGCGCTCGGGCGAGATCGGCTCGCTGCCTGTCGTGGTGGGCCTGATCGTCATCGGGATCGTCTTCCAGGCCGAGACCGGCAACTTCCTCACCTCGTACAACCTCGACCAGATCACGCTGTACGCGGCGGGCCCCGGCATCATGGCCGTGGGTATCGTCTTCGTACTGCTGCTCGGCGAGATCGACCTCGCGGTCGGTTCCGTCGCGGGTCTCGCGGGTTCGGTGTGGGCCGTGCTCGGCACGGACATGCCCGACTCCCTCGCCATCGTGGTCGGCATCCTGTCCGGCACGGTCATCGGCGCCTTCCACGGCATCGTCTTCGCCAAGATCGGCGTGCCCGCGTTCGTCGTGACGCTGGCAGGCTTCCTGGGCTGGGCCGGTCTGCAGACCTGGGTGATGGGCGACAAGTCCACCATCACCACCCCGCTCGGCAGCTTCGTCCGCGACCTGACCAGCTACTACTTCGCCGACGTCGCCGCCGCCTACGGTCTCGCCGTGGTCGTGATCGTCGCCTTCTACCTCACGCAGCTGCGCGACTCGAGCCGCCGCAAGGCCGCAGAGCTGCCGCACCGCCCGCAGAGCGAGATCATCCTGCGCACCGTGCTGATCGCCGTCCTGTGCCTCCTCGCCGCGTATGCGTTCAACCAGGAGCAGGGCCTCCCGCTCTCCCTGGTGATCTTCCTCGCGATCCTGGTCTTCACCGACTTCGTTCTGCGCCGCACCACCTACGGCCGTCAGATCTTCGCGGTCGGCGGTGGCATCGAGGCAGCGCGTCGTGCCGGTATCAACGTGTCCTGGATCCGCATCTCGGTGTTCATGATCTCCGGCACGCTCGGTGCGGTCGGCGGTCTCTTCCTGGCCTCCGCGACCGGCGGCGCCGACCGTTCGCTCGGTGGCGGCAACCAGCTCATGATGTGCATCGCCGCAGCCGTCATCGGCGGTACGTCCCTGTTCGGCGGACGCGGCAAGGTCTGGTCCGCGCTGCTGGGCATCCTGGTCATCCAGTCGATCGTCCAGGGCCTCAACCAGATGAACCTGTCGTCGAACGCGATCCAGTACATGATCACCGGCGGAGTACTCCTCATCGCCGTGATCATCGACTCGGTCTCGCGCAAGACCCAGAAGACGGCGGGCCGCGCCTGACCGCGGTACCCGCGCCTGTGCCCGGCACCCTTCGTGGTGCCGGGCACCTGCGTGTTCGTATGTACGCACGCACCGATCCGCACCCGAAAACACCGCCCGATGACCGGGGCCCCGGACGGAACATTAGACTCAGCGGATCGGCATGCTCGACCAGCTCAAACGCAAGGAGGCACGGGTGGCCCTGCTGACCCGCATCGGGGGACCGCGCGACCTGGACCGGCTCAGTCCTGAGCAGCTGGAACAGCTCGCCGAGGAGATCCGGACCTTCCTCGTCGACGCAGTCTCCAAGACCGGCGGCCATCTCGGCCCCAACCTGGGTGTGGTCGAGCTGACCATCGCCCTGCACCGGGTCTTCGATTCGCCGAAGGACAAGGTGCTCTTCGACACCGGCCACCAGAGCTACGTACACAAGCTCCTCACCGGTCGCCAGGACTTCTCGAAGCTCAAGAGCAAGGGCGGCCTGTCCGGCTACCCCTCGCGCGCAGAGTCCGACCACGACATCATCGAGAACTCGCACGCCTCCACCGTCCTCGGCTGGGCCGACGGCCTCGCCAAGGCCAACGAGGTGCTGAAGAAGGACGACCACGTCGTCGCGGTCATCGGTGACGGCGCTCTCACCGGCGGTATGGCCTGGGAGGCGCTGAACAACATCGCCGCCGCCAAGGACCGCCCGCTCGTCATCGTCGTCAACGACAACGAGCGCTCCTACGCCCCGACCATCGGCGGCCTCGCCAACCACCTCGCCACCCTGCGTACCACGGACGGCTACGAGCGCTTCCTGGCCCGTGGCAAGGACATCCTGGAGCGGACCCCCGTCGTCGGGAAGCCGCTGTACGAGACGCTGCACGGCGCCAAGAAGGGGCTGAAGGACTTCATCGCCCCGCAGGGCATGTTCGAGGACCTCGGCCTGAAGTACGTCGGCCCGATCGACGGCCACGACATCGAGGCCCTGGAGTCCGCGCTGCAGCGGGCCAAGCGCTTCGGCGGGCCGGTCATCGTGCACTGCCTCACCGAGAAGGGCCGCGGCTACACCCCCGCCCTTCTCGACGAGGCCGACCGTTTCCACGCCGTCGGCAAGATCCACCCCGACACCGGCCTCCCCGTCGCCACCTCCGGCCTCGACTGGACCTCGGTCTTCGGTGAGGAGATGGTCAAGCTCGGCAAGGAGCGCAAGGACATCGTCGCGATCACCGCGGCCATGCTCCAGCCGGTCGGCCTCACCCAGTTCGAGAAGGAATTCCCGGACCGGATCTACGACGTCGGCATCGCCGAGCAGCACGGCGCGGTCTCCGCGGCGGGTCTCGCCACCGGCGGACTGCACCCCGTGTTCGCGGTGTATGCCACGTTCCTCAACCGGGCCTTCGACCAGGTCCTGATGGATGTCGCCCTGCACAAGTGCGGTGTCACGTTCGTCCTGGACCGGGCGGGGATCACCGGCACCGACGGCGCCTCGCACAACGGTATGTGGGACATGTCGATCCTGCAGTGCGTGCCGGACCTGCGGATCGCCGCCCCGCGCGACGCCGACCAGGTCCGCGCCCAGCTGCGCGAAGCCGTCGAGGTCGACGACGCCCCGACCGTGGTCCGCTTCTCCAAGGGTGCGGTCGGCCCGTCCGTAAAGGCCGTCGGCAGGGTCGGTGGCATGGACGTGCTCCGCAGGGCGGACACCGCCCGCCCGGACGTCCTCCTGGTCTCCGTCGGCGCGCTCGCCCCGATGTGCCTGGAGATCGCCGATCTGCTGGACGCCCAGGGCATCACGACGACGGTCGTCGACCCGCGCTGGGTCAAGCCGGTCGACGAGGCCATGGCCCCGCTCGCCGAACAGCACCGTGTCGTCGTCACCGTCGAGGACAACAGCAGGGCCGGCGGTGTCGGCTCCGCCGTCGCCCAGGCGCTGCGCGACGCGGGAGTCGACGTACCGCTGCGCGACTTCGGTATCCCGCCGCGCTTCCTCGACCACGCCTCCCGCAAGGAGGTCATGGCGGAGATCGGGCTGACCGCGCCGGACATCGCCCGGCAGGTCACCGGTCTCGTCGCCAAGCTGGACGGCCGCTACGACAGCGACGCCGGCACGCCCTCCGTGATCGAGCCCGCCCGGGACTGATCCGCCCGACACGGACCCGTGCCCGCACGGGTCCGAACGAGCGACGAGCGATACGGCCAATGGGCCGGTCGGACCACCCTGTACGAGTGGTCCGACCGGCCCATTCGCGTGAAATCGCTCGATGTGGAGCCCTGCTCCACCTGCGATGTCCCAATCATGGCGTTCACGACGAGTGCGTGGAGGTACGCCGGTGACTGCGCAGCAGGACACACCACCCACCAAAGGCGGGCTGTTCCGGACCAAGACGGTGGAACAGTCCATCCGTGACACCGAGGAGCCGGAGCACGCTCTCAAGAAGTCCCTCTCCGCCCTGGACCTCACGGTCTTCGGAGTGGGCGTCATCATCGGCACCGGCATCTTCGTCCTCACCGGCAAGGTCGCGAAGGAATCGGCGGGGCCTGCCACCGCACTCGCCTTCGTGGCCGCCGCCATCGTCTGCGCCCTTGCCGCACTCTGTTACGCCGAGTTCGCCTCCACCGTTCCGGTCGCGGGGTCCGCGTACACCTTCGCGTACGCCTCGCTGGGCGAACTGATCGCCTGGATCATCGGCTGGGACCTCGTGCTGGAATTCGCCCTCGGCACGGCGGTGGTGGCTGTCGGCTGGTCCGGCTACGTCCGCTCGCTGATGGACAACGTCGGCTGGGACATGCCCGACGTGATCGCCGGGCCGGATGCGGCGGCAGGATTCGGTTTCGACATCCTGGCCTTCGTCCTGGTACTCGTCCTGACCGTCATCCTGGTGCTCGGTATGAAGCTCTCCGCCCGGGTCACGACCGTAGTGGTCGCCATCAAGGTGGCCGTCGTCCTGATCGTGATCATCGCGGGGCTCTTCTTCATCAAGGCCGCCAACTACTCACCCTTCATCCCGCCGGCTGAGCCGCAGACGACCGGCTCAGGACTGAACGCGCCGCTGATCCAGCTGATGTTCGGCTACGAACCGACCAACTTCGGCGTCCTGGGCATCTTCACCGCCGCCTCCATCGTCTTCTTCGCCTTCATCGGCTTCGATGTCGTGGCCACCGCCGCCGAGGAGACCAAGCTCCCGCAGCGCGACATGCCGCGGGGCATCCTCGCCTCGCTCTTCATCTGCACGGTGCTCTACGTTGCCGTGTCACTGGTGGTCACCGGCATGCAGCACTACACCGAACTGTCCGTGAGCGCCCCGCTGGCCGACGCCTTCAAGGCCATCGGGCATCCCTTCTACGCCGGCGTCATCAGCTTCGGAGCCGCGGTCGGCCTCACGACGGTGTGCATGATCCTGCTGCTGGGGCAGACCCGGGTGTTCTTCGCGATGAGCCGTGACGGGCTGCTTCCGCGGTTCTTCTCCAAGACGCACCCGAAGTTCGGCACCCCGTACCGCCCGACCATCCTGCTCGGCGTGATCATCGCGATCGTGGCCGGTTTCACCAGCATCGACGAGCTGGCGACGCTGGTGAACATCGGCACGCTCTTCGCGTTCGTGGTGGTCGCCCTGGGGGTTCTCGTGCTGCGCCGCACCCGTCCTGATCTCCACCGCGCGTTCCGCACCCCGTGGGTGCCGCTGATCCCGGTCCTCTCGGTGGCCGCCTCGGTGTGGCTGATGCTCAACCTGCCGGCGGAGACATGGCTCCGGTTCGCCATCTGGATGGCCCTCGGGGTGATCATCTACTTCTCGTACGGGCGCCGGCACAGCCGCATCAATGACGCCGTCGGCCGGCCGTAGGTCAGTCCTTGCGAGGCGGCAGTGGCCGTACGGCACGGGGGCCCGTGCACTGCGCCCCGTACGCCTCCACCCGCTGCCGCAGCTCCCGGTCGGCCGTCACCACGACACAGTCGCGGTTCGCGGGCGGAGCCGCCTCGGCGACGACGAGGTCGACGATCCGGTCGTCCCCGCTGCCGGGCGCGGACTCCACCCGTACCCCCGGCACCGACGCGATGCCACGGGCCGCGCCCTCGACGACCAGCACCAGCTCGACGGGGCCGGGATGCCCGGGCAGACCGGCCGCGGCGAACGGGACCAGGGAGTCCCGCAGCCGTTCGGCTGCCCCGAGCCGGTCCCGCCACCAGCCGTCCGGCACCGACCCGACCACATTGGCCGCGTCCACGATCACCAGGGTCCGTTCGGTCAGCATCCCAAAAGGGTGTCACGCACCGGCCGCCGCACGGTCCGTCAGCCGCCGGTGGCGGGGGACTTCTTCGCCGACTCCGGGATCGTGCCGTCCTTGCGGATCGCCTTCCAGAGGTCACCGGCCTGCGGCTGGGCCGCCACCACCCGGTTGGGGTCCTGCTTGTCGTACGCGACCGGAAGCATGATCGTTTCCATCGTGCTCGGGTCCACGCCGTTCATCGACCGGGCGAACTCCGCGAGGGACTTCAGCGAGGCGAGCCCGGAGTCGGTGGTCAGCGACTTGGTGGCCGAGTTGGCGATCTTGTACGAGTTCGTCGGGCTGCCCAGCAGATCCTGCGACTTGACCTCGCTCAGCAGCGCGAGGAGGAACTGCTGCTGGAGCCCGATCCGGCCCAGGTCGCTGCCGTCGCCGATGCCGTGCCGGGTGCGGACGTACGCGAGGGACTGGGTGCCGTCGAGCTTGTGCGGGCCTGCCGTGAGGTCGAGACCGGACGACGTGTCGCGGATATCCTGCGGGACATCGACCGTGACCCCGCCGATGGCGTCCACCAGGTCCTTGAACCCGGCGAAGTTGATCTCCAGGTAGTGGTCGATCCGGACCCCGGACATCTTCTCGACGGTCTTGACCACACAGGCCGGACCGATCTGGGAGTAGACGGAGTTGAACATCACACGGTTCGCGGACGGTGTCGTCGAACCGTCGGCCTTGGTGCACTCGGGCCGGGTGACGAGGGTGTCGCGCGGAATGGACACGGCGACGGCCTTCTGCCGGCCCTCGGGTATGTGCACCACCATCGCGGTGTCGGACCGGGCGCCGCTGACGCTGCCGCCGCCCCCCAGCTCCTTGTTCTCGGCACCGGCCCGCGAGTCGGAGCCGAGCACCAGCAGATTCTGACCGCTGGTGGGCAGCTTCTCCGGGCGGTCGTCCCCGAGCGCCTTGTTGATGTCGACGCCCTTGATGTTCCCGTCGAGCTGGCTGTACATCCAGTAGAGGGTGCCGCCGGCGGCGAGCAGCAGCACGAGCACAATGCCGAGCGTGATCTTGAGGCCGCGGTGGCGCTTGCGGTCCTTCTTGCGGCCCTGCTGCGGAGTTCCTGCTCGTCGGGAGGCGCGCGGGCCCGGGGGCATGGCGTCGTGGCTCATCCTGCTCGAGTCCCTTGTCTCGTCGCCCGGAAGGGCTGGGTGGGGTGGACTCGGGTGGGGGGAAGAGCCGGTCCGTCTTTTCCTGGTGACTGTGAACTATAGACAGTCGATCGGATGTGCGTACGAGTGGCGTGAAGCGGTGTGCGGTGGACCGGCGACTTCCGGATCTCGGCGAGGCTTCGTTGTGACAGGCCACAGGTTTGGAACGCCTTTGGATACGGGGGTTTAAGATGTGGCAGATTCGAAATACTGCGCGAGTCGTCGGATGTCAGTTCTGGAAGGTGGCTGCAGACCCATGCTGGAGCACGGCACTCGTGAGACCTCAAGGGCTTCCGTCGGCTCTCGTGCACTTCGGGGCGCATGGCTCACCCGGGGCAGGGATGGCCGGCTCACGGTGTACGCCTCGGCTGAGGGCGGTCTGCAGCGATGGACCGAACAGAGCCCCGGTGGTCCAGGGTGGACTCGTCCCGAGTTCTTCGCGGCGCCGCATCTGACCGACCTGTCTCTCGTGCAGGACAGCAACGGCTATGTGCATTTCATCGCCCGCCGCGAGCGGCGTGCTGCCGGCAAGTCGGCGGTGGCCGACATCATGTACGCCATCCAGTACCAGACGGGCCGCCCGGTCTCGCAGTGGCGCTCCCTCGGCAACCCGCACAAGGACGCGGAATCGTCCCGTGGGATCGGGGTGCCGGTCGGCGTGGTGACGCCGTCGGGCGTAGTGCACATCTGTCTGCCGAACGCTCATGGCGGTCTCGCTCTCCGCCGTGAGCAGCCGGACGGTAAGTGGCGGGCCTGGGAGGACCTCGGGGGCAGTGGCATCGAGTCCGCTCCGACGATCGTCGCTCTCTCGACGGACCGGGTCGAGATCTTCGCGTCGACGCAGCTGGGTACGGCGCACTGGAGCCAGCAGAAGCCCGGCGGGCCATGGGGCGAAGCGCAGCCCTCACGGTTCGCGGTGTGCCCCGGCACGGCGGCCGGTCTGGAGACGGGTCCCGACCGGACCACCTACTACTGGACCGATCCCGGAGGCCTCGGTGTGGTGGCGTACCGGGCCGGAGGTTGGCCGATGCCGCTCGGTGGGGCTCCGGGCGACGGTCCCCATTCGACCGTGCGTGCGTTCGTGGACGGCTACGACTGCACCTTGCTGGCTCACCGGGGGGCGAACGGCACAGCGGTGATCGGTGTGGGAGTGACCGAGGGCGAGAGCAACGGCATGTGGTGGTCGGACACCGGAATGTCCTGTTCGGGCTCGCCGGCGCTGGCTGAGGACGCCTTCGGGAGGGTGGTCATGGCCGTGATCGACGACAGTGGGGAACCCCGAGTGGCCCGGCAGACGGACGGCCCGGGACTCACGCTCGCCGAGTGGCAGACCCTCTGAGAAGAGCCGACCGGACTCTCTTTCACACTCGGTAGGCAATCTACGGCGCATTCATGACACCCCGTAAGGGTTGTACGGCGAGCGCCATGACTTCAATCACTCTCACATGTCCAGAGCGTTTCGTGGACCCTCGCGGAACCTGCACATTGACATCCTTTAATGTTCACTTAAGCTTTGCGTCTGACGCAACAGTTTCAAGAGTTGAGCGACCAGCGGTCGGTTCGGTCCGACCCTGGGCCCCCCATGGCTCGGCGAAGGCGGTGCGCAGAGTTGGATGTTGGTGGTGGCGCTGGCGCGCTCTGCCGCCGTGAACTGGAGTGTGAAGCATGGCCGACGGGCCGCGCCTGAGTGTCATCGTCCCGTTTCAGGATGTTGAGATCTATCTTGCCGAGTGCCTGGAGTCGATCGCACGCCAGACGTTCCGTGAGTTCGAAGTCATCATGGTTGATGACGGCTCGACCGATCAGTCCACCCAGATCGCTCAGGAATTCTGCGCACGGGACCCCCGCTTCCGGCTGATACGCCAGGAGTCGCACGGCCCCGGCCACGCTCGCAATACAGGTCTTCGTGCCATGCATCCGGCAGGTGAGTTCCTGGTCTTCGCCGATGGCGACGACGTCATTCCGGAATACGCCTATGAGTTGCTCATCCGCACTCTCACGGAGTCCGGTTCGGATTTCGTTTCGGGCAATGTCCAGATGATGAACTCCACCACGAAGTGGCAGTCTCCTCTTCACAAGGGGCCGATGCAGCGTGACCGCCGTGGAACGCACATCACCCGGTTCGAGGCACTGATCTACGACCGAACCGTCTGGAACAAGGTGTTCCGCCGTTCTTTCTGGGACTATCACTTCATTCAGTTCCCCGAAGGAGTCATGTACGAGGACTCCTGGGTGAACATGTTCGCCCACTTCCGGGCCGAGAAGGTCGATGTCATCACCGACATCGTGTACTTCTGGCGCCGGCGGGAAGGCGGAGCCGCCCCTTCCATCACCCAGCGGCACACCGAGCTCAGCAATCTGCGTGACCGGGTCGCCGCCGTGCAGTCCGTGAGCCGCTTCCTCGGGCAGCACCGGTCGCGGTCGTTCAGGGACCACAAGCGCAAGTACGACCTCGCCTGCCTCAAGTCGGACCTCATGCTCCATCTGAAGGTGCTTCCCGACGCCGACGAGGAATATCGCGATGCCTTCATGCACTGGGCCCAGGAGTTTCTGAGCGAGGCGGACGAGGGCATCATCGAAGAGCTTCCCGCGGACGCCCGCATCAAGTGGCTCCTTGTCCACCAGGGTCAGCTCGATGAACTGCTCGACGTCGTCGAGTTCGAGCGCAAGGGTGGGCCGCTTCCGGTACGCCGCCGACTGCACCGGTACCTGAACTATCCGCATCTGGGGAACCGCAAGACGGGTCTCTACAAGCGTGACTACCGGCTCGACAAGGAACTGTCGCCCTACAGCTCGGCCACCGGGGTGCAGTGGAACGGCGAGTGGCTGACGCTGACCGGTTCCGCCTATGTGCGTTTCATCAATGTGCACAAGCGGCACATGTCAACGAAAATGCTGGCACTGCGCAACAAGAAGACCGGAAGCACCCTCGTCAACCTGGCCAAAACGACGTATTACCCCCAGGCGACCGAGCATTCCAACCAGAACCGCTACTGCTACGACTGGGCGGGCTTCGAGAGCCGCTTCGACACCACCCGGCTGAAAAAGAAGGGTGAGTGGGTCGAGGGAACCTGGGATGTCGCAGCCGGTGTGTTCAGTCGCGGGCTGTTCCGTTACAAGAGCATCGGCCGCGGTGGCGCCGGTACGGCGGCCAACCCGCCGTACCGGTACGTCGACAAGAACACCCGCATCGTTCCGTTGTTCGTGCAGGGCAGTCTGAAGCTCCGGGTGGAGGTCGTCCGGTGCCGCATCACGAGGCACCGTGTCGTCGGCGAGCATCTGGAAATCGGCGGTGTCTATCTCGGTCCGACGATTCCCGAGTGGGGCAAGTTCCGTGTCACCAGCATGAATGGTGCGGGCCGCCATGATTCCTGGCTGAGTTTCCAGCCCGGCGGCGAGGGCTGGTGCACGTTCGTCACCCGTGTCCCACTGGCCAACGTGGTGCCCGGCTCGCGGGCCACGGGCGATGCGGTGCCTCAGGCGTGGACCATGGGCAGCAACGGCTGGAAGGTCACCGTGCACATGGAGGGGCGCAAGACGCCTCTCTACCCGGTGATGGCCGAGGAGGCCCAGGACGGCCACTACCGCATGCCGGTATCTCTGCAGACGGAGGATGGCGACCGCGAGATCGTCGTTCACCGGAACGGTTCGGGGTATGTGGTGCTGTTCGAACGCGCTGCCCTGCCCCTCCTCTCGGACGGTGCCTGGCTCGAGGGCGGTGCGCTGGAGCTCGTCTGTGGCTACTCGTGTGCCGACCTGCTCGGTCCTGCCGAGCGGGTCGCCGCCCACGTGGTCGTCCGCTCCCGTGCTCATGGCGCCGAACGGGCCGTGCCGATCCAGTGGGACGGAAACAGGTTCCGCTGTGTCCTCACCCCCGCCGCGATGAGGACGCTGGCGGGTGACATCCCTCTCGCCGCGGGCCGCTGGGACTTCTTCCTGCGCCGTCAGGACCCCTCCGTCGTAGCCCCGGACGACCGCTCGCCGGACCTCATGATCAAGGTCGAGCAGGAGCTCATCGCTTCCATGCCCCAGAACATGGAACAGGGCGACCGAGGGTACGAACTCCAGGCCGAGGCCTACGACAGGCTCTCGATGCTCGTGCAGTCCGCGATGCCCGAGGAGGCTCGAGGTCCGTACCGGCAGAAGCTGCTGCGGACCAGGGCGTACCCGCAGGCTCGGCGTCAGGACATTCGACCGGCCGTGCTCTTCGACGCCTTCAAGGGAACGCAGTACTCGGACAGCCCTCGGGCGGTGCACGAGGAGATGGTCCGGCGCGGGGTCGCGCTGGAGCACCTCTGGGTGGTGCGTGACGACCAGGTCGATGTGCCTCCGACCGCCAGACCTGTGCGCATGTGGTCGCCGGAGTGGTACGAGGCCCTGGCGACTTCGCGTTACGTGGTCGCCAACAACCACCTCCCGGACTGGTTCCAGAAGCGTCCCGAGCAGGTCGTCGTCCAGACCTGGCACGGCACGCCGCTCAAGCGCATCGGCCATGACATCGAATCAGTGCACTTCGCGGACCAGCGGTATCTGGAGCGGGTCGAGAAGGAAGTCCAGAACTGGGACATGCTCGTATCGCCCAACAGTTTCTCCACTCCGATCCTCCAGAGGGCCTTCAGGTTCCCCGGAGAAATGGTCGAGTGCGGCTACCCGCGCAACGACATCCTGAGGCGTCACGACACAGGCCGCAGGGCGATGGAGATCCGTCGGCGCATCGGGCTGCCGCCGGGCAAGCGCGTCATCATGTACGCCCCCACATGGCGCGACGACCAGTTCTACGCACCCGGGAAGTACAAGTTCGACTTCCGTATCGATCTCGACGACGCGCGGGAGCGGCTCGGTACGGACCATGTGCTGATGGTGCGTCGCCATCCGAATGTGGTGGACCCGGTTCCTGGCGCCGGGGACGGCTTCGTCTATGACGTCTCCGACTATCCGGATATGGCCGACCTCTCGCTCATAGCCGATGTGATGATCACGGACTACTCGTCCCTGATGTTCGACTTCGTCAACACGGGGCGCCCGATCCTGTTCTTCACCTACGACCTGGACCACTACCGCGACACACTGCGTGGCTTCTATTTCGACTTCGAGGAGAGTGCCCCGGGGCCGCTGGTCTTCGAATCCGCCGAACTGATATCCGCGATCCGGGACATCGACCGGATCCAGGAGGGCTACGCGGACCGATACCGGTGGTTCCAGGAGGAGTTCTGCGACCTGGACGACGGCTACGCCTCGGCCAGGCTCGCCGACCGGATTCTGGTCGCCGGCGGGGACCTGGACGCTGCGCAGGCGATGGCACCGGCCGTCGGGACGGTGACGCCCTACAGCTCCGGCTACAACTCCGCCCAGGCGAGGGAGCGGGCCCTCCGTGGCGGCGGAGTGGTGCCCAGGCAGCTGATGAACAGCCCTACAGCCGAGCCGGACCGGCAGGAAGTGGATTCCCTACATGTCTAATGCAGCCCCGGCCGGACGTGCCGTGTTCAGCGGTGTCGAAGCCTCCGGGTCAGTTCCCATCGAGTACAGGTTCTCCCACGCGAAGAACGGAAACCGGCATCTGCTCGTCGTTTTCGCCAACCTCGGTGCCCCAGGTGAGTGGGGATGGGCGAACGGGGTACTCGACAAGACCCGTGCGAACATATTGTGGATCCGTGACCAGTTCGACGGCCAGAATAGCTATTACCTGTGTAAAGGGATGGACTTTTCGCTGGAGAGGTCTGTCATCGAACTAATCTCGCGCGTCATGAACGCACTTTCCCTGACACCGGACGACTGCACCATGTTCGGCAGCTCCAAGGGCGGCACGGCAGCACTGTACTTCGGATTGAAGTACGGCTTCCGGAACGTGGTGGCGAGTGTGCCTCAGTTCAGGGTCGGCACCTATGTCAAGGAATCGATGCCGGGCGCGGCCCGGTTGATGATGGGCGAAGTGACGGACGAGAAGGTGCACATCCTCGACTCCGTGCTCCCCAACGTGGTGGGGTCGGGAACGTATCGCGATGCCAATATTTATCTCATCTCGTCACCCCAGGACGAGCAGTACACGCGCCATGTCGAACCTTTCCTCGGGCTCTTCCAGGGATACACGAACTTCAATTTCGTCTACAACGACTCTCCTCTGATCGCGAGTCATGGAAAAGTCACCCTGCGGAATCTCCCGACCATTATGGGACTCTTGAATCTCCTTGTCGACGGAATCACTCCCCGCATAGGCGTGGTCAGCAACGGCCAGGAGCAGCCGGAGTGCGACACATCCGCCATCGACTCATATCTCTCGTCCACTTCCCAGATGCGCGGTGATAGGTTCCCCGCGCCCGTGGTTTCTACGCCGGTGCCCCATCAGGAGGTGCCGGGAAACGCCGTACGTTTCGTCGGAAGCGCTCCGGGTGCTGTGCGCATCAGCCTGTGGGAGAACGGCAAGTACCTAGGCTCGTCGCAGGTGCTCCCCGACGGCAGCTGGAGCTGGGCACCGGACAGGACCTGGGCCGAGGGGAAGCACGTCATCAGGCTCTTCGCAGTGGACGCCAACAAATTCCACAGCGCGCGCACCGAAGCGGTCTTCACCGTCCAGGCGCAGAGCTCCCCGTCCGCGGGCCCGCACGCGGCGTCCGGCGGACAGCTCCCGGTGCAGCAGACGGCCGGCCCCTCGGCCCCCGCCCCTGTCATCTCGGTGCCGGCTCCGGGTCAGCAGGTGCCGGGCCCGGTCATCGGCCTCATGGGGTATGCGCAGGGCGCGGTGCATGTGGAGTTCGCGGAGGAGGGGATGCCGCTCGGCATGGCACCGGTGGCCCCGGACAGCAGCTGGTCGTGGGAATCGGGCTGGTCCTGGACCGAGGGGCCGCACACCGTTGAGTGCCACGCGGTGGACATGGGCGGCAACAAGTCTCAGCGGACCGCGGTCACCTTCAGCGTGGTGAACGCCTACGCCTCACCGGCCCCGGCGCAGCACTTGGCTCCCGGCTACTGACGCTGCGCCCGGCAGGGGGACCGACCGCTTTGTCAGTAGGCCCTGACCCCCATGACGAGCGCCAGGTGGTCCGATGCCGCGGTCGCCCGTACCGAGCAGTGCGTTCGTGGCAGTGCGGTGAACAGGTAGTCCACCTTGTGACCGGTGAGATGAGTGGCCCGGCCGCTGCGCGAGGAGGCCGGCCCCTGGTCACACTCCCGGTAGCTGCGGTACATGTCGTACGGCCAGATCCAGCTGTCCTGGCTCCCGGCTGAAGGCGGCGCGCTGTTCAGGTCCCCGCCAAATACCGTGCGCGCGTCCGCCGCGCCCACCAGCGACGAGAGCTGGTCGTCACGGTATTCCCAGTCCGGGTGCGCCCGGTCGCTGCCGGGCAGAGTCAGGTGTGCATTGCACACCTGGACGCCGTGGGAGGCGACCGTGGCACAGAGGACGCCCCTGCGCAGTCCGACGGCCGGTTGCCGCGTGGGCACCACCGCGACACGGGACAGCGGCGACGAGGCGAGGATCGCGAAGCCCGCTTGTCCCTGACGCCGCTCTGCGCACCTCACCTCGGTCTGCCGCCCCCGCGCGTCGCGGTAGGCGTACGCCCGGAAGGTGCTGCGCCAGCCCTGGCCCAGTTCTTTCCGCGCCGAGGCGAGATCTCCGGCGCAGACCTCCTGCAGCATGATCACCCGTGCGCCGTCGACGGTGGCCAGCCGCTTCAGCGCCTGGATCTTCCGTCGGCTGCTCCCCGTGTCCTCGCAGTTCCATTGCCGTACGCCGCACATGTTCCAGGTCGCGATCCGCAGCTCCGCCGGTACGGCGTCCGACAGCGGCGCGCGCGTGGCGCCGGGCCGGTCGGACAGCGCGACCACGACGAGTGCGACCAGGGCCGTGGCCACCAGAGTCAGCCAGGGGGCTCGCGAGCGTGGCGCCGCGGCGGAGACCCTTGGCAGCAGCCCGGGACGACGCGGCATGACGCGGCCTCTCCCTCTGCCCGGATTCTTCCCGCCGGACTCTTCGTCAGCCCGAATGCGAACGGACCGTACGGGACATGATCCCGTACGGTCCATCCAGCCCTGCGACCGGCCTGTCACGCAGGCAGGCCTGCCGGACTTACGCCGGAACGCTCGCCACGCCCTGCGCCAGGAACTTCTTGCCGTTCACCCGCTCCGAGACGCCCTCACGGTCCAGGTACGGCGTGATGCCGCCCAGGTGGAAGGGCCAGCCCGCACCGGTGATCAGACAGAGGTCGATGTCCTGGGCCTCGGCGACGACGCCCTCGTCCAGCATCAGACCGATCTCCTGCGCCACCGCGTCCAGGACGCGGTCGCGGACCTGCTCCTCGGACAGGACGACATCGCCCTGCTCGAGGAGAGCGGCGACCTCCGGGTCGAGCTCCGGCTTGCCGGAGTCGTACACGTAGAAGCCGCGCTTGCCGGCCTTGACGACCGCCGCGAGGTTCTCGGAGACGGTGAAACGCTCCGGGAAGGCGCGGTTCAGGGTCTCGGAGACATGCAGACCGATGGCCGGGCCGACCAGCTCGAGGAGGACCAGCGGGGACATCGGCAGGCCGAGGGGCTCGATGGCCTTCTCGGCGACCTCGACCGGGGTGCCCTCGTCGATGACGTTCTGGATCTCGCCCATGAAGCGGGTGAGGATGCGGTTGACGACGAACGCCGGGGCGTCCTTCACCAGCACCGCGGTCTTCTTCAGCTTCCGCGCCACACCGAACGCCGTGGCCAGCGAGGCGTCGTCGGTCTTCTCGCCGCGCACGATCTCCAGCAGCGGGAGGATGGCGACCGGGTTGAAGAAGTGGAAGCCGACGACCCGCTCGGGGTGCTGCAGCTTCGACGCCATCTCGGTGACCGAGAGGGACGAGGTGTTGGTGGCGAGGATCGCGTGCGCCGGGGCGACCGCCTCGACCTCCGCGAACACCTGCTGCTTGACGCCGATCTCCTCGAAGACGGCCTCGATGATGAAGTCGGCGTCGGAGAAGCCCTCGGCCTTGTCCAGCACACCGGAGACCAGGGCCTTGAGGCGGTTGGCCTTGTCCTGGTTGATCCGGCCCTTGCCCAGCAGCTTCTCGATCTCGGCGTGGACGTAGCCCACACCCTTGTCGACGCGCTCCTGGTCGATGTCGGTCAGGACGACCGGCACCTCCAGGCGGCGCAGGAAGAGCAGCGCCAGCTGTGAGGCCATCAGACCGGCGCCGACGACGCCGACCTTGGTGACCGGGCGGGCCAGGCTCTTGTCCGGGGCACCGGCCGGGCGCTTGGCGCGCTTCTGGACCAGGTTGAAGGCGTAGATCCCGGAGCGCAGCTCGCCGCCCATGATCAGGTCCGCGAGGGCCTGGTCCTCGGCGTCGAAGCCGGCGCCCAGGTCGCCGTCCTTCGCCGCGGCGATGATCTCCAGCGCGCGGTACGCGGCCGGGGCGGCGCCGTGCACCTTGGAGTCGGCGATGGCCTTGCCACGGGCGACGGCCTGGTCCCAGGCGTCACCGCGGTCTACCTCGGGGCGCTCCACCGTGACCGTGCCGTTCAGCACGTCCGCGGTCCAGATCAGCGACTGCTCCAGGAAGTCCGCGCCTTCGAAGAGGGCATCGGCGATCCCGAGCTCGAAGACCTGCTTGCCCTTGAGCTGACGGTTCTGGTTCAGCGAGTTCTCGATGATCACCGAGACCGCGCGGTCGGCGCCGATCAGGTTCGGCAGCAGGGCGCAGCCGCCCCAGCCGGGGACCAGACCGAGGAAGACCTCGGGCAGCGAGAACGCGGGCAGTGCCTTGGAGACGGTGCGGTACGAGCAGTGCAGGCCGACCTCGACACCGCCGCCCATCGCCGCGCCGTTGTAGTACGCGAACGTCGGGACAGCGAGGCCGGAGAGACGCCGGAAGACGTCGTGGCCGCCCTTGCCGATGGCGAGCGCGTCGTCGTGCTTCTTCAGCAGCTCGACGCCCTTGAGGTCGGCGCCGACCGCGAAGATGAACGGCTTGCCGGTGATGCCGATACCGACGATCGCACCCTCGGCGGCCTCCTTCTCGACCTGGTCGATGGCGGCGTTCAAGTTCGCCAGCGACTGCGGTCCGAAGGTGGTCGGCTTGGTGTGGTCCAGGCCGTTGTCCAGCGTGATGAGGGCGAACCTGCCCGCGCCCGCCGGCAGGTCGAGGTGGCGCACGTGCGCCTGCGTGACGACCTCGCCCGGGAACAGCTCGGCTGCGCCCTTCAGAAGCTCAGTGGTGGAACTCACTTGTTGCCTCCGTCGAAGTTCGGGTTCTCCCAGATGACCGTCGCGCCCATGCCGAAGCCGACGCACATGGTGGTCAGTCCGTAGCGGACCTGCGGCTGCTCCTCGAACTGACGGGCCAGCTGCGTCATCAGACGCACACCGGACGAGGCCAGCGGGTGACCGTACGCAATGGCGCCGCCGTACTGGTTGACGCGTGCGTCGTCGTCGGCGACGCCGTAGTGGTCGAGGAAGGCGAGCACCTGGACGGCGAACGCCTCGTTGATCTCGAACAGGCCGATGTCACCGATCGACAGACCGGCCTTGGCGAGGGCCTTCTCCGTCGACGGGATCGGGCCGTACCCCATGACCTCGGGCTCGACACCGGCGAAGGCGTACGAGACGAGGCGCATCTTGACCGGGAGGCCGAGCTCGCGGGCGACGTCCTCGGCGGCGAGCAGGGAGGCGGTGGCGCCGTCGTTGAGACCCGCGGCGTTACCGGCGGTGACGCGGCCGTGGGGGCGGAACGGGGTCTTGAGACCGGCCAGGGACTCCAGCGTGGTGCCCGGACGCATCGGCTCATCGGCGGTGACCAGGCCCCAGCCCGTCTCGCCGGCCTCGGCGTTGGTACGGCGCACGGAGACAGGCACCAGGTCCTGCTGGATCTTGCCGTTGGCGTACGCCTTGGCGGCCTTCTCCTGCGAGCGGACCGCGTACTCGTCGGCGCGGAGCTTGGTGATCTGCGGGTACCGGTCGTGCAGGTTCTCCGCGGTCATGCCCATGAACAGGGCGGACTCGTCGACCAGCTTCTCCGATACGAAGCGCGGGTTCGGGTCCACGCCCTCGCCCATCGGGTGGCGGCCCATGTGCTCGACACCGCCGGCGACGACGACGTCGTACGCGCCGAAGGCGATGGAACCGGCCGTCGACGTGACGGCGGTCAGGGCGCCCGCACACATGCGGTCGATGGAGTAACCGGGGACGGACTGCGGCAGACCGGCCAGGATTCCGGCGGTCCGGCCCAGCGTCAGACCCTGGTCGCCGATCTGGGTGGTCGCGGCGATGGCGACCTCGTCGATACGGGCCGGGTCCAGGTCCGGGTTGCGGCGCAGCAGCTCCCGGATGGCCTTCACGACGAGATCGTCGGCGCGGGTCTCGTGGTAGATGCCCTTCGGGCCCGCTTTGCCGAACGGGGTGCGGACGCCGTCGACGAAGACGACGTCCCGGATGGTACGAGGCACGATGGCTCTCCTCCAGGGTGCGGGATGGCACTGCTGCGCGGCACGCCCGGAAGCGCGCCGCCACCATCATGCTACTTGCGGGTAACCAGACTGCCCACCCCCAACGGCGGGAGCGGCGAACGTCACATGCCGGGACGGGGACAAGGTGGCGTGATTCCGATCGTCCCCGACCGCCCCGCGGCCGCACTCCGGCAGACGAAAACGCCCTCGGCCGGTCGGCCGAGGGCGTTTTCGTCGCACGAGGTCGTAGCGCGTCGTCCAGGCGAATTCGTGCGGAAAGGGGAGGTGCGAGGGCTCAGGCCGTCGCCGTCGTCAGGGCGCGCAGCAGGAGCGGCGCCACCTGTTCGATCTGCCACCGCCGGGCCCCGTACGTGGTGAGCGCTTCCTCGACCGCGTCCGGCGTCGGGTTCTTCGGCGGTTCCCAGCAGACCCGGCGCACGGTGTCCGGTGTGATCAGGTTCTCCTGCGGCATGTGCAGCCGCTCGGCCAGCTCCGACACCGCGGCGCGGGCCGCCGAGAGCCGGGCCGCGGCCGCCGGGTCCTTGTCGGCCCAGGCGCGCGGCGGCGGCGGGCCGAGGAGGGGCTGGCCAGGCTGCGGGAGCTCGGCCTCGGGGAGCGCCTTGGCCCGGTCGATGGCCGCCTGCCACTGCTCCAGCTGACGCCGGCCCATGCGGTGGCCGAAGCCCGGCAGGGTGGTCAGCGCCTGGGTGTTCGGCGGGAGGGCGAGGGCCGCCTCGATGATCGCGCCGTCGCCGAGGACCTTGCCGGGCGAGATGTCCCGGCGCTGTGCGACCTGGTCACGGGCGTTCCACAGCTCCCGTACGACCGCCATCTGACGACGGCGGCGCACCTTGTGCATACCGGACGTGCGGCGCCACGGGTCCTTGCGCGGGGGAGCGGGCGGCGCCGAGGCGATCGCGTCGAACTCCTCCTGCGCCCACTCCAGCTTGCCCTGCCGGTCGAGCTCCTCCTCCAGGGCGTTGCGCAGATCGATCAGGAGCTCGACATCGAGCGCGGCGTAGCGCAGCCAGGGTTCGGGCAGCGGGCGGGTGGACCAGTCGACGGCGGAGTGCCCCTTCTCCAGCGCGTAGCCGAGCACGTTCTCGACCATCGCGCCGAGGCCGACCCGCGGGAAGCCCGCCAGCCGTCCGGCGAGCTCCGTGTCGAAGAGTTCGGTGGGAGCCATCCCTATTTCGCGCAGGCAGGGCAGGTCCTGGGTGGCGGCGTGCAGGATCCACTCGCTGCCGCGCAGCGCCTCGCCGAGCGACGTCAGGTCGGGGCAGCCGACCGGGTCGATCAGGGCGCTTCCCGCGCCGTCGCGCCGCAGCTGTACGAGATAGGCGCGCTGGCCGTAGCGGTAGCCGGATGCGCGTTCGGCATCGACGGCGACGGGGCCGGTGCCCGCGGCAAAAGCCGCGACCACTCGGGCGAGGGCGTCGTCGGAGGCCACCACCGGGGGAATGCCCTCGCGAGGTTCGAGCAAGGGGATCGGCGCCGGGGCGACGTCGTCCGGGGGAGCGCCCCCGGTGGTTCGCAGTGAAGTGTCTGCTGCGGTCTCTTGGGCGTCGGTCACGTGTCAAGGGTATCTGTGTATGCACGGCGCCCGTCGACGGAACGTTCCGTCGACGGGCGCCGATGAATGTAAACCAGCCGGTCCGCAACGTTCTGTCGGCCGGCCGGGGTGTGCGGGTCAGTGGATGATGCCCGTGCGCAGGGCCACGGCGACCATTCCGGCGCGGTCTCCGGTGCCGAGCTTGCGGGCGATGCGGGCGAGGTGGCTCTTGACGGTCAGGGCGGACAGCCCCATGGAGACACCGATGGCCTTGTTGGACTGCCCTTCGGCGACCAGCCGGAGGACCTCCACCTCGCGGCCGGACAGTTCGCGGTAGCCGCCCGGGTGGCTCGGGGTGCCGGGGGGCCGGCGGTGCATACGGGCGGCATTGGCGCCGATGGGAGCGACGCCGGGGCGGGTGGGGTGGCCGATATTGGTGCGTGTGCCGGTGACGACATAGCCCTTCACGCCGCCCGCGAGGGCATTGCGTACGGCGCCGATGTCATCGGCGGCGGAGAGGGCGAGGCCGTTCGGCCAGCCGGCGGCTCGGGTTTCGGACAGCAGGGTCAGCCCGGAACCGTCGGGCAGATGGACGTCGGCAACACAGATGTCGCGCGGGTTGCCGACGCGGGGACGGGCCTCCGCGATGGACGACGCCTCGATGACGTCACGTACTCCGAGTGCCCACAGATGGCGGGTGACGGTGGAACGGACGCGCGGGTCGGCCACGACGACCATGGCCGTCGGCTTGTTCGGGCGGTAGGCGACCAGGCTTGCGGGCTGCTCGAGGAGAACGGACACCAGGCCTCCTGGGGAGTGGCGGGACGGGCCGGCTCGGGGATGAAGCCGGGGCGAACCGTGCTTGAAGGGTCATTGACCTCTTCGGCAGCAGACCCGTCCTCCTTTAGAGGAAGATCACGATTTAGTGAGTAACAATTCGGGCAAATCGGACGGGCGATCGATTGTACGAAAAGAATCCCGGCAGCCGAGTGAAACCTGTGACGGATTGTTACCGATATGTTTCGGTCTGCGCCAAAAGGTGTAGTAGCGGAACGGCCGGCTACGGAACCTGCGGGCCGCGCCGCTGAGGCAGCGTCACCACCGCCGCGTCGGCCGGACCCGACGGCGGCAGACCGGCGATCTGGCACAGCAGATCCCCCCACGCCACCAGATGCGCCGCCGTGTCCGGTGCTCCGCCCCGCCCCTCGCGCGGCGTCCAGGACGCCCGGATCTCGATCTGTGTCGCCGGGCGCCGCTCGGACAGCGCACCGAAGTAGTGCGAACCTGCCCGGGTGACCGTGCCGCCCGCCTCCCCGTACGACAGGCCGCGCGCCTCCAGCGCACCGGTCAGCCAGGACCAGCACACCTCCGGCAGCAGCGGGTCGGAAGCCATCTCCGGCTCCAGCTCGGCGCGGACCAGCGTCACCAGACGGAACGTGCCGTGCCACGCCTCGTGCCCAGCGGGATCGTGGAGCAGCACAAGGCGGCCGTCCGCGAGATCGTCCTCGCCGTCGACGACCGCCGCCTCCACGGCGTACGCGTACGGAGCGAGACGCTGAGGCGGCCGAGTCGGCTCCACTTCCAGCTCGGGGCGGAGCCGCGCCGAGCGCAACGCTTCCACCGCCGACCGGAACGCGGGCGGGACGGAACTGCCCTCCGCACTGTCCTTGCTGTCAGCGCCATCGGATTGTTCGGAAAATTGTCCCTGAGCCGGAGCCATGCGGGGAAGAGTAGGCGGAACCGGAGCCTCGTGCAGGGAGGGACACCCGGCGCGGACCCGGCTCCTTACCGCTTCGTGCGAAGATTCTGTGCGTGAGCGCCAACGATCGCCCCTCGGGCCAGCAGACGAAGACCTCCGCCACCCATGAGTCGCCGTTCCTGAAGGCGTGCCGCCGCGAGCCGGTGCCGCACACGCCGGTCTGGTTCATGCGTCAGGCAGGGCGGTCGCTGCCCGAGTACCTCAAGGTGCGCGAGGGCATCGCCATGCTCGACTCCTGCATGATGCCGGAGCTGGTCACCGAGATCACGCTGCAGCCCGTCCGCCGCCACAAGGTCGACGCGGCGATCTACTTCAGCGACATCGTCGTCCCGCTCAAGGCCATCGGGATCGACCTCGACATCAAGCCCGGTGTCGGCCCGGTCATCGCCGACCCGATCCGGACCCGCGCCGATCTCGCCCGGCTGCGCGACCTCACGCCGGAGGACGTCCACTACGTCACCGAGGCCATCGGCATGCTCACCGCCGAGCTCGGCCCGACGCCGCTCATCGGATTCGCCGGTGCGCCGTTCACTCTCGCGAGCTACCTCGTGGAGGGCGGTCCGTCCCGCAACCACGAGCGCACCAAGGCCATGATGTACGGCGAGCCGGAGCTCTGGGCCGAGCTCCTCGACCGGCTGGCCGAGATCACCGGCGCGTTCCTGAAGGTGCAGATCGAGGCGGGCGCCTCGGCCGTGCAGCTCTTCGACTCCTGGGTCGGTGCGCTCGCCCCCGCCGACTACCGCCGTTCCGTGATGCCGGCCTCCGCGAAGGTCTTCGACGCCGTCGCTCCGTACGGTGTCCCGCGCATCCACTTCGGTGTCGGCACCGGCGAACTGCTCGGGCTGATGGGCGAGGCGGGCGCGGATGTCGTCGGCGTCGACTGGCGCGTCCCGATGGACGAGGGCGCGCGTCGGGTCGGACCCGGCAAGGCATTGCAGGGCAACCTCGACCCGGCGGTGCTGTTCGCGCCGACGGCGACGGTGGAGGCGAAGACGCGCGAGGTGCTGGACGCGGCCGCCGGTCTGGAGGGCCATGTCTTCAACCTGGGCCACGGTGTGATGCCGACGACCGACCCGGACGCGCTGACGCGGCTCGTCGAGTACGTACACACGCAGACCGCTCGCTGAGGGCTGTCCCGTACGGTCTTTCCGGCCCCGGGGCGCCCGTACGGTCCGGGCTCAGCCCTCGGCGGCGTTCGGGGACCGGACGCGGGCGTCGCCGCCGGTGCCGGACGGACGTCAGGCGGTGCCGGCCCCCCGTACCGCCGTCACCGCCTTCCGCGCCGCCACCAGAATGGGGTCCCAGACCGGCGAGAACGGCGGGGCGTACCCGAGGTCGAGCGCCGTCATCTGTTCCACCGTCATCCCTGCGGTGAGCGCGACCGCGGCGACGTCCACCCGCTTCGCCGCCCCGTCCCGGCCCACGATCTGCACCCCGAGCAGCCGGCCCGTGCGGTACTCCGCGAGCATCTTCACCGTCATCGACCGGGCGCCCGGGTAGTAACCTGCCCGGCCCGTCGACTCGATCGTCGCCGTGACGAACCGCAGCCCCACCGCGCGGGCGTCCTTCTCGCGCAGCCCCGTCCGGGCGATCTCCAGATCGCAGACCTTGCTGACCGCGGTGCCCACCACCCCCGGGAACGTCCCGTAGCCGCCGCCGACGTTGGCCCCGATGATCTGGCCGTGCTTGTTTGCATGGGTGCCCAATGCGATATGGCGGGTGCGGCCCGCCACCAGGTCGAGGACCTCGACGCAGTCGCCGCCCGCCCAGATGTTGTCGTGTCCGACGACCCGCATCGACAGATCGGTGAGCAGACCGCCGTGCGGGCCGACCGGCAGGCCGGCCGCGCGGGCCAGTGTCGTCTCCGGTTCGACACCGATGCCGAGCACCACCACATCCGCCGGGTGGGTCGCGTCGTTCGTGGCGACCGCGGTCACGCGGCCGTCCGCTCCGGTGAGGATCTTGGTGACCTCGGCCCGGTTCACCGTCGTGATGCCCAGCCCGTCCATCGCGTCGTGGACCAGGCGCCCCATGTCGGGGTCGAGCGTCGCCATCGGCTGCTCGCCGCGGTTGAGGACCGTCACCTGGAAGCCGTGCTTCAGCAGCGCCTCCGCCATCTCGACACCGATGTATCCGGCGCCGACGACGACCGCGCGCCGCCCCGGCGCCCGGTCCAGGGAGTCCAGCAGCGCCTGGCCGTCGTCCAGGGTCTGCACGCCGTGCACCCCCGCCGCGTCCATGCCGGGCAGGGCCGGACGCACCGGCCGGGCCCCCGTCGCGATCACCAGCTTGTCGAAGCCGGTCCAGTAGGTCTCCCCGCTCTCCCGGTCGAGCGCCCGCACCCGCTGCCCGGCGACATCGATCTCCGTCACTTCGGTGCGCATCCGCAGGTCGATGGCGCGGGCCCGGTGCTCCTCGGGCGAACGGGCGATGAGGGCGTCCCGTTCCGCCACGTCGCCGCTGACCCAGTACGGGATGCCGCAGGCCGAGTACGAGGTGAAGTGGCCCCGCTCGAAGGCGACGATGCTCAGCTCCTCCGGTCCCTTGAGCCTGCGGGCCTGGGACGCGGCGGACATGCCCGCCGCGTCCCCGCCGATGACCACCAGTCGCTCCGCTGTCATGCCGGGTCCCTTCGAGCGTCGACTCCGAAGGTCCACGCTACGACGCTCAGGGGGCGGTCGGAGCCTCCGGTGCTGTGGGAGCCTGCTCATCCGGCTGGGATGCCTGGGGTTCCTGGGACACCTTGCGTCGGGCGAGCCAGGTGCGCAGCAGCCGCCCGAGCAGCAGCAGACCCGCCGCCGCGGCCAGGAACGGCGCCGCCGCACCCACGGCCATCGCGATCCACCGCACCATCGTCACGAACGCGTGCCAGCCGCCGCCGAGCGCGTCCATGAATCCCGGATCGTCGTCCTCCTTGTTCGACGGGGACTCCGGCTCGGAGAGGCTGAGTGTGATCGTCGCCAGGGTGGTGCGGTCCTTCAGCGACTCCTGCTGGGCGAGGAGCGACTCCAGTTCGGCCTGACGGTTGCTCAGTTCCCCTTCCAGGGTGACCACATCGGCGAGTTTGTCGGCCCGGTCCATCAGCTTCCGCACCCGGGTGACGCTCGCCCGCTGGGTGGCTATCCGGCTCTCCACGTCGACGACCTGATCGGTGACGTCCTTCGCCGTCGTGGTCCGGGACAGCAGCTTTCCGCCACCCGCCAGCTCCTGCAGCACGGCGTCGTACTCACCCTGCGGCACCCGCAGCACGATGTGCGACGCCTCATGCGTGGCGTCGAGCCGCTCGGTGGACTCGCTCGCCACCAGACCGCCCGCACTCTCCACCGCCGCTCGGGCGGCCGCGACCGCCTTCGGCACACTCTTCACCTCCACGGAGAGCGAGGCCTTGCGGATGACATGGGGGGTGGACAGCGCGGAGGGCTTCTTCTTCTCCGCCGAGCTGCTCTCGGCGGACCCCTGGTCCGCAGCCCCGGCGGCGGCGTCGCCACGTTCCGCGCGGGGGGCCGCGTACTTGGCGTTGTCTCCCGCCACGCCCTTGCTGTCCGCGCTGTCGCTCCCCCCGCAGCCGCTCAGTGCGAGGAGTGCGGCGAGCGTCCCGGCGGCGAGGACCGTGCGCGAACGGTGGGCGGACAAGCGGTCCGGATGGCGTCCTGGCTGCATAACTGCTCCCCCTGGGCGGGTGGTTGATGGTGCCGGTTCGACGTTCGGGACCGGGGTTCGGGTTGCCCGTTACCGGTTTCGAAGCGGTCACGTTCGGGACTCGGAAGAGGTTTGAGAGAGTGGAGGCATGCAGCGTTCAACAAACCGCGTGGACACAGGTACGGGTCATGTCGTCGTCATCGGCGGCGGCATCGCCGGACTCGCAGCCGCCCACCGGCTCCTGGCCACCGGGCTGCGGGTCACCCTCCTGGAAGCGACCGACCGGCTCGGCGGCAAGCTCATGACCGGTGGGATCGCGGGCACCCAGGTCGATCTGGGTGCGGAGTCGATGCTGGCCAGACGGCCGGAGGCGGTCGACCTGGCGCGGGCCGTCGGGCTCGGCGACCGGCTGCAGCCGCCGGCCACGGCCACGGCGGCGATCTGGACGCGCGGCGAACTGCGGCCGATGCCCAAGGGCCACGTGATGGGCGTGCCGGGCGACCCGGCCGCGCTCGGCGGGGTGCTGTCGCCGGAGGGCCTCGCCCGCATCGCGCAGGAGCGGGACCTCACCCCGACGGCCGTCGGCGACGACGTCGCGGTCGGTGCGTACGTGGCCGACCGGCTGGGCCGCGAGGTCGTCGACCGGCTCGTGGAACCGCTGCTCGGCGGGGTCTACGCGGGCGACGCCTACCGGCTCTCGATGCGTGCCGCCGTACCGCAGCTCTTCGAGGTGGCCCGGGAGGGCGGCTCGCTGCTCGACGGCGTGCAGCGCATCCAGCAGCAGGCGGCGGACCGCCGGCAGACCGGCCCGGTCTTCCAGGGCATCGACGGAGGCATCGGCACCCTGCCGGACGCGGTCGCCGACGCCGTGCGCGCGGCGGGCGGCGAGATCCTCACCGCCACGCCCGTGCTGGGGCTGACCCGTACCACCGACGGCTGGGACATCCGCACCGACACCCGGGTGATCACCGCCGACGGCATCGTCCTCGCCACCCCCGCCTGGTCCGCTTCCACGCTGCTCGCCGCCGAGTCCCCGGCCGCCTCCGTCGAGCTGGCGGGCGTCGAATACGCGTCGATGGCGCTGGTCACCCTGGCGTTCCGGCGCTCCGACGTGGCTGCCACGGGCGCCCTCGACGGGCGCTCCGGTTTCCTCGTACCGCCGGTCGACGGCCGCACCATCAAGGCCTCCACCTTCTCCACCCACAAGTGGCAGTGGGTCGCCGACGCAGCCCCTGACCTGTTCGTCCTGCGCACCTCCGTCGGCCGGTACGGCGAGGAGGACCACCTGCACCGCGAGGACGCCGAACTCGTCGACGTCTCGCTGCGCGACCTCGCCGAGGCGACCGGACTCGCCGCGAAGCCGGTGGACACCGAGGTCACCCGGTGGATCGGCGGACTGCCCCAGTACCCCGTCGGTCACCTGACGCGGGTCGCCCGGATCCGCGACGAGGTCGCCAAGCTGCCGGCGCTGCGGGTCTGCGGAGCGGTGTACGACGGCGTCGGCATCCCCGCGTGCATCGCCAGTGCCCACCGGGCCGCGGACGAGATCGCCGCCGATCTCGCGGGAGAGATCATTGCCACTCCCACCCCGGTTCAGGGCACACGGAGCGAGGCGGGACAATAGCCGTATGAGTGCGCCTGAGAAGATCCCCAACGCCGGCAAGAAGGCCAAGGACCTCAACGAGGTCATCCGCTACACGCTGTGGTCCGTCTTCAAGCTTCGTGATGTGCTCCCTGCCGACCGCGCCGGTTACGCCGACGAGGTCCAGGAGCTGTTCGACCAGCTCGGCGCCAAGGACATCACCGTCCGTGGCACCTATGACGTCTCCGGCCTGCGTGCCGACGCCGACGTCATGATCTGGTGGCACGCCGAGACGGCGGACGAGCTGCAGGAGGCGTACAACCTCTTCCGGCGCACCAAGCTGGGCCTGGCGCTGGAGCCGGTCTGGTCGAACATGGCGCTGCACCGCCCCGCCGAGTTCAACAAGGCGCACATCCCGGCGTTCCTGGCCGACGAGACGCCGCGCAACTACATCAGCGTCTACCCCTTCGTGCGCAGCTACGACTGGTACCTGCTGCCCGACGAGGACCGCCGCCGGATGCTCGCGGACCACGGCAAGATGGCCCGTGGCTACCCCGACGTCCGCGCCAACACCGTCGCCTCCTTCTCGCTCGGCGACTACGAGTGGATCCTCGCCTTCGAGGCCGACGAGCTCTATCGCATCGTCGACCTCATGCGTCACCTGCGGGCCTCCGAGGCGCGGATGCATGTCCGCGAGGAGGTCCCCTTCTACACGGGCCGCAGGAAGTCCGTCGCAGACCTGGTGGCCGGGCTCGCGTAGCGAGCGGGCTCCGACCACCCCAACCCGGAAGATCAGACGGCGGGCGCCGGCGCACGGCTGTGCGCTGCCCGCCGCTCCAGCGACACCGGGTTCGGCTCCGGGCACGCCGTAGGTCCTGACCTGCAGCGTTCCCGGGACGGGCGGGGGAGTGACACGTCCTTCCCCGCTCGTCTTCGGCCCCGCCCCGGCGCGGGCCGGTCACCTGCTCCCGTGGGAGTACGGCAGTCCTGGCTTCTCGAAGGCCGGCCCACTCATGTGCTGGGCGCCGGCCCGGCGGGAGGTCGCCCCTGCCGCGCCGTATTCAACGGCCCTGGTGCGAGAGATGTGCCGGGTGCACGCCGATCGAGAGCGCGGCGCGCAGCGCCGGATCGTCGACGGCACGGACACCTCGTACGGCGACCGCCGCCAGGACGTCGTGATCCGCGCCGCCCGCCGGTGCGGCGACCGAGTCCAGCAGCCGCTGCCCGGTGGGCGAGGCCCAGGAGCTGTACGGATGGATCTCCATCCGGGCGATGGCCAGAGCGCCGAGCGTCAGGAGGAGCGGCAGCCCGAACCAGACGAGTTCGGCCGCTGTCGGACTGCCGAGCCCCCGCTCCTGTCCGGGGAGCAGCAGCGCGGCACCCGTCAGTACAGCCGCCAGCAGGGCCGATCCACGTACCGCGCGCACCGCCGACGCGATGTCGGTCCGTGCACCGCCGGGCAGGGCCAGCCCTGCCCGGACGAGGCGGTCGGCGAGGGCGCGTACGGCTTCGGCGGCGGCGGTCGCCGAACGTATCGGAGGTATCGGCGACTGCCCCTCCGGGCCGATGGCACGGATCACCGTACGCTCGACCTCGTCCCGGCCCTCGGGGTCGACGACGGTGGCCCAGCCGGTGTGGGCGAGCAGCAGTCGACGGCGCAGATGCATCGTGACGAGGGCGAGGTCGGCGACCCGGTGCGGGCCGCCCGTCAGGAACGCGGTCTCGTACAGGGTCAGTTCGACGTCCCCGGGGTCCCGCGCCCGGTCGACGGACGCGGCGGCCAGACAGAGCCGGAGACAGGAGAGGGCCGCAGCGCCCCACGCGACCAGCAGAAACAGAACCCAGAGCATGTCGGGATTTCTATGCGAGGCGGATGGTGGAGCGCCACGGCTTTCCAACATACGGACGCGCACCGGGAAGACCGAAGCGGCAGTGGAGGCCGCGGAGCCGCCCGTTCAGGAACTGCTGCTGCTGCAGCTCGAACCACTGCTGCTGGAACAACTGCTGCTGGAGCAGCTGGAACTGGAGCAGCTGGAGCCGGAACTGCAGCTGCTTCCCGAACCGCAGCTGCTCCCCGAACTGCAACCACCACCGCCACCTCCGCCGCCCGGGGTTCCGCTGGAACTTCCGCAACCGGAGTCGGCCGGGCCCGAACCGGCGCACCACGCCGTCGCCATGAGGTAGTCACCGCTGCCGGTGGAGGACGAGGAGGGGTGCGAGGGCGACATCGGCCGCCGCCCGGCGGCCGTCCGCATCCGTGCCGCCGTCACCAGCTGCGTCCGCAGTACGGGATCGGGCAGCGCACGCAGTCCGAGCGTCGCCACCAGATGGGCCGGCTCCGCGGTGCCGACGTGGGCGGCGCGGTACTGCCGGGCCGCCTGCCTGCCCGCCCCGGTGATCCGGGCACGGGCAATGCCCGCGCAGACGAGCCCGATCGGGATGCCCACGAACAGGGCAGGAAGCACCTTGACGATGAAGGGGACGGTGAAACCGGTCGGGTCGTTCTGCGTCACGACCTGAGCCACCGTCACCGCGAAAGACACCGGAATGGCCAGCAGGCAGCCGAATCCCTGGAACAAGCCCCAGCGGCGCCATTTCCGGGTGGCCTCCGGTGCGGCCAGCAGACCGCGGGCCGCGAGTCCGTCGCCGACCTCCTGCACGGCGGGGTGCCGCATGGCCGCGTCCCGCAGGGTGTGCAGCGCGCCGCTGGGAGCGGCGGCGTGCGCCTGTAGCACGGCCCTCTCCACCGGGTCATGGGCGACCGGCTGCGTGATGGCGACGATGCCCGGGCCACCGACCACCAGGCGTCCGTCCGCCTGGAATGCGGTGAGCGCGGTGTCCACCACCCTGCCGGGCCCGCCGTTCAGGAAGGCCACTTCGTAGAGGTCGTGCACAGGGCCACCCGGTCCGCCCCGGGCCTTCGAGAGCCCCACGATCAGGAGCGTCGAGGAGGTGACGACGCCGAGCGTCACGAGCAGAGCGACGACGTTCATTCCGGTCACCTTCCGGCGATCGCGGCGCGGGCGGCCCGTACCAGCCGGGTGGTGCGACGGGGCGGCCTCGCGGCCGCACGGTCCTGCCACCAGTGGGTCAACCGACGCCGGGCGGCGTCGTCCGCGGGCCGGCCGGTGATCAGCAGCTGCTCGGCGAAGTCCAGTGCGTCGCGCCGGTATCCGGCGGACATGGGGCGGGTCCTGGCGTACGAGAGGAAGGCGTCCCGGTAGCCGTCGCCGAGGATCCCGGGCAGCTCGGGCGCCACCTTGGCGACGACGTCGGCCCGCTTGGCGGCCAGGGCACGGCTCTGGACGCCCAGGCGACGGTGGTCGAAGCCCTCGGGGGCAGGGGTGCCGGCCACGAGTGCGGAGAGCAACGCGGTCTGGGCGACGGCGGCGCGGTCGCGTGCTCCATCGGTGGCGACACCGGTGTCGGTGACCCGGGTGCTGGTGGCGGCCGTGGTGGTGTCGTCCGCGGACTCGACCGGGGAGGCGGCCGGGGCGATGCCACCGTGGCCGGATGCCCCCGTCTCGGACGTGGAGCCCGACCGGGCCTTCCCCGCCGCTTCCAACGTGGCGCGGACAGCGGTCAGTTCGCCCGCCAGTTCCTCCGCGGGCGGGAAGTCGTCGTCGCGCTCGAGCAGAACTCCGGGCGGCGCGATCCGGGAGCGGAGTTCGGCGAGTACGTCCAGGACGGGCCGGGTCACCGGGTGGGCGTGCGTGTCGTGCCAGACGCCGTCCTTCTCGACGCCGCCCGCCACATGTACGTACGCGATCGCCTCCACCGGCAGTTCGTCGAGCGCCTTAGCGGGGTCCTCGCCACGGTTGACGTGGTTGGTGTGCAGGTTGGCGACATCGATCAGCAGCCGGACCCCGGTGCGCTCGACCAGTTCCGCCAGGAACTGGCCCTCTGTCAGCTCCTCGCCGGGCCAGGAGATCAGCGCCGCGATGTTCTCCAGCGCCAGCGGCACCGGCAGCGAGTCCTGGGCGATCCGCACGTTCTCGCACAGGACGTCCAGCGCTTCCCAGGTCCTCGGCACGGGCAGCAGGTGGCCCGCTTCGAGCCTCGGAGACGCGGTGCGCGGCCCCCCGGCCCGCACGAACGCGATGTGCTCCGTGACCAGCGGCGTGTCCAGCAGCACCGCTCGGGCGGCGAGGTCGGCGAGTCGGGCGGGGTCGGGGCGGTCGGCCCCGCCGAGGCCCAGTGAGACGCCGTGCGGGACGACGGTCACGCCGCGCGCGCGGAGCCGTACCAGGGAGTCGGGCAGATGGTCGGTGCAGAGGTTCTCCGCGACCGCCTCCACCCAGTCGATCCCCGGCAGCGCCTCCACCGCGTCCGCCATCTCCGGCCGCCAGCCGATACCGATGCCCAGCTCCATGGTGTCCCCCTCCATCCACTCCGTGCAGAGGTAATGGCCCCGTCGGGCGGGGGCCAATCCGAAGGGGGGGACGTTCAGAGCAGGATTTGAGGTTCCGGCCGTGGGCAGGGCCGGATCAGAGCATCGGCATCCGCAAGGTGGACGGATCAGGGCATCGGCATCGGCATGGTGGACGGACGCGAAGTGAACGACTGGTCCCCGGTCGGCTCGGCTGGCACCGGCTGGGCCGGCACCGTCCCGCCGGCCGGCGGGGGCGGCCCGGTCGGACTGGCCGTCGCCGCTGCCGCGGCGTCGCGCGCGATCGCGTCGAAGTCGACGAAGCCGGTGCCCTCCAGCATGGTGATGTGGTCCAGCACGGTCTGGTTGGCGTCGGTCGCCAGCTGACGGATCAGTGAATTCCGGGTCGTGGCCCGGACCTGGGCGACCAGGGCGAAGACCTTGCCGTGCGCGGCCCGCAGCAGATTGGCGAACTTGCGCTCGTAGTCCTCGCCGCTCGCCGCAGTCAGCTCGCGCAGCCAGCCCTGCTGCTGCTCGGTCGGCTGGTTCGGCAGTTCCACCCCGAGCTTGGCGGCCACGTCCCGGGCCCGGCGGTCCAGGTCCGAGTGCCCGACCACCAGATGGTCCCCGGCGGCCTTGACCGCCTCGCTCGGCGCACGCTCGATGGCCTGCTGCCCGGCGGGGAGCTCCCAGAGCCCTGCCAGGCGCACCCTCACCAGGAAGTCCCGGTCGGTCGCGGAGAGCGGACCCCACTGCGTGGCGACGGACGACGCGTTGAGATTGGCCTGACCGGTACCGGAACGGTCGGCGTAGGACCAGACGGGATAGGCGAGCGCGCCGAGCGTGGCGACAAGTGCCGCGATGATGAGGGCCGTTCCATTGATGCGTCGCAACAAGGTTTCTCCCGGGCCGAGGTGTGACGGCGTCGAATCGACTGCCGGTTCCAACGACCGGCGCCTGACTGGTCGCTCAAGATACTGGTCAGTAGCGTCGGTGGGGCAGTATCGGGAGATACGCAGCGGCGCACCGGAGCGTTCAACGGCGCATGCCGGACGCTCAGCGACGCAGCGCCGGATGGTCGGCGACCACCGTGCAGGACCCCGGGGCGATCTCCGTGAAGCCGGCGTCGCGCACCACCGGAAGTCCGCTCACGGTGAGTTCCGCCCAGCGGGCGGCGTCCGGGGTGGCGACGGAGAGCGGGAACCCGTCCTCGCGCCAGGCCTTGCGCTCCGTCTCCGACAGCTCCCACCAGGCGAGCTGTGCGCCGTGCCCGGCCTGCGCCATCTCCTTGCCCGCGGACATGCCGAGCTCCGGGTTCAGCCAGAGCACGGGGCCGGACGGGTCGGGTGCGGCGGGCGGCTCGGGGTCGTCCAGGTCCGTGCCCGACACCTGGAGCTTGGCCAGCTCCTTCGGCCAGCCGTCCAGCGGCACCGGCGGGAACACCCGTACCTCGGCGCTCTCGCCCGTGACCGTGATGCCGGGAAGAGCGGACGCCTTGCGCCACTCCGCGCCGCGCGCCCGGCGCACGACCTTGCGGATCCGGGCGTCCTGCCAGTCGTGGATGGCCTGCGCCCACTCGCCCTCGCCGACGGACCGCTCGTCGGAGAGCATCACGAGGACGGCGCGGGCGGCGGTGCGCAGTGCGTCGGTGCGGGCCGGGGGGTCGGTCTTCTCGATGTGCACGACCAGCGGCAGTACGTACTGCGGGGCGTCGTCCCGGCTGTTCCGCTCGGACTGGAAGGGGGAGACGGACGTGGACGTGGCGCCCGACCGGGCCGAGGAGTCCGGCTGGGACAGGGGAGGGGAGGTGTCGTTGCTGCTCACTCGTCCAAGTCTGCCAGCCGTCCCTCTCCCGGGTTTCCCGGCTCCTTGGCGGAATGAATCGCTCCGGGTGAGGATGCACCGCATGAAGAGCGATCTCTTTTCCAGCGAGAACATGGTCAAGCCGGCAACCGCCCCGGGAATGACCCTGCAGAACACGAAGTCCATCAAGTACGCCGTGAACGGCGAGATGCACGCACGGCAGGGATCGATGGTCGCCTTCCGCGGCGATCTGCAGTTCGAGCGCAAGGGGCAGGGCCTCGGCGGCATGCTCAAGCGCGCCGTCACCGGAGAGGGCCTGCCGCTGATGGCGGTCCGCGGCCAGGGCGAGGCGTGGTTCGCCCACGAGGCCGCCAACTGCTTCATCGTGGAGATGGAGCAGGGCGACGTCCTCACCATCAACGGTCGCAACGTCCTGTGTTTCGACGCCACGCTCTCGTACGAGATCAAGACGGTGAAGGGTGCCGGAATGACCGGCGGCGGAATCTTCAACAGCGTCTTCAGCGGCTACGGCAAGCTCGGCCTGATGTGTGAGGGGCATCCCATAGTGATCCCGGTCACGGCTCAGCAGCCGGTGTGCGTCGATACGGACGCCGTGGTCGGCTGGAGCAGCCAACTGGCCACGTCGCTGCACCGCTCGCAGAGCTTCGGCTCGATGATCCGCGGCGGCTCCGGGGAGGCCGTCCAACTGAGGCTGGACGGCGAGGGGTTCGTGATCGTACGGCCCAGTGAGCTCAAGCCCGAGAAGGCATCGGCCAACTGAACCTGACCGGGGTGGGCCGTCGCTACGGCCTCGGCGGACCGTGGGTGCTGCGCGGGGTCGACCTCGACCTGCCCGCGCACACCCTGATCCGGATCGAGGGCGCCAACGGTTCGGGCAAATCGACCCTGCTGAGGCTGCTCGCGGGGATCGACGCCCCGACCGAGGGGCGGATCACCGGCCGCAGGCCGCGTACGGCCTACGTTCCCGAGCGTTTCCCGGCGGCGCTGCCCTTCACCGCGGCCGGGTACCTCGTCCACCTGGGCCGGATCCACGGCCTGCGCACCGCCGAGGCGACCGGGCGGGCGCAGGCATGGCTGGCCCGGTTCGGGGCCGCCGACCATGCCCGTACACCGCTGTCGGAACTCTCCAAGGGCACCAGCCAGAAGGTCGCCGTGGCCCAGGCCCTCCTCGCCGAACCGGAACTCCTCGTCCTGGACGAGGCATGGACCGGCCTGGACACCGCCGCCCGCGACGAACTGGACCGCGCCGTCGCGGAACGGGTCACGGCCGGAGCCACCGTCGTCTTCGTCGACCACGATCCGCGCCGGCTGGCGGGCGTGATCGACACTACCCACCGGGTCGAGGGGCTCGGGCTCGTCCCCGTAGCGGCGCGGGAGGCGGCGTACGAGACCGGGCCGCGGGTACGGATCGAGGTCACCGGTGCGTCCGGGACCACCCTTCCGGCTGGGCTGCCCGGCGCCCCCGTGCAGGAACCCGGACCCGACGGCACCCTGCGGCTCATGGTCGCGGCCGTGCACTCGGACGCGCTCCTTCGTGCCCTGCTGACGGCCCGGCCGCCGTGGCACATCCGGCAGCTGTCGGCGGCGGCAGCACCGGAACCGGCACCCCGAACCGAATCGTCCCGGATCCCATGACCGCGCTGATCCGCTACCAGGCCGCCCTGCTGCTCCGCTCCCAGCGCTGGCTCGCCCCCGTCCTGCTGTACGCGGTCCTCCTCGCCGTGGGAGTCCAGTCGGGGCAGCCCGTGCTCGACTCACTCGGTTACGCCGCCGCCGCGCTCCTGCCGGTCACCGCCTGGCTCGTCCAGCTCTGCGCCACCCAGGAGCCGCCCGCCGCCCGGACCGTCGCCGCCGCCGTGGCCGGGCAGCCGAAGGTCCACCTGGCATCGCTGCTCACCGCCGTGGGCTGCGCCGGACTGCTGGGTACGGCGGCCACCGCGATCGTGCTGCTGATCAGCGATCCGGCCAACGCCGACCACACGGTCCGCGTTCCGCTGCTGCTCGCCGGACTCGCCGGGCTGCTCGCCGCCGCCTGCTGCGCGTTGCTCGGAGCGGCGGTCGGCGCGCTGTGCACGCGCCCGGTGCTGCACCGCCGCGGCTGGTCGATCGCGGCCACCGCGCTCGCCGCCCTGCTGTCCCTGGTGACCACCGGCTCGCCCGCGAAGTACGCGGTCACGGGGCTGGTCACCGGATCGCTGACCGGGGCGGTCCACATCCCTGTCGTGCCGCTGATCTGCGCCGCCGCCGTGGCCGCGGCGGTGGGGACGGTCGTCTGCCGGCTCACTTCGCTGCGGGACAGCCCTTAGGCTCGTGCGCATGGACGAGTCGTACTGCGAGACGCCCGGCGCGAGGCCGGTGCCGGTGGCTGCCGGCGCAGCGGAATCAGGACCTCCGTACGCCGAGTGTGTGCTGTGCCGGGAGCCGACCGAGTATCCGGAGTCGGTCAAGGGGATCACGCTCTGCCCGGTCTGCGAGTGGCAGGAGGCGCAGCGCACGGCCTGCTCGGGCTGACGAGCCACCGGACGCGCACGGAGGACGCCGACCGAGGCATCAGCCGCTGTCCTTCCTGGAGTTGATGTGGCCCCAGGCGGGCGCCCGCGGACCGATCCGGTACGGGGCGGCGGACGGTGCCGCCCGCCGCCCCGTACCGCTCAGCGCATCAGCGCCAAGGGCCCGTCACGGCGAACGTCGTCCCGGGCGTGTAGCAGTTGACGAACATCGTTCCGCCGTCCGGCGCGAACGTGACCCCGGCGAACTCGCCCCACTCGGGCTCCTGGGGCGTACCGATGTTCTGCCGGCCGCGCGCCATCGCGTACACCTCGCCGCTCCGCGTCACACCGAACACATGCTGGGCGCCGTTGCCGTCCTCGCACACCATCAGCCCGCCGTCGGACGTCAGGCAGATGTTGTCGGGGGACTCGCCGGGCAGTTGGACATCCGTACCCGGGCCGAACACGACCACCAGGGTGAGGCGGCGGCGCTTCGGTTCGTACCGCCACACCTGGCCGAAGTGGTCGGCCGCCGACCCCGCCGCACTCTGCGCGAAGCTGGAGACGAAGTAGACCGACGAGCCGCCCCAGTAGCAGCCCTCCAGCTTCTGGGCATGCGTGATGCCCTTCGGGCCGAAGTCCTGCAGCCGGATGGGCGTTCCCGCGGCCTGCGGATCCGGTACGGGGACCCACTCGATCCGGTCGAAGCTCGCACCGGTCTCCTGGATGACGGAGAGGTCGGGGACGCCGGGCACCCGCATGGCCTGCAGTTCGCCGCCGGCCCGCAAGGAGCCCGTGCCGCCCAGTGGTTTCTCCGGCAGGAAGCGGTAGAAGAGCCCGAACGGCTTCTCGAACGCGTCCTCCGTCTCGTAGACGATCCCGTTGTTCGGATCGATCGCGATCGCCTCGTGCTGGAACCGGCCCATCGCGGTGAGTGGCACGGCTCCGGTGCGGTGCGGGTCGGCGCCGTCCACCTCGAAGATGAAGCCGTGGTCCTTGGTGTAGCCGTTGGTGCCGGCCCGGTCCTCGGTCTCCTCGCAGGTCAGCCAGGTGTTCCAAGGGGTGCGGCCGCCCGCGCAGTTCACCGCGGTGCCGGCGATGGCCACGCGTTCACCGAGGACGGCGCCGCGGCTGTCGAGCTCCAGTGCTGTGCAGCCGCCCTTGCCCATCGGGTCGTAGGTGAGGCCGTCGACGGCCGGGACCGCGATCTTCGCGGTGACCCGGTTCTCGTGGTTGCGGACGAGGTGGACGCGGCCCCGGTGGCCGGCGAAGGCGGCCATGCCGTCGTGGTTGCTGGGCACCGGGCCCTCGCCGGAGCGGAGCCGGTCGCCCTCCCGGGACAGCACCCGGTAGCGGAACCCCTTCGGCAGGTCGAGCAGGCCGTCCGGGTCGGGGACCAGCGGTCCGTAGCCCCTGTGGCCACGGGCGGCGGCGGTGCCCGCGAAGAGTTCGGAGAAGGCCCCGGCGAAGGCGATCGAGACAGCGGTCGCGCCGCTGCCGGCCAGGACCTGTCGGCGTGTTGCGAGTCGTCGTGCTGGTGCAGATGACATGAGGCAACTCCCTGCTGGCGGACAGGAGAAGTGACCCGCATGTGTGTACCACGCGCATCGCCGCGCGGGAACCATGCGGGTCACTGTGCCTGGTGACGCGTCGTGGGCCTGCCGTGGCCCGTGGGATCAGACGAGCGAAGCGGTCAGGGTGATCGTCGTGCCCGTGAGCGCCTGGCTGACCGGGCAGTTCGCCTTGGCGTCCTCGGCAGCCTTGACGAAGCCCGCCTCGTCGAGACCGGGCACCTCGCCCTGCACGGTGAGGTGGATGCCGGTGATGCCGGTGCCGGGCTGGAACGTGACCTCGGCCTGGGTGTTCAGCCGGGTCGGCGCGTTGCCGGCCGTGGTCAGACCGTTGGACAGCGCCATCGAGAAGCAACTGGAGTGCGCCGCCGCGATGAGCTCCTCCGGGCTGGTCTTGCCGTTCGCCTTTTCCGCGCGGGACGGCCACGACACCGCGTAGTCCCCGATGCCGGAGGAGTCGAACGTGACAACGCCCTCGCCCTCGATCAGGTTGCCTTCCCAGACCGTGTGCGCCTGACGCGTGGTTGCCATGCTGGTTCCCTTCGGATGATGGAGTTACCGCATCCGAACCTACTGCGCCACCAGTCCCTTTGCGTCGCGCGCCAGCGCCGTCAGCCGGGAGATCGCCCGGAAGTACTTCTTCCGGTACCCCCCGTTCAGCATCTCGTCACTGAACAGCCGGTCGAACGGGAGCCCGGAGGCGAGCACCGGTATCTCCCGGTCGTACAGCCGGTCGGCGAGTACCACGAGCCGCAGCGCCGTCGACTGGTCCGGCACCGGCTGCACGTCGGTGAGGCAGACCGCCCGGACGCCGTCCGTCAGCGCCCCGTACCGGCTCGGATGGACACGGGCCAGATGGTCGAGCAGTGCCGGGAAGTCGTCCAGACTCGCGCCCGCGGTGGCGTACGCCGCCCTGGTGACCTGCTCGTCGGAGTACGGGGCGGGGGCCGCGGGCAGCCCACGGTGCCGGTAGTCCTCGCCGTCGATCCGCAGCGGACGGAAGTGCGAGGACAGGCCCTGGATCTCCCGCAGGAAGTCGGCGGCGGCGAAGCGCCCCTCGCCGAGCTTGCCGGGCAGCGTGTTGGAGGTGGCGGCCAGCGCGACCCCCGCTTCGACCAGCCTGCTGAGCAGCGACGACACGAGGACGGTGTCGCCCGGGTCGTCGAGCTCGAATTCGTCGATGCAGAGCAGCCGGTGCCCGCTGAGTGTCTGCACGGTCTGCTGGAAGCCCAGGGCGCCGACCAGATTTGTCAGCTCCACGAAGGTGCCGAACGCCTTGAGCGACGGGGCGGCGGGCGTGGCGTGCCAGAGCGAGGCCAGCAGGTGCGTCTTGCCGACTCCGTAACCGCCGTCGAGATACACGCCGAGCGGTCCGGCCACCGGCGCAGCCTTCCTGCCGAACCACTTGCGCTTGCCGGTACCGGTCGCGTGCGCGCCGCCGAGCCCGGTCGCGAACCCGCTGAGGACCTTGACCGCCTCGACCTGACTGGGCTGGTCGGGGTCGGGGACGTACGTGTCGAAGCGCACCGAGTCGAAGCGCGGCGGCGGCACCATCTCGGCGACCAGACGGTCGGCAGGGACGTGCGGCTCAAGGGCGCACAGGGACAGCGGGGCCGTTTCGGCTATGGGACTCTGCCCAGGCACGGCGGTGGATGACGACACAGCTGTCAAGCTTAAGCGCCGTGCGAGACTGCACGAATGCGACGCCTCTTCCCTGTGACCGACCAGACACCGGCTGCCGAAGCGGGGGAGTGGAGTCTGGACGAGCTGGCCGACGCCTATGCGTACCCCGAAGGGGACGGTCCGTGGCTGCGCGCCAACATGGTCTCCACGCTCGACGGCGCCGCCCAGCACGACGGCCGCTCGCAGCCGATCTCCTGCGAGACGGACATGCGGATCTTCGGTACGTTGCGCGGGCTGGCCGATGTCGTCGTGGTGGGTGCGGAGACCGTGCGCATGGAGGGTTACCGGCCGGCCCGGGCCCGGGAGGCCTTCGCCGCGCGGCGGGCGGCGGCCGGGCAGGGGCCCGCACCGGCGATCGCCGTGGTCAGCGGCAGTCTGGATCTGGACTTCTCGCTTCCGCTGTTCGTCTCGCCGCTCGTCCCGACCCTCGTCCTCACCGGCAACGGCGCGCCGCCGGCTCGGATCGAAGCGGCCCGGAAGGCGGGCGCCGAGGTGGTGACCGCGGGGGAGGGCTCCCGGGTGGACCCCGTCAGGGCCGTACGGGAACTCGCGGACCGCGGGCTCGACCGGCAGCTGGCGGAGGGCGGACCCCGGTTGCTCGGTCAGTTCATCGCTGCGGGGGTGCTGGACGAGCTGTGTCTGACCCTCTCGCCGATGCTGACCGCCGGGGACGCCCAGCGGATCGCCGGAGGTCCGGCGGTGGCGGTGCCGGAACGATTCACCCTGGCGTCGCTGCTGGAGGAGGCCGGGTTCCTGTTCACTCGGTACCGTCGGATCTGACAATCATCGGAATATCCCGTTCCGGTTAGCTTCCGGTGGGCACAATAGCTCTCGCAGTCCCCGTGCCCGCACGGGGAAGGACGGTTTCGGCAGCGGCCTGCGACGGCCGATGGAGCAGAAGGGCGCCTGTGGTGTTCACCAGCGTTTTGATGATCGAGAAGCCCCTCACTTCCGAGGACGTCGAGTTCGTCACCACCCTCCACGGGGACGAGGGGACCTCGTTCGTCGTACTGATGCAGCCGCGCGGTGACCAGGCGGACGTACTGCTGCGCGCCATCGACGACGTGGCCATCGGCGAGCTGAAGGAAGCGGCCCGCGAGCTCGGGGAGCCCGAGGGCAAGGACGCCAGGCAGTCCGCCGAGCTGGCCCTCGAGGTCTCGCTCGCCGCGCTGCGCAAGGCGGGCTCCCAAGCGGTCGGGCAGGTGGTCGAGGACCACCCGCTGGACAAGCTGAAGGCCGTGGTCGACGAGGCGGAGGCCGACGAGGTCATCGTGCTGACCGCCCCGCACTACGTGGAGGAGTTCTTCCACCGCGACTGGGCGTCCAGGGCCCGGCACAAGGTCGGCGTCCCCGTGCTCAAACTCTTCGCGCACAGCGAATAGGCTGGAGGCGTCGCACCACAACTTTTGGGAGATACGCGCATGGCACCCGGTATTCCTGCCGCCATGGAACGACCGCACTTCATCGGCATCGGCGGCGCCGGAATGTCGGGCATCGCGAAGATCCTCGCCCGGCGCGGCGCGAAGGTCGCGGGCAGCGACGCCAAGGAGTCCGGTACGGCCGAGGCCCTGCGGGCACTGGGCGCGACCGTCCAGGTCGGGCACGCCGCCGGTCATCTGGCGGACGACGCGACCTGCGTGGTCGTCTCCAGCGCCATCCGCGCCGACAACCCGGAGCTGCTGCGCGCCGCCGAGCTGTCGATCCCCGTCGTGCACCGATCGGACGCGCTCGCCTCGCTGATGCAGGGCCTGCGCGCCATCGCCGTCGCCGGCACCCACGGCAAGACGACCACCACGTCGATGCTGGCCGTCGCCCTCTCCGAGCTGGGCCTCGACCCGTCGTACGCCATCGGCGGCGACCTGGCCGGCCCCGGCACCAACGCGACGCACGGCGAGGGCGACATCTTCGTCGCCGAGGCCGACGAGAGCGACCGCAGCTTCCAGAAGTACGACCCCGAGGTCGCGATCGTTCTCAACGTGGAACTGGACCACCACGCGAATTACGCCTCGATGGACGAGATCTACGACTCCTTCGAGACGTTCGTCGGGAAGATCGTCCCCGGTGGCACCCTGGTCGTCTCCGCGGACCAGTCCGGCGCGGTCGAGCTGACGAGGCGCGTACGCGATCTCTCCTCCCTGAACATCGTCACGTACGGCGAGTCCGAGACCGCCGACGTACGCGTCCACAAGATCACCCCGCGCGGTCTGACCAGCGAAGTCACGGTCGTCCTGAACGGCAAGTTCCTCACCTTCACGGTCTCCGTCCCGGGCAGCCACTACGCCCACAACGCGGTCGCCGCGCTGGCCGCCGGTGTCGCACTGGGCATCCCGGCCCACAACCTGGCCTCAGCGCTCGGCAAGTACACCGGGGTCAAGCGCCGCCTCCAGCTCAAGGGCGAGGCTGCGGGCGTCCAGGTCATCGACTCGTACGCGCACCACCCGACGGAGATGACCGCCGACCTCGAAGCGATGCGCGGCGCCGCTTCCGACTCGCGCCTGCTGGTCGTCTTCCAGCCGCATCTCTTCTCCCGCACCCAGGAGCTCGGTACGGAGATGGGCCAGGCCCTCGCCCTCGCCGACGCCTCCGTGGTCCTGGACATCTACCCGGCCCGCGAGGACCCGATCCCCGGCGTCACCAGCACCCTGATCATCGACGCGGCGAAGGCGGCCGGCGCCGACGTCACCGCCGTCCACGACAAGTCGGCGGTCCCCGAGGCCATCGCGGGAATGGCGAAGCCCGGCGACCTCGTTCTCACCATGGGCGCGGGCGACGTCACGGACCTCGGCCCGCAGATCCTGGACCACCTGTCGAGCTGAGGGAGCCACCGTGTCGTACGACATCGAGAAGCCGGACGAGGAATGGCGGGCGGAGCTGACGCCCGCGGAGTACGCGGTCCTGCGCCAGGCCGGGACCGAACCGGCGTTCGTCGGTGAGTACACCGACACGAAGACGGCCGGCGTCTACTCCTGCCGGGCCTGTGGCGGCGAGCTGTTCCGCTCGGACACGAAGTTCGAGTCGCACTGCGGCTGGCCGTCCTTCTACGACCCGAAGGACACGGACGCGGTCGAGCTGATCCAGGACCGCAGTCTCGGCATGGTCCGCACCGAGGTGCGGTGCGCGCGCTGCGGCTCGCACCTGGGGCACGTCTTCGAGGGCGAGGGGTACCCCACGCCGACCGACCAGCGGTACTGCATCAACTCGATCTCGCTGCGCCTGGCACCGGACGAGAGCTGACGCGACGCCCGGCTGCGAGGCGCATCCGCCCGCAGCCGGTCAGTCGTCCTGGGAGGTCTCGGGGCGCAGCAGCGGATGGGCGACGCCGGGGAACACCCGCGCCCTGACCACCGGCTCCGCCGCCCCGCCCTGGACCACGGTCTCGGCGACGCCCCAGGGGCGGCCGCGCAGCACGACGGTCAGCGTGTACGAGGACGAGCAGCCCAGACAGTCGTACCGGTCCACCCACGTCTCCACGTCGGTGACGCTGCCGGGGTAGCGCGCCACGTGCCGGTGCCGGGCGTGACAGCGCTCGCAGCTCTCGCCCGGCTCGCACGTCCCGCCGCAAGGGCACGGCACATCGAGCGAGTCCGCCGGATGCCAGCGCTGGGTGAGGACGGCGTCCCGGGTGGCGCCCATGTCCTTCATCGCCTTGAGATTGCGGGCGGCCACGTTGTACGACTCGCCGGTGGCGGCCATCCGGTCGCGGATGACGTCCTTGCGTCCGCGGTTCGTCGTCATGAACTCCTCCTGGGTGTACGCAGCCCGCCAGGAGGCCCACGAAATCGTTCTTCTACGGTACCTGCCGCCGGCACCGCTGCGCCCCGCACTCCTGCCCCGGATCCGGCGGAATGGAAGGCGGCGCGCCGTCAACTAGCCCATTCGGCTTGTTTCCCTCCCAGGTGCCGACCTTCCTGTGAAGCGGTCGTGAATTCAATCTTCATATTCCGCCGGTGAAATGCTCTGACCACGTGAAATAACCCGTGGTCGATTCCTCCGACAGTCATCGCCGGATGGCCTATTCACTCCCTTGACCTGCCCTTGGGGCGCGTAACAGACTCCCCTGAGGAACTCATGCATCAGGAGCCACCGGCGCCTGCGCATGCAGATGGCCCTGCGAGACCGATATTGCACGGGGTGAACGACGGGGGAAACAAAAGGGGATCGTGTATGCGGCTGGGTGCGCGCGTGCACATTTCCTTCACTTCCTCTCGCCGTTGCTCGGTGCGCGAGGGGAAATGGAGGGGGAATGCCGACGCACATGGGCTATCCCGGCGTTTACATCGAGGAACTTCCCAGCAGCATCCGCACCATCGCATCGGTCACCACTTCGGTGACCGCGTTCGTGGGGCACACCCGCCGAGGTCCGCTCAATCAACCGGTGCGGGTCAGTAGCTTCGCGGACTTCGAGCGTCGCTTCGGCGGACTCACCTCACAGAGTGCGGTCGGCTATGCGGTGCATCAGTTCTTCGGCAACGGCGGCACGGTCGCGGTCGTCGTCCGGGTGGCCAAGAGCGGTACCGGTGAGGATGCCTGCGTCACCCTCCACTCCACCGAGGGACGCAGTGAGTGCCCGGTGCTGGAGGTGCACGCCAAGGAGCCCGGCGTCTGGGGCTCCGGCCTGCGGGTGGCCGTCGACCACGACACCCCGGATCCGGACAGAACGTTCAATCTCCAGATACTCGATGCCCGCGGCGGGGCCCGCGAGTCGTTCACCGGGCTCTCGATGGACGCCGGCCACGGCCGCTTCGTGGAGACGGTCGTCAACGCGGGTTCCTCCCTCGTCCGGGCGAAGGCCCTCGACGAGGGCAGGCCCGACCCGTCCGGCACGGTATCCAAGCCCTTCGCGGCGGGACTGCCTGACTTGAACGTCGAGTTGAAAGTCAAGTTCGGAGATGTGGAGCGCGAGTTCACGCTCTACGAACCGGACCGCGACGGTGAGCCGCCGAGCAACGTGACCGAGCTGGCCCTGCTGCTGGAGCGCAAGCTGCGCGCGCTGCCGGACGCTCCGGGGAAGCACGCTTTCGCCGGGGCCGAGGTCAGTGCCTTCGGACGGCGTCTCCAGGTCGTCGCCGGGTCCGTCGATCCCGACGACGTGGTGCGCTTCATCGGCGAGTGCGCCAACGATCTGGGGCTCGAAGCCTCGGTCAACCCGCCCGTCTTCCCGCTGCAGGGCGGCAAGGACGGTGACCCACCCGGGCCGCGCGACCTGATCGGCAGCGAGGTGCGCAAGACCGGCGTCCAGGCACTGCGTGACGTGGACGACGTCAACCTGCTGGCCCTGCCCGAGCTTTCGGCGTACGAGTCGACCGATGACATGGTCACTGTGCTCTCCGCGGCCGAGCAGCTGTGCCGGGAGCGGCGGATCTTCCTGCTCGTCGACTCGCCGTCGACCTGGGGCAGCGTGGACGCCGCGCGGGCCGGCATCGGCGCGTTCGAGCCCGTACGCAGCAATCACGCGGGGTTGTACTACCCGCATCTGCAGCTCAACGACCCGCTGACCGGTCGGCTGCGTTCCTTCCCGCCCTCGGGTGCCGTCGCAGGTGTCATCGCCCGGACCGACGGCGAGCGCGGTGTCTGGAAGGCGCCGGCCGGGACCGAGGCGCGGCTCGCCGGCGTGCGGTCGCTGACGGTCAAGCTCACCGACCGCGAGAACGGGCTGCTCAATCCGCTGGGCATCAACTGCCTGCGCACCTTCCCCGTGGTCGGCCCGCTGGTGTGGGGTGCCCGCACGCTCGAAGGCGCGGATGCGCTCGACAGCGAGTGGAAGTACGTGCCGGTGCGCCGACTCGCGCTGCATGTCGAGGAGAGCCTGTACCGAGGTCTGCAGTGGGTCGTCTTCGAGCCCAACGCCGAGCAGCTCTGGCAGCAGATCCGGCTGAAGGCGTCCGCGTACCTCAACGACCTGTTCCGGCAGGGTGCGTTCAAGGGCGGTACTCCGCGCGAGGCGTACTTCGTCAAGTGCGACAAGGACACCACCACGGACGCCGATATCGACGCCGGTGTCGTCAACGTCGTCATCGGCATCGCACCGGTGAAGCCCGCGGAGTTCGTCATCGTGAAGATCCAGCAGATGGCCGGGCAGTTCGACCTCCCGTAACCAAGAAGAAGGAACACGAAGGAAACCGATGGCTGAGTTCCAGATAAACGCCCATCGCTTCGACCCCTACAAGAATTTCAAGTTCCTGGTCCTCTGGGACGGTCGAACGGTCGCGGGCATCAGCAAGATCAGTCCTCTGAAGCGCACCACCGAGGTGGTCAAGCACCGCCACGGCGGTGACCCGAGTTCACCGCGCAAGTCGCCGGGCCGCTCCGAGTTCGAGGGCGTCACGCTCGAACGCGGTGTCACCCACGACCCCGAATTCGACCGGTGGGCCAACAAGGTCTGGCAGGTCGGGGCCGGGCTCGGCTCGGAGGTCTCGCTGCGGGACTTCCGCAAGGACATCATCATCCAGGTCCTCAACGAGGCCGGGCAGGTGGCCGTCTCGCACAAGCTCTACCGGGCCTGGGTCAGCGAATACCAGGTCCTCGGCGAGCTGGATGCCAACGCCAATGCCGTCGCCATCCAGAGCGTCAAGCTCGAATGCGAGGGCTGGGAGCGGGACTACGAGGTGGAGGAGCCGGTCGAGCCCTCGTTCACCCATCCCGCCTGAGCGACGTCTTTGCACCGGAGGAATGAGGGATGACGCCGACGGGGCCGGCCGAACTGCTCGCCACCTGGGAGGCCGGGCTTGCGCAGCACGACTCGGGAAGGTCTCTGCTGCTGCACCGGGCGGCCCGCCCCGGGGCCGGCACCGACGCGTTGCTGTCGATGCCGATCGGCGAACGGGAGGCGGATCTGTTCGCGCTGCGCCGGGCGCTGTTCGGCGAGCGCATGCAGGTGCGGGTCGAGTGCACGGAGTGCGGCGAGGCCATGGAGTTCGACCTCGACGCGACGCTGTTCGGCACCCGCACGCGGACGCCGGGCGGGCCGCTGCGAGTGGAGGAGGACGGGTGGACGATCGAGTTCCGGCTGCCCACCGTCGCCGACCTCGCGGTGGCCGGCGCGGTGCCCGATCCCGACGGAGCCCGTCGGCTGCTCATGGCGCGCTGCACCGTGTCGGCCGTACGGGACGGCGAGGCGGTCTCGCCCGAGCGGCTGGCCGCCCTGCTGTCCGAGCGCGTACAGCGACAGCTCGCGGAGACAGCGGCTTCGGCGGACCCGGCGTCCGACGTGACGCTGAACGTCGCCTGCCCCGAGTGCGGTGAGGCCACCCCGGCCGAGCTGGACATCACCTCCTACCTGTGGACCGAACTGGACACCTGGGCACGTGACTTGATGCTCGACGTCCATCTGCTCGCCACCGCCTACGGGTGGAGCGAGCCGGAGATTCTGGCGCTCAGCCCGCTGCGGCGTCGCTACTACCTGGAGCTGTGCGCAGATGCCTGACTACTTCGACCGGCTGCTCGCCCGGTACACACCGGTGCCCGCGGCCGGCGGTGGCGCGGCGCGGGTCCGGCCGCGGCTGCCCGGCCCGTTCGAACGGGTCGAGGCGGTGCGGAGCGGGCCGCCGGAGCCGGACGAGCCGGCGGCGCTGATTCCGTCGGCGCCCCGGCCTGCCTTCGGACCGGCCGAGTCGGTACGGCACGAGCGCGAGGTACGGACGGATCGCGAGACCGTCGTACGGACCGAGGCGGCGGCCGTTCCGGGTGAACCCGAGCGGCGGGCGGCGCCACCCGCGCCGGTCACGGGCCCGTTGTTGCGACCGGCCACGGCCGCCCCCTCGGCGACCCGCCCGGCCGACTCGGATGCTCCGCGGGCGGCACGGCGGGGTGACGCCGTACCGGTGGCCGATGCGCCGCGGACGCGGGCCGCTGCCGTGCCGCGCGCGGCGGACACGGCTGCCCCGGCCGCCTCCGCACCTGCCCGGCCGCGCGGCGCCGATACGGCCGCGGCACGGGGTGCGGCGCAGAACGGAGTGGGGCGGCGCCCGCCGCGGCCCGCCGAACGCGTCGTACACGTACAGATCGGCCGCCTGGAGGTGAGCGCGGCCCCACCGCCCGGTGCGAGCCGTCCCGCCGGCGGCCACCCCGACCACACCGGACGGCGCGCGCCCGCGCTGACGCTGGACGACTACCTGTCACGCGGCGAGAAGAGGGACTGAGGTCATGAGCAACGCACTCGCCATCGCGACGGTCACCCAGGCACTGGCCCTGCTGATCGAGAACAACCTGAGCCCCGAGATGGACATCGCGGTAAAGGTCGAGACCCGTAAACCGCCGGCCGAGCCGCCGGCCGAGCCGACCATCAACGTCTTCCTGTACCAGGTCACCCCGAACCCCTCGATGCGCCACACCGACCTGCCGACGCGCGCATCGGACGGCACGCTGCTCAAGCGGCCCGCCACCGCGCTGGATCTGCATTTTCTGATCAGCGCGTACGGGGAGGAGGCGGAGCTGGTCGGGCATCGGCTGATCGGCTGCGTGGTGCGGACACTCCACGAAATCCCGTTGCTGCCGAAGGAGTTGATCGAACTCGCGGCGGAGCGGCCGTATCTCGCGGGCACTGATCTGGCGGACTCGCCGCAGAAGGTGCGGTTCACGCCGACGGTGATGGACATCGACGAGACGTCGAAGCTGTGGGGGATGCTCCACCAGACCCCGTACACCCTGTCGGTGGCGTATCAGGCGTCGCTGGTCCTGATCGAGGGCCGCGAGAGGCCGGTCCCGGCGAAGCCGGTGGAGCGGCGGACGGTGAAGGTGCTGCCGTTCGGGGCACCAGGCGCGCCGGTGCCGCCGGGGCGGCCGGAGGCCGCGGAACCCGAGACCTCGCCCGAGCCCTCGCCCGAACCGGAGGCCGCGCCTGACGTGGCGCCAAAGGCGGCCGCTCCCACGCGAAAGCGCGCCGCGGCCAAGACCGCGAAGGCTGCCGCGAAGCCCGTGGCGAAACGGGCCGCGCCCGCTCGTGCCCGGAAAGGCACCGAAGCGGGCGCGGACGACAAGGAGAGCTGAGACACGGTGCGCGACACGGGGGCGGGTGAGGGTATGGGGACGTATGAGTCAACTGGTACGTCGGCGAACGCGGGTGCGGACGGACGGGCGCTGTTCGCGGCCGTACGATCCGTGCTCGCCCGCGTGGACGCCCACGCGGCCCGGGCACAGGGCCGCCCCGGCGGGCCCGGCTCCGGACAGGGCACCGCGGACCAGCCGCACGCGGGGGCCGCACCCGCGGACGGTGCCGTTCCGGGCGCCGGTGCGGAGCGCCCCGCCGCGAAGGCCGCGGCCGAGCCCGTCCGGCGAGACGGCGACGCGGGCGCCGCAGCGCCCCCGCGACAGAGCGAACTCACTGCCGAAGGCAGCACCCCCACCGCCCCAGCCGGAGGCGAACCGGCCGCCCCCGGTGTGCGCGCGCCCGCCACGCTCGACTCGCTCGTCGCCTGCTTCGGGCTCAGCCCCTTCGAGCGCGACGTCGTCCTGCTCGCCGCCGCCGCGGAGCTCGACCCCACCACCGGTGGGCGGTGTGCCGCCGCCGGCGGGGACCCCGAGCGCGCCCACCCCACGTTCTCGCTCGCCCTCGCCGCCCTCGACGGTGCGCACTGGAGCGCCCTCACCCCCGTCGCCCCGCTGCGCCGCTGGCGGCTCGTCGAGCTCGACGACGAGACCCGGCTGACCACCTCACGGCTGCGCCTCGACGAGCGCATCCTGCACTTCCTCGTCGGCTCGCCCTATCTGGACTCCCGACTGCACGGACTGCTGCGCCGTGCGCCCGTACCGGAGTCGCTGCCCGCCTCGTACGACCTGGCGGCGAGCCAGGTCGCCGCGGGCTGGGCGGGTGCCGGGCCGCATGCTCCGTTCCGGATCGAGCTCGTCGGCGGCGATCTGCGGACCCGTACCGACATCGCCGCGGCGGCGGCGCGCCGTTCGGGGCTCGGTCTGTACGCCATGGCCGCCGACGACATGCCCACCGATCCGGCCGAGCGCGACCGGCTGGCACGGCTGTGGCAGCGCGAGGCCGTCATGCTGCCCGCCGCGCTGCTCGTCGAGGTCGGCGAGCTCGACCGCGACCAGGCGGCGGCCACGGACGCGTTCATCGAGAGCGCGGCCGTTCCGCTCGTCGTCTCCAGCCCCGATCCCCGGCAGACCGCCCGTCCACGCGGCGAGCGCGTGACCGTGCCGCCGCTGGACACGGAGGAGCAACTGGGCGTGTGGGCCGACGCGTTCGCGGACGTACCGGAGGTGAGCGAGGACGATCTGCGGGATCTCGTCGCGCAGTTCTCGCTGCCGCCGCATCTGATCCAGTCCGCCGGAGCGACGGTCGTACGGGATCTGCCCGGCGAGGACGAGGTGGACGCGACCGGTCTGGCCTGGCGTGCCGGGCTCACCGAGGCCCGGATGGGCATGGACGAGCTGGGACGGCGGATCGAGCCGCAGGCGGCGTGGGGCGATCTGGTGCTGGCCGAGCGGCAGCTGCGGATTCTGCGCGAGATCGTCGCGCATGTGCGTCAGCGCTCGACCGTGTACCAGGAGTGGGGCTTCGCCGAGACGCTGCGCCGCGGACTCGGCGTCACCGCACTCTTCGCCGGCGGCTCCGGCACCGGAAAGACCCTGGCCGCCGAGGTGATGGCCAAGGAGCTTGGCCTGGATCTGTTCATCATCGATCTCTCGCAGGTGGTCAGCAAGTACATCGGCGAGACCGAGAAGAATCTGCGCAAGGTCTTCGACGCGGCTGAACGAGGCGGCGCGCTGCTGCTGTTCGACGAGGCCGACGCCCTGTTCGGCAAGCGCAGCGAGGTCAAGGACAGCCATGACCGGTACGCCAACCTCGAGGTCAGCTATCTGCTGATGCGGATGGAGGCGTACCGGGGGCTCGCGATCCTCACGACGAACATGAAGCAGGCGCTGGACACGGCGTTCATGCGGCGTATCCGTTTCGTCGTCGACTTCCCCTTCCCCGGCGAGAGCGAGCGCGCCGAGATCTGGCGGCGGGTGCTGCCCGCGCGGGCCCCGATGAAGGACATCGATCCCGAGCAGCTGGCCCGGCTGACCGTGGCGGGGGGCTCGATTCGCAATATCGCGCTGTCGGGAGCCTTCCTCGCGGCGGAGGAGGGCGACCGGCTCCAGATGCGTCACATGCTGGAGGCGGCGCGTACCGAATACCTCAAGCTGGACCGCTCCTTGACACCCTCGGAGGTCCACGGATGGGTCTGAACGAGGTACCGCGCCCCTCGGAGCGCACGATCCGCGTGGACATCGGCGAGCTGGTGCTCGACGGCTTCGAGCGGCTCGACCCCGACCGGGTCTCGGCCGCTTTCGAGGCGGAGCTGTCCCGGCTCGTACGGGAGCGTGGCGTGCCGCTGGCCGCTGACGGCGGCCAGGCCCTGGACGCACTGTCCGGACTGCCGCCGCTGCCTTCGACCACCTCGCCGGGGCGGCTCGGTGAGGCGCTGGCGCGTGCGGTGCACGCGGGACTCTCGGGGCGGGGCGAGTCTCGATGAGTACGTCACATGCGCAGGACGCGCAGGCGGCCCAGGCCGAACGGCGGCGCAAGCGCAAGGAGCGCGCCACGTCCCGGACGCCGGAGCCGAAGAACATCGTCAGCGGAGCCGGACATCCGCTCGATCTGAGCGTACGGCGGGAGCTGGAGGAGCGGCTCGGCCACGACTTCAGCCGGGTACGCCTGCACACCGACCGGGACGCGGGCACGCTGACGGAACTGCTGGGCGCGGACGCGGTCGCGGTCGGCCAGGACATCTTCTTCCGCGAGGGTGCCTATCGCCCGGGTACGGCGGACGGGCAGCGGCTGCTCGCCCATGAGCTGCTGCACACGGTGCAGAACCCGGACGGTCTGGGCGCGTTGCGCGCGGGCCGCGATCTGGGGGCGGTGAGCCTTCCGCAGCAGGCGATGGAGCGCGAGGCGGAGTCGGCGGCGCAGGCTCTCGTACGCGACGAGCAGCAGGCCCCCGAAGTGGAGCCCGAGCAATCGACGCCCGGCTGGCTGCGGTACGCCACGGTCGACGCCGACCGCTCCCGTATGGAACAGCTGGATCCGGCAACGCTGGTGGACCGTCTCGCGAACGGCGTGCTGCGCTCGCTGCGCGGTGACCCGGCGGACCTGTCGGGACGCGTACGACTCCAACTGGCACGGATGTCACCGCAGTTGCAGGACTCGGTGCTGGACCGGCTGGAAGTGCGGCTGCTCTCCGACGAGTACGAGCGGCTCCTCGACCTCGCCGAGGAGTCCGAGACCGAGCCGGTGGACCTCCAGCCGGCCGAGGTGCCCGAGCCGGAGACGGACCTCTTCGAGCTGCTGGGTGTCGAGCGCACCCGGTGGAAGCGGCAGGAGGAGAGCGGGCGGAGTTCGAAGGACAAGCAGGCCGAGGACTCGCGCGAGGAGCAGAAGGACGCCGCGGTACGGGACGAGAAGCGCAGCGGCGACCGGAGTAGGGCGCGCTCCGACGCGGCGGCCGAGGACCAGGAGGCTGCCCAGCGCAAGGAGCAGGAGGACGAGCGGGCCCAGTCCCGGCAGCAGGCCGCGCAGGAGCAGCGGCAGGAGGAGGAGAAGCAGGGCCAGGACCGTCAGCGGGTCGACGAGGCCGCGGACGAGCGCGCGCAGGGCCAGGCGGACGGCGCCGAGCAGACCAAGGAGGAGCGCAAGGAGCAGCGCGACCGGGAGGAGCAGGACCCGGAGCAGGCGAACGCCCCCGGTGCAGACAAGCGCAAGCGGAACGACGACGCGAAGAAGCCGGCGGACGGATCGAAGCAGGAGAACCTCGACCCGAAGGCGAAGGGCCGGCCCGGTCCCGTACGCCCCGAGAAGGTGGACGAGCGGGCTGAGCAGCGGGACAGCGCGCTGTCCGAGCACGGCCTGCACGAGAAGGACGAGGATGAGGACGAGCCGCGCGAGGAGGAGAAGCCGCTCGGGCTGGAGGCGGGCGCGGACGGGGAGATCGGCGGCGAGCAGGACGATGACAGGGGCGGTGCCGCCAAGAGCGGTCCGGAGCTGAAGCCCGAGGACTATCTGCCCGACACCGACCTGGACCTTTCTTCCGTACCGACCGCAGACCGGATGACCCCCGGCGCCGCGGAACCGTCCGTCCCGACCTTCCCTTCGCCGCCCCCGACCAAGGCGGAACGGGTCGAGCAGCAGCGGGAGAACGAGGCGAACGAGGAGGACGAGGACTCCGCCGGGCCTGAGGCGAAGGCGCCGGGCGAGGACGTGGGTCCGGTCGAGGGCGAGGCTCCGAAGCCCGAGGGCGGGCCCGCGGCCGAGGCCCAGGACCGCAGCGCGAAGGACCTGCAGCCGGAGAAGCCGACCGATCAGGAGGTCGGCCCCGACCCGGAGACCACTGAGAAGGACCAGCAGGAGCCCGAGGCTGAGAAGACGGACCCTGCGCAGCAGCAGGACCAGGAGGACAGGGGCGAGGACTCCGGCGAAGGCGAGGAGCGGCCGGACGCCAAGGACGCGCAGGACGAGCAGCAGGAGCTGAAGGAGCGCGGGCAACAGGAACAGCGAGGCGAACAGGGGCAGCCGCAGGGCGCTTCCGCGCCGGACATGTCGCCCGGCCCGGCGGCGATGCGGCCCGCGGGTGCGCAGACGCAGAAGGCGCCCGCCGAGGACCGAAACCCTTCCCCCGCAGCGCGGCGTGACGCCGAGCCGCCCAGGTCCGAGCGGGAAGCGGCCGGACCTCAGAGCCGGATCCCCAAGGAGACCGGCCCCGGTGCGGCTCCCCGTGGGACGGTCGGCGGCGGCGAGCAGGCCGGTCCGACGGCCGCGGCGGGACCTGGCGCGGCCCCGTCCGCGGCACAGGCGGCGGTCAGCCCTGCGGGCGAACAGACCGACAGCCCCGGCAGGATGGGCGCGCCCGCACCGGAAGGTGCCCAGGCTGCTCCCGAGGCGTCGCTGGAGAAGGACGGCGGCGGCTGCGCCCCGCCTGAGCCCGCGGCGGAGAAGGAAGAGGGAGGCGGCAGCTGCGGCGGAGGCGGCGGTGGAGCCGCTCCCGAGGAGAAGCAGGAGGAGCCGCCGGACGTCTCGGGCCAGGACCCGAAGGCCGCCATCGGGACGGTCAGCAAGCTGGCGCCGGACCAGGCCGCAGCCGCCATGCCCGGTGTGGACGCCGCGGCGGACAAGAAGGTCGGCGAGGAGCAGCGGCGGCTGGACGCCAACCCACCGAAGCGGGAACGTCCTTCGGGTGCGCCGCAGACTCGGTCGGGCCCGCCCGAGGCGGCCGCTCCGGCCGAACAGGTGACGGGCAAGGTCGAGAAGCTCGGGCCCGAGGACCGCATCGGGAAGCAGAAGGCCAAGGGCAGTGAGAAGGCGGAGGGCGCGAAGCCCACCGACAACACTCCCCCGCCGCCGGCGCCCGTGGCGGACAAGCTGACCGCGGAAGAGGCCAAGAACGTCGACGCCGCGGCCGACGCGGTCCCGACCGTGGACCCGGAACTGCAGAACAAGACGGTCGGCCCCGCCCCCAAGATCCGGCTGGAGGGCGAGAGCGACCCCAAGCGCACGGACGACCAGGCCAAGGCGCTCAAGGAGAAGCAGTCCGACATCCAGAGCACAGGCCGTGAGGACGCGGCCAAGCCGATGGGCGAGGACCAGATCTTCCCGAACGCGCCCCAGGAGCAGCTGGTCGGCAAGGCCACGGCAGGCGGAAAACGGGGCGGCGGGGGCGGACTCCAGGCCGGATCCAAGCCCAAGCCCGGCGTCGGTGCGGTCGCCAAGCAGGAGCGCGGCAGCGAGATGCAGGGAGCCGCGGGCCAGGCTCAGGGCGACCTGGTCGCCAAGGAGAAGGAACAGCAGCAGGGCGAGCAGCAGGCCAAGCAGGAGAAGCAGACCGAGATCGACCGCGAAGTCACCCGGAACGCGGAGAAGCAGACGGGCGAGCGCGGCCGCGCGGCGGAGGATGCCCAGCGCGAGCGCGAGAGCTGGCGCACCGAGCAGGACCAGAAGATCGAGGACGCGGACAGGAAGTCCGAGAAGGAACACACCGAGAAGAACAAGGAAATCGTCAAGGCCCGCGACGACAAGGACAAGGAGGTCAGCGACCGCAAGGACAAGGACAACGCGCAGATCGACACCGAGCGTGAGAAGGCGGAGAAGGAGGCCGAGAAGAAGAAGGAGGAGGAGAAGCCCTCGGGAGGCTTCTTCGGCTGGGTCGCCGACAAGGTGAAGAGCGCCTTCAATGCGATCCTCGACGCGGTCACCAAGGTCTTCGACGCGGCGCGCAAGCTTGTCAACGGCATCATCGACACGTTCAAGGACTGGGCCAACAAGGCCATCGACTTCGTACGGGACCTCGCCATCAAGGCGATCAACGTCCTGGCGGATGCGCTGATCGCCATCGGCGACGTACTGCTGGCGGCCTTCCCCGAGCTACGGGACAAGTTCCGCAAGGCGATCGAGGGCCTGCGGGACAAGGCGATCGCGGCGGTCAACGCGCTGGCGGACGGTCTGAAGAAGGCAGTGAACGCCCTGCTCGACGCCCTGGCGGCGGGCCTGAACGCGCTGCTCGACGTGCTGGAAGCGGGCATCAAGGCCGTCATCAAGATCTACCAGGCCGTGATTCTGGGCGCGATCAAGTTCGCCCAGGCGGCGATCGAGGCGCTGGGCAAGTTCGCGGCTCTTGTGGCGGACATCGCACCGGACCCGGGTGGCTGGATCAGCAAGGCGGGCAGCTCGGCGAAGACGGGCATCACCGATCACCTCTGGGGCGCCATCAAGACGGGCGTGAAGCGGTGGTTCGACACCAAGGTCGAGGGCATCCTCGGCCTGGGCAAGGCCGTGATCGACGTCCTGGTGAAGGGCTGCGTCTCGATCAAGCAGATCGGGAAGATGGCGTGGGACGCGATCATCGCCTCGCTGCCGATGATGATCGCCTCGCTCGTGATCGAGAAGGTCGTCTCGATGATCGTCCCCGCGGCGGGAGCGATCCTCACGATCGTCCAGGGCCTGATGTCGGCCTGGCAGAGCGTCAGCTCGATCCTCTCGGCCTTCAGCAAATTCTGGGCCTACTTGAAGGCGGTCAAGGCGGGCCCGGCGGCCTGTCTGTTCGCGGAGGCGGTGGCCGCAGGCGTTGTCGCGCTGCTCGACTTCATCGCCAACTTCCTCCTGCAGCGCCTCGGTTCGGCGACCAAGGGGGTCGGCAAACGCCTCAAGGCGATGGCCGAGAGGATCATGAAGGGCCTCAAGAAGACGGGCAAGGGCGCCAAGAAGGCGGCCGGTGAGGCGGTCAACAAGGCGCGGGGCGCGATCCGGAACGCCAAGCAGACCCTGCACAAGCCGGCCGTGTCCCCAAAGCCGAAGGCGAAGCCTTCCCCGAACCCGAAGGCCCCGCCCAAACCGAAGGACACGGCGACGCCGAAGTCCCCTGCGAAGCCGGAGCCGACACCGGCGAAGCCGAAGGAGACGACACCGGGTCCGTCGAAGGACAAGACCCCGGACGGCCAGAAGGACAGCACCCCCCGGACTCCCAAGAACAAGAGGGAAATCGAGGGTCCGAAGCCGACCAAGCCCAAGAAGCCGAAGTCTCCTTTGGGCAACGCCCTGGGCAAGGCGAAGAAGGCCGTCAAGTCGGCCCTGACGAAGGTCCGCAACGCGGCGAAGACGCTGGGCAAGAAGCTCAAGAAGAGCAAGCCGGGCAAGGCGCTGAAGAACAGCGCGTCGAAGCTGCGCAACGTCTTCAAGCAGAAGCGCGACAACCTGCGCGACAACAAGAAGAACCAGCAGGACCAGAAGAAGCAGAACCAGGACAAGCGGAGGAAGGACGAGAAGTCCAAGGAGTCCAAGGAGGCCCGCCTCCAGAAGATCGTTTCTCGCATCCGTCCACGCCTCCAGACCATGCTTCGTAAGGGCGTCCGCGGAATCGGGCTTCGGTCGGCGCTCGCTGCCATGCGCCTGTGGTATCGGCTGACCAGCCTGGCCTATGGAACGGCCGAGCGGTTCACCATCACCGCGGCGCTGAATCCACAGGAACCAGTGGTCCTGGGCCAGACAGTCGACATCGCCGGCGTCCGGGTGGAGGCAAATCGGTTGCTTCGCGCGCTGCGTCAGATGTCGCTGGAGGTCTACTTGGGTGGCCTCGACGATATGCACGGCGCCGGCGGTATGAGCCAGCTGGAGCGGGACCGGACACTGGCTGGTGGCGCCACACGCGGGTCTCAGCAGCAGCCGCACGGAACCAAGGGCGGAATGATGCAGGCCATCTACCGAAATCGGCAGAATCTGGATCCCACCAAGGGCGACATCGTCAGCCAGGAAACTCCGAATGGCGGCACGCTCGATGCACAGCGCAACCCGGGCGGAGGCAAATACCCGCGAGCGAATCGCATCGTCAAGGTGCAGTTCCCTGGTCACCCATTGGAGGATCTGGCCTACAAGGATCTCCCCGACCGGCTGGCCGAGATGCGCAGAAACCTCGGCCCTCAGGCCGTTTCCGACCTGCTGTCCGACATCATGAGGATTGCCCGTGGCGGCGCCCCCTCGGGCGCACACCTCTCACTGGCATTCCAGCTGAAGGCATGGCTGATTCAGCAGGAGGGGCACCGGAATATCGCGGCGCTATCCACCCATGGCATGGTTGTCGACATGATGAACCGTGGCAAATCATCACCCGCGGACGCCGTGGCCGACGATTGGGCCCGAGACAGGAACGGCAATCGGCTGACCGGAAAGAATCAGGAAAACAGTGTCGGCATGTTCGCGATGCAACCCAAGAGATCTCAGAACAGGTCACGAACCCTGTCGAATTACCTGGATGCAAGCAGCGACCAGGAGAACACGCCCGGGGGTGGTCCGCTCACCAAGTTCAAGGGGTTCGCTGAGGCCAACCGTCTGGCCAGCCGCGAGTTGCACACGGTTGATCTGTGGCTCAAGTCGCTCGATGATCTAAAGGTCGCAGACAGCCGGGGCGAGAAGATGAAGCAGGATGAGCTGATACTGGAGGTTCGGCGAAGGATTCTGGATATGTATGGAGCGAGTAGTTTGACGAGCGATCAGGGCTTCCTGTCCTCGCTCAGCACGAGAATGCATCTTGATGAGTTCGACGCGGAGGCGTGAACCCGTGATCCATTATTCCTGGCGAATGATTTTGCGCGGCGATACGGACAGGGCTAAGAGGTCCGTTCAAGAATACACAGATCGCTACGGATGGGATGGGACCACCATTCCCGAGGATCCGGCAAGCGGTACGATCGAGGAAAGTATCTGGCAGGTTTCCGAGGATGTTGCCGTGCATTTTATGTCGGACGACTTCACTCAACGCCCCTATGTCTTCGCGGCCGCCGATTCAATTAACTCCTGTCACGCGATGCAGGCGCATTTGCAGAACCACTTGAACCCGGTACCTCAGTCCGAACTGCTCGCTGATCTCGAAAATTCGACGACGCCGGACGAAAGGCGCCGCGCCATTCTCTCCGTAGCACTCGGCGGACCGAATCAAGACAATGAAATCGTCATTTCGAGCATCGATCAGTCATTGCGGGACGAGAGTGCTGAAGTGCGGAAGGCCGCAGTATTCGCCACCACTTATTCGCCGTCCAGCAGATACATTCCCATGCTGACTGAAGCTCTGCGAAACGATGCATCCGTCGAAGTCCGCGAGGAAGCGCGGACCATCCTCGATGTTTATGAGCAGCTCGACATTCAGTAAGCACCGCTCCGGTATGTTTCACAACAGGAAGATAGGGAATGGTCCGCTACGCAGACATACCCAAGCCCATCCGCTCCGGCATCGTCGTCGTCGACCCCGAGCGCGGAACCCCTCAGCGCATCATCGTCCTCCAGTTCAACCCCGACACCCTCGAACGCTCCCTCGCGCCCCAATCCGCGGGCGGAAGCGGTGACGCCGGCGGAGGCGGAAGTGGAGGGGACCGTAACGAGGCTCTCCGGCTCAAGGGCCCTGCCGAGGAGAGCTGGAAGTTCACGGCCGAGATCGATGCCACCGATCAGTTCGAGGTCGCCGCGCCCGACGGGATCCATCCCCAGCTCGCGATGCTGGAGATGCTGGTGCATCCCACCAGCGCCCAGCTCCGCGAGGCCTCCCGGCGAACCCAGAAGGGCACCATCGAGATCAGCCCGATCGAGATGCCGCTGACTCTCTTCACCTGGGGGAGCAAGCGCGTCATGCCGGTGCGGCTCACCGAACTGTCCATCAACGAGTCGGCGTTCGACGTCGGTCTCAATCCGATCAGGGCGAGCCTCGGCATCGGCATGAAGGTGCTCAGCGTGAGTGATCTGCCCGCAGGGCACCGCGGGGCCGACCTGTATCTCGCACATCTGGCGCAGAAGGAACGACTCGCCGCCGCCGCGCGAGGCGGTCGGTTGGCCGAGCTCGGTCTGGGACGGGGGCTGTAAGACGTGATTGATCCTTATGAGAGTGCGCTGGACGCGATCCCGGGGGCACATCCGTACCCCCGCACCAGCCGGTACCACGACGCGGAGATCGGCGTGCACCGCCTCCCGGACGGCACCGAAGTGCGGTACACCAAGCGGCGTTTGCTGCCTCCGCTCAGCCTGGCCGCCGAGGAGACCGCCCCGCACACCGTCAGCAGCGGCGAGCGGCCCGACCATCTCGGGCAGCGCTATTTCGGCGACCCCGGGCAGTGGTGGCAGATCGCGGATGCCAATCCCGTACTCGACCCGCAGGAGCTGACCGCAGAGCCAGGGCGGACGATCGACATCCCTCTGCCGGGTGGGTTCCATGGCTGACGAGCCCATCGGGAGCGGGCCCGTCCATCTCACCCTGCACATGGGCCCCAAGCTCACCCGCCCGGTGCCGGCCGAGGTGGCCGAAGCCCTGTTATCCGCACAGATCACCATGACGGCCGGGGAACGGAGCGGGTTCCAGCTCGCCTTCGATCTCACCAAGCGGGGGTTGATCACACAACGGCTGCTGCCCGAGGGGTTCTTCGACCCGAAGACCAGGGTGATCGTCGCGACCTCGGTCAAGGGGACGCCGACCGTGATCCTGGACGGGCTGATCGTGCGACAGGAGGTCGGTGCCAGCAATCAGCCGGGGCAGAGCACTCTCACCGTCACAGGTGAGGATCTGACGCTGCTGATGGACCTCGAGGAGCGCACCGAAAGGTATCCGAATCTCGCCCCCGCCCAGCGGGTCGAACGGATTCTGCGGAGGTACGCCGACTACGGAATCGACCCGTGGATCATCCGTGAGCAGATCCATCAGCCACCCCGCGAGCAGCTGCGCGTGGACTACCAGACCGGCACCGATCTGCAGTATCTGAACGAGCTCGCGCGGGCGAACGGATACACCTTCTACCTGGAGCCGGGCCCGGGCCTCGGCCGGTCCATCGCCTTCTGGGGTCCCGAGCAGCGGCTCGGTCAGCGTCAGCACGCGCTGAACGTCAACATGGACAACAACTCCACCGTCGACCAGCTGACTTTCGCGTACGACGGGACGGCCAGGGAAGAGCCCCAGGCACGCGTCCAGGACCCGCGCACCCGTGATGTCCGCCTCCTGGCGCAGCCCGACATCAGCCCGCTGCGGCCGCCCCTCGGCCTGCGGGTCTCACCCGCTCTGAAGCGCAGGACGCTGTCCGGTACCGCGAAGAAGGAGCTCGGGCAGGCCGAGGCCGAGACGCTGGCCAGGGCTGCTACCTCGGCGGACGCGATTTCCGGGTCAGGGTCGCTGGATGTCAATCGGCATGGATACGTCCTGCGGCCACGGGAGTTGGTGGGGGTTCGCGGCTCGGGCGTGACGTACGACGGCGACTACTACGTCAAGAGCGTGACGCACAACCTCAGGCCCGGCTCGTACCAGCAGAACTTCACGCTCTCCCGCGAGGGCCTCATCGCCCGCAGCAGGACAGTGCGTCCGTAAAGACGCGTCGGCAAAGACGTAAGGACCAGGAGAACTTCGCATGGCTGCAGGACCGAACAACCGGTTTCTCGGCAAGTTCCGGGGCCGGGTGATCGACAACAGGGATCCGCTCAAGCTGGGCCGGATCACGGCCCAGGTGCCGGACGTGCTCGGCGACGAGGCCTCCACGTGGGCGCTGCCCTGTCTGCCGTTCACCGGCCGGCACGCTGGGCAGTACGTCGTCCCGCAGATCGGCTCCGGAGTGTGGATGGAGTTCGAACAGGGCGATCCGAGCTTCCCGATCTGGACCGGGAGTTGGTACGGGGACGCCTCGGAGCTGCCTCCCCGGGCAAGCGCGGAACTGCCCGGATCGCAGCCGGTGGTGATCCAGACACCGGGCGAGCACAAGTTGGTGATGTCGGACGTGCCCGGTGGCACGGGGATTCTGCTGGAGGCCAAGGGCGGCGCCTACATCCAGATAGATGAGAAGGGCGTGACCATCGGCACCGGCAAGGGTGCGTCGATCGTGCTGACCGGCGACGAGGTCAATATCAACGAGGGCCGGCTGATCGTGCCGAAGAAGCGATGACCACAGCGACGAGTACGACAGGAACGGGGAGATACGTGGTGTCCGGGAATCTCGTGAGCAGCGGCTCGGCGATCAGCTGTCCGCACGGCGGCCGTGTCACGCCCGCCTCCGCCCCGTCGTCCGGAGTCCGGATCGACGGGCTGTCCGTGCCCGCCGCGACGGATGTCTTCGCGGTGAGCGGCTGTCGGCACACGGTCGACGGCGTACCGCATCCGTGCGTGACGGTCCGCTGGACGCCGGAGCGTGGTGGTGTGCTGATCGACGGCCGGCCCGTGCTGCTGGAGAGCTCGTCAGCGCTCTGCTTCAGCGCCGCGCTCGTGCCGCAGGGCCCGCCGGTCGTGACCGCATCCGCACGGGGGGTGTCCTCCCGATGACGCGGACGAGGAGCGACATCGCCTTCCCCTTCCGGACCGACCGGCGGGGACGCACCGCGCACGCGGCTCATGACGAGCACGTACGCGACCTGATCGAGCAGTTGCTGTTCACCAGTCCCGGCGAGCGTGTGATGCGCCCCGACTTCGGCTGCGGGCTGCTCGATCTGGTCTTCACGCCCAACAGCCCCGAACTGGCCTCCGCGCTGGAGCTGTCGGTGCAGGCATCCCTGCAGCGCTGGCTGGGGGAGCTGATCGAGGTGGAGTCCCTGGACGTGGTCAGCGAGGAGAACGTGGTCCGGGTGTATCTGCGCTACGTGGTGCGTTCCACCGCGAGCCGGCGCGACGACGTGTTCGAGGGGAGCGGCCCGGCATGAGCGGTACGAGCAACGAGTTGGTCTGCCGTACGGACGGCAGGCGCGTCAAGGTACGGGCTGCGCAGCTCGGGGGCGTGGACGCCGTCGAGGTCGGTGACGACGGGCTGACCCTCACCGTCACCTTCCTCGGCAAGGCGCCCCACGGGCTGTGCCCGGAGAACATACGCATCGACGGCGGCCGGCGGATCACCGGCATCGAGGCCGTCGAGGTGTCCGTCGAGCGCGAGGAGGACCCGGAGCTCGACGACCGGCTGTACGTCACGCTGGACCGCACCGGCGACACATCCCGGTACACGCTCTCCGTGGTGGACACCGATCCGTACGGGCGGCCCGGCACCGCGCCCTTTCCCGGCTTCGACCAGCGGTACTTCTCCGCCGGGTTCGACTTCCGGCCCGACTGCCCGACCCCCTTCGACTGCAAGGACGAGCAGCCCGACTGCCCGCCTGCCTTCCCCGCCGCGCCGGTCATCGACTACACCGCGCGCGACTACGACACGATCCGCCGCCTGATCCTGGACCGGCTGGCGCTGACCACGCCGGACTGGGTGGAGCGCAACCCTGCCGACCTCGGCACGACGCTGGTCGAGCTGCTCGCCCACACCGCCGACCGGATCAGCTATCAGCAGGACGCGGTGGCCACGGAGGCGTATCTCGACACCGCCCGCCGCCGCGTCTCCGTACGCCGCCATGTGCGGCTCATCGACTACCCGATGCACGACGGCGTCAACGCACGTGCCTTCGTCGCGGTCGAGACCGTACGGGAGCTGACGCTGGGGCCCGGCACATACCGCTTCGCGGCCGTCGACGTCCGCAGCCTGGGGCCGCGCGACAGGCCCGCGATCGGCACCGTCATCGACGACCGGGACCTGGCCGTACTGGACGAGCGAGGATCGGTCGAGGTGTTCGAGCCGGTCGTGGCCGACGAACCGCTGGCGCTGCGCCCCGAGCACAACACCATCCGCTTCTGGACCTGGGGCGACGAGGTGTGCTCGCTGCCCAAGGGCGTCACGTCCGCGACACTGCGGGATGCGTGGGCGGACGAGGAGTGCCAGGTCAGGTCGCTGGAGCTGGCTCCTGGCGATCTGCTGCTGATCGAGGAGGTGCTGGGGGCACGCTCCGGCACGCCGGGCGACGCCGACCCCGCCCACCGTCAGGCCGTGCGCCTCACCTCGGTCACGCCGGGCGTGGACCGGCTGGTCGACCAGCCGGTACTGGAGGTCACCTGGGCGCAGGAGGACGCGCTGGCCTTCCCCGTCCGTCTGTCGACGCGGGGCGGCACGGACTGCGAGCCGGTCGAGGATGTGAGCGTGGCGCGCGGGAATGTGGTGCTCGTCGATCACGGGCGCTCACTGACGTTCTGCGGGGGGACGTCGGAGACGGCCACCGTGCCTCCCGCGCCCGCCGTCCTCGGGTCCTGCGATCCGTCCGGCTTCGGCTGCTGGGACCGCAAGGAGGGAAACGCCACAGCGGATCTCATCAACGCCTCACTGGAACAGACCCGTTGTGGTCGGCTTCTGACCGCTGACCAGATACGGGAGCTGTTCACCGTCGTCGGCGAGGACCGGACGGCACGCGCCGGTCTCGGCCTGGAACTCGCCGGTCGCCGACGGGAGAAGGTCGTCCCCGGTACCGCCTACGAGCAGGCCGAGGCGCTTGAGACCCTGCTGGCTCAGGTCGTCTACCCCGGTATCCCGGCACGCTTCCGGCCGGTGCTGCAGCGCTTCCCCGTCGTCCAGTCGGTGCCGTTCCCCGACCCGCGTCATGTCTCGGCGGGACAGTCCACCCGGCTGGCCGTCATCCCCGGACGCGTCCGGCAGCGGCTGGTGGAGCTGTGGCGCAGCGCCCGCGACTGCGACGGACTCACGGAGCCCGAAATCGCCGAACTGACGGTGCTCTTCGGGCTGCGCGTGCTGGAGCGTTTCGAGCTGCGCCGTCATCCGGTGCGCGCGTTGCGGGAGTTGCTGCACCGCAGCGAACGGCTGCTGGCCGCGAAGCTGCGTCGTCTGGAGGTGCTGACGGCCCGGGCGCGGGCCGGAGCGGTGCTGGACGATTCGATCGCCTGGGAGATCACCCACACCTGGGGCGCCGAGTACGCGGCGGGGATCGATCCGGACGATCCGGTGCTGCGGGGTCCCGCGGCCGCGCTCGTACAGGATCCGCGGGCCGCGCTTCCCGCCGTGACGGTCGCGGACGGCGAGAAGTGGTGGACCGCGAAGCGGGATCTGCTCGACTCGGGTGCGCGCGAGCGCCACTTCGTCGGTGAGCTGGAGGACGACGGCCGGATCGCGCTGCGGTTCGGGGACGGGCGCCACGGCGCCCGCCCGCAGCCGGGCGCCCGGCTGGAGCTGCACTACCGGCTCGGCGGCGGCACCGCCGGCAATGTCGGCGCCGAGGCCATCAACCATCTGGTGCTGTGCCGTGATCCCGGGGACGCGGACGCGGGTGATCCGATGCCCGTGGCGGGCGTACGCAATCCGCTGCCCGCCGTCGGCGGCACGGAGCCCGAACCGGTCGAGCAAGTGCGTCAGCTCGCCCCGCTCGACCTGAAGCGCACCCGGCTGCGGGCCGTCACCGCCGAGGACTACGCGGCTCTGGCAACAAAGCTCCCGGGGGTGCAGCGGGCAGCCGCGGAGATCCGCTGGACCGGCAGTGTGCAGGAGGCGCACGTCGCCGTCGACGCTCTGGGGGAGGGGGAACCGTCCCCCGAGCTGCTCGACTCGGTGGCGTACGCGCTGGAGAGCTACCGCAGGATCGGGCACGACCTGGTGGTGGGGCCCGCGCGGTCCGTGCCGCTGGACATCGTGCTGGCGGTGTGCGCGGCGCCCGGTCATCAGCACGGCCAGATCCTCGCCGAGCTGTACCGACTCCTCGGCAACCGCCGGCTGACCGGCGGACGTCTCGGCTTCTTCCATCCCGACGCGCTGACCTTCGGTGAACCGGTGCGGCTCAGCCGTCTGGTGGCGGTGGCCGCGGCGGTGCAAGGCGTGGAGAGCGTACGGGTGACCCGGCTACGCCGACTGTTCCACGAAGATCCACTCGATGACACGGCACTGGAGGCAGGCGTGCTGCGGCTCGGCCCGCTGGAGATCGCGCGTTGCGACAACGACCCCGACCGGCCCGAGCCGGGCCGGCTTTCGATCGAGCTCGGCGGAGGTACGCGATGAGCGGCTCCTGCGGTTGCGGGTGCGGCGGGCACGACGAACGCCACGCGCCCAAGGCCCTGTACAACGCGCCGGGTCGCGCCGCCCTCGACTACCGGGTCGGCGAGTACGGCTCGTTCCTGGCGGCAATGCTCGACCGGCTCGCCTCACCCGCCTATCCGGCGCTGCGCGGGCTGACGGTCCGCACCCCGGACGATCCGTCGATCGGACTGCTCGACGCGTGGGCGGTCGTGGGCGATCTGCTCACCTTCCACTCCGAGCGCATCGCCGACGAGGGATATCTGCGCACGGCCGACGAGCACCGCTCGCTGGCTCTGCTGGGGCGTCTCGTGGGGCACCGGCCGCGGCCGGGCATCGCCGCCGACACCCATCTCGCGTACACGCTGGACAGGGATCCGCGGGCCGAGGACGTTCCGGTGCTGATCCCGCGCGGCGCGCGCGCCAACAGCGTGCCCAGCACCTCCGACGAGGAGTCGCAGGCCTTCGAGACCAGCGAGGACCTCATCGCGCGCTGGGCGTGGAACGAGCTGGCGGTGCGCCGGCGGCGGCCGGCGCTGCTCACGCCGGACGATCTGCGCAAGCGCCCGGAGATCTTCGTCTCCGGGACCGACATCTCCCTGCAGACCGGGGACAGGCTGCTCTTCGTCTTCAGCGGGGACAAGGACATCCCCGGGCAGCGGCTGATGCTTCCGGTGGCGCGTATCCGCATCGACCGGGACGACGCGGTCACGGCGATCGGGCTGCCGCAGTCCGCCCCGCCCTCGCTTTCCGAGCTGGTGTCCGAGCTGCGCGAGTGGATCACCGAGGACGAGCGGGAAGTCGAGGAGGGTGAGCCCACCCCCGACAACCCCAACCCGCGCCCTGTCAGCCGGATCATCGAGGACTTCGACGCTCAGGTGCTCGCGCCGCTGCGTGCGGATCTTGCCGGTATCAAGACGCCCGCGCAGTTCGCGGCGCGGCTCGTCGAGCCGCACGACCGGCTCGCGGAGGCGCAGGCGATAGCCGCGCCGTACGAGGAAGTGGCCACCTGGTTCGAACAGTTGGAGGCCGTGATCGGTGAACTGATCGAGCACGCGGCCGATCTGGAGCCTTCCCGCTCGGATGCGCCCGCGGCCGCTTCCAACTCGGCGGCCATGCGGGCTCTGGGGGCCGTACTTCCCGCGCTGCGCACCCGTGTGGTGCGGCCGCCGGCGGGGGCGCGCACGCTCTCCCTCGATCCTGGCCGGTACTTCGCGCCGGGTTCCGATCTCGGTGCGCAGCTGCTGTCGGCGCTCGATCCGCGGGTCGTCGACGGCCTGTACCCGGCGTGGCGGCAGGCGGCGCCTGCCGTGCCCGCGCTGCTGCGGGAGCTTCAGGCGATGCGGGTGACCGCTGCGCCGTTCGGGGCGACGGCGCCGCTCAAGCCCGTGCAGGACGAGCGCGGGCGGGTGATCCGGCAGACGGACTGGCCCGTGAGCGGCGGGGAACTCACCACGATGCGGATCGTGTACGACACGGCCGGACGGGTTCCGGTGCGCGCCGAGTTCCAGCACATCGAGACGGGGTCGTCCTGGCAGCGTTCGGAGAATCTGCCCGCGGACACGAGCTTCGGTCTGGGGCCGGGCAAGGTCTCGCTGCAGACCCGGGTGGGCCAGGACCACGATCTGAGCTGGCTGACCAGGCGCCCCGCGGACTCCCAGGAGCCCGGTGTGACAGCCGAGTTCTCCCAAGGGCTGCCGGAACGGACGCTGTTCGTGTCGAGGCCGGCCGAGGACGGGCGGGTACATGTGGCCGTGCAGAACGGCACGCCGCTCAACTGGCTGCTGGCTCCCGGTGAGCACAAGCAGGTCACCCACGGCGGTGTCGAGGTGACGGCGCGGTACACGGTCGGCAGCGAGCCCGCGAATGTCGAGATCGGCATCGTGACCGTGCCGGAGCAGGCGAACCGTCATGTGCTTCCGCTCGACTCCGTACAGGACGGGATCACCGTCGGCAGCTGGGTCGCGATCGAGCGTCCCCGCAAGGGCTCCGGGGAACCCGACGGCATCCCGGGTGACAAGAAGCTCGCGTTCGTGACCACCCGTGTCACCGCCGTGCGCACGGCCGCGTACACCAACTACGGGATCACCGGCCGCGGCACCGAGCTGACACTCGCCGATCCGTGGCTGGACGAGCACGACGTGCTGCTCTCGGCGATCCGGGACGCGACCGTCCACGCGGGCGGCGAGGCGCTGCGCCCCGCCGACGAGCCGCTGGGCGAGGACGTTCACGGAAATCAACTCGAACTGGCCGAACTGTACGACGGGTTGCGCCCCGGGCGTCATCTGGTGGTGTCGGGCGAGCGCACCGACATCCCCGACACGGCCGGGATCCGCGGCACCGAACTGGTGGTGATCGCCTCGGTGGAGCAGCGGTTCGACCCGCAGCTGCCCGGGGACCATGTCCACACCAGGCTGACACTCACCACGGACCTGGCCTACCGCTACCGGCGCGACACGGTGCGCGTTCAGGGCAATGTCGTGCCCGCGACGCACGGCGAGAGCCGTGACGAGCCGATCGGCAGCGGCGACGCCGGCCGGACCAACCAGACGCTCACGCTCTGGCAGTCACCGCTGACCTGGCTTCCGGCCGACAATCCGCTGGGGGCCACCCCTACGCTGGAGGTGCGCGTGGACGGGCTGTTGTGGCACGAAGTGGACAGCCTGGCCGGACGCGGGCCGCGCGAGCGGGTCTATGTCTCGGGCAGGGCCGGGGACGGGCGCACGACCGTGACGTTCGGCGACGGGATGCACGGCGCGCGGCTGCCCACGGGTCACGAGAACGTCCGGGCCCAGTACCGCTTCGGCACCGGCCGGGCCGCCAACGTCGGGGCGGACCGCATCACCCAGGCCATCACCCGGCCGCTGGGGGTCACCGCCGTCACCAATCCACAGCCCGCCACGGGCGGCGCCGAGACCGACGGCCCGGGCCTGACCCGCCGAACGATTCCGCTCGCGGTCTCCGCGCTGGACCGCCTCGTCTCCCTCACGGATTACGAGGACTTCGCCCGCTCACGGGCCGGCATCGGCCGGGCGGCGGCGCGCGAGATCGTCGACGGGCGGCGGCGCATCCTGCACATGACGGTCGCCGGGGTCGACGACATCGCGATCGCGGACGACTCCGAGGTGCTGCGGGCTCTGCGCTCCTCGCTCGTCGAGTACGGCGACTCGCGCCTTCCGGTCCGGGTGGACGTACGCGAACTGGTGCTGCTGCTCCTCGCGGCGAAGGTGAAGGTCGCCCCCGGCCACACCTGGAGTGTCGTCGAACCACGGCTGCGTCAGGCGCTGCTGACCCAATTCGGAAGCGGCCGAAGTGAGTTGGGTCGGCCCGCGCGACTGTCCGAGGTGCTGGCGACGGCCCACGCGGTGCCCGGCGTCGACTACGTCGACGTGGATGTCTTCACCGGTGTGCCCGCGTCCGTGACACCCGATGAGCTGGCCGGACTCGCGGATTCGCTCGCCCGGCCGCGCACCGCCGTCGGGGCCCGGCTCGCCGCATACGACGAGGACGTGCACCGCGTCACCGCCGACGACGGCGAGACGCTCACCCAGGTCGCCGCCAGGTACGGCATCTCGCTCGCCGAACTGCTGCGGCTGAACCCGGACATCACCGATGTGCGGCGGCTGGAGAAGGGCCGGGCCGTGTTCGTCTTCCGCGGCATCCGGCCGGCCCAGCTCGCCCTGCTCTTCCCGCATGTCGCGGACACGCTGATTCTGACGGAGGTCACTTCATGACCAGGGAACCGGACGGCCTCGCGGATCTGCTCCCGCAGTGGCACCGCCTGCGGGACGCGGAGGGCGGCGAGCCGCTGCGCGCGCTGCTCGCGGTGATGGCCGAGCAGGTGGACCGGGTGCGGGACGGAGTCGAGCAGGGGTACGAGGACTGGTTCGTCGAGACGGCCGCGCCCTGGGTCCTTCCGTACTTGGGCGATCTGGTCGGCTACTCACCCCTGCCGGGCTATGAACGGGTACAGGCACAGGGACTTGAGGGCGAGGGCGGGGCCGATTCGCGGCTGCGCCTCGCCGAGGCCCTGGCGCCGCGCCGCGATGTGGCCGCCACGGTCGCCAACCGACGGCGCAAGGGCACCCTCGCGCTGCTCGAGGAGCTGGCGGAGGACGTGGCCGGATGGCCTTCGCGGGCCGTGGAGTTCTCCCGGCTCGTCTCGCACCAGCAGCCCGTGAAGCTGTACGGATCGGGCACGGAGGCCGCCGACGGGCGCCGCCTGGAGCGCGGCAGGCTCGTGGACGTACGGGAAGGGGCCGCGCTGGACCTGGCGGGCGGGCCGTTCGGCACGGTCGCGCAGTCGGTGAATGTGCGCCGGACCGACTCCGCACGCACCCAAGGCGGTTACTCGCCGGCCGGGGTAGGCCTTTTCGTCTGGCGGCTGAAGCCGTATCACCTGACGGGCTCGCCCGCGTACTGCATCGACCGGGCCCGCAACCTCTACACCTTCTCGATTCTCGGCAATGACGCTCCGCTGGTGACCAAGCCGGTGCCGGAGCCGTCCGCGACCCATATCGCGACGATCGACAACGTTCCCGCGTACATCCGCCGCCGGCAGCTCGCCGACCGGCTCGCCGACTACTACGGGCCGGGCAAGAGCTTCACGATCTGGCGTGACGGCCAGGACGAGCCGGTGCCGCTGTCGGACATCGTGGTGGCGGATCTGACCCACTGGCGCTACCGGCCCAAGCGCGGCCAGGTGGCCGTCGATCCGGCGCTCGGCCGGATCGCCTTCGGTTCGCGGTCCGCGCCGCGGCAGGGCGTCTGGGTCACCTACCACTACGCGTTCGCGGACGACATGGGCGGCGGAGAGTACCCGCGCGATCGGGAGACACCGACGGCCGCAAAGTTCTACCGCGTCGGCCCCGGCCAGAGCTACCAGCGGATCACGGACGCGTACAACGACTGGCAGCGCGACCGGCGTTCCGGGCGGTGCGGCCCCGACGGCATCATCGAGATCACGCACAGCGGCGCCTACCAGGAGCAGCTGGACTTCGATCTGGATCCGGGCGACCGTCTCGAAGTGCGGGCCGCCGAGGGCACACGGCCGGTGATCCGGCTGCTCGACTGGTACAGCAACCGGCCCGACGCGCTCAACATCCGTGCCCAGGAGGACTGCGAGGGTGAGCCTCCGCGGATCGTGCTCGACGGTCTGCTGATCACCGGTCGCGGGCTCAATGTCACCGGTCCGGTCGGCGCGGTCGTGCTGCGGCACTGCACGCTCGTACCGGGCTGGTCGCTGGAGCCGGAGTGCGACCCGCACTCGCCCGAGGAACCGAGCCTGGTCCTGGACCGGACCACCGCGTGCGTGTCCATCGAGCGCAGCATCCTGGGCACCATCGAGGTCATCGGCGACGAAGTACGCCACGATCCGCTGCCCATCCACATCCGGGACAGCATCCTCGATGCCACAGGACACGACCGGGCGGCGCTCTCGGCGCCGGACTGCCGCCATGCGCATGCCGTTCTGTACGCGCACCGCACCACCGTCATCGGCGAGGTCCACACCCACGCGGTGGAGATCGCCGAGAACAGCATCTTCACCGGGCCGATGCGAGTGGCCCGGCGGGGCATCGGCTGCGTGCGCTTCTCGTACGTGCCGCCCGGGTCCCGGACGCCACGCCGGCACCGCTGCCAACCGGACCTGGCAGGCCACGAGGAGGCTCAGCGGGTACGACCGCTGTTCGCCGGCGAGCGGTACGGCACTCCCGCCTACGGACAGCCGGCCGCAGGCTGCGCCGACGAGATCAGGCGCGGTGCCGAGGACGGCTCCGAGATGGGCGCCTTCCACGACCTCTACCAGCCGCAGCGCGAGGACAGCCTGCGGGCCCGCCTCGCCGAGTACACCCCGGCCGGTACCGACGCCGGGATCATCCCCGTCACCTGACACGACTTCTCACCGACGTACGAACTTCCGAGGGGGACCCCTTCCCATGTACGCAGACATCTCCCGCAACACCTTCCGGCCGGACCGGCACTACTCGGCGGTGATCGCACAGCAGGGCCGGGTACAGCTCGACGCGGACGCCAACGAGCAGGCCGCCATCCAGCTGCTGCAGGCTCGTACGACCGCAGCCGATCTGATCGGGCAGCACGGCGGCCCGGGCGGCGCAACCGGCTTCGCGCTTGGTTTCGTGAGCGGCGGCCGGGAGCTGGACGATCTGTCCATCGGCGGCGGCCGCTACTACGTGGACGGCATTCTGGTGGACGCGACGCGTCCGCAGGCCGGCGTCCCGGTCGTCGACGCCGGACACGCCACGGAGGACGGCGACAAGGACGCCCCGGCGGACGAGCAGCCTGCGGCGACCTGGACGTACTGGGACCAGCCCGACGGATACCGCGACGCGGAACGCCCCGGTGACCGGCTGCCCGGCCAATTCCCTTATCTGGCCTACCTCAAGGTGTGGGAGCGCTCGGTGACCGCGGCCGAGGACCCGCTGCTGCGTGAGGTGGCGCTGGGCTCGGCGATGCCCGACACCGCAGCCCGGCTCAAGACCGTCTGGCAGGTGCTGCCGCTGCCCGGCACACAGCTGGACCTGGCGGACGGGGCGAGCAAGGACGAGGTCCGCGCCGCGTTTGCGCAGTGGGCGGCCGCGCAGGCGCCGACCGCACGGATGGCGGCGCGCAGCGAGCGGCCTGAGCACGCCGACGAGGACCCCTGCCTGGTGAAGCCGGACGCCCGGTACCGGGGCCAGGAGAACCAGATGTACCGCGTGGAGATCCACGAGGGTGGAACGGCCAAGGAGGCGACCTTCAAGTGGTCGCGGGAGAACGGCTCGGTGACCTTCCCGGTCGACGGACTCGACGGTACGTGGGTGGAGCTGGCCTCCCTCGGCAGCGACGACAAGCTCGACCTGAATGTGGGCGACTGGGTGGAGCTCGTGGACACCGCCTACACCAGCCGGGGCGAGCCGCTGCCACTGCTGCGCGTCGAGGAGGTCGACCTGCCGGGGCGGCGGGTGCGGCTCTCCGGCGAGCCGGATCCTTCGGTCGGACGGCGACCCGAACTCCACCCGTTCCTGCGGCGCTGGGACCAGCGGTCCGCTTCCCGGTACGGGGCAGGAGCGGGCCGTACGAAGCAGACGGCGGCCAAGTTGCGAGGTGGCGCCCTCCGTATCGAGGAAGGCGGCTGGCTGCCGCTGGAGGACGGAGTGCTCGTGTACTTCGAGCCGGGCAGGACGTATCGGGCCGGTGACTTCTGGACCGTCCCGGCCCGTACGGCGACGGGGAATGTCGAATGGCCGACGGACGCGGCCCGCCGGCCGCTGCTGCAGTCCCCGATGGGGATCCAGGTCCACTACGCGCCACTGGCCTGGGTACTGGGGGAGGGCTCGGTCCCGGATCTGCGGATGACGTTCGGACCGCTGGCTGCCGTCATCCCCGCCGCGAACGAGGAGGAGCTGGCGGCGGAGGCCGCGGCCGAGGCGGAGGCCAAGGCGGCGGAGGCCGCTGCCGCGACCGGTCCGGGCGTGCCGACGACGGCGCAGGACGACGAGGCCCAGCACGGGAACTGACGCATCACCAGAGAAAAGGAGCACCACGATGGCAACGCCTCTGTCCGCCGACAGACTGCTCAAGGCCCTCCGGGACGAAGGTCTGCGCGTCGTCGAGCACCGGAGCTGGCGCACGCACAACCGCAACCACAAGGGCCCATGGGGGCCCATGCACGGCGTGATGATCCATCACACCGTGACCTCGGGCACCCAGAACTCCGTGGACATCTGCTACAACGGCCACTCCAGCCTGCCGGGGCCGCTGTGTCACGGGGTGATAGCCAAGGACGGCACGGTCCACCTGGTCGGTCATGGCCGCGCCAATCACGCCGGGCTCGGCGACGACGACGTCCTGCGCGCGGTGATCAACGAGTCGGCCCTGCCCTCCGACAACGAGGCCAACACCGACGGCAACCGCTCCTTCTACGGCTTCGAGTGCGTCAACCTCGGCGACGGCAAGGACCCGTGGCCGGCGGCTCAGCTGGAGGCCATCGAGAAGGCGGCGGCCGCGATCTGCCGGGCACACGGCTGGTCCCAACGCTCGGTGATCGGCCACAAGGAGTGGCAGCCGGGGAAGATCGACCCGCGCGGGTTCACCATGGACTCGATGCGCAGCCGGATCGGGGCACGTCTCGGCGGCACGCCGGACGGCCCGTCGAAGCCGCCCGCGCCGAAGCCCCCGGCGAAGCTGGAGCCTTTTCCCGGAGCCACGTTCTTCCGGGCGGGCCGGCACAGCGCCGTCATCACAGCGATGGGAAAGAGACTGGTGGCCGAGGGCTGCGGAAGGTACGAGGTCGGTCCGGGTCCGGACTGGTCGGAGGCGGACCGCAAGTCGTACGCCGCGTGGCAGCGCAAGCTGGGCTACCTGGGGACCGACGCGGACGGCATTCCGGGCAAGGCGAGCTGGGACAGGCTCAAGGTGCCCAACGTCTGATCCACCGCACCCGTCGCCGGCCGGGCGGACCTCTCCTCGAAAGGGCCGCCCGGACGGTGATGTCAGTCCACCGGACCGCCCGCCACATAGATGACCTGGCCGGAGACGAACGCCGCCCCGGGGCTCACAAGGTAGGACGCGGTATGGGCGATGTCCTCCGGCTGACCCACTCTGCCGACCGGAATGGACTGCGCCGCGTTGCGCTGGAACTCCTCGAAGCCGAGGCCCAGCCGGCGAGCCGAGGTCCTGGTCATGTCGCTCACCACGAAGCCCGGGGCGATGGCGTTGGCCGTGATGCCGTGCCGGCCGAGCTGCAGGGCGAGCGACTTGGTGAAGCCGACCAGACCCGCCTTCGCGCTGGCGTAGTCGACACGGGCGGCGTCGCCGACCGCGGAGATGCTCGACATGGTGACGATCCGCCCCCAGCCGGCCGTGATCATGTGTGGGGTGACGGCTCGGGTGGCGAAGAACGGGCCGCGCAGATTGATCCCCAGGACCGTGTCCCACTGCTCCGTGGTCATCTCCACGAGATCGGCACGGGGACCGACACCGGCGTTGTTGACCAGCACCGTCGGCGGACCCAGTTCGGTGGTGACCCGGGCGACAGCGGCGGTCACCGCGGCCTCGTCCGCGACATCAGCGGCGACCGCCACCGCCCACCCGCCGTCGCCCCTGATGGCATCCACCGTGCCGGCGCAGTCCGCCTCGTCCAGGTCGATCACGCCGACCGCCAGGCCGTCGTGGGCCAGCTGCCTGGCCACCGCGGCACCGATGCCGCGTGCCGCGCCGGTGACAATGGCCGTGCGTCGCACCTCAGTTATGAAAGTCATGGGCTGAAGTTCACGGCATGGGCGCGCTGCTGCCAACCGAATTGGGTCCGGGCTCCACGATCAGCTCTCGCAGAGATGGCGAACCGCCGACCACAGACCGTGACCGGACAGCTGAAGACGAGCGGGGCAGCCGACGTCGCGTGGTGTGATCCGCAGCGAGACCGGGACAGCCCTCAGCTCCGCCGCACCCGCGCCGCCAGTCGGCTTCCCAGTCGTCTGCCGAAGGTGCCCGGCCGACGGCGCCAGGTCCGGAACGCCTCCGCCGTGCGGCTGCTGCCCGTCCGTTCGGCGGCCTTCTCCACCGCCGCGATCTCGCTGCCGGACAAGTCGCGCACCACTGGACGCAGCACCTCCTCCAGCAGCGCGGCCCGGGTCTCACTCCAGGCCCGGCCCGCGTGCGGGTGGGAGGTCCAGACGGTGAAGCAGTCCGCCACGTAAGCCGGTTCGGACCGCAGCCGGGCCAGGACGGTGTCGTGGCGGGCGGCCCTGCCGTAGGCCGCGATCAGGTCAGGGTCGTCGCTGTGCACGAATGCGTACAGCTCCGCCTCAGGGCGCTCCGATGCGAGCAGGCGGTGGGCAAGGGTGCCGTAGGCGTGCTCCAACACGGTGGGTTCCACCGGCTCGGCGCGGGCGCGCAGAGCCTTTGCGCGGTCGGGCCAGCCGGGCGCCGACTCACCGGACCTGACGTCGCGGGCGAACTCCAGCAGCCGCAGCGCACCGCGGCCCCGCGCGTCGATCTCCTGAGGGAAACAGCGCAGCAGATCGTGGGCGAGTTCGGCGGCCTCCGCGTCGTCCGAAGGCGCGGAGAGTGCCGCGGCGACGAGGTGTGACCACGTACCGGCCGTCCGGTGGGAGTCGGAGCCGGACTCGCCGAGCAGGAGCCGTGCCTGGCCCGCCGTCGGGGTGGCATCGCCCCAGATCAGCCCGACGGCTGTACGCAGTACCAGCGGCTCGGCGAAGGGCGAGAACCCGGCGGCGCGCAGCACCGTGTGCAGCGCCATGATGCGGTCGGACCCCTGCTCCTTCGCGCGGGGCGCCTCGGCGCACATCCGCAGATGCGGCAGCGCCTGCGCGCCGGTGAAGGGGAGGGCGACGCGGGTGAGGAGTTCTTCGGCGGCTGAGGGGGCGGTCAGGGCGAGCTGGTCGAGTTCGCCGAGGAGCGCCGTGCGGACGTCGAACTGCTCGTCCAGGAGGTCGAGCAGTGCGGGGCCGCTGCCCGGCGCCGGAGCTGCGAGCAGAGTCCGGGCCATGTGCCGGGCCACCGAGGGAAGTTGGTCCGTCAGATCCATGTCGAGCAGCCGGGCGATCCGGAGCAACTGCACCTGGCGCCCGATGGTCTCCCCGACCGTGGATTCCGTCGTTTCCGAGGTGAGCTCGGCGAGCAGGTCCGGACCGAGCTCCTCGGCCAGCTCCTTGACGGCGGCGGGTTCGGCGAACGCCGACCGGGGCGGGAGCGCGAGCACGGCGTCGCTGCGCCGCACCGCCTCCGTCACCAGCAGTGCCGCGAGCGGTGCCGTGGCGGTGGCAGGGACACGTCCCTCGAGTGCCGCCAGCAGCCGGGCCACCGACGCGGACTCGGCGGCGGTACGGTCGTCGGCCGGTGCCGTGAGCGCGGTGGTCAGCCGGTGCACCTGCTGTTCGTCCAGCGCGTACGGCCTCTCGGCAGCCCAATCGGCGGCCGCGGCACGCCCGTCGGGGCCGAGCGCGATGCCCGCGTGCAGTGCGGTGAAGGCGAGTGGTCCGGCGGCGAAGGGTTCGCCGGGCAGCCCGGCAGCTGCCCGGAACAGTTCCGGTGCGCGGCCGCGCCAGATCCGGGCCACCGTCTCCGCCCAGGCATCGTCCACCGGACCCTCCGGGGCGCGGCCGGTGCACGCGTGCACACGGAAGCCCGGGCCGGTCAGCTCGTGTGCGTCGTCCGGCATTACGCCGATCACCTGGTGCGGGGAGTGTGCCGGGCGGCGGGTGTACGTGGTGAACGTCAGCCGCTGTGCGACCTCCGGCGGGAGCACGGCCCCGGCCAGCGCGATCCACCGGGCCACGTCCGCGCTCTGTCGCTCCACGAGGACGATCTGCGCCGACGACGGCTTCTCGCTCACCTTGCGCAGATCGGCGAAGACCGCCGCGAGCCAGGGGCTGCGGGAGACCGCGAAGTCGTTGAGCGTCTCCTGGCCGAAGGCGGCAGAGGCGGGGAGGGCCGATATGCGGTCCGGCGTACCGCCGTCGGGCGTGGTCGATGCCCAGCGCGGCGACCGCCACGCCGTGATCGGGAGGGCGTCCCCCGGCAGGCGCGTGCCGGCCGGAAGATGTACCGCATGCGCGTGGAAGTGACCGGCACCGGAACCCCCTACTGCCACGGTACGACTCAGCAGATGGCTGCCGTCGGAGAGCGCGCTGAAGCTGAACGTCTCGGGGAACGCACGGAGTTCAGCGGCGGTCGGATGGTACGGCGCCCCGGTCGGAGGCTCGTAACCGAGCAGCTGCTCCGCCTCGGTCAGCACCGGCGTGGGTATGCCGCCACCAACCGCCGTGAACCGTGCGCCGACCCCGTCTTCCCCCGCGGAGGCCGAGGTGTAGTGCAACTGCGCGAGGCTCATGCGTCGGCCCTCTTCGTCCTTGCCACGTACGTCCCCGTGCGTCAGCACGCCCCGCCCTCGTCGGCCATCCGTCATGGACCGGCCGTACGGGCGCGGCGACGACCCCGGCGGGGAACGGTCCGCAATCGCGGGAGCGACGCTATCAAGGTGCGGCGGTCCCGCAGGCACGCTCCCGAAACGTGATCTGGGCAACTGCCACGGAAGCATTCGGACCGACGGTTGTCGGGGGAGCCGGCGGCGCCACCGCCCGGTTCCGGCAGCGGGCACGGGCTGATCTGGTCGAGGCACCGGCCGGCCGATGGGCGGTGGGTGGACCGCGTACAACCGGGCAAGACGGTCCGCGCCGAGCTGGACCTGCTGTGCTGGTTGCGCTGACCGTTCCCACCGGCCGGTAATGCTTGTCGTGGCGATCGAAAATGGGGCACTCTGGGCACATGACCGCCGAGCCTGCCGACTACAGCCGAGGCATCGATCCCGAACGTGCTCTGAAGTATGCCGTCCAGTACATCCGGGGCGATCGCGCCCAGATTGTCGAAGGGATCATCGAGCCGGCGTCGCCCATCTGGGATCACGAGGCCACGGCCGAGGCGATCCGCGACCAGATCAAGCCGCGAGCTGGCGAATTGGGATGCGTCACCGGCTCGGGAAACCTGGACCTGCCCGGCTCGTCGAACTGGTACGTACCCGACATCGCCGTCGTACCGGCTGCGGACGCGAAGGGCGCCGGTGCGCTGCTGCCCGATCAGACGCTGCTCGTGGTCGAGGTCACCAGCGAGTCCAATGCGGAAACGGACCGGATCGTGAAGCGGAAACGGTATGCCGAGTACGGCGCGCCGCTGTACCTGCTGGTCGACCGGGTGGAACGAAGCGTCACCCTGTTTGCCGAGCCCGGGCGGCTGGGGTACACGCGGGTGGACGGACCGCACCCGTTCGGGACCGTCTTGCACCTTCCGGGGCCGTTCGATCTGGACCTGGACACGGGCGAGTTGTGAGAAAAGGGGGGGCTAGGGGTGGTGACCCGGGCACGCCACGGGCGTTAGCTCAGGCCTTGAGTATCGGGGCCGTTGGTACGGGTCCCGATCACCACGTGCCTGAGCTGGGCGAACCGAGTTCTCGGGACTGGGTACCGCCGAGGGGGCACCGTCACAGCCACCGCATTCGGTCAGCGCGTCACCTCGCATTGCAGCTGTAAATTGGGCTGTGTGATGATCTCCCCCATGACCATGGGTGGGGATGGACTGCCGGGGCAGCAACGACGGCTTCGTCTGGCCGACTTGGCGGGCCCGGCGCCGGTTGCGGGGGTAGCGGACGAGACGTCAGGCGTTGACGCTCGCAGAGAGTTCGCGGTGCTGCTGAGCGAGTTCCGGCGTACGTCGGTGTTGGTTCCGCTCGATGCCTCCGGGAGTCTGTGGTCGGCCGACCACAACGGCGTGCGGTGGATCTGCGCGTTCTCCGACGAGCAAGCGCTGGCCGGATTTGCCCGCGCACAGGGCGACGCCGATCGGGAGTGGACGTACCGGACGATTTTGGGCGCGCGACTGCTGGACGTGATGGTGCCGCTGCTGCCGGGCCCGGCCGGGGTGGCACTGGACGCGGGCGGTACGGACGGGATGCTGTTCCCGCCCGTGGCCGGGATTGTGCCGGACGCGGTCGCGGTGAATCTCGAGGAGCCGGCATGAGCGGGGATCGGCCGGATCTGGAGGTACCGCCGGAGGCGCTCGCGCTGATTGCGCAGGGGATCGACAAAGCACACGGGGAACTGAAGGACCTCGGCATGATCGGCGAGGCATCGATGGGGCGAGGCTTCTCCGATCTGGCGCTGTCGGGACTGGAGTTGGGGCACGAGGGTCTGACCGCCGGGTTCCAGACATTCTGCGAGCGCTGGGAGTGGGGCGTACGCGCCCTGATGATCCGGGGGAACGGGTTCGCGTCGGCAGTGGGCCTGTCGGCCGGGGCGGTCCATGAGCAGGAGCAGTACATCAAGGACACGTTCAAGATCGCGGTCAACGGGGTGAACGGCAATCCGCATCTGACCGAGGACGAGGTCAAGCAGAAGAACTGGGACGAGATCAGTACGCAGTCCCCGTACGACGGCGCCGACTGGAGCCGGGAGTCGTTTTCGAAGGCGCAGGACGACGTCGAGCAGACGTGGCGGGACACGGGGTACGACGTGCAGGACGGCTTGCTCGATTCGATGCGCAACTCCGGAGTCATCTCACCGGAGGTGCGTGAGGCCATCGACGGGCAGTCCCGCGAGACGTTCGCCCCGTCCGAAGAGGCGGTCCAGCAGGCCCAGCAGCCGAATTGGGGGGATCGCTGATGCCGGACTGGGGCGGACTGGTCGAGAAGGGGCTCGGCAAGCTGGAGGACGGCTGGGAGGCCGGGAAGGAAAAGGTCGGCGAGGGAGTCGACTGGGCGACGGACAAGGTCGGTGACGGCCTTGAACACGTGCACCAGGACGCGATGGCGGACGTCATCGAGGACTGGGGCGACCGTACGGCCTCGTCGCTGGGTGCGGAGGTCGGTGAGCAGCAGCTCGGCCGGAGCGAGCAGGCCAACGAGCTGATTCACGGCAACGTGGGCAAGATCAACGCGAGTGTGAAGAATCTGCGGGACTTCAAAGCAGCGTTCGATCTGGTCGGCCGGGGCATGAAGGGGCTGGACTCCAGTCACTGGAAGGGCGCGGCGGCCGACGCGTTCCGGGAGAAGTTCACGACACTCCCCACCGACTGGATGCGGGCCGCGGACGCCTTCGACGACGCGGCCAGGGCTCTGGAGGCGTATGCCACGACTGTGACCTGGGCGCAGGACAAGGCGCAGGAGGCGATCGCCCTCTACAAGCAGGGCAATGCGACCTCGAAGTCGGCGGCCACCGCGTACAACAAGGCGGTCGACGCCTACAAGGACGCATACGACAGCAAGGACCCGCTTCCTGAGCCGGGTGCGTTCGTGGACCCGGGCACGGCCCAGCGGGATCGCGCGCAGGAGATCCTGGCGGATGCCCGCAGCCAGCGCGACGAGGCGGCCGGCACGGCGCAGAAGGCTGTCTCGGCGGCCCTCGCCCATGCACCGGCGGAGCCCTCCGCGACTGACCGGGCCAAGTTCGACCTGGCGGACTACGGCACCGGCCAGGGCGTGGAGCTCATGCACTTCGGCGGCGGCATCGTGAAGGGCACCGTCGGCATCACGAACTTCGTCCGCTCGATCTACCCGCTCGACCCGTACAACATCTCCCACCCGGCCGAGTACTACAAGAGCGTCAACATGACCCTCGCCGGGCTGGCCTCCACCGCGGCCCACCCCGACCGCGCTCTCAAGGGCGCGTGGGAGTCCGCCAAGGGGGATCCCAGCGAGTTCCTCGGCCGATTGGTACCCGAACTCCTCACCACCAAGGGCGCCGGAGGGTTCAAGTCGTTCCTCCGTGCCGGGATGAAGGACAGCGCCGAGGCGGGCGCGCGGAGGGCGGCGCGGCGCGGGGTCGACCGCGAGCCAGAGGCCTCCGCGAGACGCCCCGGGGACAAGACATGCAAGATCGACCCGATCGACGTCGCCACTGGCCGGATGGTGCTGCCGCAGACAGATATCGCGCTGCCCGGTTCGCTGCCGCTGGTCTTCCAGCGCTCCTTCGAGTCCTCCTACCGTGCGGGCCGCTGGTTCGGCACGGCGTGGGCGAGCACGATCGATCAGCGCCTGGAGATCGATTCCCAAGGTGTGATCTTCGTCCGGGAGGACGGCAGCCTGCTGGCCTATCCCCATCCCGCCCCGGGCGTCCCCGTCATGCCCGTACACGGACAGCGCTGGCCGCTTGACCGCACTTCCGACGGCGACTACACGGTCACCGACCCTGACACCGGCCGGGTCTGGCACTTCACCGGCCACCGGGAAGACCAGGCTTCACTGGTCCAGATCGACGATCGCAACGGACAGTGGATCACCTTCGAGTACGACAACGAAGGCACGCCGACCTCGATCGTGCACCACGGCGGCTATCACCTGAAGTTCAGCACTCACCAGGGCCGAATATCCGCCCTTCACCTGGCAGGAGGAGCCCCGGACGGCAGTGATCAGGAGATCCTCCGCTACGGCTACACCGACGGTCACCTCACCGAGGTCACCAACTCCTCGGGCCGGCCGCTGCGCTTCGGCTGCGACGAACACGGTCGCATCACGTCCTGGACCGACACCAACGGAAGCCGCTTCGATTACGTCTATGACGAGGAGGACCGTTGTATCTCCCAGTCCGGCGCCAACGGTCATCTGAACTCGCGCCTCACTTATGACGACCCTGCCCCGGATACCGGTCTGCGCATCACCGCACTCACCGATTCACTGGGCCACACCAGCCGCTATGTGATCAACGAACGTGCCCAGGTCGTCGGCGAGATCGACGCGACCGGTGCTGTCACCCGCTTCGAGTACGACCGCTACAACCGACTGCTCTCCCACACCGGCCCGCTCGGGCATGAGAGCCGCTTCGAGTACGACGAATCGGGCCGATCGACTGCGGTGGTCCGCGCGGACGGCCGCCGATCCACCGCTGAGTACAACGAACTCGGCCTCCCTCTGAAGGTAACCGGCACGGATGGTCTCGTCGTGCGCCAGACATACGACGCACAGGGCAATCGCACCTCGGTCACCGATGGATCACGCGCCACCACCCGCTTCACGTACGACGACGCCGGACACCTGACTTCGGTGACAGACGCCCTCGGGCACACCACACATGTGCGCAACGATCCGGCGGGGCTGCCTGTCGAGATCACCGATGCGCTCGGTGCGACAACCCGCTGCGAACGCGATGCTTTCGGACGCCCGGTCGTTCTCGTCGATGCCCTCGGGGCGATCAGCCGTCGTCAGTGGACGGTGGAGGGCCAACTCACGCGGCGTATCGAACGTGACGGAAGCGAGCAGACCTGGGTCTATGACGGTGAGGGAAACTGCTTGTCCCACACCGACGCAATGGGTGCGGTCAGTCGCTTCGAATACACCGACTTCGACCTGCTGGTGGCCCGCACCGAGCCGGACGGAGCGCGTTACGAATTCGACCACGACAGCAATCTCCAGCTGACACAAGTCACCAACCCTCAGGGGGCGGTCTGGAGTTATGTCTACGACGCGGCCGGGCGCCTCACCGCCGAGACCGACTTCGACGGACGGACGCTTTCCTACACCCACGATCGCGCGGGCCGACTCACTACCCGTTCCAACGGCGCCGGCGAGACCATCCGCTACGAGCGCAACGAACTCGGACAGCTCCTCAGTAAGGACGCGGACGGCTCGGTCACCACCTTCGAGTACGACATCTTCGACCAGCTCGCCGTAGCCACCAGTGCGGACGCGTCACTGAACTGGCTGCGCGACCGGCACGGACGACTCAGGTCGGAGACCGTGAACGGGCGCACGCTCACCTACACCCACGACACGTTGGGGCGGCGTGTCTCCCGTACGACTCCCTCCGGTGCGGCGAGCACCTGGATGTACGACGCGGTTGGCCGACGCAGCAGTCTCACGACGTCAGGTCGAATCCTGACGTTTGCCCACGATGCCGTGGGCCAGGAGACTGCTCGTCGCATCGGCGAGACGATCGTCCTCACGCACGAGTTCGACACGGTCGGCCGTCTCGCCGGCCAGCAGGTATCGGCCGGAGGCCACAGCCTGCAGCATCGCACCTACGCATACCGTGCGGATGGCAACCTCGTCGGTATCCACGATCAGATCTCTGGCAATCGCCGCTTCGAACTGGACGCGGCAGGACGAGTCACCGCCGTTTCCGGAGCGAACTGGACGGAGACCTACGCCTACGACGAAGCGGGTAACCAGATCCAGGCTTCGTGGCCCGTCTCGCATCCGGGCCAGGAAGCGACAGGGGAACGCTCATACACAGGCACACGCGTCACCAGCGCCGGGCGCGTCCGATACGAACACGACGCCCAGGGCCGCATGGTGCTACGCCAGAAGACCAGGCTGTCCCGCACGCCTGACACCTGGCGCTACACCTGGGATTGCGAAGACCGGCTCACCTCTGTCACCACGCCTGACGGCACCCGCTGGCGCTACGTCTACGACCCTCTCGGTCGCCGTACAGCCAAACGGCGACTGGCTGCCGACGGCGATTCCGTGGTGGAGCAGGTCTCCTTCGTCTGGGATGGGACCAATCTGTGCGAGCAGATCACCGAAGCAGAAGCGCTGCCCAACCAGGTCGCCCTCACTTGGGACCACGACGGCTTCCGTCCGTTGGCCCAGACCGAACGCATCCTGTCGACGGACTCCCCGCAGGGCACCGTCGATGAACGCTTCTTCGCCATTGTCACGGACCTCATCGGCACCCCGACCGAACTCATCGACGAGTCAGGCGCCCTCGCGTGGCACACCCGCAGCACGCTATGGGGCACAACAACGTGGTCCACGGCCAGCACGGCGTATACCCCACTCCGCTTCCCCGGCCAGCACTTCGACCCTGAGACGGGCCTTCACTACAACTACTTCCGCTACTACGACCCGGAATCGGCGCGCTACCTCGCCCCGGACCCGCTCGGCCTCATGCCTTCCCCCAATCCGGTGGGCTACGTTGATAACCCGAATACTTGGGCCGACCCTTTGGGGCTGGCTCCGGATGGCTGCCCACCGAAGGGTGAGGCAAGCAACCCTTTCAAGCACCGGAGCGAGGCCGAGCGTGCAGCATTTGAGGCTGCAGGGGTTCCGGATGGAACGATTCCCGATGCTGAATGGATCGTGACAGGGAATGTTGTCAACGCCCACATGCCTGGATTCTTCTATTCTGACAACCCGACGCACTGGGGTCGATTCCGTCAATTCGAAACCGACGGCGGATCGCGCGTCGTGGTGGAGCATACCTTCGACAGGCAAGGAGCACATTTCCACGCCGGGATGCCGAAGCAAGGCGCCAACCGTGCAGGTGTAAACTTCGGATGGGATAATTCTCCTGGTGAATTCTATCGATACACCAACACATTCGAAAAGTATCAGAAGATAAATAAATCCGGCGGCGATCACCACTTCTTCTACGAGGAAGGTTGGGGGACATGGTGAGCAAGCAGATCAGAGAGGCACCGTTCGCATGAATCCTGACGACAATGAGATTCGCGCTGCTTTGGAGAAGCAAGGAATGCTGGTCATTGAGGGTGAAATTCCAGCAACTGCACCTCCCCCCTTGTCTGCCATCCTCGCGGTGACCGGGTTCTACGTCCAAGCGACAGTTTCAATTCCTCAGTCGGACTCGGATGTTGAGGACCAAGTAGATCGACACTGGCACGAACAGGCAAACAGGATCCGTCTCTATGGCGATGACGGGAAGCTCCTCCTTCGACTCTCGGACCCAAGTAGTGAAGCCCGAGGGTGGATTCAAGTAAAGGATCTCGTCAATGAAAGACTCCCCTCTCGGGTGGCGATGGCCACCGGATATCGTGAATTCATTGCGGTGTCGTTGGACGGAAAAGAACTCTGCGCAGTATCGATCGAAGACGAAGAGGACTGGATCGTTACACACCATTTTTCGTGACATGTGCGACCCGACCGGACGATTGGCTCTTCGTCGCCCGCCGAAAGAATGTCGACAGCACGTCCGGATCATCGGGGCAAGAAAGGGACTCGGGGCGCTCGACGAGGGGTTGCCATGCGAATCAGGTGTGACCACACGCCCTCGACCGGATTGAGCTCGGGTGCGTACGACGGCAGCTGGTAGACAATCAGCCCCGACCGGGCGGCGATCAGCCGGTGCATGGTGCGTCTGACGTGCGTGTTCAAGTTGTCCCACACCAGGACGACGGGACCGCCGCCGAGCTGCTGGTGTGTGTCGTCCAGCAGGCGGGCGTAGTCGGTCTCATGTGCCCGGATGACGACTGCTGAGGGTGGGTATGGATTCGCCGGTGTACCTCAGAGCATTCCGCTGTGGCGATGGCCGGGCTCACGCGTTGTGAGGTCCGCGGGTAAGGGGGAAGCGCGTGAAGATCACACATGTGGTTGGCCGGATCCTGGCGGTCTTGGTCCTGGCTTTGGGGGCGACAGCGTTGAGCCAGGGGTCGTCTCTCGCGGCGCCTGTTGCTCCGCTCGCGCTTCTTGCCGGGGCACCAACCGCGCCGGATGGGGCTCAGGCTGCTCCGTACCATGAAACCTACAACGCCTTGAATGGGTCATTGGGGACCCACATCTCGTATGCGGAATCGCTGCGTTACGCCAATTCTGTGGGCTATGGCGTGGCTGTGTTCTACGACGGGCTCGGGTACAACAACAGGACCGGCGACACGCTGGTCATCATCATGCCGAGGGACTGCACCGCCTCCACCGGCGACAAGGACTTGCGTCTTGCGGAGATGCCTGGAGATTGGAACGACAGGGTCAGTTCGGTGACCACGCAGATGGGCAACGGCACGCACTGCGATGTGTGGTTCTCGTCCGACATCAATTTTGAGGGCGAGTGCGGCAACCGGTGGATTCACATGCAGGCGGACCTACGCAATGACGGCTGCCAGAACCGGGCCAGCTCGTTCGAGCTGAGCTGAGCTGCCATACGTATGACCCCCTCGAACTGTTCGCGCAGGCGCTGCGGGACGGGGCCGCACCGGCCTATCGGCGAGAACGGCTCTACAGTTCCCACTCGCCATCGCTCAGTTCACGTCGCGTCACCGCGGCGTTCCACCAGCTCCGCGTTCCCCTCGGGTCCGATACAGACCGCACTGATCACGACTCCGGACAGGCCCTGGTCCTACGGTGCCAGGGTGCGCAGGACGTCGAACTCGTTGCCCTCGGGGTCTGCCATGACCACCCAGTTTCCGTCTGAGCCCTGACCCACATCCGTCTTGGTGGCGCCGAGGCCGAGCAATCGGGTCACCTCGTCCTCGGTGCTGCCGTCGATCGGGCTGACGTCGAGGTGAAGTCGGTTCTTCACGGTCTTACCCTCGGGCACCTGGATGAACAGCAGGGTGGGCGGCATCTGGCGGGCCCGGACATCCTCGACGGTCGGCACCCAGGAGCCGATCTCGACCTTGCCCTCGCTCCGTTCGATCACCTTGAAGTCCAGGACCGCGCACCAGAAGGCCGCGAGCATCTCCGGATCGTGGCAGTCAACGACCAACTCGGTGAACCTACTTGTCATGACTCTCCCAGATAGTGCGGACGGGGCTCAGGGTATGCCGCATGTCCGTCAGATCCGAGATCCTTTTGACTGACAACGGCCAACACAAGTGCATCGGTTCTGGTGACCGTGTCCGCGTCAGGAGTTCAGCGTTGTCCGGGTATGGGGGCCTTGCCGTGGACTGTCCGACGGGATCGTCACTCTGTCCCCGCTGCGCCTGGTCGATGTGGAGGTGCACCTCACGGGAGAGGATGAGTTGCTCGCTCGCCATCTCAACGGCGGTCCCGGCACGCGGGAGGGCATCGAAGCGTACTTCCGCCACACGAGCGCCGGCACGGGCGGCTCCACCATGCCGGTGGACGAGATGTCCGACGAAGAGCTCCGCACCGAACCGGCCGGCCGGTGGCAGACTGCGCGTATGGCCGATGACCCGCACCTGAACTACCGTTCCGACGCCGGAGGAGTGTGGTCGCTCGTCGGACTCGGGAGCGCTGCTCCCGTGGTGCACGCCGACGCGGACGGAGTGCGTTACCGGACACCGCTGCGGCGCCACACCATACCGTGGCAGGACGTGGCGGCCGTGCGCGTCCACCGGACGTTCGTCCGCTCCCGGTACCAGGAGTACCGGCGGGTCAGCCTGTTGCTGCGCGATGGGCGCTTCCGCAAACTGCCCCAGCCCTGCAGCTACGAGACCACGGACCCGGAATTCGACGCCAAGGTGGAGGCGCTGCGGGCGCTGCAGCGCCGCCACGGGACCCCCGAAGAGCCGGAGCACCTGCACGTCATCACCGCCCGCACCGGGGGGCACAGCGTGTTCGGACCGATCGCCTGGTGCGCTCCGCTACTCATCGTGGCGATGGTGATCGCCCTCTGGGCGGTGCCCCGTTCCCTCGCGGACGAACGCGCGTGGCGGGCGGCCGTCCCGTGCACCGCCGCGACGCCCGTCGCAGATCGCGGTGAGTGCCTGGCCACGCTCCCGGGGGTGGTTCTGCGCACCGATGTCCACGAGCGCAGCAAGTACAACTCGCTCTATCTCTCGGCCGGTCGGGGGCCCGAACGGATACGCGTGTCCCACGAGACGGCCGGGGCGTTCGCCCCGGGCGACCCGATCGAGGTGACCTTCTGGCGCGGCAGGCCGAGAGCAGTCGTCGGCGCGCACGGGGCGTGGCACGAATACCGGGCTCCGGCAGGGCAGTTGCTGGCTCTCGCGGTGGCGTTCGCGCTCGCCGCCTGCTACCCCGCCGCCCGTGCCGTACAGCGGGTACGTGGACGCCGGCTGCCGGACGACGAGGTCCTCCCCTCGGCCCTCCCCTTCGCGGGCGTCCTGCTCATGACCGCCCTGTGGCTGCTGCCGCTCTGCGTCCTGCACCCCACGGACCCGCTCGGCTCGCCCGCGACGATCACGTGGGCGGTGTCGGGCACGGCGGTGACGGTGGGGCTCCTCGTCCTGGCCTTCCGCGCCAGCCGCGTCCGGCTTCCCGGAGTCGCGGGGCCCACGGACGGGACGGACGACGCCGGTTGGGAGGAGGTCTTCCTGCCCGCCCGCTTCCTGGAGCACACGGAGTACAACCCGTACGACTTCGGGACCCATGTCGTGCTGGGCGGAGGCGAGGTGCTCGCGGTGTCGCCGCACTCCGGCCCCGGACGGTTCGGGGTGCGCAGAGTGCCTGTGGAGCGGCTGACCCTCCACCGTGTGCGGCGGGCCAGGGGCGCCGACGGCGACGGGGTACCCCGCGACTGGCACATCGCCGAGTTCGACGACGCGGGCATGCCCGTGCGCCTCTCCGCCGCCCCGGACGATCTGGCCCGTGTCCTGCGCGCCCTGGAGCACGCCGCGGCGGCCCCCGCGGACACAGGGGTACCCGCGCCCTGAGCTTGGCGTCTTACGTCGCTGTGCTTAGTGTTCCTTGATCGACTCAGCTCGCAGCCAGGGTGCCTGAATCGGCGTTCCTTGCGTGGCGGCCGCGGCTCGATCCGCTCCCCGCCAATCGGGCAAGCGCCGTTGCGCAGCCGTCCGATGGGCGGGAGTAGATGAGGGTCACGTGCTCAACTCCTCGTAATGGGCTGCTCAGTTCGCCAGCGCCCGTACCCGTCAGCGAGCCGTGCAGACGCATGCGGGCTACGCCGCCGCCTCGGAGGGGGCGGGTCATGCGGTGGGGCGCAGGGAATCGAGCCAGCCGATCAGGAGGCGGTTGACCTCGTCGGGGCGTTCCTGCTGGAGCCAGTGGCCGCAGCCGTCGAGGATGTGCGAGTCGGCCAGGCCGGGGAGTGTTGCCGGGTAGGCGTTGATCGCGTCGGCCATCCAGGTCGTGGAGGCGTCCAGGCCGCCGCCGATGAACAGGGAGGGCTGCTTGACGGGGGCGCCGCTGTACGGGGCGAGGTCCTCCCAGTCGCGGTCCATGTTGCGGTAGCGGTTGAGCGCCCCGGTCATGCCGGTGCGCTCGAATTCCCCGGCGTACACGTCGAGGTCGCCCTCGGTCAGCCAGGAGGGCAGCCGGCCGCCGGGGAAGCGGTCGCACAGCTGTCCGCCGGTGCGGTTCACGAAGTGCGGGTCGGACTCGGCCTGCGTCGGCATGGTGTCGCCGGACAGGGCCGCGTAGAAGCCCGCGAGCCAGCCCCGGACGTCGGGCTCGATCTCGGCCTCGGCACGGCCGGGCTCCTGGAAGTACGAGACGTAGAACTCCTGGTCGCCGCCCATCTGCGCGAAGACGTCGGTGGGGCGGGGCCCGCCGGGCGGGGCGTAAGGGACGCTCAGCAACCCGACGGCACGGAAGACCTCGGAGTGGAGCAGGGCGGAGGTCGCCGCGATGTTCGAGCCCCAGTCGTGGCCGATGATCACCGCTGTCTCCTCGCCCAGGGCGCGCACGAGCGCGACGTTGTCCTCCACCAGGGCGAGCATCCGGTACGCGTCCGTCGCGGCCGGCTTGGAGGAGCGGCCGTAGCCGCGCACGTCGAGAGCGACGGCCCGGTACCCCGCCGCGGCGAGTACCGGAAGCTGCCGGCGCCAGGAGTACCAGGACTCGGGGAAGCCATGGACGAGCACGACCAGCGGCCCGGTCCCCTGCTCGACCAGGTGCAGCCGCCCGGCGGGTGCCTCGATGGTGCGGTGGCGCAGGTCAGCGGAGGGCGTGGGCTGCTGCATGGCTTCTCCTCGGGTTCACGGGCGGCCGCGGTTACGCACCGATCATGCGGTGCGGCAGCCGAGAGACGCGACTCTCCTTGCCATTCGGGCAAACTTGCAGGACAGGGCCGTGGACGCGGCCCGGCTGGAAAGAGCAGGGCGACGATGACGGACGACGGCACAGCCGACACGCTGGCGACCCTGGGCCCCCGGCTGCGGGCCCTGCGCGAGCGGCACGGTGCCACGCTCACCGACGTCAGCCGTGCGACCGGCATCTCGCTGAGCACGCTGTCGCGGATTGAGACCGGCCGGCGCAAGCCGACCCTGGAGGCACTGCTGCATCTGGCGAAGGCGTACGGCGTCTCGCTGGACGAACTGGCCGGCACCGCATCCGCCACGTCGGCCGGAGCGCGTACCTCCGCGCCGCGGCGTCCGGGGGAGGACAAGGCGGTCTTGCCGCTGACCCGGTACGTCGGTGGACTGCACGCCCACAAGCACGTCCTGCCCGCCACCGGCGAACAGCCCATGCGGCCGCGGCAGGAGTCCCACGAAGGGTACGAATGGCTGTGCGTGCTGTACGGACGGCTATGGCTGGCCCTCGGCGAACGCGACCTCGTCCTCACCGCCGGGGAAGTCGCCGAGTTCGACACCCGCACCCCTCACGGAATCGCGAACGCCGGACCTGACGGACCGGTCGAATACCTGATCATGTTCGGGCCCCAAGGCGAACGCCTGCGACCGCACACCGACGCCAACGCCATCGCACCAGGCCAACCGGAACCGGGTGCGAGCAGGTGAGGTAGCGGATCGGACCGTTGTTAAGAGTTGATGGTGAGCGCGGGGTCGTCGCCGAGGCCCACGTATCGGCATCACCGGTGGTGACTCCTGATTCTCTTCGGCCGGCAGGCGGCCGAAGTCTCATCCGCGCTCGCGCAGGTACGCCTCCAGCTCTGCGGCCCCGGTCAGCATCGCTCGCCCGCGGGCGAACAGCCGGCCGTGCCAGTCGCGCAGTGCGGCCTCCAGCGGCTCCAGGCCGCCGGCCGCCCGCACCTGGGCGATCAGCGGGGCGATCTGGTCCAGCAAGTAGCCGCCCCGCCTGAGTTGGTGGGCCAGCCGGGCGTCCCGTACGTCGGCCTCGTCGTAGACGCGGTACCCGGTCCGCGGGTCGCGGTGCGGGCGCATCAGCCCGGCGCGCTCCCATTTGCGCAGCGTCGCGGGCCGGATTCCGAGCTTGTCCGCCAGCGGCCCGATGAACGTGCCGCCGGGCCCGGACACCGCGGCCGGCTCGGACCCCACACCGGGCTCGGGCGCCGTGGTGGGCTCCAGGTCGCGGAGGGCGCCCTCCACGGCCTGGAGGGTCTGCCGGTCGTCGAGGAGCTGGGCGTGGCTCTCGTCGATGAGGCGGAACGCCCCGTCGACCGCGCCCTGGTTCACGGCCCGCATGATCGACGTCGCTGTCCGGTGGCCGTGGCCGGGCACGAGGGCAAGGAACGCGCGCAGGGCCCCCGCGTGCAGCGAGGTGTAGGTGCGGTAGCCGTGGGGTGTGCGACCGGCGGCCGGAAGGATGCCGGCCTCCTCGTAGTTCCTGATCGCCTGCGTGGACAGACCGTGCCCGCGCGCCAGATCAACCGGCCTGAGCCGATCGCCGCTTTGAAGGTTTCTCCCCATGCGACTGACGATATCGCGGGAAAGTTTCAACCGAAGGTTCAACGATACCGTTGAAGGCATGGCTACCGACATCAAGGACACCGCCCATGCCGTCGAGGCTGCCGCCGTCATGAGGCTGCTCCCGGGCCGGCCTCGGCTGCTCGCCCTGGGCGAGCCCACCCACGGCGAGGACGCTCTGCTCGACCTGCGTAACGAGCTCTTCCGGCAGCTTGTCGAGCAGGAGGGCTACCGGACGATCGCGATCGAGAGCGACTGCATGACGGGCCTGGTCGTGGACGACTACGTCACCTCGGGCACGGGCACTCTCGACGAGGTCATGGAGCAGGGGATCAGCCACGGCTGGGGCACCTTCGCGGCCAACCGCGAGCTGTTGCGCTGGATGCGCGCCTACAACGTCCGCGCCGACAACGACGGCAGGCCCGCGTCCGAGCGGCTCCGCTTCGCCGGTTTCGACGGCCCGCTGGAGATCACCCACGCCGCGAGCCCCCGTCAGGCCCTCACCGCACTCCACAACTACCTCGCGGCCCGGGTGGACGCGGACCTGCTCCCCTGCACCGCGGACACACTCGACCGCCTGCTCGGCACCGAAGAGCGGTGGACCGATCCTGCCGCGATGATGGACCCGCCCCGGTCCACGGGGCAGTCGGCCGAGGCCGGCCAACTGCGGCTGCTCGCCGACGATCTGGTGGCGCTGCTCGACGCGCAGACGCCCCACCTGATCACGGAGACCCCGCGGGACGACTGGGACCGGGCGCGACTGTACGGGCGCACCGCCCTCGGTCTGCTGCGCTACCACTACTGGATGGCCGACACCTCACCGGCCCGCATGACCCGGCTGGTTGGTGTGCGGGACCAGATGATGGCCCACAACCTCCTCGCCGTCGCCGCTCGGGGCCCGGCACTCGTCCACGCCCACAACTCCCATCTCCAGCGGGAGAAGAGCACGATGCGGATGGGCGGGATGCCGCTGGAGTGGTGGAGCGCCGGTGCGCTGGTGAGCGCCCAACTCGGCGAGGAGTACGCCTTCGTGGCCACGACCCTCGGCACGATCCGGCACCAGGGAGTGGACACGCCGCCGCCGGACACCGTCGAAGGACTCCTGTACACGCTCCCGGAGGACCGCTGCGTCATCGACGCCCCGCGGCTGGCCACCGCCCTCGGCGACACGCGGCCCGCGCCCCGCGTGTCCCCCTGGTTCGGCTACGCCCCGTTCGACCCGGCCCACCTGGCGGACAGCGACGGCATCGTGTTCGTCAAGGACGTCCTCCGGAGCCCGTAGTTCCTGCCCATCGCCGACGGGAGCCGGCCCCCGGGGCGGGGCGGGGCGGCGCTGCGCAGGTCCGTGTGCGGAGCGCGTCCTGACCCGGTCGGGTACCGACGCGCTCCTGGCCCGCAGCGGCCGGACAGGCTCCGGTCAGCGGGTGGCGAGGAGCTCGAGTGTGTCGATCACACGGTTCGAGAAGCCCCACTCGTTGTCGTACCAGGCGACCACCTTCACGTGCCGGCCGTCGACCCGGGTGAGGTCCGAGTCGAAGATCGAAGAAGCCGGATTGCCCGTGATGTCGGAGGACACGAGCGGGAAGTCCGAGTACTCGAGGATGCCGGCGAGCGGTCCATCCGCCGCGGCGCGGTACGCCGCCAGTACGTCGTCGCGCGTCACGTCGCGGGCGACCGTCGTGTTGAGCTCGACGATCGAGCCCACCGGAACCGGCACCCGGATCGAGTCGCCCGACAGCTTGCCTTCCAGGTTCGGCAGGACCAGACCGATCGCCTTGGCGGCGCCCGTCGTGGTCGGCACGATGTTGACGGCGGCAGCTCGGGCGCGACGGGCGTCGCGGTGCGGACCGTCCTGAAGGTTCTGCTCCTGCGTGTAGGCGTGCACCGTGGTCATGAAGCCGTGCTCGATCCCGGCGAGTTCGTCGAGTACCGCCGCCAGCGGTGCAAGCGCGTTGGTCGTGCACGAAGCGTTGGAGACGATCGTGTGCACGGTCGGGTCGTACACGTCGGTGTTGACCCCGAATGCCAGCGTGACATCGGCACCGTCCGACGGAGCACTGACCAGCACCTTCTTCGCGCCCGCATCGAGGTGGGCGCGGGCGGCCTTGGCCGACGTGAAGCGGCCGGTCGCTTCGAGGACGACGTCGACACCGAGTTCGGCCCACGGCAGCTGCGCCGGTTCACGCTCCGCGAGCACCTTGATGCGACGGCCGTCGACAACGAGGGCGTCCCCGTCGGCGGTCACCGGGCGACCGAGCCGGCCGGCCGTCGTGTCGTATGCGAGCAGTCGTGCGAGGGTGGCGGGCTCCGTGAGGTCGTTGACGGCGACGACCTCGAGGGTGCTGTCACGTTCGAGCAACGCGCGCAGCACGTTGCGTCCGATGCGGCCGAATCCGTTGATGGCGATGCGAGTCATAAGTGCTGTCCCTTCGGTTCGCCACCAGGCTCGCTCGCGGCACCCGCCCGTGACAGTGGCGGGATCGCCACCGTTCAAAAGGATCGCGCCAGGCGGCGGGGCTACTCGCCTCGGGCGAAGGTGCGCCGGTACTCGCTCGGCGTGGTGCCGAGGATGCGCTGGAAGTGCAGCCGCAGATTCGCACCGGTGCCGAGACCGACGTCGGCGGCGATCTGCTCGACGCTGCGCTGCGAACGCTCGAGCAGCTCGCGGGCCATGTCGACGCGGGCTCGCATGACCCACTGCATCGGGGTGTACCCGGTCTCCTCCACGAAGCGCCGCGAGAACGTACGCGGCGAGACCGCTGCCTGCCGCGCCAGTACCTCGAGAGTGAGAGGCTCATCGAGCCGGTGCAGCGCCCACTCGCGGGTGTCGGCGAACCGCTCACCGAGCGGCTCGGGCACGCTGCGCGGCACATACTGCGCCTGACCGCCGCTGCGGTAGGGGGCTGCGACCAGTCGCCGCGCCGCGTGGTTCGATGCGGCCACCCCGAGGTCGCCGCGCAGAATGTGCAGGCACAGGTCGATGCCCGAGGCGGCGCCGGCCGACGTCAGCACGCTGCCCTCGTCGACGAACAGAACGTTCTCGTCGACCTGAACGAGCGGATGCTTCGCCGCCAGCGCCCGTGAGTAGTGCCAGTGCGTCGTGGCACGCTTGCCGTCGAGCAGGCCCGTGGCGGCGAGCGCGAAGGCGCCCGTCGAGATGGCGGCGAGCCGCGCGCCCCGGTCGTGGGCAGCGATCAGCGCGTCGACGACGGCCTGCGGCGGATCGTCACGGTCCGGGAACCGGTAACCGGGGATGAAGACGATGTCGGCCCACGCAAGTGCGTCGAGGCCATGGGCGACGTGGTACGAAAGGCCGTCGCCGCCGGTCACGAGACCAGGTGCCGCGCCGCACAACCGCACCTCGTACGGCATGCTCGCGCGCGTCGTGAACACCTGCGCGGGGATCCCGACATCGAGCGGCTTCGCACCCTCGAGCACAAGAACGGCGACGCGACGCAGGCGGGAGGCTGACACGGAGACAGGGTACGCAGGGGTGCGGGCCCGCTCACGGTCAGCGCGTCGGCGGCTTCGTCCCCTGCCCGGTGGACGCCCGCGAGAGCGCGGTACGGCCGCCGGGGAGCCGGACGACAAGCGCGCGCCGGCTCGTGCCGATCCGGAGTGAACCCGGCGCAGCCGAACCGGATCACCTGGCACGCGTCCACCGGATGGACCAAGCCGTACCCGCGGGACGACCGGGTCCTCTCACCCGATGAGGTGCCGGGCCGCGACACCCCGCCGCAGGAGATCGGCGACTGATCGTCCGCTCGGTCCAGGGGGCCGGTCGCCCGTTCCGGAGGGCGGCCGGCCCTCCCGTCCGGTGCGGCATGAAGCGGAGCTGCGGCTGCGCTTAAGAAAACCTCGATGGACCTGGGGCGCGGGGTACGGCAGATTTCTCCGTGACGGCAGAGGATGGTGCGCGGCAGCCGATCACCGCGCGCTGCCATGTCGTCCCTCCTTCTTCCCCGGGCCGCAGGCTGCCTCAGGCATGCCCCCGGCCCGGGGCAATCACCACGTACCACGTACAGGGAGCCGCAGCCGTGAAGGCACTCGTGAAGCACAAGGCCGAGCCCGGGCTCTGGCTGATGGACGTTCCCGAGCCGGAGATCGGCCCCTCGGACGTGCTGATCAAGGTGCTCCGTACCGGTATCTGCGGGACCGACCTGCACATCCGCAACTACGACGGCTGGGCCCAGCAGGCCGTGAAGACGCCGCTCGTCCTCGGCCACGAGTTCGTCGGCGAGGTCGCCGCGATGGGCGCCGACGTCGTCGACATCACCGTCGGCGACCTGGTCAGCGGCGAAGGCCACCTGGTCTGCGGAAAGTGCCGCAACTGTCTGGCCGGACGCCGCCACCTGTGCCGCTCCACCCTGGGACTCGGCGTGGGCCGCGACGGGGCATTCGCCGAGTACGTCGCGCTGCCCGCCTCCAACGTGTGGGTGCACCGGGTCCCCGTCGACCTCGACATCGCCGCGATCTTCGACCCGTTCGGCAACGCCGTGCACACCGCGCTGTCGTTCCCGCTGGTCGGCGAGGACGTCCTGATCACCGGCGCCGGTCCCATCGGCATCATGGCCGCTGCCGTCGCCAAGCACGCGGGTGCCCGCAACGTCGTGATCACCGACGTCAGTGAGGCCCGGCTCGACCTGGCCCGGAAGGTCGGCGTCAGCCTCGCCCTCAACGTCGGCGAGCAGACGATCGCCGACGGTCAGCAGAAGCTCGGCCTGCGCGAGGGCTTCGACATCGGCCTGGAGATGTCCGGCCGCCCCGAGGCCATGCGCGACATGATCGCGAACATGACGCACGGCGGACGGATCGCCATGCTCGGACTGCCGTCCGAGGAGTTCGCCGTCGACTGGTCGCGCATCGTCACCTCGATGATCACGATCAAGGGGATCTACGGGCGCGAGATGTACGAGACCTGGTACGCCATGTCCGTACTGCTGGAGGGCGGCCTCGACCTCCACCCGGTGATCACCGGACGGTACGGCTACCGCGACTTCGAGGCGGCCTTCGACGACGCGGCGAGCGGACGCGGCGGCAAGGTCATCCTCGACTGGACCTCCTGACCACCCGTATCCAGCTATCGAGCCGGGAGACACCCCTCATGTTCGACTCCGTACGCGACGACATGCGCACCACCCTCGACGAGATCAAGGCCGCCGGACTCCACAAGCCCGAGCGCGTGATCGGCACCCCGCAGTCCGCGACCGTCGCCGTCACCGCGGGTGGCCGCCCCGGTGAGGTGCTCAACTTCTGCGCCAACAACTACCTGGGCCTCGCCGACCACCCCGACGTGATCGCCGCCGCCCACGAGGCGCTGGACCGCTGGGGCTACGGGATGGCCTCGGTCCGCTTCATCTGCGGCACCCAGGAGGTTCACAAGGAGCTGGAGCAGCGGCTCTCGTCGTTCCTCGGCCAGGAGGACACGATCCTCTACTCCTCCTGCTTCGATGCCAACGGCGGTGTCTTCGAGACCGTCCTCGGCCCGGAGGACGCGGTCATCTCCGACGCCCTCAACCACGCCTCCATCATCGACGGCATCCGCCTCTCCAAGGCCAAGCGGTTCCGCTACGCCAACCGCGACATGGACGACCTGGAGAAGCAGCTCAAGGAGGCGTCCGGCGCCCGGCGCCGGCTCATCGTCACCGACGGCGTGTTCTCCATGGACGGCTACGTCGCCCCGCTGCGCGAGATCTGCGACCTGGCCGACCGGTACGACGCCATGGTCATGGTCGACGACTCGCACGCCGTCGGCTTCGTCGGCCCCGGCGGCCGCGGCACTCCCGAGCTGCACGACGTCATGGACCGTGTCGACATCATCACCGGCACCCTCGGCAAGGCGCTCGGCGGTGCGTCCGGCGGCTACGTCGCGGCCCGCGCCGAGATCGTCGCGCTGCTGCGCCAGCGGTCCCGCCCGTACCTCTTCTCCAACTCGCTCGCCCCGGTCATCGCGGCGGCCTCGCTGAAGGTCATCGACCTGCTGGAGTCCGCCGGTGACCTGCGCGAGCGGCTCAACGCCAACACCGCGCTCTTCCGTACCCGGATGACCGAGGAAGGCTTCGACATCCTGCCCGGCGACCACGCCATCGCCCCCGTCATGATCGGGGACGCGGCGAAGGCAGGCCGGATGGCGGAGCTGCTCCTGGAGCGCGGTGTGTACGTGATCGGGTTCTCGTACCCGGTGGTCCCGCAGGGCGCGGCACGCATCCGCGTGCAGCTGTCCGCCGCGCACTCCACGGACGATGTGAACCGTGCGGTGGACGCGTTCGTCGACGCGCGGGCCGCGCTGAGCGAGTAGGTCCCCGCCGGAGGCCCGGGACCGTACGGTCCCGGGCCTCCGGCGATCCCGGGCTTCCCCGCCCCGTCCCAGGGCCGGGACATCCCACGGGACCTGGGACAATGGATCGCATGATCGATGCACGGCGGCTGCGTATTCTCCGTGCGGTGGCCGACCACCGCACCGTGACCGCGGCAGCCGCCGCGCTGTATCTGACCCCTTCCGCCGTCTCCCAGCAACTCGCCGCGCTGGAACAGGAGACCGGCCACCGGCTGGTCGACCGCAGCGCCCGGGGCGTCCGGCTCACCGCCGCCGGCGAGATCCTGCTGACCCACACCAACGCGGTCCTCGCCCAACTGGAACGGGCGGAGGCCGAGCTAGCCGCGTACAGCGCGGGGGACGCCGGTACGGTCACGGTCGCCGCGTTCGCCACGGGCATCGGCCTGGTGCTCGCCCCCGCGATCGCCGAGCTGACGCTGACCGCCCCCGGCATCCGGGTCCGGGTCCAGGACGCGGAGGGCGACGCGAGCGTGCCGATGGTGCTCGACCGGCAGGTGGATGTGGCGGTCGCCGTCGAATACCGGGGCGCGCCCGACGAGGACGACCGGCGGCTGACCCGGGTACCGCTGTACTCGGAGCCGTTCGACGCGGTGCTGCCGGTGGGCCACCGGCTGGCCGGCCAGGACCAGGTGACGATCGCGGACCTGGAGAAGGACCCGTGGATCGGTCAGTATCCCGGCAACCCGTGCCACGACGTGGTGGTCCTGGCCTGCGAGTTCGCCGGCTTCCAGCCGAGACTCGAGCACTCCTCGGACGACTTCCGGGCGGTGGTGGCGCTGGCCGGGGCGGGGGCCGGAGTGGCACTGGTGCCGAGGTGGGCGCTGCGCGGCATGGACCTGGCGGGCGTGGTGGTGCGGCCGGTGGAGGGCAGCGCACCGACCCGACGGGTGTTCGCAGCGGTACGGCACGGGGCGGAGGGCCACCCACTGATCAGACCGGTGCTCGACGCTTTGCGGGGCGCGGCAGTGCGGTTGCCTGCGGGCTGAGCGCGCGTGCGCCCGCGACGGGCTCTGCCGTCGATCGCCCGGCGGGCTTGCATCGCGTCGTCTGCGCAATCGGCCCCGGCTTGTCGGCCCGCCACCTCGCGGGCTTCATGAAGGTCTTAGCCCCGTCACATAGGGCTCGGCCCAAGGCCTTCGAAGCCCTCAGGACGACGGCAGCGGAAACAGCATGCACGTACTGGTGGCGTGAGCGAGCAGGCGGTCCTTCTCGTCGAGGAGCCGGGCTTCGGCGAGGGCGGTGCGGCGGCCGCTGCTGGTGACCGTGCCGACGGCGCGGATCCTGCCGGTGTCGACGGTGACGGGGCGCAGGAACTTCACGGTCAGGTCGAGCGACGTGTACCCCATGCCCGACGGCAGGGTGGACTGGACCGCGCAACCGGCGGCCGAGTCGAGCAGTGTGGCGTAGACCCCGCCGTGCACGCTGCCGATGGGGTTGTAGTGCTCCTCGCCCGGGACCAGCGAGAACACCACACGCCCGTGCTCGGCTTCGTCGAGAGTGATGTCCAGGGTGGCGGCGATCGGAGGGCCGGGCAGCCGTCCGGTGGCGATCTCGCGCAGGAACTCCAGACCCGTGGTCTGTCCGACGGCGGCCGCCGAGACCGCCGGATCTTCCCATTCGTATGTACGTGACCGTCCCATGCGGCTGATCCTCCTCATCTGGCTTTGTTCGATGAAGCTAGCTGTCGGTGCAGCTGACTGTCAATATCGAAGCCAGGCGGGCTACCATGACGGAATGAAGTGGCTGGAGATGAGCACGGAGAACTGCACGGTCCAGCGCACCCTCGACGTGGTCGGCGAGAAGTGGACGCTGCTGATCCTGCGTGACGCCTTCAACGGGGTGCGCCGCTTCGACGACTTCCGCCGGCATGTGGGGCTCTCGGAGGCGGTCCTGGCCGGCCGGCTCCGCAAGCTGGTCGCGGCCGGGGTCCTGCAGACCGTCCCGTATCAGGAGCAGGGCAGCCGGACCCGGCAGGAATATCGCCTGACCCGCAAGGGCCGGGATCTGTGGCCCGTTCTCGTGGCGCTCAGGCAGTGGGGCGAGACCTACGTCGGCGATGCCGAGGGGCCGGTCCTGGACATGCGGCACAGCGATTGCGGCGCCCCGGTGCAGGTCGTGGTCGAGTGCTCCGGTGAGCACGCCGCACTCACCCCGGCCGAGGTCACGGTCCTGCCCGGGCCTGCGGCCAGGCCTCACGGCTGAGTGGCTGCAGGCGAGTTGACCCCTTCGCGGCGGTCGACAGCACATGCGTTCCGAGGCCCGGCCGCACGACGGATCGCTCCCATCCCGCCGGAGTCCTCGGCAGAGGGAACATCTCGGGGCGGCTCACGCGGGCTGCAGCAGGTCCCAGCGGTTGCCGTACAGGTCCTCGAAGACCGCGACCGAGCCGTAGGGTTCGTGGCGCGGCTCCTCCAGGAAGCGCACTCCGGCTGCCTGCATCCGCGCATGGTCGCCCGCGAAGTCCTCGGTGTGCAGGAAGAAGCCGACCCGGCCGCCGGTCTGTGCGCCGACGCGGCTCCGCTGCTCGTCGTCCTTCGCGCGGGCCAGCACGAGCCCCGTTCCCTCTGCCGCGCCGCGCGGCCGGACGACGACCCAGCGGGAGCCGTCCCCGCGGTCGGTGTCCTCCAGGAGCTCGAAGCCGAGCGCGTCCGTGTAGAAGGAGATGGCCTCGTCGTAGTCGCGGACGACCAGGGTGACCAGGGCGATGTGTGACATGGCGGTTCCTCGAGGGTACTGAGTCGGTTATACGTAACACTACCCAGGATGCCGCTCGTGCCGGGACAATGCGCCGCATGCAGACGAGTGACGTCGGTGAACTGTCGGCCCGCGCCCGCCGGCTCGCCGTCCCCGGCCGCCGCCGCATCCTCGGCATCGCGGGGCCGCCCGGCGCCGGGAAGTCCACGCTCGCCGAGCGGCTGGTCGACGGGCTCGGCGGGCGCGCCGTCCTCGTCCCGATGGACGGCTTCCATCTCGCGCAGGCCGAACTGGACCGCCTCGGCCGCGCCGGCCGCAAGGGCGCCCCCGACACCTTCGACGCGGCCGGATACGCCGCCCTGCTCCGACGCCTGCGCACACCCGGGGATCAGGGGCCCGTCTACGCCCCCGCCTTCGACCGCGCCCTGGAGGAGCCGATCGCCGGGGCCGTTCCCGTACCCCCGGACATCCCGCTCGTCGTCACCGAAGGCAACTACCTCCTCCATGACGACGGGCCGTGGGCTCCGGTGCGCCGGCTGCTCGACGAGGTCTGGTTCCTGGATCTCGAACCGGACGTCAGGGTCCGCCGACTCGTCGACCGCCATGTGCGGTTCGGCAAGCCCCGGCCGCACGCCGAGCGCTGGGTCGCGGAGTCGGACGAGACCAATGCCCGGCTAGTCGACCGTGGCCGGGACCGCGCCGACCTCGTCGTACGACTGCGACCCGCCGTCTGACCCACGCTCGCGCCTGTCCCCGCCGCCGGGCAGGATGCTGTGTGCCGTATCGCTTCGCCAGGAGGTTCCGCATGTCCAGCCCGAACCAGCCCGTGCCGTTCACCGCCGACGACTACCGGGCGAGGATGGCGCGGGCCGCCGAGTCCGCCGCCGAAGCCGGGCTCGCAGGCGTCCTCGTCGCACCGGGCCCGGACCTCGTCCATCTCACCGGCTACCGGCCCGTGAACACCGAACGCCTCACTCTCCTCGTCCTCAGGGCGGGCGAGGACCCGGTGCTCGTCGTCCCCACCCTGGAGGCGCCGGACGCCGAGCAGGCCGTCGGCTCCCCGGCCCTGACCCTGCGCGACTGGACCGACGGCAAGGACCCGTACGCCGTCGCCGCCCCGCTGCTCGACGCGGACGGCCGTTTCGGGATCAGCGACAACGCCTGGGCGATGCATCTGCTCGGACTGCAGCAGTTCCTCCCCGGCACCTCGTACGTCTCCCTCACCGAGGCCCTGCCGATGCTGCGGGCGGTCAAGGACGCGGCCGAGCTGGAACGCCTCGCCGCGGCCGGGGCCGCCGCCGACGCCACGTACGAGGAGATCCTGAAGGTCCGCTTCTCCGGCCGAAAGGAGACCGACGTCGCAGCCGATCTCGCCGCACTGCTCAAGCAGTTCGGACACTCGCAGGTCGACTTCACCGTCGTCGGCTCCGGCCCGAACGGCGCCAACCCGCACCACGAGGCGGGCGACCGCACCATCGAGCGCGGCGACATGGTGGTGCTCGACTTCGGCGGCCTCAAGCACGGCTACGGCTCCGACACCTCCCGCACGGTCCATGTCGGCGAGCCCACTGCCGAGGAGCAGCGGGTGCACGACATCGTGCGGGAGGCGCAGGAGGCCGGCTGCCGCGCCGTCCGGCCCGGCATCGCCTGCCAGGAGATCGACCGGGCGGCCCGCGCCGTCATCACCGAATTCGGTTACGGCGAGCGCTTCATCCACCGCACCGGCCACGGCATCGGCGTCACCACCCATGAACCCCCGTACATGATCGAGGGCGAGGAGCAGCTGCTGGTGCCCGGGATGTGCTTCTCCGTGGAGCCCGGGATCTATCTGCCGGGCCGGTTCGGCGTGCGCATCGAGGACATCGTGACCGTCACCGAAGACGGCGGGCGGCGGCTGAACACCACCGCGCGCGAGCTGGCAGTCGTCGAGTAGTTCACGAGCCGCCGCGGTTGCTGAGGCGCTCCAGGGTCGCGTACGGATACGGCAGCGGCCGCGCGCTCGCCCCGTCGAGCCGCGCCGTCTGCTCGGCCGTCAGTTCCCAGCCGACGGCGCCGAGATTGTCGGTCAGCTGCTCGACGGTACGGGCCCCGATGATCGGGGCAGTGACCCCCGGCCTTCCGAGCAGCCAGCGCAGCGCGACCTGGGCGGGTGTGCGTCCGGCCTCCTCGGCGACGGCGACGACGGCGTCCACGACGCCCCAGGTCTCCTCGTTGTCGCGGAGCCGCCAGTCGTCGCTCCCGTTCTCCTGCCGGACGGCGGCGCGGGAGCCGGCGGGCGCCTCGGTCATGCCGCGCCGGTACTTGCCGGACAGCCAGCCGCCGTCCAGCGGGGACCACGGGATGATTCCGACGCCCTCCTGGACGCTCAGCGGGGCCAGCTCCCACTCCACCTCGCGGTGCAGCAGGTTGTAGAGCGGCTGGAGGCACACGTACGGAGTCCAGTCGCGCCGTCGCGCGAGGTCCAGTGACTTCTGGAGCTGGGAGGGGGCGAGATTGCTCGCGCCGAGATAGCGGACCTTGCCGGCCTTCACCAGCGTGTCGAGCGTGGCGAGGGTCTCCTCGATCGGCGTCGTCGCGTCCCACAGATGGGTCTGGTACAGGTCGATGTACTCCGTGTTCAGGCGGCGCAGACTCGCCTCGACGGCGGAGAGGATGTGCTTGCGGCTCAGCCCCCCGTCGTTCGCGCCGTCGCCCATCTGACCCCACACCTTGGTCGCGATGACGAGATCGTCGCGGTTGCGGCCCTTCAGCCAGCGGCCGAGCACCTCCTCCGAGCCACCGCGGTCGTACATGTCCGCGGTGTCGATGAAGGTGCCACCCGCCTCGGTGAACGTGTCGAGAACGCGGTGGGCGGCCGCTTCGTCGCCCGCCCTGGTGAACGTCATGGTGCCCAGGCACAGTTCGCTGACCTGGAGTCCGGTCCCGCCGAGAAATCGCTGCTTCATGGCACCGACCGTACGAGGTGAAGCGCACACGAAGGCAAGAGGTCCCGACGGCCCACGTGTCCCGTTCCCCGTGCTGTGCCGCGCCGCGTCAGTCGTCGGCGAGTACCACGCTCGACTCCGGCGGCAGGTGCAGCAGCCCGTCCGCGTCCGGCGCCGCCACCGGTTCCCAGGCGGCCAGCACCCTGCCCATGCCGGTCCGGTTCCGTCCACCGCCGAGCGGGATCGTGGCCGGCTTCTCGTCGAGGTTGACCGCGATCCGCAGGTCGCCCCTGCGGTACGCCAGCCAGCGACCCTGCTCGTCGTGGGCGGTCTTCACCGCGGCCAGATCCGGATCCGACAGGTCGGGCATGGTGCGGCGCAGCGCGATCAGTTCGCGGTACCAGGCGTGGAGGCGGGCATGCGGTTCGCGTTCCGGTTCGGTCCAGTCCAGGCAGGAGCGGTCGCGGGTGGCCGGGTCCTGCGGGTCCGGGATGTCGTCCGCCGCCCAGCCGTGCGCCGCGAACTCCCGCCGCCTGCCGTTGCGTACCGCCTCGGCGAGTGCCGGATCGGTGTGGTCGGTGAAGAACTGCCAGGGGGTGCGGGCACCCCACTCCTCTCCCATGAACAGCATCGGGGTGAACGGGCCGGTCAGCACCAGTGCCGCCGCGCAGGCCAGCAGACCGGGGGAGAGCGTGGCGGAGAGCCGGTCGCCGAGCGCCCGGTTGCCGATCTGGTCATGGGTCTGTGCGTAGCCGACGAAGCGGGTGGCCGGGGTGCGGACGGTGTCGACGGGGCGGCCGTGCGTGCGGCCACGGAAGGCGGAGTACGTGCCGTCGTGGAAGAAGGCTCTGGTCACGGTCTTGGCGACGGCGGCCAGCGGGGCGGTGGCGAAGTCGGCGTAGTAGCCCTGGGACTCGCCGGTCAGAGCCGTGTGCAGGGCGTGGTGGAAGTCGTCGTTCCACTGGGTGTGCAGACCGATCCCGCCCTCCGCGCGCGGCGTCGTGGTGCGCGGGTCGCAGAGGTCGGACTCGGCGATCAGGGTCAGCGGGCGGCCGAGTTCCGCGGCGAGTGCGTCGACCGCCGTGGACAGCTCCTCCAGGAAGGTGAGGGCCCGGGTGTCGGCGAGGGCGTGGACGGCGTCGAGCCGGAGCCCGTCGAGCCGGTAGTCGCGCAGCCAGCCGAGCGCACTGCAGAGCAGGTACCCGCGGACCTCGTCCGAGCCGGCGGCGTCGAGGTTGACCGCGGCGCCCCACGGCGTGTGGTGGGTCTCGGTGAAGTACGGGCCGAACGCCGGGAGGTAGTTGCCGGACGGGCCCAGGTGGTTGTGGACCACGTCGAGGACCACCGCAAGGCCGAGCCCGTGCGCCGTGTCGACAAAGCGCTTCAGTCCGTCCGGGCCGCCGTACGGTTCGTGCACGGCCCACAGCGACACCCCTTCGTACCCCCACCCGTGAGTGCCGGGGAACGGGCAGACGGGCATCAGCGACACATGCGTGATGCCCAGCTCGGCGAGGTGCGGCAGGCGCGCCGCGGCGGCGTCGAAGGTGCCCTCCTCGGTGTACGTACCGATGTGCAGCTCGTACAGGACGGCGCCTGGTAGCCCGCGCCCCGTCCACGCGGCGCGCCAGGGGTACGCCTCCTGGTCGACGACGGCGCTCTCGCCGTCCGGGCCGTCGGGCTGGCGGCGCGAACGCGGGTCGGGAAGCACGGGGCCGTCGTCGAGGACGAAGCCGTACCGGTCGCCGTCCGCGGCCTCCGCATCGGCCGTCCACCAGCCCGTTCGCACCTCGTCACGCGTCATCGGCCGCAGCGCGCCGGCCAGTCGCAGGCGGACCGAGTCCGCCTCAGGTGCCCATACCTCGAACAGCATGCATCGCTCCTCGTCTCGTCGCCTCGGCCCCATGGTCGGCAGAAGTCGCGATCACCGGCCCACGACACTGGATCGAGCCCATTACTGGCGATTAAGGTCTGGTTCTGATCATTGCCCTGCCAGGTTCTGGCTCATACGTACGGCTGCTGGAGGCCGAGATGACTGTGCCGACGTTCCCGCCGGGATTCCTCTGGGGAGCCTCCGCCTCCGCCTTCCAGACCGAAGGAGCGGCCGACGCCGACGGCAAGGGCCCCTCCGGCTGGGACGCCTTCGCCGCCCAGCCGGGACGGATCAAGGACGGCACCGACACCAGCCGCGGCACCGGCTTCCACGAGCGCTACCGCGAGGACGTCGCCCTGCTGGCCGGTCTCGGCGCCGACGCCTTCCGGTTCTCCGTCAGCTGGCCGCGCGTGGTGCCGGGCGGCAGCGGCGCCGTCAACCCGGCAGGGCTCGACTTCTACGACCGGCTCGTCGACGAACTCTGCGCCCACGGCATCACCCCGGCCCCCACCCTGTACCACTGGGACACCCCGCTGCCGCTCGACGAGGCGGGCGGCTGGCTGAACCGGGACACCGCCTACCGCTTCGCCGAGTACGCGGGCATCGTCGCCGAGCGGCTCGCCGACCGCGTACCCATGTGGATCACCATCAACGAACCCGCCGAAGTGACCATGCTCGGCTACGCGTTGGGCGAGCACGCCCCGGGCCGCACCCTCCTCTTCGACGCGCTGCCCGCCGCCCACCACCAGCTCCTCGCCCACGGTCTGGGTGTCCGCGCGCTGCGGGCGGCCGGCGCAACCGAGATCGGCGTCGCCGTCTCGCACACCCCGGTGTGGACCGCGGGTGAGTCGGACGAAGACCGGTTCGGTGCCGAGTTGTACGACACCCTCACCAACTGGATGTTCGCCGACCCGATCCTCACCGGCCGCTACCCCGACGAGAACTTCGCCGCGCTGATGCCCGGACCGGTGGAGGACGACCTCAGGACGATCTCCACCCCGCTCGACTGGTACGGGGTCAATTACTACAACCCCACCCTCGTCGGCGCCCCCAGGGCGGACGCGCTCGAAACGTTCTCCGGCTTCGGGATGCCCGCCGAACTCCCCTTCGGCATCCGCGAGATCGAGGGTTACGAGAAGACCGACTTCGGCTGGCCCGTCGTCCCCGACGGACTGCGCGAAACCCTCGTCCAGCTGCAGGCCCGCTACGGGGACCGGCTCCCTCCCCTCTACATCACCGAGAACGGCTGCGCCGTCGACGAGGCCGTCACCGACACCCGCCGGATCGCCTTCCTCGAAGGCCACCTGGGCGCCCTGCGCACCGCGATCGACGCGGGCGTCGACGTCCGCGGCTACTTCACCTGGTCACTGACCGACAACGTCGAGTGGATCGAGGGCGCCAGCAAGCGGTTCGGCCTCGTCCACATCGACTACGAGACACTGCGCCGGACCCCCAAGGAGTCGTACGCCTGGTACCGCGACGTCATCCGCAGCCAGAAGGCCGCACGGACCGTGGAGTCAGCGGACTGACCTGATCCGCCACACCAGCACCCCGCCCACCACCGTCACCACGGTGGACGCCAGGTACAGCCCCGCGTAGCCACCCGCGTACGCCACGATCGGCGCGGCCAGCGCCGGACCGAGCACCTGGGGCGCGGAGTTGGCGACATTGATCACCCCCAGGTCCTTCGCCCGGTCCTCGGCCGCCGGCAGGACCTGGGTGATCAGTGCCTGGTCGACCGCCACATAGATCCCGTAGCCGAGCCCGAGGAGCACCGCCGCGCCCATCGCAGCCGGCCAGGTGTGCCAGAACGTCAGCAGCAGCGAACCCACCGCCATCACCATCGAACAGGCGCTGACCATCATCTTCCGCTTGCCCAGCCGGTCCGAGACGATGCCGCCCGCCACCGCCGTCACCACCACGCCGCCGGTGTAGAGCAGCGTCAGATACAGCACACCCATGTCCGGGTCCGGGTAATGCACCGCGTCCTTGAGGAAATACAGCAGATACAGGGTGCCGATCGCATTGCCCAGCTGGACGAGGAACCGGGTCAGCCACGCCCAGCCGAAGTCCGGATGCAGCCGCGGACTCACCCAGAAGTCCTTCAGCCGTACCGCCGACCCCGGAATCCCGGGCACCGCCGGATCACGCGTCAGCAGCACGAACGGCACCGCGCACAGCACCACCAGACCCGCCAGCATCAGATACCCCGAGGCGATCCCGGTCACCACCACCGACACCAGCAGCACGCCGAGGACCAGCCCCAGCGTCTGCGGTATCCCGATGAACCCGGACACCGCCGCCCGCTGCCGCACCGGCACCTGGTCCGGCACCACCGCATTCGTGCCCGCCAGCATCGCGTTCAGCCCCAGCTGCGCCAGACACCAGCCGAGCGCCACCCCGACCACGGTCGTCTGCGCCGCCGTCACCACCAGACCGACCGCACCCACCAGCGCGCCGCCCACGATCCACGGGTGACGGCGCCCGAACCTCCCGCCCGTCCGGTCCGACAGCGCACCGGCGACCGGGTTGGCGACCACCGCCACCAACGCCCCGACACCCGTCGCCCAGCCGAGCGCCACCTCCTTGCCGGACGTCGTCAGATCGTCGATCTGCTCGGCCAGCAGCACCTGGATCGGGGTGAGGAAAGCCATGTACAGGCCCAGGTTGGCCAGCACCAGACCGCTGATCCAGCCGCCGCCGACGCGGGACTGCGGTTCCGTTCGGGTGTCGTCCACGGTCATCGGCCGCTCGCCATCAGCTCGGTGGTGCGCGTAGCCATCACGGTCGGAGGTGCCCCGGAGGTGCCCGGATCCTACGAACGACCCCCTGAGCGATCAATACTTCGCGCCATGGTCCTCGTGGTGGCACCGCGCTGGAGACCGGGACGGCGGCCGCAGGAGGCAACCTGCTGCTGAAGGTGGGACCGCGCGGCGAGGATGCGACCATCCCCGCCGCGCAGCAGCTCCGCCTCTACCGGCCGGCGGAACTCACCTCGCACCTCACACCAGATGGATGCGTTCCTGTATGACCCGATGGCCGGCCCGGGCGAACGCGGCCGCCATCGGCGCATTGCCCCGGTCGGTGGCGCCCGCGATGAACTCGGCGCCCTCGGCCGCCAGGAAGTGCGTGCACTCGACGAGCAGGTCGTACCCGTAGCCGTGGCCACGCTGTTCGGGCACGACGCCGATGAAGCCGATGCACGGACCGCCCGGGTTACGGGCCGGCACCTGGATGCCGGCCACCTCGCCGTCGGGGGTGTACGCCAGTTGCCACCAGGAGCGCGGCGAGGGGCACCAGTGGAAGAAGTCGAGCTCCTCCTGCGCCGCCTGCTCCAGTCCGCCGGGGCCCTCGATGGCCCGCCGGGCGTGCGCGTCCAGCGTGACGGAGTGGACCCGGCGCAGCACATCGAGGATCACCGCGTCGTCCGGCTCCGGGCGGAACACGAGCCGGCCGGGCCGCTCGGGCAGCCCGCACTCCGGTGTCCACTCGTACCGGTACCGCTCCACCAGCGGCTCCATGCCGGCCGCGCGGGCGGCGGCGATCCTCGACTCGGCGGCGGCCGTGACATCGGGCCGCTCCCGCCAGTCGGCGGGCAGCATCAGCTCGTACTCGGCGTACAGCGGTGCACGGCGCAGCAGTTCGCTGCCCGCCTCGTCCTCGCCGTCGGCGAAGTCGAACCGGTCGAGCGTCACCGGCTCGGTGTCATCGGGCCCCGACCACCAGGCGGCCCTGGCCACGACGACACCGTCGCGTAGAGCGACCCAGGTCCACTCGGGGCGGTACTCGCCGCCCTCGTGCACGGTGGCGTAGCTGTGGCCGAAGGCGGCGCGGCCGACGAGACCGGGGTCCTGCAGGGTGCGGAAAAGATGTGCGTCGCTCTCGGTGAGAGCGCGAACGACCAGATCGGTCATGGAAAAAGTCCTCCGGAAGAAGCGATGCGCTCCCGGTCAGACCGAAACCGAAACCGCCCGGCGAACGGGACGGGAGCGCGGGAATGAAGTGGTACTGGTACGCACTGTTCTCGCCTCCTTCCTCGATCCTCGGGCGGGCGCCCACCGTAACCGGCCCCACGGCGCACGGTCCACCGAATTCATGCCGGTTCCCAGATCATGTTGAACGCGCGCTCGAAGTTGACGTACCCCAGGCGCTCGAACGACTTCGCCATCGGCACATTGCCGAGGTCCGTCGCGGCCCGGATCCGCTCCACGCCGTCCTGCGCGGCGAGCACCCGCGTGCCCTCGGCGAGCAGCTCGTCGATATGGCCGCGACCGCGCTGCGCCGGCAGCACTCCGATGTACGCGATGATCGGGTTGTAGCTGTTACGGGCCGGGATCACGAACCCGACCGGCTCACCGTCGGGGAGTTCGGCGATCCGCCACCACTCCCGCGGGGTGGTGTACTCCGCGAGCTCCTCGTCGTAGTGCTTCTCCGCCGCCTTGCGCGCGGACAGGCCCGACGCGAGATCCTCCTGGCCGTGCGCGTCCAGGGTGCCCTCCATCACCGGGGTCATCAGCGCGAGCAGATCCTCGCGCCCGGCCACCGGACGGAAGCGCAGCCGGCCGGTGTCGGCCGGGACCGGCGTACCTGCCCGCCACTCCAGGCGCAGCCGTTCGACCAGCATCCGCGCACCGGTGCGCTCCATCACCCGGATCCGGGCCTCGACGATGTCGCGGGCCACCGGGTCCTCGCGCCAGTCCGGCGGTACGAATCGCCCGTACTCCGGCCGCGGGACCCCGGCGGGAACGACGGCCGCCGTCGCCGCCTCCAGCAGCCGGACACCTGTCTCGGTGCGTTCGGGCTCGGGCAGCGTGTCGTCGACGTCGAAGAAGTCGAGCGCCAGCGGTACGTCCCCGCCCTGGCTCCACCAGCCGGCCCGCGCCACCACCCGGTCGCCGCGCAGCGCCAACCACAGCCACTCCGGGCGGCGGCGCCCGGTGGCGAGGTCGTCGGCCAGTTCGTGGTCGAGGACGTACAACAGGCTTCGGAAGAGCCCGAGTTCGTCGGGCCCGGTGAGCGGACGGACGGTCAGCTCCAGTGGTGCAGGGGTCACCAAGTCTCCATGTCTCCTTGAGGCGTGCCGGCCAACCGGTTCTCAGCGCACGGCACGCGGCGGCAGACAGTAGCAACCTTCGCCGGACACCGCCCCCGACTTTCGGCACGGGCGTTCTGCGCAGCCATGCCGCGCGCGCAGGTCAGGCGGGCGGAAAGCAGGCATGTTCTGGACACTCCGGGGCGGTCGGCCCGACAATCGGTCCTGTGACGTCCTCCTTCGAGTTCCACACGTATCCCGCGCGGGTCTCCGACGCCCAGCGCGACCGTGTTCTCGGTGTGCTCAGAGAAGGCGCGGCCCAGGGCAAGCTGTCCCATGACACGTTCATGCGGCGCATGGAACTGGCCCTGTCCGTCGACCGCTCGGAGGAGCTGGAGGCACTCACCGCCGACCTGAGGACCGAAGGCCGCTGGACACGCGGGCTGTTCCAGGTGGTGGGCGCGGTCTCCGGATTCCCCGCGCGGGTGCGCAGGGCCTGGCAGGCCGAGCGGCTGCCGAAGTTGCTGCTGCCCGCGCCCACCCCGTACCCCGTGCTGATCGGCCGCGACCCGGCGAACGGATTGCGGCTCACCCACGAGACCGTCTCGCGGATGCACGCCGAACTCACGGTGCAGGGTGGCCGATGGATCCTGCGCGATCTCGGCTCGACCAACGGCACGTGTGTGAACGGGCAGCGGGTGACCGGGGCGGTGTCGGTGCGCGACGGGGACCAGGTGAGCTTCGGCAGGATCACCTTCCGGCTCTCCGCGCCCGTACTCAAGCCTCCCGAGTTTCCTGGGATTCCCGGGCGTCCGGTCTGATGCCGATGGGCCGGCTGCGGATCAGGCCTGTTGGTGGAGGCCGCGTCCGGCGAGGGTGAGGGAGGCCTCGCCGACCGCCTCGGAGGGCGTCGGACGGGCGTGGACGTGGTGTGCCACATCGGACGGATCGGCGTCCCGGCCGACGGTCATCCGGCTCTCGGCGATCATCTCGGAGACATCTCGTGGTGTTCTCCCGAGTGGAGCCGACGGGCGCCGCTGCGGCGTTCACGGAGCTGCTGCGGGCGGGCCGGGGGCACGCGGCTCAGCCGGCTCGCACCGCTGCGGGCGGGGGCACGGTCGGTAGCCGCTCCCGGCGCCTCCTGTTACCCGAATGGCCGTACCGCCAGTGCAGTGAGTGCGCCGCGATGGTCCCCTGGAATCATCCGCGCCATACCGCGGCGCACCGATCCAGGGGGGTACGGATGCCGGCTGATGAGCCCGACCGCATACCCGTGCCCACGCCTGTGCCCGCGCCCGCAGCGGGCCTCGGCCACCGCGCCGCCCGGCCCGGCACCGGCCCGAGCCTCCTCGCCCCCGGCGCCGCGCACGATCCGTACCGGCTCTACCGCGTGCTGCGCGAGGAGTACCCGCTCAGCTACGACGCACTCCTCGGCGCCTGGCTGCTCAGCCGGTACGCCGATGTGACCACCGCCCTCACCGACCCGCGGTTCACCGGCTTCCCGCACGACGGGGCGCCCCGCGGCGGGCCCGCGCCGCGTGGGCTCTGCCATGGCACTGTGCTCTGCGGGCCCCGGCCGCAGGACATCGCGCGGGCGGCAGCGACCGCGCCCCGTCACCTCACCGAGCACGTGGGGCGGACCGCCTACGTCCTCGCCCGCCGAATCGCCGGGCGGCAACAGGCGGACCTCGTGAAGGAGTTCTGCCACTGGCTGCCCGTCGGCGCCGGCGCGTACCCGGACCTGGGCCCGCTGCCCCGCAACGCCGCCACCGTCCCCTGCACCCGGCAGACCGGCCTCCGTGAGACCGCGCTCGCCTCCTTCCTCGCCAATGTGCTGGACGACCCCGACCTCCTTGCCGCCCTGCGTGTCGAACCCGCCCTCGCCCACCGCGCCTGGACCGAATCGCTGCGCCGCGACCCTCCCGTGCAGTTCGTGCTGCGCCGCACCGTCGCCGAGGTGCGGGTCAGCGGTGGCACGCTCCCCGCCGGTGCGCCCGTCGCCTGTCTGATCGGCGCCGCGGTCCGAGATCCCGAGCGGTACGCCTCACCCGACCTCTTCGACCCGTTCCGTCGTGACCAGGGCACGTCCACGGCCGGACCGGAGTCCTGCCCGGCCGTCCTGCTCGGCCGGCTGGAGGCGGAGCAGGGACTGGGCGCCCTGCTCGACGCCATGCCCCGCCTCCGCTGGGCGGACGGGTTCCGCCCGGCCGGCACCGGTCTGATCACCCGCGGTCCGCGGACCCTCCTCGTCCGGCCCGGCTGAGCAGCGCCACCGGCCGCTCGGCGAACAGCTCGGCCACCGCGACCGCACCGCCGGAGAACTCCCGGCCCGGCGTCAGCAGATCGGTCCACGTGCCGTCGTCCGGCAGCGTCAGCTCCGTCCCGCGCCAGCCGCCCGCCCCGGCCAGCCGCAGCGACAGCCTGGTCACCGCCGTGACCACCTCGCCCGAGCGGCAGAAGGCCAGGCAGTGCACGGCCGCCGGACCCTTCGCGGTCAGCGGGGTGTACGTCCCCGATTCGCCGAAAAGCTCCGGCCGCTCGCGCCTCAGCCGGAGTGCGGCCAGTGTGAGCGCGGCTTTCTCACCGACGGGCTCGTCCTCGGGCGGCCGCCGGAACGGCTGCCGGTTGTCAGGGTCGACGAGGGCGGTGTACTCCTGCTCCGTCCCCTGGTACAGGTCCGGCACCCCCGGCATCGTCAGCTGCACCAGCGCCGCGCCGGCGATGTTGGCCTGCGCGAACGGTTCGAGCGCGGCCGCGAACCGCTCCAGCACCGCCCGCGCCGGGCCCGTGCCGGCGGCCGGTCCCGCTGCGACGAAATCCGTCACCGCCCGCTCGTACACCGGATCGGGCTCGGTCCAGCTTGTGAAGAGACCTGCCTCGCGAACCGCCTTGAGCAGTGCGGATTCGAACCGCCTCGCTCTCTCCGCGGCCGGCAGCCCCGCGCAGCCGAACGCCGTCTGCCAGGCCTGCCAGGCCAGCTGGGGATCGGGTGCGGTCGCCGTCGGCGCCGCCCGCCCCAGCTCCGCCAGCAGCTCCGACCACTGATCCGGGCACTCCGACAGCACCGCGATCCGGGCCCGCACATCCGCACTGCGCTTGGTGTCATGGGTCGTCAGCGCCGTCCCGGTGGCGGGCCAGTCGCGCGCCAGCCGGGCACAGAACGCATGGAACTCCTCCGGAGCCACCGCCGGGGACCCGGGATCACCGCCCACCTCGGCCGCCGAGATCAGCGGCGCGTACCGGTAGAACGCCGTGTCTTCGACCGACTTGGCCCGCAGCGCGGACGCGGTCTGTGCGAACCGAGCGCAGAACGCCGCCCGCTCCGGCCCGTCACCGAGCCGCCCGAGTGCCAGATTCCGCACCACATCGACGGCCGTCGCCTCCTGCGGCACGGAGAACACCGCTCTGGCCTCCCGTACGGCCGTGTCCGGCAGCGTCGCCTCCGCCGCCGCCGTGCAGGGCCCGCCGGCCGTCACGTACGGACGGTAGACCGGAACCCGGACGAGCAGTTCGCGCACGGCGGTGTGCAGCGCCCAGGGGGCGTGGTCGCGCAGCGCGGGGTCCTCGGCGCAGATGCGCACGGCGAGCCTGGTCAGGTGTTCTGTCTCGGCGGCCAGCTCGTGCGTCACCACCCGGTACGCGGCCCGGCGGACCGTCGCCGCCCAGTAGCCGCCGCGGTCCCCGGCCGGACTCGCGAACTCCCGGTACATGCCGGCCAGCTCGGCAGTGCCCACCGGGTCGACGAACAGCCCGTCGACCCGGTGCAGGGCGTCGTACCCGGTCGTCCCGGCGACGGCCCAGCCCGCCGGCAGCGGCTCGGTGCCGGTGAGGATCTTCTCCACGACCGTCCACCGGCCGCCGGTCGCCTCGCCGAGCCGCTCAAGGTAGGAGGCGGGATCGGCGAGTCCGTCCGGATGGTCGATGCGCAGCCCGTCGACCACACCGTCCCGGACCAGTTCGAGGATCTTGCCATGGGTGGCGGCGAATACCTCGGGATCCTCCACCCGCACCCCGATGAGGTCGGAGATGGTGAAGAACCGCCGGTAGTTCAGCTCGGTACGGGCCAGTCGCCACCAGCCGAGCCGGTAGTGCTGCGCAGCCAGCAGCTTCGTCAGCGGCAGGCCGGCGGTTCCGGCCCTGAGCGGGAACTCCTGTTCGCCGTAGTGCAGCACCTCCCCGTCGACCCGGAACCGGTCCGTCTCGTCGCCGATCCGGCCGCCGAGCACCGGCAGCAGCACCTTGCCGTCGCCCGCCGCCCAGTCGATGTCGAACCAGCGGGCGTACGGGGACCCGGGGCCCTCGCGCAGGACCTCCCACAGCGCGCGGTTGTGCCGGGGGACAGCGGCCATATGGTTCGGCACGATGTCCAGCACCAGCCCGAGTCCGTGCTCCCGCGCCGTGTGCGCCAGCTGCCGCAGCCCTTCCTCACCGCCGAGCTCGGCCCGGACACGGCTGTGGTCGACGACGTCATAGCCGTGTGTGGAGCCGGGCACGGCTTCGAGAACCGGGGACAGATGCAGATGGGATACGCCGAGCGCGGCGAGATACGGCACCGCGTGCCCGGCGGCCGAGAACGGGAAGTCGGGCTGGAGCTGAAGCCGGTACGTGGCGGTGGGCGTCATGCGAACGTACGTACCCAGCCTGACGCCGACTGTGACACCGTATTCGCCCCATCCATCCGGACGAGCGGTCACCACAGAGCAGCCCGGGCGCCTCTGCCGCCGCTCTCATCCACCCGGTTCGCTCCTCCGGGCCATGCCGCATCGGAAGGAGGACAGCCCTTAGGCCGGGCGCTGCAGCACCGCCATGCTCCGCCCCACCAACGTCACCCGCTCACCCGCCGCCACCTTCGGCCCCGCTCCGGGCCTCACCCCGTCCGGGCTGGCGGTGTCGACCACGATCGACCACTGCCGCCCATGGTTCACCGGGACGGCGAACTCCAGCGTGTCGGCGCTCGCGTTGAACATCAGCAGGAACGAGTCGTCGGAGATCCGCTCACCGCGTGGCCCCGGCTCCGAGATCGCGGACCCGTTCAGGAAGACCGTCAGCGCCTTGGCGTGCGCCGCCTGCCAGTCGCGCTGGGTCATCTCACTGCCCTCGGGCGTGAACCAGGCGATGTCGGAGAGTTCGTCGTGCGTGCCCTCCACCGGCCGCCCGTGGAAGAACCGGCGACGCCGGAAGACCGGGTGGTCGCGACGGAGCCAGACCATCGCCCGGGTGAACTCCAGCAGAGTGCTGGCAGCGACGGATTCCGCCCCGGCGTCGTCCTCGGCACCGTCCTCTTCCCCGTCCCCGTCCTCGCCCGGGGCGCCGGCCTTGCGCGGTTCCGGCCAGTGCACCCACGACAGCTCGTTGTCCTGGCAGTAAGCGTTGTTGTTGCCGCGCTGCGTGCGGGCGAACTCGTCGCCGTGACTCAGCATCGGCACCCCCTGCGACACCATCAGCGTGGCGATGAAGTTCCGCATCTGCCGCTCGCGCAGCCCCAGCACCTCCGGCTGATCCGTCTCGCCCTCCACGCCGCAGTTCCATGACCGGTTGTGGCTCTCGCCGTCCCGGTTGGCCTCGCCGTTCGCGTCGTTGTGCTTGTCGTTGTACGAGACCAGGTCGTGCAGCGTGAACCCGTCGTGGCAGGTGGTGAAGTTGATCGAGGCGAGCGGCCGTCGACCGTCGTCCTGGTAGAGGTCCGAGGAGCCGGTCAGCCGCCCCGCGAACTCGGCTAGGGTCCGCGGCTCGCCGCGCCACAGATCGCGCACGGTGTCCCGGTACTTGCCGTTCCACTCGGTCCACAACGGCGGGAAGTTCCCCACCTGGTAGCCGCCCTCACCCACGTCCCACGGCTCGGCGATCAGCTTCACCTGGCTGACCACCGGGTCCTGCTGCACAAGGTCGAAGAACGACGACAGCCGGTCCACCTCGTGGAACTGGCGGGCCAGCGTGGCCGCCAGATCGAAGCGGAAACCGTCCACGTGCATCTCGGTCACCCAGTACCGCAGCGAGTCCATGATCAGCTGGAGCACGTGCGGCGACCGCATCAGCAGCGAGTTGCCGGTGCCCGTGGTGTCCATGTAGTACCGCTGGTCGTCCGCGAGCCGGTAGTACGAGGCGTTGTCCAGTCCCCGGAACGACAGCGTCGGCCCCAGGTGGTTGCCCTCCGCGGTGTGGTTGTAGACGACATCGAGGATGACCTCGATGCCCGCCTGATGCAGCGCCCGTACCGCCTGCTTGAACTCGCTCACCTGTTCACCGCGGTCGCCGCGGGAGGCGTACGCGTTGTGCGGGGCGAAGAAGCCGATGGTGTTGTAGCCCCAGTAGTTGGCGAGCCCCGCGTCCGCCAGCCGGTGGTCCTGGACGAACTGGTGCACCGGCATCAGCTCGATCGCCGTCACACCGAGTTCGGTCAGATGTGCGATGACCTCCGGGTGGGCCAGCGCCGCGTAGGTGCCGCGCAGCTCCTTCGGCAGTCCCGGATGGAGCATGGTCAGGCCCTTCACATGGGCCTCGTAGATCACCGTGCGGTGGTAGTCCGTACGGGGCCGCCGGTCGTCGCCCCAGTCGAAGTACGGGTTGACCACCACCGACGTCATCGTGTGCGGCGCGGAGTCGAGGTCGTTGCGCGCGTCGGGGCGGCCGAACGGATAGCCGTACACCGCCTCGCCCCACCGGATCTGCCCGGAGACCGCCCGCGCGTACGGATCGAGCAGCAGCTTCGCCGAGTTGCAGCGGGTTCCGTGCTGCGGCTCGTACGGTCCGTGCACCCGGAACCCGTACCGCTGCCCGGGCATCACCCCGGGCAGATAGGCATGGCGGACGAAGGCATCGGTCTCTCTCAGTTCCACCGCCGTCTCGGAACCGTCGTCGTGCAGCAGGCACAACTCGATCCTGTTGGCGGCCTCCGAGAAGACCGCGAAGTTGGTGCCGACGCCGTCGTACGTGGCGCCGAGGGGATACGCCTGTCCCGGCCAGACCTGCATAGATATGACTCTTCCACTTCTGATCCGGGTGCTGGGGGCACTTGGGACCGACCCGGCCAGATCTTCCCCGAAAGAGTGCCCCGCACCTAGGACGTCGGCCGGTCCTGTCAACATCGGTCCTCTCCGTGTCGCCCGGAACCGGAATCCGAGAACCTGACCGGGCCGTACGTCCGGTATGCGGCACCTGACGGGGTGCCCAATCACCGTGAATCCGCTCACTCCGGCAGATCTCGCCAGCGGGAACAGGCCTTACTCATGAGGGAGTTGAGAAAGGAGCCTGTGCATCCGGCTGCACCGGCTCCCGCTCCCGGAGTACCCTTCCTTGATCATTGGTGGGGGAGCGGAAGGCGGTGCGCGGGTGAGCTCGGGAGGGTTCGAGCTGCCCCCAGGTGACGCAGGTCACGAGGGGGAATCCGTCGACGCCCCGCCGGGGGCGGTATCGCTTGCGCAGCCCATGGAGATCGGCGCCGAACTGGACTGGGGCGCGGATGCCTGGAGCGAGGTCCGGACCCGGGCCCAGCGCGCCGGGCGGGCCTACATCTGGCTGAATCTCGTGGAACAGCGGCTGCGCGCCGTCGTCGCCGCGGTGCTGCGGCCCATCTACGAACCGGTGCACGGCGACGACTGGGTGGTGGCCGCCGCGGGGCCCGCCGGGCAGGAATGGGTGCAGCGCGCCGTCGCCGTGCGCGAGGTCTCCCGCCGCAAGGGATATCTGCTCGACCCGGCCGACGACAATGTGCTCAGCTTCCTCACGCTCCCGCAGCTGCGGGAGCTGATGATCCAGCACTGGCCTTGCTTCGAGCCGTACTTCGACGACCGGCGCGACGTCGAGCTGGCACTCGACGAGCTGGAGGTCGCCCGCAACGTGGTCTCCCGCAACCGCGCACTGAACGAGGCGGTCCTCGCCCAGGCCGAGCGCGCCTCGGCGCGGCTCCTGGAGATCCTCGGCAGCGGCGCCGCGGTCCCGTCCGCCGACCGGCTGCCGGTCGACGCCGTCGAGGAACTGGTCGGCGACCGCTACGCGGATGTGGTCTCCGTCCACCCCGACCGGGTCCGGCTGCAGCGCCAGCTCCCCGCCGAGGACCTCTTCGGCGGCTCGCGCCGCCTCGACGCGATCGGCATAGGCCTCAATCTGCTGGTGCAGAACTTCTCCGGCCGCAGGCTCGTCCGGCTGGCCGAATCGGGCTGCCGGATCCGGTTGCTCTTCATCAACCCGGCGAGCAGCGCGGTCAAGCGCCGCGAGCGCGAACTGGGCCTCAAGAAGGGCGAGCTGAGCCGGTCCGTGGAGATGAACATCCTCCATATGCGCCGGGTCCGCTCCAAGCTCCGCGATCCGGGCGCCTTCGAGATCCATGTCTTCGACGAGACGCCGCGCTTCACGGCCTATCTGGTGGACGGGGACGGGGCGGACGCGGTGGGCGTCGTCCAGCCGTATCTGCGGCGCGCACGCGGCATGGAGGCGCCGGTGCTGGTGCTGCGGGGCGGAGGGCGGGCGGTGGTCCGCGCGGGGCAGGACAACGAGCACGGGCTGTTCGAGACATACCGTGAGGAGTTCGAATCCGTATGGACGGACTCCCGCCCGGTCTCCTGAGCCAACCGCCTGCGACCGTTGTCAGTGGTGCATGGCAGGGTGGTCATCACCTGGGGGAGAGCACCACGAAGGAGGTACGGGATGAGCTGGCACCGGGAGGCCCTGGTCGGCTTCGATCTGGAGACGACGGGCACGGAGCCGCTGGAGGCCCGGATCGTGACGGCTGCGGTCGTCGGCGTCGACGGCAGGGACGGGGAGCCGGTGCGGCAGCGCATCTGGTTGGCCGATCCGGGGATTCGCATCCCGGCACAGGCCTCGGCGATCCACGGCATCAGCAGCGAGCGGGCGGCGGCGGAGGGGCGGCCGGCGCGCGAGGTGGCGGACGAGATCGCTGAGACGCTCGTGGGCCACTGGCGCCAGGGAGTGCCGGTCGTCGCGTACAACGCGGCCTTCGATCTGACGCTGCTGACGGCCGAGTTGCGCCGGCACGGGCTGCCGTCCCTCAGTGACCGGCTCGACGGCGGCGGGATCGGTCCGGTCGTCGACCCGTACACGATCGACCGGGCGGTCGACCGCTACCGCAAGGGCAAGCGGACGCTGGAGGCGGTCTGCGTCGAGTACGGGGTGGTGCACGGCGGCGCCCATGACGCGGGCGCTGACGCGCTGGCCGCGGTGCGCGTGGCGTACGCGATAGCCGAACGGCACGGCTCGGTGGCCGCGCTGACGGCGACCGAACTGCACGAGCGCCAGATCATCTGGTACGCGGACTGGGCGTCCGGCTTCCAGTCCTTCCTGCGCCGCAAGGGCACTCCGGACGCAGTGATCGACTCCCGCTGGCCCGTACGGGAACCGGCGCAGATCACCACCTGATCCCCATTTACAAGCCCGAGCCCGCCCGCAGATCCGAGCCCGAGGTCTCCCATCTCCTGGAGGCCATAGGGGAGATTCAGGACATAGCGGCCGCTGGGAGACCCCGGCAGCAACCGCTAGAACGGATACCACCGCACCTCGGGGTCACCGTCACGCAAGGACGCAACCCTGCGCCGGAACTCAGCAAGCGCCTTCGGATTGCCCGGCGCATGCTGTGAGACCCACGCACAGCTGGCCGTCTCCCGGGCGCCCCGCAGCACCGCGCAGCCGTCCCACTCCCGGACGTCCCAGCCGTACACGGCGGTGAACGCGTCGTACGCCTCCGCCGTCAGCCCGTACCGGTCGCGGGACAGTGCGAGGACCACCAGATCGTGCTCACGCAGATCCGCGGAGAAGGTCTCGAGGTCCACCAGTACCGGCCCGTCCGGACCGACATGGACGTTGCGCGGCAGTGCGTCACCGTGGATCGGCCCCGGCGGCAGATGCGGCACCAACGCGGCCGCTGCCGCGGCGAACCCGTCCCGCCGCTCCCGCAGATATGCAGCGTCGGCCGGATCGATCGCGTCGCCCGCGATCCGCAGCCACCGCTCCACCCCACCCAGCAGCTCCCGCCGCGGCAGCGCCAGTCCGTCCGGGGCGGGCAGCGCGTGGACCAGGGCGAGCAACGGCGCCAGATCCCGCGGCTCGGCGGGGCGCACCGCGTCGGGGAGCCGGTGCCAGACCGTCACCGGGTGTCCTTCGACAAGCCGCGCCTCCGACTCCGCCGCCCGCACGGCGGGGATGTCCGAAGCGGCGAGCCACTGCGCGACGGCCACCTCGCGCTCGGCCCGGCTGCGCAGCTCCGGGTTCCTAACGGCGTCCCGGCCGACCTTGACCACCAGGTCGCCGACGGCGAACACCGCGTTCTCGCCCAGCGCGATCAGCTCGGCGTCGCCGGAAAGCCCGGCAGCGGTCAGCACCTCGCGCGCACGCATCTCGTTCATGGTCCGATTTTCGCATCCGTGCACACCGCCTTGACGAACCGACGGCCCGTCAGCACCATGGCGGGGGCCACCTGAGCGGCCGGAACTGGATGAAAGCGATCCAATGACGCAAGGGGGTCGAATTCATGACGTTGGCGAATGCAACCGTACAGTCCGGACAGCACGGTCCACCCGGCAGTCCGCGGTCCCGACAGGGCAGACAGGCGCCGCGGATCAACCGGAACGCCGGCACCTGGTTCCTGGTGCTCCCCGCCCTGATCCCGATCCTGATCCTCAGCGTCGGCCCGCTGCTCTACGGCGTGGCCCTGGCGTTCACCGATGCCCAGTCCGGCCGCACCCGGTCCACCCAGTGGGTCGGCGGACTGAACTTCCAGGACCTGCTCCACGACACCCTGTTCTGGGACTCGTTCCGGATCGGCCTGGTCTGGGCGGTCGGCGTCACCGTCCCGCAGTTCCTGCTCGCGCTGGGACTCGCCCTCCTGCTCAACCAGAACCTGCGGATGCGCTGGCTCGCGCGCGCCCTGGCGATCATCCCCTGGGCCATGCCCGAAGTCGTGGTCGGCATCATGTGGCGGCTCGTCTACAACCCGGACGCCGGCGTCCTCAACGAGACCATCCGCGATCTCGGGCTCGGTGACGGCCGGGACTGGCTGACCGGACTGGCCACCGCACTGCCCGCCGTGATCGTCGTCGGTGTCTGGGCGGGCATGCCGCAGACCACCGTCGCACTCCTGGCGGGGCTCCAGAACACCCCGCACGAACTCCACGAAGCGGCCGCCCTGGACGGCGCGGGCGCCTGGCGCCGGTTCCGTACCGTCACCTGGCCGGCTCTCCGGCCGGTCGCGCTCGCCATCACCGCCCTCAACTTCATCTGGAACTTCAACTCGTTCGCCCTGGTCTACGTCCTGACCAACGGCGGCCCCGGCGGCCGGACCCGGCTTCCGATGCTCTTCGCGTACGAGGAGGCCTTCCGCTACGGCCAGTTCGGCTACGCCGCGGCGATGGGCTGTGTGATGGTCGCGGTGATCTCCGTCGTCCTCGCCTTCCATCTCGTCGGCCGGCTCAAGGGAGGCGAGGACCAGTGAGTATCCGTACCGGCAGATCCGCCCGCACCGGACAGTACGTGGCGCTCCTGGGCTACCTCGTCTTCCTGGCGTTCCCGTTCCTCTGGCTGATCTCCACAGCCTTCAAACCGGCCCGCGAACTGGGTTCCCTGCACCCCACCTGGATCCCCGAGCATCCGACCCTGGACAACTTCCGGCAGGCCTTCGACGAGCAGCCGCTGCTCCAGGCCGCGGCCAACTCGCTGATCGCCGCACTGTCCGCCGCCCTGATCGCCGTCGTCATCGCGACGCCCATGGCCTATGTGATGGCCCGGCACCGCACCAGGCTCTCGGCGGCCGCCACCGGCTGGGTTGTGGTCAGCCAGGCGTTCCCCTTCGTGCTGCTGATCATTCCGCTGTTCCTGATTCTCAAGAATCTGCATCTGATCAACTCCCTGTGGGGGCTGATCATGGTGTACGTCGTCTGGGCGCTGCCGTTCGCGCTGTGGATGCTGGTCGGCTACGTCCGCGCCGTACCGCCCGAACTCGAGGAGGCCGCCTCGGTCGACGGCGCGAGCCGGCTGCGGACGCTCGTCTCGGTCACCGCTCCGCTGCTGGCCCCAGGAATCGTCGCCACCGCGCTCTTCGCGTTCATCACCGCATGGAACGAGTTCTTCTTCGCACTCGTCCTGCTCAAGACACCGGAGAAGCAGACCTTGCCGGTCGTACTCACCCACTTCCTCGGCGCGGAGGGGGCGGCCGAACTCGGGCCGCTCGCCGCCGCCGCATTCCTTGCCACCCTGCCGTCCCTCGTCCTCTTCGCGGTCATCCAGCGCCGGATCACCGGTGGCATGCTCGCCGGGGCGGTGAAGAGCTGATGCGCGCACCGGTACGGACGGCGGCCGCCGCAGCCACCGCGCTGGCCCTCCTGCTCACGGGCTGCAGTGGTGACGGAGGCGGAACGGACACCAACGGGAAGATCGAACTGCGCTTCCAGTCGCTGGCCTGGCAGAAGGAGTCCGTCGACGCCAACAAGCAGCTGGTCAAGGAGTGGAACGCCACCCACCCCGACATCCAGGTCGAGTACGTCCAGGGCAGCTGGGACAGCGTCCACGACCAACTGCTCACCTCCTTCGAGGGCGACGAGGCGCCGGACGTCATCCACGACGCCTCCGACGACCTCGCCGACTTCGCGTACGGCGGCTATCTCGCCGAGCTGCGCGCCCTCCTGCCCGACCGGCTGACCGCCGACATCCCGGAGCAGAGCTGGCGGACCACGACCTTCGGTGACGGCGTCTACGGGGTGCCGTTCCTCCAGGAACCCCGGGTCCTGATCGCCAACACCAAGATCCTCAAGGCCTCCGGGGTCCGTATCCCGACCCCCGCGAACCCCTGGAGCTGGGAGGAATTCCGGCAGGTCACCAAGGAGCTGACGGGCAAGGGGGAGGGGAAGGCGACGTACGGCGTCGCCTGGCCGCTGAAGGAACCCGTCTCCGTCACCCTCAACCTCGGCCTCTCCAGCGGCGGGCAGCTCTTCCACCGCGGCGCCGACGGCAAGGTGACCATCCGCCTCGACGAAGGCGACCAGGTGGTCCCCGGCACCATCCGCGACCAGGTCAACACCGACCACAGCGCTGCCCGCACCGCGCTCGGCATGGGCGGCTCCGACACCCTCCCCGGGCTGTTCGGCGGGCGGTACGCGATGGTCCCGCTGGGGTTCTCGTACCGTCAACAGGTCGTCGAACAGGCGCCTGAGGGCTTCGATTGGACGGTGCTGCCCGCCCCGGCCGGCAGCGACGGGCTCGCCCAGGGCGTGAGCCCGCAGACCCTGTCCGTCGCCGAGTCCAGCCCGCACAAGAAGGCGGCCGTGCAGTTCATCGACTTCCTGCTGCGTCCACCGAACATGGTGCGCCTGGCAGAGGGCGACTGGATGCTGCCGACCGGCACGGCGGCGCTCGCGGATCCGGCCCTGCACACCACCGAGAACGGCTGGGCGACCGGCGCAGCCCTGGCGAAGGGGCTGCGCTCGGCGCCCGCCCAGTCGGTGCGCGGCTACCCCGAGTGGAAGGACAAGGTCGCCACGCCCGCACTGCAGGAGTACTACAGCGGGGCGATCGGCCGGGACGAGCTGAACAGGCGCCTGGTCGACGACGGGAACCGGGTACTGGCCCGCTACCAGCGCTGAGGACCACCGACCGAGGCCGTTCTCCACTCGGCGCCCCACGCACGTGCAAGGCCCTTACGCGCATGGGGCTTTGGGGTCGGACGCCCGACTTGACCACCGCTGGCCGATTTCTTATTACGAAACCTTGTTGAGTAAGTCACAGCTGTATGAAGGGGTTGATCTGAGCGTGTCAATCGGTAAGGGTTTCGAGCCAGCCCCCGGAGATCTTCCGGCCGAGGGCCAATCCCCCCACAAACAATGCCGAGGAGATCCCTCTTCATGGCCATGCACAAGCGCACAAACGGGACCAAGCTGACCGCGGCGATCGCCGCGGCGGCCGCAGTTGCCGGAGTCACCCTGCTGGGCACGTCCTACGCCGGAGCCGCACCCGCTCCCGCGATGGGGACGGTCTACGGTGCGGACGCGGCGACCGCCGTCTCGGGCAGCTACATCGTGATGCTGGACCAGAAGGCCGACAAGGCGAAGCTCGCCAAGGAGTACGGCGGCAAGCTGAAGCGCACCTACAGCTCCGCCCTCAACGGCTTCTCCGCCAACGGCCTTTCGCAGACCGAGGCCAAGCAGCTCGCGGCCGACCCGGCCGTCTCCAAGGTCGTCCAGAACAAGAAGTTCCACATCGACGCCACCCAGGACAACCCGCCGTCGTGGGGTCTCGACCGGATCGACCAGACCGAGACCGCCGGCGACCATGCGTACACCTACCCGGACAGCGCGGGCGAAGGCGTCACGGCGTATGTCATCGACACCGGTGTCCGGCTCACGCACAAGGAGTTCGAGGGAAGGGCGACCTCCGGATTCGACGCCGTGGACAACGACGACAGTGCGGATGACGGCAACGGCCACGGCACCCACGTGGCCGGCACCATAGCCGGTGCGACGTTCGGCGTCGCCAAGAAGGCGAAGATCGTCGCCGTCCGGGTCCTCGACGACTCCGGTTCGGGCACCACCGAGCAGGTCGTCGCCGGCATCGACTGGGTCACCGCGCACCACGAGGGCCCGTCCGTCGCCAACATGAGCCTTGGCGGCAGTGCCGACCCGGCTCTCGACGCCGCGGTCCAGAAGGCCATCGCCTCCGGAGTCACCTTCGCGGTGGCCGCAGGAAACGAGTCCGCCGACGCGAGCGAGGGCTCCCCGGCCCGCGTCCCGGAGGCCATCACGGTCGCCTCGTCCACGGTGGACGACGAGCAGTCGTCGTTCTCCAACTACGGCTCGGTCGTGGACATCTACGCCCCGGGCTCGGACATCACCTCGTCCTGGAACGACAGCGACGACGCGACGAACACCATCTCCGGTACGTCCATGGCGACTCCGCACGTCGTCGGTGCCGCCGCCGTCTACCTCGCCGGGCATCCGGACGCCACCCCGGCGGAGGTCGCCACGGCCCTCACCGACGGCGCCACCCCCGACGCGATCTCCAACGCGACCGAGGGAACACCGAACAAGCTGCTGAAGATCGTCGAGTAGCAGGCAGCACCGAGACGGCGGCCGCCGCGCTCTCCCCCACGGGGCGCGGCGGCCGCACACCTCCGGCGGATCGTCCTATGGTGTGCCCATGACCACCAGGTACGCGGCGCTGTTGCGCGGGATCAATGTGAGCGGCCACAAGAAGGTCCCGATGGCCGAACTCCGCACGCTGCTCACGGAGCTGGGCCATGCGGACGTCCGGACATATCTGCAGAGCGGCAACGCCGTCTTCAGCAGCGCGTCGGGCGACGAGGACGCGCTCACCGCACAGCTCGAGCAGTCCATCGAGGAACGCTTCGGCTTCGCCGTCCCGTGTCTGATCCGGAACGGCCCCTATCTCGCATCGGTCGCCGACGCCTGCCCGTTCCCGGCCGCCACCGTCGAGGGCAAGCAGCTGCACGTCACCTACTTCGACCGGCCGGTGGACGCCGCACGCTTCGCCGCGATCGACGCCGACGCCTTCCGCCCCGAGGAGTTCCGGCTCGGCGACCGTGCGCTCTATCTCTATGCCCCCGACGGACTGGGCCGTTCAAAGCTCGCCGAGGCGCTCCACCGCCCCTCCCGCACCAAGGGCCTCATCGCCACCACGCGTAACTGGAACACCGTGGCCAAACTCGTGGAGATGACGCGTGACTGAACAGCAGCCCGGCGTGGCCGCCGCCGTCGAGGGCGAGCTCAGACTCCTCGACCCGCTGGTGCGCTGCTCCGCCGATCTCCTCGTCCAGGTGCTGCACCCGGAGTTCCACGAGATCGACACCGCCGGCCGCTGCTGGGACCGCGACGCGACCATCGCCTCGCTGACCGCGGGCGAGGCCCCACGGCCCGGACAGCTCACCGCGTCACGGATGCGCGGAGTCCAGCTCGCCGACGAACTCGTCCATCTGACCTTCGACTCCGAGGTCAAGGGGCTCCGCGCCCACCGCAGTTCACTGTGGCGGCTGACCGAGCGCGGCTGGCTCCTCTACTTCCACCAGGCCACGCCGTTCATCGCCGTACCGTCCGTCGGCTGACGGCGTCCGTCGGCGATCCATTGCCGTCAGCCGCGCGTGACGCCTGCGCCCGCGCCGTCCACCGGCCGTCCGTGCGGACGATCCGCACCGGATGCCCGAAGCAGTCGCTGACCTGATCCGTGGTCAGCACGTGGTCGGCCGGACCCGAGGCCACACACCGCCCCTCCCGAAGCAGCATCGCATGCGTGGTGGAGGCGGGCAGTTCCTCGAGATGGTGCGTGACCAGGACCGTCGCCAGCCCGGGGTGTTCCTGGCGCAAGGTGTCCAGGGCGTCCAGCAGCTGCTCGCGGGCGGCGAGATCCAGACCGGTGGCCGGTTCGTCGAGGAGCAGCAGCCGCGGCTGCGGCATCAGAGCGCGGGCGATGAGCGTACGGCCCCGCTCGCCCTGGGAGAGCGACGGCCAACGCGATCCGGTCTTGCCTTGCATGCCCAGCATCTTCAGCAGCCGGTCGGCCTGTTCCTGCTGTTCGACACTGGCGGACCAACGCGGCACCGGCTCGACCGAGTTGGTCAGACCGGTGAGCACCACCTCGCGCACCGACAGTGGTGAACGCAGTGGATGACGCGGGTTGACGTGCCCCAGCAGGGTCCGCAGCTCCCGCAGGTCGACCCGTCCGATCGTGCGTCCCAGGACCTCCACGGATCCATGGGTGGGGTGGGTGACCGCGCCGAGCAGCCCGAGCAGTGTGCTCTTTCCGGCACCGTTGGCGCCGAGCAGGGCCCAGTGCTCACCGCTGCGCACGGTCAGCGAGACCGAGTCGAGCAGGACGTTGCCGTCCCGGACGAGCCGGACGCCGTCGGCCCGGATCACCGGCACCGGGGCCGCGGGGACGGAGGTGGTGAGGGTGGCGGTGGTGGTCACGGGCGGGTACTCCTTCATACGGATGCGAGCGCTTCCAGGCGACTCATGTCCTCGGCGGACAGCCGGATCTCCGCAGCCCCGAGGTCCTCCGCCGGATGGACGGGCGGACCCGTGCCCGGTCTCGGGCACAGTACGGGGGAGCGGTGCGGAAGCCAGGCGAGGGCGATCTGCCCGCGGCTGGCACCGTGCCGTTCGGCGATACCGGCGAGCGCCTCGGCGGCGTAACCGGTCAGGGCGGCCGTTGGCCGACGGCGGGGCAGACAGGCGAGGCCATGGGTCTCGCAGAGCTTCAGCACCGGGTCCGACGCGCGGTCGAGGAGAGCGAAGCGGTTCTGCACCGAGGCGATCCCGGTCAGGGAGAGGGCCTGCCCCAGCTGGTCGGTGGTGAGGGTGTTTCCGGACCGATGAACTGGATCTTACCTCCCCGCCTCGGCGCATCCGGAGCGCCCGGCTGATCGGCCATGGGGACATCCGGGTCCAGCCGGTGCAGTTGGTGGAGATCGATCCGGTCCGTCCGCAGCCCAACGCCCGCAACGGCGCGGGGCCACGGCCGTCAGGTTCCCGGCCCCGGTGGGCGGCCTTCGACAGGTCCGCCTCCCCGCATAGGATCTGACCGCCATATGTGACACACGGCCGCACCGGACGGAGCCAACATGCGCTACATCATCGTGGGAGCGGGCGCCGTCGGCGGCGCCATAGGTGGGCGGCTGGCCGAGGCCGGCCACGACGTCGTCCTGGTGGCGCGCGGCGCGCAGTACGAGGCGCTGCGCACGGGCGGACTCCGGCTCACCACGCCGGACGGCCCCCGTACCCACTCCCTCCCCGTCGTCGACCGGCCCGACGCACTGGACCTGACCGCGGACGACGTACTCGTACTCGCAGTGAAGACACAGGACAGCACCGCCGCGCTCGACGCCTGGAGCGTCAGGCCGGTGGCGGGCGGGGGTACCGCGGGCGAGCGGCTGCCCCTGATCTGCGCGCAGAACGGCGTGGAGAGCGAACGTCTCGCGCTGCGCCGCTTCCGGCACGTGTACGGCATGTGCGTCTGGCTCCCCGCCACGTTCGTCGAACCCGGCGAGGTGTCCGCTGCCGGAACGCCGCTGACCGGCATCCTGCACCTGGGGCGCTATCCCACCGGGACCGACGAGACGGCCCGGCTGATCGCCGCCGACCTGGAGAAGTCGAAGCTGCTCGCCCCGGTCGTGCCGGACGTGATGCGCTGGAAGTACGGCAAGCTGCTCTCCAACCTCGCCAACGCCATCGAGGCCGTCACCGGCCTGCTCACCGGGGACGACGCCGTCGCCCTGTTCAAGCGGGCGCTCGCCGAGGGCCGGGCCGTGCTGGCGGCCGCCGGTGTCGAAGCGGTCGGCCAGGAGGAACAGACGAAGGCGCGCGGCGACCGCATCCGCTTCGAGCCGTTCGACGGCTCCCCGCGCGGCGCCGGTTCGTCCTGGCAGAGCCTCAGCCGGGGTACGGGCACGATCGAGGCCGACTATCTCAACGGCGAGATCGTGCTGCTCGGCCGGGAGCACGAGGTGCCCACACCGGTCAATGACGTACTCCAGCGCACCGCGAATGCCTTCGCGCGGGAGCGGCGGGAACCCGGATCGATGTCGGTGGCCGAACTCACCGCACTGATCGACGCGGCCTCCTGACCGGTCCGAGGCCCGGCCGCTGTCGCATTTCTTCAATACTCGTGGCAGCGGCCGCTCTAGCGTGCTGTGCATGAAGAACGAGCACGCTCACCTGACCGAATGCGCCGCCGAAGCGGCCCGCATCGCCCGTGCCGTCCGCGCCGAACAGCTGGACGCTTCCGCCACGCCCTGCGGTGACTGGGACGTGCGCGGGCTGATCAACCACTGGGTCCTCTACACCTCGTACGGCCTGGAGCACCGCGCCCTGCGCAAGGATCTGCCCGACGAGCTCACCACCCGTGACTTCACCGCGGATGCCGACTGGGCGGAGAGGTACGCGGCGCAGCTGGACCGCGCCGTCGCCGCCTGGTCGGACCCGGCCGTCTGGGAGGGGGAGATCGACCTCGGGGGTTCCACGTCCCCGGCGTCCGAGATCGCCGCCATGCTCATCGAGGAGACGGCCCTGCACGGCTGGGACGTGGCCCGGGCAACCGGGCAGGAGTTCCGGCTCTCCGACGCGGCGGCAGCCTTCGTCCTCGATGTCGTCGACGGTTCCGCGGCGCTCTACCGGCAGTACGACGGCTTCGCCGATGAGGTCCCGGTGTCCGATTCGGCGCCGGTGTTCGAACGGGCGCTGGCCCACAGCGGACGCGACCCGCACTGGACCGCCGCCTGAAAGTGGCCCAGGGGATCGAGTGGTGAATGGCCCGGAGCCGTACGCCAATTCCCGGATAGGCTCGACGCATGACCACTCACCCCACCCCGGCTACGGGCAGGACCGCCGTCGACTTCTACTTCGACCCGGCCTGCCCGTTCGCCTGGATCACCTCCCGCTGGATGCTGGAGGTGGAGCAGCAGCGCGACATCGAGCTCCGTTTCCACGTCATGAGCCTCTTCCTGCACAACGTCGGCAATGAACTCCCCGACTGGTACCGGGAACTGGTCGACAAGTCGATCGGCCCGGTGCGGGTCGCGGTCGCCGCGGCCGCCGACCACGGCGACGGTGTGCTCCGGGAGCTCTACACCGCCTTGGGAACCCGCATCCACGTACAGAAGAACGCGGACTTCGACGAGGTGGTCGCCCAGGCGCTCGCCGAAGTGGGGCTGCCCGACGGGCTTGCCGGGGCCGCGCATTCCACGGCGTACGACGAGGCGCTGCGCCGCAGCCACGACGCGGGCAAGGACCCGGAGGCCGACGCGTATGTGGGCACCCCCACCATCCATGTCGACGGCGGAGTCTGGTTCGGCCCGGTCCTCAACTCCGTCCCGCGCGGCGAGGAGGCGGCCAGGCTGTTCGACAGCCTCCGGGTGATGGCCGGCTACCCGGACTTCTTCGAGCTCAAGCGCACCCGCACGGGCAGCCTCGACTTCAGCTGAAGTCACTCGCTCTCGCCGGTACTTGCTGTTCCCCGTCAGGCGGTGAGCGCCGCCACGCGCGGCACAGCTGCCTCGTCGTAGCGCAGCAGCAGCAGCCGTGCCAACTCCGGCGAGGGACCGAGCACATCGGCCAGCACGTCCGCCCCCGCCCCCCGGGCACCCGCAGCGATACGGTCCGGGAGGCGGCCGGGCGCGATGACGTACGGCGCCACCGCCACCCGGCCCACGCCCTCGGCCTGCAGGGCCCGTACCGCGTCCTCGGTGCGGGGGAACCCGGTGGGAGATGCCGCGGAGGCGAACGCAGGCCGCACGGAACACCAGCCGGTGTGCCGCAGCTCCCGCGCGATTTCAGCGATCACTGCGATCGCCTCCGGGTCTGTGGAGCCCGCCGAGGCCAGGACGAGCCCGGTCGAGCTCTTGTCGCCGGGACGGATCCCGGCTCCGTACAGCCGCTGTTCCAGAGCGGCGTTCAGCAGCGGTGACGGGCCGAGCACTTCGGCCTGCCGGACGTGCAGCCGCGGCAGTCCGGTCCGGGCCTTGTGCAGCACCGTCGGGATGTCGGACTTGGCGTGGAAGGCCCGGGTGAGGAGCAGGGGGAGCGCGATGACGTCCTTCGCTCCGTCCGTGGCCAGCCGCTGAAGGACCTGCGGCACCGACGGGGCGTTGAAGTCCAGGAAGCCGGTCTCCACCCGCAGCCCCGGTCGCAGCGACCGGACCCGCGCGGTGAGCGCGTGAACGGTCGCCGCGTGCCGCGGATCGCGGCTGCCGTGGGCGATGACAAGGAGAACGGGGGAAGCCATGACAGTACTCAGTTCTTGACGAGGAGGCCGCGGCTGCGCAGCACCCACCGCTCCAGCGGGCTGAAGATCAGCAGGTCGATGGCGATGCCGACGATCAGGATCAGGAAGATGGCGAGGAACACCATCGACATGCTGCTGGTCTCCCGGCCCTGCTCCAGCAACTGCCCCAGTCCCACGCCCAGATCGGGGGACGAGGCGATGATCTCGGCGGCCATCAGCGAGCGCCAGGAGAACGCCCAGCCCTGCTTCAGCCCCGCCAGATAGCCCGGCAGCGAGGCGGGCAGCACGATGTGCCAGGTACCGCGCAGCCCGGTGGCGCCCAGCGTCTGCCCCGCCCGCAGATGAAGCGGCGGGATCTGGTCGACACCGGCGACGAGACCGTTGGCGATCGACGGGACTGCGCCCAGCAGGATCACCGCGTACATCATCTTGTCGTTGAGCCCCAGCCAGAGGACCGCGGGCGGCACCCAGGCCACCGACGGCAGCGACTGGAGACCTGAGAGCACCGGTCCGATCGCCGCGCGCACCACCTTCACGCGGGCCACCAGCAGCCCGAGCGGGGTGCCGATGACGAGCGCCAGCAGGAAGCCGAACAGCCCGCGCGAGATGCTCGTCCAGATGTAGCCGAGCAGGGTGCCCTGCGCCCAGGCGTTGCTCACCTCGTCCCAGACCTGGGTGGGCGACGGCAGCTTGTAGTCGTCGGTGACCTTCGCCCAGATCAGGATCTGCCAGACGACCAGGACGAGCGCGATGGCCGCGACCGGCGGCAGGACCTTCTGCACCAGCACCTGGCGCACCGGGGTGCGGCTCACCCGCACCGCGTCGAGTGCGTCCAGACCCGCCTCGAGGCCGGCCAGATCCTGGGCGGCGTCCTTGACGGCGGCGTCCTCGGTGGTGGTCGTGTCAGTGCTGGCCATGTCGGCGGATCTCCCCACGCAGTTGTTCCGTGATCTCGACGGACAGCTCCGCCACCGCGGTGTCCTCGATGCGGCGCGGCTGGTCGATGTCGACCGTCCACTCGCGGGCGATCCGGCCCGGCCGCGACGACAGCAGGACGACCCGCTCGGCGAGCCGGACCGCCTCCCGCACGTTGTGCGTGACGAAGAGGACCGAGACGTTCGTCTCGCGCCAGATCCGGGTCAGCTCGTCGTGCAGCACATCCCGGGTGATGGCGTCGAGTGCGGCGAACGGCTCGTCCATCAGCAGCAGTTGACTGTCCTGGGCGAGTGCGCGGGCCATCGCCACCCGCTGGCGCATGCCGCCCGAGAGTTCGTGCACCCGCTTCCCGTACGCCCCGCCGAGCCGTACGAGTTCGAGCAGCCGCTCCGCCTCCGCGCGGCGGTCGGACTTGGGCACGCCACGCAGCCGCAGCGCGAGTTCGATGTTCTTGCCCGCGGTCAGCCACGGGAAGAGGGCGTGCTCCTGGAACATCAGGGCCGGCCGCCCGCCGGGGGTCTCGATGGACCCCGCGGTCGGGCGGTCGAGTCCGGCCACCAGGTTGAGCAGCGTCGATTTGCCGCACCCGGAAGCTCCCAGGAGGGTGACGAACTCGCCGGGAGCGACATCGAGCGTGATGTCGTCCAGGACGAGCTGCGTCCCCTCCGGTCCGCCGAAGGACTTCGAGACGTGCGCGATACGGGCGGCGTGCCCGGCCGACACACGGTCCTCGGCCTTGGTGAGAGTGGTCGTCGCCATGGTCGTCACCTCCTGGGAGATCCTGGATCGGTCGGGGGTTACTTGACGCCGAGACCGGCGTCGGCGACCTCGGGCTTGCCCGCGGCCTTGAGGATCTTGTTCAGCGGCTTCAGGTCGTAGATGCCGCTCAGGTCCGTCGGCTCCAGCAGACCGGCCTTCACCGCGTGCTTGGCCTCCGTGTCGAGGGTGGCGGCCAGCGGGTCATCGGTGAACTGGACGGACTTCCACGCCGGGTCGATGACCTCGGGCGGCAGCGCCTTGCCGGACAGCTCCTTGAGCGCGGCGTTGGCGGAGGCCTTCGCCTTGTCCGGGTTGGCGTTGATCCACGCGTTGGTGTTGACCGAACCGCGCAGCACCGCCTCGACGACGTCCGGGTGCTCGCTGAGGAACTTCTGCGACACGATGATGTTCGTGATCACGAACTTCTTGTCCGGCCAGAGCGTCGACTCGTCGAGGAGCACCTTGGCGCCCTGCGCGACCAGCTTGGAGGCGGTCGGCTCCGGGACCCAGGCACCGTCGATGGAACCGGACTTGTAGGCGTCCGGGGTCACCTTGTTGTCAGTACGGACCACGGAGACGTCGCCCTTGCCGCTCTGGGCGTCGACCTTCCAGCCCTTCTCGGAGATCCAGTTGAGGAACGCCACGTCCTGGGTGTTGCCGAGCTGCGGGGTGGCGATCTTCTTGCCCTTGAGGTCGTCCAGGGTCTTGATCTTCTTGGGGTTGACGACCAGCTTCACACCGCCGGACGCCGAACCGCCGATGATCCGCAGGCTCTTGCCCTTGGACTTGGCGAAGCCGTTGATGGCGGGGGAGGGGCCGATGAAGCCGATGTCGATGGACCCCGCGTTGAGCGCCTCGATCTCGGACGGCCCGGCGTTGAACGTCGACGGCTTGACCGTCGTGCCGCCGAGCTCCTTGGCGATCAGGCCTTCCTGGATGCCGACCAGGGCGGTGGCGTGCGTGAGGTTCGGGAAGTAGCCGATCTTCACGGTGTCCGCTGAGAGCTTCTTGCCGTCGGAGGAGACGTTCGCCTTCTTGGCGTCGTCGTCCTTCGCCTCGGAGCCGTAGCCGCAGGCGGTGAGCGCCACGGCGAGCAGCGGCAGAGCGGCGGCAGCGGCGAGGCTGCGGCGCAGGGTGATTCGGGTGGCAGGCACGGGAGGCTTTCCTCTCGTTGGCCCGGTACTCGCGTCCCTCGTCGGTTACGGGGACGCGGCCGGGAAGTCGGCATGTCTTCGTCTGAACTGGCGGTACAGGCGGTGCGGTTGGTGCAAGCGGGCGCGCAGGCAGTGCGCGTACGTCATCGCGCACATCGCGCAACCCCGCCCTGGCCGCTGCCGAGGGTGCCGCTGCCGACTCGACCACCCTCCTTCGCGAACGTCGCGAAGATGTCGATACTCATCAGAAGTCCCATTCGGCGTCGTCGGCGGCGGTTTCCTCGCCCGGGGCCGTGGCGGCGAACGCCTCGCCCGCCATGCCGGCCGTGAGCGTGGTGCCGTCCGCCGGGTCGATCAGCAGGAACGAACCGGTGCGGCGCGAGTCCGCGTAGGCGTCGAGCGCGAGCGGTTCGGCGGTACGGACGACGACCCGGCCGATGTCGTTGGCGACGAGCCGGCCGGGCGCCGGGTGCTGCGAGAGGTCGTCCAGCGTCAGCCGGGACGGGATGTCCTTGACGATCGCCTTGACCGTGCGGGTGGTGTGTTTGAGCAGCACCCGCTGGCCGACGGCGAGCGGCTGGTCAGCGACGTGGCAGACGGTCGCCTCGACGTCCTGGGTGACTGCCGGTGCGTCGTCGGCAGGTGCGATCAGGTCACCGCGCGAGACGTCGATGTCGTCGGCCAGCCGGATGGTCACCGACTGGGGAGCCCAGGCGATGTCGACGCTCTCGCCGAGCGCGTCGATCCCGGCGATCGTCGACGTACGGCCGGACGGAAGGACGGTGACGGCCTCGCCCACGCGGAACGCGCCGGCGGCGATCTGGCCCGCGTAGCCCCGGTAGTCGGGGTGCTCGGCGGTCTGCGGCCGGATCACGTACTGGACGGGGAAGCGTGCGTGGCAGGCGGTGAGGTCGTGGCTGACCGGCACCGTCTCCAGGTGCTCCAGCACCGTCGGTCCGCCGTACCAGTCCATGTGCGCGGAAGGCTCCACGACGTTGTCGCCGGCCAGCGCGGAGATCGGGATCGCGGTGATCTCCGGGACGCCGAGCGAGGCCGCGTACGCGGTGAACTCCTCGGCGATGGCGGCGAATACGGGCTCCGCGTAGTCGACCAGGTCCATCTTGTTGACGGCGAGGACCACGTGCGGCACCCGCAGCAGCGCGGCGACGGCGGCGTGCCGGCGGGTCTGCTCGACGACACCGTTGCGGGCGTCGACCAGGACGACGGCGAGCTCGGCGGTCGAGGCACCCGTCACCATGTTCCGGGTGTACTGCACATGCCCCGGGGTGTCGGCCAGGATGAACCGGCGGCGCGGCGTGGCGAAGTAGCGGTAGGCGACATCGATGGTGATGCCCTGCTCGCGCTCGGCCCGCAGCCCGTCGGTCAGCAGCGCCAGGTCCGGCGCCTCCTGGCCCCGGTTGCGCGAGGCGTGCTCGACGGCCTCCAGCTGGTCGGTGAGGACCGACTTGGAGTCGTGCAGCAGGCGTCCGACGAGGGTGGACTTGCCGTCGTCGACGGACCCCGCGGTGGCGAACCGCAGCAGGGTCGTGGTCGACAACTGCTCTGCGTGCTGGGTGACTGTGGTCATTTAGAAGTACCCCTCGCGCTTGCGGTCTTCCATCGCGGCCTCGGACATCTTGTCGTCGGCGCGTGTCGCGCCCCGCTCGGTGAGCCGGGAGGCGGCGATCTCGGTGATCACGGCGTCGAGCGTCGTGGCGTCGGAATCGACGGCGCCGGTGCAGGACATGTCGCCGACGGTGCGGTAGCGCACCTGCCGGGTCTCGACCCGCTCGCCCTCCTTGGGGCCGCCCCAGTCACCGGCGGTCAGCCACATCCCGGAGCGGTTGAAGACCTCGCGTTCGTGGGCGAAGTAGATCGCCGGGAGCTCGATGCCCTCGCGCTCGATGTACTGCCAGACGTCGAGCTCGGTCCAGTTGGAGATCGGGAAGACCCGGACGTGCTCGCCGGGGGCGTGCCGGCCGTTGTACAGCTGCCACAGCTCGGGGCGCTGGCGGCGCGGGTCCCACTGGGAGAACTCGTCGCGCAGCGAGAAGACCCGCTCCTTGGCGCGCGCCTTCTCCTCGTCGCGGCGGCCGCCCCCGAACACGGCGTCGAAGCGGTGCTCCTGGATCGCCTCGGTCAGCGGCACGGTCTGCAGCGGGTTGCGTGTGCCGTCGGGGCGCTCACGGAGCTTCCCGGCGTCGATGTACTCCTGCACGGAGGCCACATGCAGCCGCAGCCCGTGCTCGGCGACCGTGCGGTCGCGGTACGCCAGGACCTCGGGGAAGTTGTGTCCCGTGTCGACATGCAGCAGTGCGAACGGCACCGGCGCGGGCGCGAACGCCTTGAGCGCCAGGTGCAGCATCAGGATGGAGTCCTTGCCGCCGGAGAAAAGGATCACCGGCCGCTCGAACTCCCCGGCCACCTCACGGAAGATGTGCACGGCCTCGGACTCCAGGGAGTCCAGGTGGCTGAGTGCGTACGGATTGTCGGTGCCTTCCGACACAGTCGCGACAGTCGTCACGCTGCACCCCTCTCGCTCAGCAGCGCATACAGCTCCGCCGCGGACTCCTGCACGGTCTGCTGGTGCGACTCGATCCGCAGGTCCGGTGACTCGGGCGCCTCGTACGGGTCGTCGACCCCGGTGAGCCCGCTGATCTCGCCCGCCGCCTGCTTGGCGTAGAGGCCCTTCACATCGCGTACGGAGCACACCTCGACCGGAGTCGCGACATGCACCTCGAGATACGCGGTGCCCTCCGCCTGATGGCGCTTGCGTACGGCGTCACGGCTGTCCGCGTACGGGGCGATGACCGGAACCAGCACCTTCACGCCGTTGGCGGCCAGGAGTTCGGCGACGAAGCCGATCCGCTGGACGTTGGTGTGCCGGTCCTCGCGGGAGAAGCCGAGCCCCGCGGAGAGGAACTCCCGGATCTCGTCGCCGTCGAGCACCTCCACCCGGTGCCCCTCGCCACGCAGCCGGCCGGCCAGTTCGTACGCGATGGTGGTCTTGCCCGCGCTCGGCAGACCGGTCAGCCAGATGGTGGCTCCCGTCTCCGTCACGCTCATCGAAGTCTCCTGATCAGTCGTCATCAGTCGTGCAGCCCGCACTCCGTCTTGCCCCGTCCGGCCCAGCGGCCGGCGCGCGCGTCCTCGCCCTCCAGCACCCGGCGGGTGCAGGGCGCGCAGCCCACGGAGGCGTACCCGTCCATCAGCAGCGGGTTGGTGAGGACCCCGTGCTCCGCGACATACGCGTCCACGTCGTCCTGCGTCCAGCGGGCGATCGGCGAGACCTTGACCTTCTGCCGCTTCTCGTCCCAGCCGACCACCGGGGTGTTCGCCCGGGTCGGGGACTCGTCGCGACGCAGCCCGGTCGCCCAGGCCGCGTACGAAGTCAGGCCCTCCTCGAGGGGCTTGACCTTCCGCAGCTTGCAGCACAGGTCCGGGTCGCGGTCGTGCAGCTTCGGCCCGTACTCGGCGTCCTGCTCGGCGACGCTCTGACGTGGGGTCAGCGTGATGACATTGACGTCCATCACGGCATCCACCGCGTCGCGGGTCCCGATCGTCTCCTCGAAGTGGTACCCGGTGTCGAGGAAGACCACGTCGACGCCCGGGAAGGCGCGGGAGGCGAGGTGCGCCACGACCGCGTCCTCCATCGAGGAGGTGACACAGAACCGCTTGCCGAAGGTGTCGGCGGCCCACTTCAGGATCTCCAGCGGGGCGGCGTCCTCCAGCTCCCGGCCCGCGCGCTCGGCCAGGCTCTTGAGGTCATCGGTCGTCAGAGTGTCCGTCATATCCCGTCCCCTTCGACGTCGTTACGCTGCAGTCCCCGGGTCAGCAGACCCAGGAACTTGAGCTGGAACGCGCGGTTGCAGGAAGCACATTCCCAGGCGCCGTGCCCGGTCTCGTGCGGGCGCAGGTCCTCGTCCCCGCAGTACGGGCAGTAGAACGGTGCGGCGCGGCCGCTCATGACAGCGACTCCGCACTGGCCCGCGCCGCCCACGTCGCGAACCGCTCGCCGTCCTCGCGCTCCTTCTGGAACCGGCCGAGAACCCGCTCGACGTAGTCCGGCAGCTCGGCCGAAGTGACCTTCAGGCCACGGACCTTGCGACCGAAGCCGGCCTCCAGACCCAGTGCGCCGCCCAGGTGCACCTGGAAGCCCTCGACCTGGTTGCCGTCGGCGTCCAGGACGAGCTGGCCCTTGAGGCCGATGTCCGCGGTCTGGATGCGGGCGCAGGCGTTGGGGCATCCGTTGACGTTGATGGTCAGCGGTTCGTCGAAGTCCGGCAGGCGGCGCTCCAGTTCGTCGATCAGCGAGGCGCCGCGCGCCTTCGTCTCGACGATCGCCAGCTTGCAGAACTCGATGCCGGTGCAGGCCATCGTGCCGCGCCGGAACGGCGAGGGCTTCACCTGGAAGTCGAGCGCCTCGAGACCGGCGACCAGGGAGTCCACCTGGTCCCGCTCCACGTCGAGGATGAGCATCTTCTGCTCGACGGTGGTGCGCAGCCGGTCCGAGCCGTGCGCGGCCGCCAGGTCGGCGATCTTGGCCAGCGTGGTGCCGTCCACGCGGCCGACCCGGGGTGCGAACCCGACGTAGAAACGGCCGTCCTGCTGCTCGTGGACACCCACGTGGTCGCGCCAGCGGTTGCTCGGCTGCTCGGGGGCGGGGCCGTCGAGCAGCGGGCGCTTCAGGTACTCGTCCTCCAGCACCTGGCGGAACTTCACGGGGCCCCAGTCGGCCATCAGGAACTTCAGCCGTGCGCGGGTGCGCAGTCGGCGGTAGCCGTAGTCGCGGAAGATGCCGATGACTCCGGCCCAGACGTCCGGCACCTCGTCGAGCGGCACCCATGCGCCCAGCCGCTCCGCGAGCCGCGGGTTGGTGGAGAGCCCGCCACCCACCCAGATGTCGAAGCCCGGACCGTGCTCGGGGTGGACCACGCCGACGAACGCGATGTCGTTGATCTCGTGCACCACGTCCTGCACCGGCGAACCGGAGATCGCGGTCTTGAACTTGCGCGGCAGGTTGGAGAATTCCTTGCTGCCGATGTAGCGGTCGTGGATCTCGTCGACGGCGGGCGTGCCATCGATGATCTCGTCGGCCGCGATGCCCGCCACCGGGGAGCCGATGATCACGCGGGGGCAGTCGCCGCAGGCCTCGGTGGTGGAGAGCCCGACGGCCTCCAGCTTCTCCCAGATCGCCGGGACGTCCTCGATGCGGATCCAGTGCAGCTGGATGTTCTGCCGGTCGGTGATGTCCGCGGTGCCGCGCGCGTACTCCTGCGAGATCTCGCCGATGACCCGCAGCTGCGCGGTGGTCAGCCGGCCGCCGTCGATCCGCACCCGCAGCATGAAGTACTTGTCGTCCAGCTCCTCCGGCTCCAGGACCGCAGTCTTGCCGCCGTCGATCCCGGGCTTGCGCTGGGTGTACAGACCCCACCAACGCATGCGTCCACGCAGGTCGTTCGGGTCGATCGAGTCGAAACCCCGCTTGGAGTAGATCGTCTCAATGCGCGTCCGCACATTGAGACCGTCGTCGTCCTTCTTGAACTGCTCATTGCCGTTGAGCGGAGTGTGGTGCCCCACGGCCCACTGGCCTTCGCCACGGTGGCGTCCGGCCTTGCGGCGGGGCGTGGTGGTCGCAGGCTGTTCCGGGGTAGCGGCCATGACAGTACGTCCTTCGGGACTGCAGGAGGGCGGCTCTGAACTGCACACTCGCGCGGAGGCGCGGCGGTGCGCAGGTGTTGCAGAGAAAGGGGATCGCGGCGGTGCTGGGACTCTCAGCCCGCCGGACAGATGGCGCTGGACATGCGGCCGAAGTCGACGTGGCGTCGACTCACCAAGGCAATTCCAGTTCCAGACATGACGGAAGCGTGTCACGCGCCTCTCGGGACAGTCCACCGTTATCCATGATGTGGACGAGACTGTCCCGAAAGGTGAGACGATGTGGCGGCCGTCACCTCGCCCGCCTGCGTCGCGGCGTCCGTAATGGAGGTAATGGCCGAAACGTACCGCTCTACCGGGCCGCGCCGGGCCACGGCCCCGGCGTCGCCACGTCCGCCTCCAGCTCGACCTTGGTGTCGAAGAGCCTGAACCCGCGGCGCAGATAGTTGTCCATGGCGTGCGGGCCGTCCTTGGAGCAGGTGTGCAGCCACACCCGCTTCGTCGGCGGCCGCTCCGGCCAGCGCTCCGCCAGGTCCCAGGCGCGCGCGGCCCCGTACGCGAGAAGGTGACCGCCGATCCGGCGCCCCCGGAAAGCCGGGATCAGGCCGAAGTACATGATCTCGACCACGCCGTCGTCCTGCGGGTCCAGCTCGATGTAACCGGCCGGGGTCCCGTTCTCGTACGCCACCCAGGTCTCCGCCCCGGGCCGGTCCAGGGCCTCCTGCCACTCGGCGTACGTCATCGAGAGCCGGTCGGTCCACTGGATGTCACCGCCGACCGCCGTGTACAGGAAGCGGCTGAACTCCGGCAGCGGCACCGCCGACCGGACGATCCGGACGTCACCCTCGGGGGCCGCGGCGGGCCGCAGGTCGTCGGGGGAGGTCTGTTCCAGGGACCAGATGGTCACCTCGGCGGCGGCAGGCGCGGGCTCAGGGTTGTTCATGCCTGCCAGGGAATCACGCTGTACAGCTCTGGCCAAAGCCTGTCCCGCTGCCTGGACTGCGACTGCGACTGCGACTGCGATCACGGCCCGGCCGGCGGCCCGGCTCCGGTCACCGCCCGGCCGGCCGGGCCCCCGGCCGAGCACCGCCTGCCCGGCTCCGGTGCCGACCCGGCTCCCGTCACGCCGTCGTACGGGCCCTGACCACCACCGGCGCCGTCGAGCGCGGCAGCAGATCGCCCGGGTGTTCCGGATGGATCACCTCCACAGCGACGCCCTCACCGAAGCGGTACGGCCGGTTCGCCAGCACCTCGGCCAGATGGCGTCGCAGCCGTGAGATCTCCGCCCGCACCGTCACCGTCCGGGTCGCATCGCCGAAGATGTCCTCCGCCAGCTCCGATGCCGTACGTCCCTCGGGGTGCAGCGCCAGCGCGTACAGCAGCTCGGCATGGCGCGGCGAGAGCCGCTGGGTCGACGAGCCGACCGGGCCCGTCACCGTGACCGTGAGGCCGGGCGGCCGGCCCAGATCGAGGACCACCCGGCGCGGCGGCGCATCCGACGGCTCGTCCGTCACCTGCACCAGCCAGCCGCCGGGCAGCGGCTCCACCCGGCACATACCGAGCGACGGCAGCCACACCCGGCCGGCCTGCAGCGACTTCGGCAGCGGCAGCCGGTCGACCGGCGGCATTCCGGTGACGGCGGCCAGCCAGCCGTGCGGGTCCACCGCCAGCGCCCGGCCGCCCAGCCGGGCGAGGAGCGGCGCCGCAACCGAACGCAGCCGGTCGACCGCGACCAGATGCCGGGTCCGGATCTCGTTCTCGGCGAGCCGGGCCACCGAACCGACCAGTGCCAGCGTCATCGGATGGAACGTGGTCGCGGGGCCGCTGATGTCGACGATGCCGATCAGCCGGCCGTCGCGCGGGTCACGGACCGGGGTCGCCGCACACGTCCAGGAGTGCAGACTGCGGACGAAGTGCTCCGACGAGTGGACCTGGACCGGGGCGCGCGAGGCGAGCGCCGTACCGATGGCGTTCGTGCCCGTGATCGTCTCGGCCCAGGACGCGCCCTCCTCCAGACAGATACTGTCGGCCCGGCGCAGCACCCCCGGATTGCCCTGCCGCCACAGCACCCGGCCCTCGGTATCGGTGACGACCATGATCTGCTGCGCGGTGTCGGCGATGGAGACCAGACCGTCGCTGAGCAGCGGCATCACCTCACCCAGCGCGGAACTGCGGCGCCGGTGCTCGATCTCGTCCGTCTCCAGCAGCACACTCTGGGTGGACTGCTCGGGGTCGATGCCGCTGCGCAGCACCCGATCCCAGGAGGCACCGATCTCGGCCCGTGGTGCGACGGGCGGACGGTCGCCGGCGAGCTTCGCCTCCCGGGCCTTGTGGAGTAAGTGGGTGGCCCGGTCCGAACCCAGGGCGGCCAGCCGTGTCACCTCGACCGGACTTGTCTCCACCGTCGATCCCCCCAGCTGCCGGAGCCGTCCACGGCCCGCCGCTTCCATCCTGTCGTTGTGGGGTTCCCGATACTGCGCACTCCACACACTCGTTGCAACCCTTTGCAACTCTGGCGGTCGCGTGTCGATACGTACGAGAGTGGCCTAATACCGCGCAGCGGAGCCTGTGCCCCGCTGTTCGGTGTGCACAGCATGAAGGGTGGTGCCGTGTCGGCGCAGCACCACCCTTCGTCGCTGTTCCTCCTCAGCGCGCGACGGGCCGGGCTCGCTCCACGATCGAGGCCAGGTCCAGGCTGTGCGGCAGCGTGCCGAACGCCGAACCCCAGTCCCCGCCCAGCCGTGACGCACAGAACGCGTCGGCCACCTCCGGCGGCGCCCAGCGCACCAGCAGCGAACCCTGCAGCACCAGCGCCATCCGCTCGACGAGGCGCCGGGCCCGCGCCTCGATCCCGTTCAGATCGGCCAGCTCGGTCAGCATGTCCTTGATCGCCCCGTCCAGCCGGTGATCCGCGCCGCGTGCCCTGCCGACCTCCTGCAGGAACGCGTTCAGCGCCTGCGGCTCGCGCTGCAGCGCCCGCAGGACATCCAGCGCCTGTACGTTCCCCGAGCCCTCCCAGATCGAGTTGAGCGGCGCCTCGCGCAGCAGCCGCGGCATCCCGGACTCCTCGACGTAACCATTGCCGCCCAGACACTCCAGCGCCTCGCCGGCCAACGGTGTGCACCGCTTCGTCACCCAGTACTTCGCCGTCGGCACCGCGATCCGCAGGAAGGCCCGCTCCGTCTCCGTATCGGCGTCGTACGCGGCGGCCAGCCGCAGCGCCAGCACCGTCGCCGCCTCCGACTCCAGCGCCAGATCGGCCAGCACATTGCGCATCAGCGGCTTCTCGATCAGCACCCCGCCGAACGCGCTGCGGTACGTGCAGTGGTGGATCGCCTGCGCCACCGCCTGCCGCATCAGCGCCGCCGAGCCGAGCACACAGTCCAGCCGGGTCGCGGCGACCATCTCGATGATGGTGCGCACCCCGCGCCCCTCGTCACCGACCCGGCGCGCCCACGTCCCGTCGAACTCGACCTCGCTCGACGCGTTGGACCGGTTGCCCAGTTTGTCCTTGAGGCGCTGGATCGCGAACGCGTTGCGGGTGCCGTCCGGCAGCACCCGGGGCAGCAGGAAGCACGTCAGCCCGCCGGGCGCCTGCGCCAGCACCAGGAAGCCGTCGGACATCGGCGCCGAACAGAACCACTTGTGCCCGGTCAGCAGATACTCGCCGTCGGCCGACAGCGGCTCGGCCCGCGTCGTGTTGGCCCGCACGTCGGAGCCGCCCTGCTTCTCCGTCATGCCCATTCCGAAGAGCACCCCGGCCTTCTGCGCGGGGGGCCGCAGTCCCTCCTCGTACACCCACGACGTCAGGCGCGGCTCCCACTCGGCGGCCAGCACCGGGTCGGTCCGCAGCGCGGGCACCGCCGCATGCGTCATCGACAGCGGGCAGCCTTGCCCGCCCTCGGGCTGCGTCCACACCAGGAATCCGGCGGCGCGCCGCACATGACCGCCCGGTCGGCCCCAGGCATCGGTCAGCCCAGCGGTGACCGCGTGCCCCAGCAGCCGGTGCCAGGCCGGATGGAACTCCACTTCGTCGATGCGATGCCCGTACCGGTCATGGGCACGCAGTTTCGGCGGGTACTCGTTCGCCAGCGCACCCCACCGCTGGACCTGCGCGGACCCGGCGGACCGGCCCAGGTCGCCGAGCTCGTCGCGTGCACCGGCGAGCAGCTCCGGTGCGAGGTGCCGCTCGACGGCCTCGGTGAGCGCACGGTCCGCGGCGAAGACGTCGTAGTCGACCAGGGGCGGGACCTGGTTGGACACTGTGTGGGTGGTGGCAGCCATGCCGATACGGTAAGGACGTGCAGGCAGCAAATGAAACACCCGAGCGGCCACCGGGGCGGCTCCACCGGGCCCGAGTCCTCTACCGCAACGTATCCAAGCGGCAGATGGTCTGGCAGTTGCTAAAGGACACCGTCAATTCGTGCATGGAGTACCGCATCCTGGGACTCGCGGCCGAGGCGGCGTTCTTCACCCTGCTGTCGCTTCCGCCGCTGCTCCTCGGACTGATCGGACTGCTCGGTTACGTCGACGAGTGGACGAACACCACCACCGTCGCGTCCATCGAGCGCAACATCCTCAACGCGGCGCAGACGGTCCTGTCCCAGCGGGGCGTCAACGACTTCGCCAAGCCGCTCCTGGCGGACGTCACGACCGGCGCCCGCCCCGATGTCATCTCCATCGGCTTCGCGATCGCGCTCTGGTCGGGGTCCCGCGCGGTGAACGTCTTCATCGACACGATCACCGTGATGTACGGCCTCGACGGCCATCGCGGCATCGTCAAGACACGGCTGCTCTCCTTCCTGCTGTACATCGTGGCGTTGCTTCTCGGAGCGGTCGTGCTGCCGCTGCTCGTGGTCGGCCCCGACCGGGTCGTGGAGTTCATCCCGTGGGGCACGGAGGTCATAAGCGTCTTCTACTGGCCCCTGGTGATCCTGCTGTCGATCGCGTTCCTGACGACGCTCTACCACGTGTCCGTGCCGGTCCGGTCGCCGTGGATCGAGGACGTGCCGGGTGCGCTCGTGGCGTTCGTGATGTCGGTGGTCGGGAGCTTCCTGCTCCGGATCTATCTGACCAGCACGGTCGAGGGGCCGACGATCTACGGCTCGCTCGCCGCCCCGATCGCCGTGTTGCTGTGGATCGGCATCTCCGCGTTCGCGGTGCTGGTGGGGGCGGCGGTCAACGCCGCCATCGACCGGGTGTGGCCCTCGCTGGCGACGGCGGCGGCGCGTGCGGCCAACGACCGGGTACGGGCGGCCCAGGCAGCGGAGCTCCTGGCGCGGGCGCAGGCGGAGAACGCCGAGGCGGACTGGGACGACATCGACGAAGGCGACACCCCCTATATGCCGTCCGAGTTCCCGGAGCGGTGGTCGAGGTTCCTGCCGCCGGACGACGTGAGGTCCAGGCTGCGGCAGCCGAGCCGCGACAAGGAGTCGGCGAAGCACACGTCAAAGGACGCGGAGCGGGAGGGGAAGGGGCACCCGAAGCCGCGGCCGTAGTGCCGCAGGTGTCGCACCGGGCGACCGGCAAGCTGAACCGGTCGCCCGGGCCAGCCCTTAGCGTGTGAGGTATGGGCGAATGGTACGCAGAGCGGGAGTCCCGCTTCGACGGGGCGATCGTCTGGACGCGGCACGTGCCGCAGGGGCCCGTCCGGCCCGTGCTGCCCGACGGCTGCTTGGACCTGCTCTGGATCGACGGGCGGCTGATCGTCGCCGGGCCCGACAGCCACGCGTACGAACCCTCGGAAGGGACCGGCGGCCGGTTCACCGGCATCAGGTTCGCCCCCGGCACCGCCCCGGCCCTCCTCGGCGTACCGGCGTACGAACTGCGTGACCTGCGGGTCGACCTCGCCGATCTGTGGCCGGGCGCCCAGGTGCGCATACTCACCGAGCGCATCGCCGACGCCGCCGACCCCGCTGCCGCACTCGAGTCCCTGGCGCTGCGGCGGGCGGCCGCCACCGAGCCGCCGGATCCGCTGATGCGGTCCGTCGCCGGGCAGCTCGCGCAGGGGCGGTCGGTCGCCGCCACCGCGCACACGGCCGGCCTCGGCGCCCGGCAGTTGCACCGCCGATCGCTGGCGGCCTTCGGCTACGGGCCCAAGACCCTGGCCCGGGTCCTGCGACTGCAGCGTGCACTGGCACTCGTAGGGACCGGCATGCCGTACGCCGACGCGGCGCTCGCAGCGGGGTGCACCGACCAGGCGCACCTCGCGCGGGAGATGCGCGAACTGGCCGGTACGACCCTGACCGCCTACTGCGAGGCGCTGGCGAAGAGCGACACCGCGCAGCCGTCCGGGTCGAGGACAACCGCGTAACGCTGCCCCCACACGGCGTCCCACGGCTTCAGATGGCCCTGGTACCCGGCGCCGGTCAGGTCGTCGTACACCGCGTCCACCTCCGCGGGGCTGTCGCAGACGAACGCGAGCCCGACCCGGTCACCTCCTTGCGAACCGGCCCACCCGGGGTCGAAGGAGCGGATGACGTCCTCGGTGTCCCACAGGATGCGCTGTCCGTTCGGCAGGGTCACTTCGACATGGGGTGCGGAGTCCGCTCCGGCGGGGATGTCGAGCCCGAGCCGGCGGTAGAAGGCGAGCGATGCGGCCAGATCCGCGGTGGTGATGCCGATCGCGTCGAGTCGTGGAGTCATGGTCCGAACGTAGAACGCGGCCGCGCGGTGCGTCTTGTACGAATCGGTCATGCGCTGCCCCGGCATGGTGGGGCCGTGAAAAAAGCGGTTGAACCGGCCGTGACCGCTGCGCTGGGATAGGGGGCAGGCTTCGGCGTCATCCACGACCGGGAGACCGGATCGGGCCCGATCGGGCCCGATCCGAACGGGTCGGCCCTCAGCCCAGGCAGTCGCCCGGGGAAGTCCCCGGGTCCGTCAGCGCCAGGCCCAGCTGGGCGCGCTCGGTGATCCAGCGGGCCGGGCGGTAGCGCGGGTCACCGGTCGTCGCGTGCAGCGCCCGGTGCAGTTCCAGCATCCGGTCCGCGCCGATCCGGTCGCCCCAGGCCAGCGGCCCCACCGGATAGCCGAGACCGGTCGTGACGGCCAGATCGATATCGGCCGGGGTGGCGAGGGAGCGCTCGGCGATCGACGCGGCGACGGACACGATCGAGGCCAGCAGCCGTTGGGCGACCGAACCTGCCGTGTCCCGTACCACCGACACCGTGTACGGCTCGTCGTCGTCCTCGGCCGCCCGGGCCAGCACCGCCCGGGCGTCCCGTGCGGCGGCCGGGTCCGCCGCCGCCGTCACGGCGAGTACCCGGCGGCGGCCGGCCGGAGGCAGCGGGTCCACTCCGAAGGTGCGCCGGGCGGGCAGTCGGTACGCGGCGACCGCGGCGGCCACGGTCGTGCCCCAGACCGGGACCAGCACCAGGGCGTCGGCGGACGGTTCGGTGCCGGTCTCGACGGTGGCGCCCGCCGCGGCCAGCGCCTCTCGCAGCGCGGCCGCGCCGGAATCCGCCGCGTCCCCGACGACGTACACCGGCCGGTCCGCATCGCCGGTGACCGGCGGCTCCGGAGCGGCGGCGGGTGCGTCGGAGCCGTACGCGAACCAGCCGTGCCCGGTCTTGCGGCCGTGCAGCCCCGCGGCCACCCGGTTCGGGGTGAGGTACGAGGGGCGGAGCCGGTCCGCGTACCGGAAGCCCTCCCAGATCGAGTCGATGACTGCGGCCGTCACATCCAGACCGGTGAGGTCCATCAGCTCGAACGGGCCCATCCGCAGGCCGAGCACGTCACGCGCGATCCGGTCGATGCCTGCCGGGTCGGCGACCGACTCCTCCAGCAGCGCGAGCGCCTCGGTCACCAGACCACGACCGGCGTGGTTGACGAGGAAGCCGGGGGTGTCGGCGACCGTCACCGCCCGGTGCCCGCAGCCCTCGACGAGCGCGGTGAGGGCCGGCGGGATCTCCGGCCGGGTGGCCGCGCCCGGCACGATCTCGACGATCTTCATCAGCGGCACCGGGTTGAAGAAGTGCAGCCCAGCCAGGCGAGTCGGGTCCTTCAGCGCCGCGGCGATCCGGGTGACCGACAGGGAGGAGGTGTTGGTCGCGAACACGGCCGAGGCGGGCAGTGCCTGCTCCAGCCGGCCGAAGACCTCCGCCTTGGTGCCGAGGTCCTCCCGCACCGCCTCGATGACCAGCTCGACCTCCGGCCCGTCCGCCCACGGATCATTGAGCGGAACCAGCCGTTCCAGGGTGGCGGCGCAGTCCTCGGCGGACAGCCGGCCCTTCTGTACGGCGCGGTCGAGCATGGACCGTACGAAGTCGAGGGCCGCGGTCACCGCCTCGGTGCGTACGTCGCACAGCTCGACGGTGTGTCCGGCGGTCGCGGCCCACTGGGCGATGCCACGGCCCATGGCTCCGGCGCCGACGATCCTGATACGCATGGCAGTTGGGGTCCTCTCGGGTGCGGGTGAGCGGGTGCAGTCGTCTCAGCGAAGATAGACGCGTTCGGGGTCGACGTCCTCGCGCAGCAGTCGCAGTTCCTCGGCGGTGGGCGGCGGTACGGTCTCCACGGTGTCGGCGACCGACAGGTCCCAGCCCGTGGCCGCCCGTACCTGTTCGACCGTGACACCCGGCTGGACGGCGACCAGCCGCAGTTCCTCGCCGATGCCCCCGCGGGCCAGGATGCCCAGTTCGGTGATGACCCGGGTGACGCCGATGCCCAGCGGCCGGATGCCCTCGGCGAGCGCCCGGTCGGGTCCGGGCGTGGTGCAGAAGTCGAGGGCCGCGGTGAAGGAGCGCGGGTTGTGACGGCGCATCACCACGAAGACCTCACGGGAGTTGGCCATCACCTCGACGCCGCCGCCGGAGCCGGGCAGCCGGACCGTCGGGCTGTCCCAGTCACCGATCACGGAGGTGTTGAGATTGCCGTGGCGGTCGATCTGCGCGGCCCCCAGGAACCCGACGTCGATATGGCCGCCCTGCAGTACGGAGCCGAAGAGCGCCGGCATGGAGAGGACCGCCTCGGCGCCGGTGATGAGGACGGCGTCGGCGATGGTCTCCGGCAGTTGGGAGGGGTGCGCGCCGCAGACCCCGGACTCGTACACGACCTCGATGTCCGGAGCGACCGTCAGATGGGCCAGCTCCGTGGCGAGCGTCGGCAGGCCGATGCCGGCGAACACGGTGCGGCGCGCGACCAGTTCGCGCGAGGCGACGACGGAGAGCAGCTCCGACGAGGTGACGGTGGCCATGCTCTGCTCCTTCTCGTGTTCCGTACTCACAGTCGCCGCCCGTAGTTCACCGGTTCGCTGAGCGCCTCGCCGGCCGCCAGACCCGCCCAGAACTCGTCGCCGAGCCTGTCGACGTACTCGGCGTGGTCGGCCGTCCCGCGCACCCACTCGTCCAGCCACTCCTGCAGCCGCTGCGGATCCTTGCTGATCTGCGACCAGGCCCGGTAGAAGGCGTTGTCCCGGTCGTAGTACCCCTGCGCGAACGAGGGGTGCGCGCCGCGTGGGCAGGCGACGACGGCGTCGACCGCATGGGCCGGGACGAGCGTACGGTTCGGGTCCGAGCGGATCACCTCGTCGTCGACTATCTCCTCCACGACGACGATCGCCTTGTCCGCCGCGTACACGGCCTCCGCCTGGATGCCGGTCAGGCCCCATATCTGGGTGTTGCCGCGGCGGTCGGCCCGCTGTGCGTGGATGATCGTGACATCCGGGTTGACGGGCGGCACCACATAGATCTGCTCGGGTTCGCCGTCCGGGCCCGGGTAGGGCGAAGTGACCTTCCGCAGATCGCTGTTGACGGACGGCAGATCGCTGCCGCCGTACGAGCGCAGCGGATAGAACGGCAGCCGCTGGGAGCCGGCGAGATAGCGGCAGATCATGCCGTAGTGGCTGTACTCCTCGAAGGCGAGCGGCGCGGGATCGCCGGTCTCGACGCGCCGCCGCAGCTCGCCCAGCGAACCGGCCGAGGAGTTGCCGACGAAGGAGGAGACCAGTCGTGAGACACACCCCGCGGCGATCATCTGGTCGACGACGATGTCGGCGGTCATCCGGACGACGGTGAGGTCGCGGCGGCCCTGACGGATGATCTCGTGGCCCGCGGCGGTCGGGATGAGATGGGTGAAGCCTTCGAGGCAGACGGTGTCGCCGTCGTGGACGAAGGAGGCGATGGCCTCCCTCATCGACAGCGTCTTGTCCGCCCTGTCCGTTGTGGCCACGGTGCTCCTCTGCGTGTGCGTGCGCGTCGCCCCACCGTGTCAGCGGCCATTGATTGCTGTCCAATACCAAATTAAGGTCGAATCAAGACTCCTGGTTTATGAATGAGGTGGGGAATGGAGCTGCGTCATCTGTCCGCGTTCATCGCAGTGGCGGAGGAACTGCACTTCGGCCGGGCCGCCAAGCGCCTGCAGATGGCCCAGCCGCCCCTGAGCCAGCAGATCCGGCAGCTGGAGAAGGAGCTCGGCGTCCAGCTCTTCGAGCGCAACACCCGCTCGGTGCGGCTCACCAGCGCGGGGGAGTCGTTCCTCCAGCCGGTGCGGACCGTGCTCGACGACCTCGACACGGCGGTACGGGCCGCCAGGGCGGCCGGCCGCGGCGAGTACGGGCGGGTCACCATCGGCTTCGCAGGCGCCTCCAGTCACGAGACGCTTCCACTGCTGACCAGGGCGGTGCGCGCCGCCCATCCCGCCCTGGAGCTGGTCATGAAGGGCCAGACGTACGCGGATGTCGCCCTCGCAGGAGTGGCGGACGGCTCGCTCGACCTCGGATTCGTCCGGCTGCCCGTGACCCGGCCGGGCGTGCGGTACCGGGTCATCGACGAGGAGGAGCTGGTCTGTGCCCTGCCCTCCGACCACCCGCTCGCAAGGCTGGAGCAGATCCCGCTCGAGGTGCTCGCCCAGGAACCGTTCGTCTCCTTCCCCGCCAACACCGGCTCGACCGTGCGGGACGCGACCGTCGGGGCGTGCGAGGCGGCCGGATTCAACCCGCGCGTGGTGCAGGAGGCTCCCGACTCGTACACCATCCTGGCCCTGGTCGCCGCGGGCGTCGGCGTGACGCTCACCGTCACCTCCTGCCAGCACATCCAGCAGAACGGCCTGGTCTACCGACCGCTGGCCGGGCCGCCGATCCGGCTTCAGGCGGCGCTGGCCTGGCGGACCGACAACCCGTCCGCCGCCCTGCGCGCGGTACTCGCTGTCGCGGAGGGCGCGCTGCCGACCCCGGTCGGTCATTGAGACGCGTGGCGTCTTGAACCAGGGTGAACTGGATATTGGACCGACTCAGTCACCGGGTGCGAGGGTCGGTGGACACCCGCCAGTGCATTCACGACCCCATGGACGCGCACTCGTCCCCGTCACCCGCCCGTGCCACCGGAAGGTCCCGCCGTGCCCGACCAGCAGCCCGACATCGTCATCTGTGAACCGCTGCGCACCCCCATCGGCCGCTTCGGCGGGGCCTTCGCCCAGCAGACACCGGCCGCGCTCGCCGCACGTGTGATCGCCGAGATAGTCGCCCGTACCGGCATCGACCCGGCGAAGGTCGACGAAGTGATCCTCGGCCACGCCTACCCGTCCTCCGACGCCCCGGCCATCGGTCGGGTCGCCGCCCTCGACGCCGGACTCCCGGAGTCCGTGAGCGGCTCCCAGATCGACCGCCGCTGCGGCTCCGGCCTGCAGGCCGTACTCGATGCGGCGATGCAGATCCGGGCAGGCTTCAGCGACGTCGTGATAGCGGGCGGCGTCGACGTGATGAGCGCCGCCCCCTACTACACGCACGACGGCCGCTGGGGCATCAAGGGCCCCGGCCTCCAGCTGCACGACTCCCTGGCCCGCGGCCGGGTCACGGCGGGCGGCGTCAACCATCCGGTCCCCGGCGGCATGATCGAGACCGCGGAGAACCTGCGGCGGGAGTACGCCGTCAGCCGCGCCGACCAGGACGCGCTCGCCCTGCGCTCGCAGCAGCGCGCCGCCCGGGCCGCGGCCGACGGGCGCTACGACGCGGAGACCGTCCCCGTCACCGTACGCACCCGCAAGGGCGAGACCACCGTCACCGCCGACGAGCACCCGCGCCCCGACACCACCGCCGAACAACTCGCCGCGCTGCGTCCGATCATGCTGAAGTCCGACCCGGACGCCACCGTCACCGCGGGCAACGCCAGCGGACAGAACGACGCGGCTGCCGCCTGCCTGGTGACGAGCGCGGCGACAGCCGAACGCCTCGGTCTGACTCCGCTGGTACGTCTGGTCTCCTTCGCCCGCGCCGGAGTTCCGGCCGCGACCATGGGGATCGGCCCCGTCCCGGCGACCCGTGCGGCACTCGCCCGCGCCGGACTCGGTCTCGCCGACCTCGACCTGATCGAGCTCAACGAGGCATTCGCCGCCCAGGTCCTGGCCTGCACCCGTGAGCTGGGCCTCGGCGACACCGACCACGAGCAGCGGATCAACGTCAACGGCTCCGGCATCTCCCTCGGCCACCCGGTCGGCGCCACCGGCGCCCGCATCCTGGCCACGCTGACCCGGGAGATGCACCGCCGCGAGGCGCGCTACGGCCTGGAGACCATGTGCATCGGCGGCGGCCAGGGCCTCGCCGCGATCTTCGAACGCATCGCGGTCTGACGGGCACAGCCTCGTCGCACGAACGGCAGCTGACCGGCAGTGAGACGCTCGACGTCTCACTGCACCAGCAATTCGGTATTGGACCTTACTAGGTCCCGGCCGGCACCGTAACCGCCACCGCACCCGGCAGCCGTCCCCAGGTCCCTCCCTGCGCTGCCGCCACAGGCGTCTCGGGCGACGCCCCCACCAATCCGCTTGATCGACGACGTTCACGGGAGCCATGCATGAGTGCGTCCACCGCCACCCCACGAGAGCGCACCAGAGCCGCCAACCGTGCCGGATTCGGAGCCTTCATCGGCTCGACCATCGAATGGTTCGACTTCTACATCTACGGCACCGCGGCCGCGCTGGTCTTCGACAAGGTCTTCTTCCCGGAACTGGACGGCGCCATAGGCACCCTCGTCGCCTTCGCGACCTTCTGGGTCGGCTTCCTCGCCCGCCCCATCGGCGGCGTCATCTTCGGCCACTACGGCGACCGCCTCGGCCGCAAGAAGACGCTCGTCATCACCTTGCTGATGATGGGCATCTCGACCACCGCGATCGGTCTGCTGCCGGGCTACGCCTCCATCGGCATCGCTGCCCCGATCCTGCTGGTCGCCATCCGCATGGTGCAGGGCATCGGCCTCGGCGGCGAGTGGGGCGGCTCGGTCCTGATCGCCTCCGAGCACGCCCCGAAGGGCAAGTCGGTGCTGTACGGGGCTTTCGCCCAGCAGGGCTCGCCCGTCGGCAACACCCTCTCCACGCTGAGCTTCCTGGCGATCAGCCAGCTGCCCGACGAGGCGTTCGTCTCCTGGGGCTGGCGCCTGCCGTTCCTCTTCTCCGCCGCCCTCGTCATCGTCGGACTGTTCGTCCGGCTGAAGGTCGCCGAGTCCCCGGCGATGGCGAACCTCATCCAGAAGAAGGAGGTCGTCAAGGTTCCGCTGACCGAAGTCCTGCGCACCCAGCCCATGCTGATCGTCCTCGGCATCGGCGCCTGCACCATCGGCCTGTCGGCGACGTACTTCAAGTCGACGTTCGCCCTGTCCTGGGCCACCTCGTCGCTCGACTTCGACCGCAGTTCCTTCCTGACGATCATCCTGGTCGCCAACATCACGCAGGTCGTCGTCCAGCCGTTCGGCGCGCTCATCGCCACCCGGATGAAGAGCTGGTCCCGGGCGGTGACGGTGATGCTGCTGCCCGAACTGGTCCTGATGCCGCTGATGTTCGTCCTGATCGGCACCGAGAACTACGGTCTGGCGATGGTCGGCGTCGCCGTCGCGACCATCCCGCACTGCCTCTACTACGCCGCTCTCGCCGGCATGCTCGCCAGCCGTTTCCCGGCCCACCTGCGGTACACCGGCATCTCGCTCTGCTACCAGCTCTGCGGCACGCTCCTCGGTGGAACGACCCCGATCATCGGCCAGTTCCTGCTGAACCGCACCGGCTCGATCACCGCCGTCATCGCCTACGCCGTCCTCCAGGTGGTGCTGACCCTGGGCTGCATGCTGCTCCTGCTCAAGCGCCCCAACCACGACGAACGGGCCGCGGAGCCGCTTGCCGCACCGCGCACCGCTCCCGTCACCGCCTGACTTCCACTGCGAGCGAGAACGGAGCGCGGACCATGCCGCTGACCGTGCACGGCATCCCGGAGATCCTCACCCTGAGCGGGCGCGACCTGGGCCACTCCGGCTGGAAGGAGATCACCCAGGAACTCATCGACGCCTACGCGTACGTCTCCGGGGACCACCAGTGGATCCACACCGACACCGAACGCGCCGCGACGGGCCCTTACGGACGCACCATCGCCCATGGGTACATGGTCCTCAGCTGGGGGATCCCGATGTTCGGTGAACTGCTCCAGGTGCAAGGGGTGGGCCGGGCGCTCAACTACGGAGTGAACAAGGTCCGTTATCCCGCGCCGGTACCGGTCGGCAGCCGCGTGCGGCTGCATGCGTCGGTGGTCGGGGTGAAGGAGGTCGCGCGGGGCGACGTACAGATGACCCGCGCCTTCACCTTCGAACTCGAAGGGTCCGAGAAGCCGGCCTGCGTCGCCGAGTCGCTGACGCGCTTCTACCCCTAGGGGCCCGGCCGCGTGCGCACCGGCTGCCGGGTGACGCACGCACAGCATGATGCCCGGCATGTACGCGTGGCGGGCGGAACGCGACAGGTCCGGCAGGACAGCTGAGGCTGTCCTGCCGGACCTGTCGCTATTTCCCTGTCACGCCAGTTCTGCGTATGCGTCAGTTCCGCGAAGCGCGGGCGCGGCGCATCAGCAGAGTGCCGCCGAGCAGAAGAGCTGCGCTGCCACCGGCCGCCACCCCGAGGTCGGCGGAGCCGGTGCGGGCCAGCTGAGAGCCGGGGGTGTTCACGCCGGCGGGGATCACGGTGGGGGGCTCCACGGTGGGGGGCTCCACGACGGGCGGTTCGACGACGGGGGGCTCCACGACGGGGGGCTCCACGACGGGCGGTTCGACGACGGGGGGCTCCACGACCGGGGGCTCCACGACAGGCGGTTCGACGACCGGGGGCTCCACGACCGGGGGCTCCACGACAGGGGGTTCGACGACCGGGGGCTCCACGACGGGCGGCTCGCCCGTCGACGGCCCGCCGCCGTTGGAGCAACGGTTGCCCACCGCGGGGTTCAGCGCGCCGACGACATCGACGGTGTTGCCGCAGGCGTTGACCGGGACGTCGACAGGAACCTGGATCAGGTTGCCCGACAGCACGCCGGGGGAGTTGCTCGTGCTACCGACGGCACTCGCGCCCTGGGCACCGTCGTCGTCAGAGCGGTCGCTCGCGTTCTCGCACGAGTTACCGAATGCCGGGTTCAGCAGACCGACCACATTGACGGTGTTGCCGCAGACATTGACGGGAACGTGCACCGGCACCTGTACGGCGTTGCCCGATCCGACGCCCGGCGAGCCGGCAGCGGAGCCGTCGGCCGAAGCATCCGCCTGCGCATATCCGCCTGCCGCGGTCAGGATGCCTGACGCCGCCGCCATGACGAGCATGCTCTTACTCAAAGCTTTTCGCATTGGTTGCCCTTCCTTAGGACATTTCGCGCGGGCGGATCGCCCACAGTTCATTCATCAGGCGGTGCAGCTACCACCGGGGATATCGCCCCGGCGGCTCGCCATACGCGATTCGGCAAGCGGCGGTCACGGCTCAGCGGAACTCACACGGACTCCTCTGACACGCGTCCCGAAGTCGCGCTTGACGACAGCCATAACGACAAAGATTTGGTGGGGGAAACTCAGAATTCCGTGGAAATTATGTAACCACCCGGACGGATTACGTACGTGTGTTCGCCGTTCTGCGACAGGGACGGCGCGACGTGATCCGCGACGCGTCTCGGTGTGAGCGCCCGTGGCTACCCGGCATTCGGGTGAATGGAGAGAACCAAACGCCCGGCGGTGAGTTGGTCAGGGTGCTCCAACGCGGGGCAACAAGTACGAGAAGGGTGAATCGTGATCAAGAAGGTCCTGGCTACGGGCGCTGTCGCCGCCTCCATCGTCGGCGTCTCGGCGACGCTCGCGCCGCAGGCGATGGCCATCGGCAACGACACCGGTACCACCTCGGTCAACGGCAACGGCTCTTCGCAGTCGTTCGGCAACTCCGAGACCCGTGGTGACTGGAGCCCGCAGTTCGGCCTGGTTCAGGGCAGCCTGAACAAGCCATGCGTCGGCCTGCCGGCCAAGGTCAACGCCGGTTCGCTCGTCGGTGTGGTCCCGGTCGCGGTCCAGGACGTCAACGTCCTGTCCTCGCCGCAGAACCAGCAGTGCACCGAGAACTCCACCCAGGCCAAGGGTGACGAGCCGCTGTCGCACATCCTGGACAGCATCCCGGTGCTCTCGGGCAACGGCACCGGCAACAGCTGAGTCCGCCGGACCCAAGGCCCGGGCCCGCCGGGGTTCCTCCCTCCGTGCGGCTCAGGCCTGCTGTTGCCTGTAGGTCCCTCGGCACATCGGGAAATCCAATGATCCCTGAGGTTGTGCCGAGTAGCGAATGTTGCATCATTCGGGCGGATTTTCAAGAATCTTCTTCTTGGAGAGTTTCGCGCCCGGTCTCAAGTCGTTACGAATTGTAGTGGCGGAGTTACGAGCGTTCAGGACTGCGCTCGTGCGGCACGAAAGTCGTGGCCGCTCCGGACTCCGTCAAAGAAAGGGATGAAAGTGAAGTACACCAAGGTTGCCGCCATCGCCGCCGGAACCCTGATGGCGATCGGTGCCGCAACTCCCGCCTTCGCCGACTCCGGTGCCGAGGGCGCGGCCAACAACTCCCCGGGTGTCCTTTCCGGTAACGTCATTCAGGTTCCGATTCACGTCCCGGTCAACGTCTGCGGCAACACGCTGAGCGTGATCGGTCTGCTCAACCCCGCGTTCGGCAACGCCTGCTCCAACGGCTGAATGCCGGTCGGCTGAGCCCAGAGCTCACCGACCGTCCGCCCCGGATCGCGCCTCGTGCGCGATCCGGGGCTTTCCTCTTTCCGCGTGCTCCGTTCCGCGCGTTCGCCGTGCTTCCGGATGCGGTGGAACGGCCGAAGTCGTTCCGTATCGCCCGAGGCGCGGTGCGCCGGCGGCTGGAGGCGGACACCCGGACAGCTGCGCGGAACGGAGCACCTGACAGTGCACCACTCACTCCGGCCGTGGAACCCCCGCAACACTCGTTCCGGTGATTAGTCATGCGATCGATCGAGTGGTCCCCCAGAAAAAGCGGGCCGTGCAGTTGCCCGACCGGAACCGGTTCGTTACCCAGGTCGAAAGCGGCAGAAGTCACAGGTAAAGAAGGCTTGTGCGGCGCGGGGACGCGACCGAAACAGATGCCGCTGCAGAAGGGAACCTCAAAGTGAAGTACGCGAAGACTGCTGCGTTCGTTGCCGGTTCCGTGGTTGCTTTCGGAACGGCTGCTCCCGCCTTCGCCGTTACCACCGCCACGGCGCCCGGCTTCAGCCTCGACGGCGGCGTCAACCAGGTGTTGGCCGCAGCCCCCCAGGGCGTCGACCCGATCGTCGACACCGTCGGTGGCGCCACGGATTCGGTGCAGAAGAAGGGCACCGTCACCAAGGTTGCCGGGCAGGCCACCCGTGCGGCCAAGAGTGCGGCTCCGCTGCTCGGTGGCGTGCCCCTCGGTGGCTGATCCGTCAAAAGGCGGCAGTTCCCAGCGCATTCGTGGTGATGGCAATTCTCCGGTATCGCTACCGCGCATCGGGCAACATCCGGACGGCAGAAGCACCGTTCGGGTGAAGCGTCACATCCAAACCTGCCGTCGCGAGTTGATCAAAGCGCTCCGGACAGGCGGGCAACGGAAACCCCAGAAGGGCTATTTCATGATCAAGAAAATTATGGCCTCGGCGGCCGCAGCCGCTGCGATCGTCGGCGTCTCCGCCGCGATCGCCCCGCAGGCCATGGCCATCGGCGACGACACCGGCACGACGTCGTACAACGGCAACAACAACACTCAGTCGTTCGGCAACTCGGCCACCCAGGGTGACTGGAGCCCGCAGTTCGCGCTGGTCCAGGGCTCGCTCAACAAGCCCTGCGTCGGCCTGCCGGCCAAGGCCAACGTCGGTTCGCTCCTGGGTGCGGTCCCGGTCGCGGTCCAGGACGTCAACGTTCTGTCCTCGCCGCAGAACCAGCAGTGCACCGAGAACTCCACCCAGGCCAAGGGGGACGAGGCCCTGTCGCACATCCTGGACGACATCCCGGTCCTGTCCGGCAACGGCACCGGCAACAGCTGAGGGCCGTCCCGAATTCGGGCGTTCCGGCAACGCGGCGAGGTGTCGTAGCGGTTGTCGCGCGCCCGCCGGGGATCACGGGACGGTCCTTGGGGTCTTTCGTTCGGATCGGGCCGGTTCATCCGCGCGGCAGCCGTTCCTCGGCGGCCCGGACGGACCGGCCCCTCGTCGTGCGACCGAGGGCGATTCGCCAGGGGGTGCGGGACGGCCCTCAGCCCGCCGAAAACCCTCGTTGGAGGGGCGCACTGGGCCGGTTGCCGTAGTGCCGGCTGCGTTCGGCTGCCGCACCGGGTAGAGGCCCGTCATGGACCATTACGACAGTGAGCGCCCGTGTGGCCGGCACCGGCACACGGAGGACGTCACCCCCATCTACGACCGGCTGCTCGCCGAATGGGAGGCAGCCCGGCGGGCCAGGCAGCTGGGTGCGCCGCGCCCCGAGTCCGATCCGCCCTACGTGGGTCGCCTCGTCCCCGCGGCGCGCACGTCCGGCGAGACGCTCGGTGACTGACCGGGCCGGGCCGAACTCACGCTGGATCCGAACCATTTGAGTGGTACCGCGGAACCGACGCTTCCATATCCGGTTGATCAGTGCGTCCCAGAGCGGGACGCTCTGAAAGGTGAAGCGTGATGAAGAAGTTGATGGCCGGCGCGGCAGTGGCCGTATCCCTGGTCGGTCTGTCGGCTGCCGCGGCCCCCTCGGCCATGGCGATCGGCAATGACCAGGGCACCACGTCGGTCAACGGCAACGGGACGCAGCAGTCGTTCGGCAACAGCGTGACCCAGGGCGACCGCAGCCCGCAGTTGCAGCTCGTCCAGGGCTCGCTGAACAAGGCTTGCGTCGGCCTGCCGGCCAAGGCCAACGCCGGCTCGGTCGTGGGTCTGCTGGTGCCCGTCGCGGTCCAGGACGTCAACGCCCTGCACTCGCCGCAGAACCAGCAGTGCGCCGAGAACTCCACCCAGGCCAAGGGCGACGAGGCTCTCTCACACATCGTGGACGACGTCCCGGTCCTGTCGGGCAACGGCGCCGACAACCGCTGACGCCGCGTGAGCCGCGGACGGTCCAGGGTGAGCGCCCGGACCGCCTGCTCTCCCATGCGGTACCGCCGCGCACGACGATGCCCACCGCTCAACGGGGGGTGGTGGACATCGGCCGGGCCGGGCGGATCAGCCCAGGGAGCGCACCGGCAGAAGACAGTGGGCGGAAGTCATGACGACCTCTTCGTCCGCGGCGAAGGAACGCAGCAGCTCCTCGCCGACCGGCCGGCCCGGCACCGCCGCCGGCCACGGGCGGGTGGCGAACATCGCGTAGACCTCCCCCCGGTCGCGGGCCGCGACCAGCCACTGAGGCGGCACCCGGTACTGCGCGGTGAAGTGAGGCAGTGTCAGTACCGCCTGGCCGGCCTGGACCAGGAGCGTGACCGGGAGGCCCGGCGTCTCGGCGGCGCGTACGAGACCGGCGCCGACCGGAAGCCCGCAGCGCTCCAGAGCCACCCTCATCGCGGCCTCACCGGCGGCCGGGCCGTCCGTCCCGTCGCCCAGCGAGTAGACGAGCAGAAAGGCGACATCGGGTCCGCCATCGGGGTGCTCGCCGGTCCACCCGATCAGGGAGAGCGTGCCCAACTGGGCTTGTGTGAACGGGCTGATGGCCGTCTGGGGTGAGGTCATGCTCGGCACCATAACGGCAACGGACCGGCCGTTGTGCGCCTGTTTCACCTGATCGAGGGAGACTTCGTGGCAACTCCGACGAACGCCCCGGACCGATGTGCCCGCGAGGACCTGGGGCGAAAAATGCGTTGACGGCGTCGGGCGGCCCCCGGCTATCGTGTGCAGTGTTGCGGCCGGCGGGCATACCGCCGGTGTCGGCCCGTGCTGTGAACCAGGAGGTGAGGACATTGATGACTGTCGTTGCGATGGGCGCTGCCCACAACCGGAAGAGCATCGTTCTCGCCCCCGTGGTCGCCGGCTGACCTTCTTTCGTACTTCTCCGCGCCCGAGTGCGCGTTGCCGGGGCCACCCTCCGAAGGGTTTCCCTTGTCTTTCTCCCCGCTTTCCCCGCTCTCCTCCAACACCGGTCCGTCCTCGTCGCATCCGCTGTCGCCGTACGGCTGGGACGACGCCTGGGCGGCCGAGTTCGCACCGCACGCCGCAAAGGGGCTGCTGCCCGGACGGGTGGTTCGGGTGGACCGTGGTCAGTGCGATGTCGTCACGCCCGACGGCACCGTCCGCGCGGACACCGCGTTCGTCGTCCCTCGCGACCCCATGCGGATCGTCTGCACGGGCGACTGGGTCGCCGTCGACCCCGACGGTGATCCGCAGTTCGTCCGGACACTGCTGCCGCGACGCACCGCCTTCGTGCGCTCGACGTCGTCACAGCGCTCCGAAGGGCAGGTGCTCGCCACCAACGTCGACCACATCGCCATCTGCGTCTCGCTCGCCGTGGAGCTCGACCTGGGGCGGGTGGAGCGCTTCCTCGCGCTCGCCATGTCCAGCTCCAGCGGTGACGCGCTGCTGCGGGACGGTGCGTCCGCCACGGACGGTGCAGCCCAGCCGATCGTGGTGCTGACCAAGGCCGATCTGGTGCCGGACGCCGACACGCTGTCGTATTTCGTCCAGGACATCGAAGCCGTCGCGCCCGGGGTGCAGGTGCTGCCCGTCAGTTCAGCCACCGGTGAGGGGCTCGACGTCTTCGGCGCCATCGTCTCGGGCGGCACGAGCGTGCTGCTCGGGGCCTCCGGTGCGGGCAAGTCGACCCTTGCCAACACGTTGCTCGGCGAAGACGTGATGGACGTACAGGCCGCCCGTGACGTCGACGGCAAGGGCCGGCACACGACCACGACCCGCAATCTGCTGGTTCTGCCCGCCGGGGGCGTACTGATCGACACACCCGGACTGCGCGGGGTCGGCCTCTGGGACGCGGAGACCGGCGTCGGCCAGGTCTTCTCGGAGATCGAGGACCTGGCCCGGCGATGCCGGTTCCACGACTGCGCCCATCAGTCCGAGCCCGGCTGCGCGGTACTCGCCGCGATCGATGACGGTTCGCTCTCCGAGCGGCGCCTCGACAGCTTCCGCAAGCTGCTGCGCGAGAACCAGCGCATCGTGGCCAAGACCGATGCCCGGGTACGGTCCGAGATGCTGCGCGAATGGAAGCGCAGGGGGGCCGCGGGCCGGGCCGCCATGGACGCGAAGCGGGGCCGGGTGCGGTAGCGCCGCGCTCCGGTCTGGGGGCCGGGTCGACGTCCGAAAACCGCGAGTGCGCCACCGCTCGGTGGCGCACACTGGACGGCGTGATGGACGAACGGACCAGGTACGAGGCGGTGAGCAGCCGCGACGCACGGTTCGACGGGGAGTTCTTCTTCGCCGTCGAGACCACCGGCATCTACTGCCGGCCGAGCTGCCCCGCCGTCACCCCCAAGCGGAAGAACGTCCGGTTCTTCCCGACCGCCGCCGCTGCCCAGGGCAACGGCTTCCGGGCGTGCAGGCGCTGCCGCCCGGACGCCGTCCCGGGGTCCGCGGAGTGGAACGTACGGGCCGATGTCGTCGGCCGTGCCATGCGGATGATCGGTGACGGCGTGGTCGACCGGGAGGGCGTGCCCGGGCTCGCGCACCGGCTCGGCTACAGCTCGCGCCAGGTGCAGCGGCAGCTCAACGCCGAGCTGGGCGCCGGACCCGTCGCGCTGGCCCGCGCCCAGCGGGCGCACACCGCACGGGTGCTGCTCCAGACGACGGGGCTGCCCGTCACCGAGATCGCGTTCGCGTCCGGCTTCGCCAGCGTGCGTCAGTTCAACGACACGATCCGGCGGATCTACGCCCGCACGCCGAGCGCGCTGCGGGCCGAGGCCGGGACCGGACCGGGGGCGGGGATACGGGAGGCGCGCACGGCCGGAATCCCGCTCCGGCTCGCCCACCGGGGACCGTACGCCGCCCGGGAGGTCTTCGATCTGCTGGCCGGCGAGGCGGTCGCCCGGGTCGAGGAGGTCAGCGGCGAGCCCGGTGCCCGCACCTACCGGCGCACCCTGCGGCTGCCGTACGGCACGGGCGTCGTCGCCGTCGACGAGCGGTCCGCCGGGGCATGGCTGGACGCCAGGATCAACCTCACGGATCTGCGCGATCTGACCACGGCCGTGCAGCGGCTGCGGCGCCTCTTCGACCTGGACGCCGATCCGTACGCCGTCGACGAGCGGCTCGGCGCCGACCCCGGGCTGGCACCGTGCGTCGCGGCCCGCCCCGGGCTGAGGTCGCCGGGAGCCGCGGACCCCGAGGAGTTCGCGGTACGGACGCTCGTCGGCCGGGAAGCGGCGGAGCGGCTCGTGGAGACGTACGGGAAGGTCCTCGACGTGCCGTGCGGCGGTCTGACCCATGTGTTCCCGGAGCCGGGAGTGCTGGCGGGCGCGGCGGACGATCCGGCGCTGCGGACACTGGCGGCCGCGCTCGCCGACGGGACCGTGCGTCTCGACGCCGGCGCCGACCGCGACGAGGCCGAGCAGGCGCTGCTGCGGCTGCCGGGGATCGGTCCGGCAGCCGCGACGCTGATCAGGATGCGGGCACTCGGCGATCCCGATGTGGATCCGGACGCGTCGCCCGGGGCGGAACGGTGGCGGCCCTGGCGCTCGTACGCCGTGCGCCATCTGGACTGCCGGTGACATCGGCCCCGTCGAGGGGCCGCATTTCCTTCACCGGCCGGAATCCGGGACCGGCTTCCCAGCACATCCGTCCCCGCACGCCGACCCCACCGCCCCACCGCCCCGTCGGCCGTCGTTTCACCGGACCGTGGTCCTACGGCCTGCGACCGGACCGGCTCAGACCGGCAGACCCCAACGCGGCGCCGCCGCGTTCGGGGCGACCGGACGGATCGTCAGGTCCGGGCGGTCGCCCGCGGCCGTGATCAGCGCCGAGTCGCCCTTGCGGAGGCCGATCCGCACCGTGCCGTCCGCGACATCCTCATACCTCACCGGCCGTCCGTGGCGGTCCCGGATCTCGATCGGGCCGTCGATGCCGTGGCGTACGACGCAGGGGGCGCCGGCCTCGCTGGTCACCCGCACCCAGCGGGTCCGGCCTTCTCCCCGTACCGCGCTGAGCAGGAACGCGCCCTGGGTACGGAAGTCATGGACGGTCAGCTCCCGCCAGGCGGCGGGCAGCGCCGGGAAGACCCTGATCGTGCCGCCCCAGGACTGGCACACCATGTCGTGCAGCGACTGGGCCGCCGAGAGCGGGGTCTCGATGACCGGGCCCGACTCCTTGTACATGGTGTTCGCCTGGATGAAGCGGCTCATCAGCTGGCCGAGGTACTTCAGCGCGTCCTCGCCCTTGCCGAGCAGCGCGGACATCGAGGCGGCACCGGTGAAGGTGTAGCCCTGCAGGGCGCCTTCGAACCCCACCCAGTGGGCGAGGGACTTCTCGATCAGGGCGCGCTCGTCGGGCGTCGCACCCGTCAGCTCGTACAGCGGATACACCGCGAGCATGTGCGAGTAGTGGCGGTGCGACTTCGCGAACGGAACCCCGGCGCCGATCATGAACCCATTGGCGTCCACCGGGTAGGGCGCGAGCTTGGCCAGCACCTCCTGCCAGCGGGCCGTCAGCGGGTCGTGGACGCCGAGTCGCTCGGCCGAGTCCAGCAGGGTGCGGCAGCCCCAACGCAGCAGCATCAGGTCGTAGTTGCAGTCGGGGGCGTTGACGCCGTACTCGGGGGAGAACGTCGCCGGGAGGTGCAGCTTGCCGTCCGCACCGGGCGCCAGGAAGTGCAGGTAGTAGTTGACCGCCTTGCGCAGCAACGGGAACAGCGTGTCGCGCAGGATCGACTCGTCCATGGTGTGCCGGTAGGAGAGCCACACGTTGTGCAGCGCCCAGGTGAGGTTGCCGACCTCGGGAGTGGGAGGGTCCTGGCCGGGGATGCCGACGCCGTAGCCGCCGTCGGTCACGGACGCGCCGTTGACCAGCTGAGGGTCGGTGGTGCGCGGGATGCCGGCCGAGTCCGCCCGGTAGGGGGCCGCCACCTCGCGGGAGAGCTGTTCCCGGAACTCGCTCAGGGCGCGGGTGACGGCGTCCAGCTCCAGATGGTTGGAGCCGTGGATCAGCCAGTACTCCAGCTGGACGTTGAGGTTCCACCAGGTGTTCGGCCACGGTGTGGGCTCCAGCCAGGGGCCCGAGGTCGCCATCACGGGCGCGTCCTTGCGGGCCGCCGACGCCGTCTTGTAGAGCTGGATCCAGTAGAAGCGCTGCAGCCGGGCGTCCGGAAGTGACAGGAAGCTCTTCCGGTAGAACCGGTCCCACCAGGAGCGATGCGGGGTGGCGAGCAGCGCGTACGGGAGGGCGGAGGCGGTCTTGACCGTACGCAGCGCGCGGTCACGTGCGGTCGTCTTCGGGTGGGAGTGCGTGACGGTGACGTACAGCGTGCGGCTGTCGCCCCTGGTGCGCTCCCGCCAGGCGGTGACGTGCCGGCCGCCCGCCAGCAACGGCTGGACGGCGGCGGTCACCTCGCCGTGCTGCTCGATGACGGCGGGCGGGTTGCCCGTGTAACCGTCCGGCAGAGGCTTGAAGTCGGCACGCGGGCTGATGGCGTCGGCCGGGTGGAAGAGCCAGCGGAAGCCCTGCTCGCCCTCGCTCGGGGTGATTTCGACGGCGAGCAGATCGCTGGAGGAGTGGACGAAGGCGCGGAGCTTCAGGGTGCCCACGGTGGTGGTGATCGTGCCTTCGAGCTCGGCGGTGCGCAGTCGCATCCACCACTCGATGCCGGTGATGGTGCCGGCCGGTTCCAGGGTGAAGTGGCCGATCGGCAGGCGGGCGAGGCCGAAGAGGGAACCGAACTCGGGGCGGTGGTCCTGGACCTCGGAGTGCTGGACGTTGAAACGGACGGCCGTGGTCGTGGCGCCCGGCTCGGCGTAGATGCCGGAGCCGAGGCGGCCGTTGCCCAGATACGGGCCCTCGTACCAGGTCGTCGGCAGCTTCTGCCAGAGCAGATCGGCGTCGTCGAGGACGGTGCGCCAGCTGTCGTCGGGGGAGTGCACGACGGGCGCGGCGGAGGTGGCAGGTGCGGTGGCCGCGGCTGCTGCCTGGGCGGGGACGGCCGTGCCGCCCACCACCAGGGCGCCGCCGAGCGCCGTGCCGGTGGCGAGAACAGTTCTTCGGGAGGGGGACGGCGGCGAAGAGGCCGTCCGGAGAGTCCGGGGCGTGCAGGAAGGGTCCGGTGCTGTGGGCAAGGCGTCTCCTGGCGACTCGATCGCAGGCACATCAATTCATCCGAGCTATTCCTTCACGGAAGGTAGGCAAGGGTGATCCTGGCGTCAATAGAGCGGGAGAGATCCGATGTGTTACCGCTTATCTGGACAGCGTCCAGCCTGATGTTCACCGAGAGAGATGTGAGCGGTCAGCTCCGGATCACCGCGACCAGCCACGTCCCCGTCACCAGCAGACATGCGAACAGCTCGACGAGCACGGAGTAGCCGGTGGCCCGCATCACCGAACGGAGCGAGGCCCGGGCCGCCCCGCCGCTGCCGAGCCGCAGCCGCTCCGCACCATAGACAGCCCCGACGTACCCCACGATCCCGCCCACCACGGGCAGCACGAAGAAGCCCACGATCCCGGCGATCCCGCCCAGCATCAGCGTTTTGCGCGGGGCGCCGGACTCGCGCGGGCGGCGCGGCCGCAGCAGTGGCTTCAGCGCCTGGTTCAGCAGCAGGAGCGCGGTGGCGCCGATCAGTACGCCCCAGGCGGCCGGGGTCCTTTCGGTGAGTGCCCACCACAGCACGGCTGCCCAGACCATCGCCTGCCCCGGCACCCCGGGCACCAGCACGCCGACCAGGCCGAGCAGAATGACCAGGCCCACGGCGATGAGCTGCCACACACCCATCTGACCAGCCTGCCGGAGTCCGGCAGGTCCCGCCCGGCGGCAAGGTGCCCGGCGGGAGCCGAAGATGCAGATCAGAGGCGTAATGGGGGGCGATCGCGAGACCCTGCCGGACAGCCTGTCTCAGGCTCGCGGGCTGCGGGAGACCCAGCCCCGTTCGTACGCATGCCAGCCCAGCTGCAGCCGCGTCGACACGCCGGTCAGCTCCATCAGGCCCTTCACCCGCCGCTGGACGGTCCGCAGCCCCAGCTCCAGCTGTTTCGCCACGCTCGCGTCCGTCAGCCCGGCCAGCAGCAACGACAGAATCTCCAGGTCGGTCGGATCGGGTCCGACGGTGGTCTCCTGAGCCCAGCCGCTCTCGCCGAGCCGCAGCGGCATGGCCTCGCGCCACACCGCCTCGAAGAGCCCCATCAACGACTCCAGCAGCCCGGAGGCATGGACGACCAGCGCCGCCGGCTCGGCGCCGCGACCCGTCAGCGGCACCATGGCCAGCGAGGCGTCCGCGACGACCAGCTTGGTCGGCACCCGGTCGACGACCCGGCACTGCTCGTTCCGGCTCAGCGCCGCCGACAGTTCCAGGATCCCGCTCGGCAGCGCGAGCACCTCGCGCTCGATCACCACCCGGAACGACACTCCACGGGTGGCGGCCCGCTCCTCCGACTCGTTCTCCAGACCGCTGACCGCGATCGGGTTCCCGGTGACCAGCGCGCACACCTCGCTCGCCGCCCCCAGCTGCAACTGGTGGAAGCGGTGCGCCACCGCGCTCGCGCCCGTGACCACCTCGACCAGGTCGTGCACGGCGGGTTCGGCGGCATCCGCCCGGTACTCCTCGGCGAGCAGCGCCGCCGCCAGCTCCGCCTGCTCCAGCTCATGGCGCTGCTGGGTGAGCAGCGCACCCAGGGCGACCCCGGGAGGCGCCGCCACCCACCGGCCGGTGCGGGCGGACGACTGGGCGGCGAGACCCTGCTGCTCCAGCCGGCGCAGCGCCCGCTCGGTCTCCGACTCGGGAAGCCCCAGCCGGTGCGCGAGGTCGTTGACCTCCGCCGCCCCCATCGCGACGAGCGCACGGTAGGCGGACTCCTGTCTCTCGTCGAGACCTATGGCTCCCAGCACCTTCGGACCCCTCCCCGGACGCGTCATTTCTGCATCGTTGCGCACTCTTCGGCAGGTCGGCGGTGGCGGAAAGCGGCCACGGCGTAAACCCGCCGTGTACATCATCCCTGTATCGCACGTACCTCTGCCAATGTGGCGCCACCGCAGTACCAACAACCTCCGGAAACAAGGCCTTTGTGTGCCCTTCTTCCGGAATCACCTGGGGAGAGCGATGCGCCCGATATCGCGTACGGCGCTGGGAGCGGCGACAGCCGCCGTCCTGGCCGCCACCGTGGTAGCGCCGTCCGTGGCCGTGCCACAGGACGCGCCCGCCGCGACAAGACCGCTCACCGGAAGTGCGGCAGCCACCGCTGCCGCCGCCGGGAAGGGCAGCAAGCCGGTCACCGTCACCCTGGTCACCGGGGACAAGGTTCTGGTGAGCACGGACCGTTCGGGGGCGGCGTCCGCCACCGCGCTGCCACGCGAGGACGGCACCGTGCCGCTCATCCAGACCCGGCAGTCCGGCAAGGACCTGTACGTCTACCCGGACACCGCGACCGAGGCGCTCGCCGCGGGCAAGGTCGACGAAGAACTCTTCAACGTCACCGGACTGATCCGCCAGGGCTACGACGACGCGAGCACCAAGTCGCTGCCGCTGATCGCGGTGTACGGCCAGGACCTGGCCCGCTCGGCGCCCGTCACCCCGCGCGGAGCGAAGCGCGGACTCGCGCTCGACGCCATCGACGGCGTCGCGCTCAAGGCGGACAAGGAGAAGGCCGCCGACTTCTGGTCGGACGTCACCGACACCCGCTCCCGCTCGGTCTCCGGTCTCAAGAAGCTCTGGCTCGACCGCAAGGTTCAGGCCACTCTCGACAAGTCGACGAAGCAGGTCGGCGCCGACCTCGCCTGGGCCGCCGGTTACGACGGCAAGGGCACCAAGGTCGCCGTGCTCGACACCGGTGTCGACGCCGAACACCCCGACCTCAAGGGCCGGATCGCCGCCTCGGAGAACTTCACCGACTCCGGCACCACCGACGACCGGCAGGGCCACGGCACCCACACCATCTCCACCGTGGGCGGATCCGGCGCGGCCAGCGACGGGAAGAAGAAGGGCGTCGCCCCTGGCGCCGACCTGCTCGCCGGCAAGGTCCTCAACGACAGCGGTTCCGGCGCCGAGTCCTGGATCATCGCCGGTATGCAGTGGGCCGTCGACCAGAAGGCCGACGTCGTCTCGATGAGTCTCGGCAGCCAGACGCCGACCGACTGCACCGACCCGATGAGCGTCGCCGCCGAGGAACTCGCCCAGAGCAAGGACACCCTGTTCGTGATCGCGGCGGGCAACTCCGGCCCGACGCTGAACACTGTCTCCTCGCCGGGCTGCGCCCCCAGTGTGCTGACCGTCGGCGCCGTCGACCGCGACGACTCCACCGCCCAGTTCTCCAGCCGCGGACCCGTGATCGGCTCGCACACCCTCAAGCCCGAGATCTCCGCCCCCGGCGTCGACATCTCGGCCGCAGCGGCCGGTGGCCGCGGGGTGTACGCGTACCGGACGATGTCCGGTACGTCGATGGCCACCCCGCATGTCGCGGGCGCCGCCGCCATCGTGAAGCAGCGTCACCCGGACTGGACAGCACAGCAGATCAAGGCCGCTCTCGTGTCCTCCGCGAAGAGCGACATCCCCGGCGACGTACGGGAGACCGGCGGCGGCCGCCTCGATGTCAAGGCCGCCATCGACACCACCGTCGTCGGCGCCCCCGCCGTCCAGGGCGGCACGTTCAACTGGCCGCAGGACAGGAGCGACCGCACCACGGTCGACGTCCCGTACACCAACTCCGGCACCAAGCCGGTGAAGCTGTCGCTGAAGGTCCAGGGCGTCACCGGCAACGACGGCTCGGCGGTCCGCTCCTCCGTCGCCAAGCTGGACGCGAGCAGTGTCACCGTGCCGGCCGGAGCGACCGTCAAGGTCCCGCTGCACATCGACCCGACCGCGCAGCTGAAGGCCGCCCAGTACGGCGACGTCACCGGGCGCGTACTGGCCACCGGCGCCGACGGCGTCAAGGTCTCCACCCCGTTCTCGCTGTACGTCGGCGCCGAGACGGTCACCCTGCGCGTCAAGCTCATCGACCGCACCGGCAAGCCCGCCGCGGGTTCCTCCTCGCTGGACGTCATCGGCACCGACACCGCCAGCGGTGAGCGCCGCTTCAACGACGGGGCGGCCGACCAGGTGTACCAGGTGCGCCCCGGTGCGTACTTCGTCTCCAGCTTCGTCATGTCGCCGGACCTGAAGGACGCCACCGGCAGGATGGTCGAGTCCGTCGGCTACCTCGCCAGGCCGCAGCTGAACGTCACCAAGGACACCACCCTGGTACTGGACGCCCGGAAGGCCCACCGGATCCAGGTGAAGACCGAGGACCGCAGGTCCGAGAACCGCTCGACGACCCTCAGCTTCGGACGCAGCTGGGACGACGTCTGGCTGCACTCGGGTTCCGTCACCGGCAGCCGCGTCGTGAAGAACTACCTGGCCGACGTCGAGGGCAGGGCCACCGACGGCGACTTCGAGTTCGCCAGCTTCTGGCGTGCGTACGCCCCGCAGATCGAGAAGCTCTCGGTCGTCGGCGGTGCCGAGCTGCACCCGCAGACGGCCAGCACCAGCGCCGTCAGCCTCGACGGTACGGGCGAGGCCGCGCTCGTGGACGCGGGCACCGGCACTCCGGACGAGCTGAAGGCCGCCGGCGTCGCGGGCAAGATCGCTCTGGTGAAGGTCGCCGACGACGGATTCATGACCGTCCAGGCGCGGAACGCCAAGGCCGCCGGCGCCAAGGCGATCATCGTGTACCGCCCGTCCGCGGGCACCTGGCTGCCGTCCCTCGGCTTCGGCTCGGCGCCGTTGCCCTCCCTCGCGATCGAGACGAGTGAGGCCGCCGGCCTGACCGCCGCCCTCGCCGACGGTCTCGTGACGCTGCGCTGGAAGGCCACCGCCGCCAGCCCGTTCGTCTACAACCTCAGTTTCCCCGAGACCGGCCCGGTCACCTCGGACCGTACGTACAAGGTCCGTGACAGCAAGCTCGGCAAGTCCACCGCCACATACGAGGCGATGGGCGTGGCAGCCGACTACGTCGACTCGGTGGTCATGGACCGGCCGTACGGCGGGCGCTTCTCCGCCGCGTTCGACACCGTCGCCGTCCCGGGCAAGCGCACCGAGTACTACTCGGCGGGCGACAGCGCCTGGGAGCGCTTCGTCTCCTCCAGCTTCCCCTGGGGCGAGTCCATGGTGGACCCCGCCCACACCTACAAGTCCGGCTCGCAGCGCACGGAGAGCTGGTACCGGGGGATCGTCGGTCCGTCCACTCCGCGCGACTTCCAGGGCAAGGAGGTGCTCGCCGCCGAGCGGCAGGACAACCTGATCGGCGTCGCCCCGGGCTTCTGGGCCGACAGCGAACATGGTGGTATCCAGGGCTCGTTCGGTGACCTGGGCAACATGACACTGACCAGCGGCGACAAGAACTACGGCAGCAGCGGGTACCCGTCCGGCGTGTTCGAGGTGCCGGCCGAGGACGCACCGTACGAGCTGACCATGGTCACCATGAAGGTCGGTTCCCCCGCGGCCGTGTGGAAGCGGTCCACCCAGACCGAGACCACCTGGAAATTCCGTTCGAAGCGGGATGAGAACGCGTACTCTCAGGGCATCCCGCTCCTCTTCCCGGGCTACGACCTGGCGACGGACGGGATGAAGACCCTGGCGGCACAGGACGGTCAGAAGATCGGCCTGAGCGTCACCGGCCACGCGGGCTACACACCCGGCAAGCTGACCGCGGCCAAGGTCTCGTACTCGTACGACGGTGGCACGACCTGGACCCAGGCCACCACCGCACAGCGGGACGGGCGTTGGACCGCGACCGTGAACCACGCGGGCGCGGCCGGCAAGCCGGTCACGCTGAAGACGGAACTGACGGACGCCAACGGCAACTCCGTCGTCCAGACCATCGTCGACGCATACGCGGTGCGCTGACCCGGGTCACACCAGAACCGGTCCGCCGGGCGTCCTTCCCGTGGGGGGTGGGGTCGCCCGGCGGACCTCTTTTTTCCCGATGACCCGTTTTCGTACGGCCCGTGCGGTGGACAATAAGGGCATGAGTCAGCAGGGGGAGAGGCCCGCCGCCCACGAGGACGACTGGTGGCGCAGGCTGTACGACGAAACCGCCGCGGACGCCGGGTCGACCAACGCGGCCGACAGTCTCGACGACCGCTTCGACTCGGCCTCGGACGCGGTGGGTCCGGCGGGGCGGGGCGGGCCCGGTCGTGATGACGGGGACGGCGGGACGGACGCGGCCGTGCCCGATCCTCGGACGCCGCCCGCGCCACCTGTACGGGAGCGTGCGCCATGGGAGCCGCCGGCGGAGGCCGAGCGCGCCCCGTGGGAGCCACCGAGCGGCGCCGCACAGCCACGAACCCTCGCCGTACCACCGGCTCCTGCGTCGCCGCTCGTCGATGCGCCGCCCCCGGTCCCGCCGCCCGGCGCCGAGCGGCCGGGGATCGTCGATGGACCGCCACCCGTCCCGGCCCCGCCACCCGTCCCGGCCCCGCCACCCGTCCCGGCCCCGCCTCCGCCCGAGCACGTGCCGCCTCTGCCGAGGCGGCCGGTCGCCGAGCGGGCCGAGGCCCCGGATGACCCCGCACCCGCAGGGGCGACCGATTCCGGCTCCGGCCCCGCCCCGGCTGCTCCCGGCCCCACATCCCGCCCCGGACTCATGTATGTAGGGGACCGGCCGCCCACCTACGACGCAGAGCCCACCGCCCTGCCCGCCACCACCCCCCAGGAACTCGACGGGCTCGTCGCCGACACCGTGCTCGACGGAGCCAGGTACGGCACGTACACCCTGCGTGCCGCCTCGGTGCGAGGGGACTCCGCGCGGTTCCGCGGCGAGCCCCGGCGCGACGCCCTGCTCACCGTGCGCTTCGGCGCCGCCGAGAACGCTCTCGTGCTCATCGCCGTCGCCAGCGGCGCCCGCGCCGCCGAGGGCGCCCATCTCGCGGCCGCCGACGCCTGCCGCTGGATCGGCGGTGCTGTCGGCCGCAGCCACGCCCGCCTCGCCGAGGACATAAGGGCAGGCCGCCGGGCCGACCTCAAGTCCGGTCTGCAGCGCCTCACCGACCGCAGTTACGGCAGGCTCCGCGCCCGCGCCGCCGAGTTGGGGCTCGAACCGCACGAGTACACCGCGGGCCTGCGCTGCCTGCTCCTGTCGGCCGACCCCGACTGCCGCACCCGGGTCTTCTTCGGAGTGGGCGGCGGCGGGCTCTTCCGGCTGCGCGACGGCGTCTGGCGGGACCTCGAACCGGACGTTCCGGCGCCCGGGGCCGTCACCGGGGAGCCCGTCGTCGGTTTCGGATCCGCGTCCCCCGAGAGCGGGCCCCACGGCGACCGGCTGACCATGGACCTGGGGATCACGACGCCCCCGTCCCCGTACATCGAGAGCCCGCCCCCGCCACCGGCGGAGCCCTTCCGGTTCCGCGCCTCGGTGGCCCGACCGGGGGACACGCTGCTGCTCTGCAGCACCGGGCTGGCCGAGCCGTTGCGCGGCGAGCCCGCCCTCGCCGACGAGCTCGCCGAACGCTGGACGCCCCCGGAACCGCCCGGCCTGGCGGCCTTCCTCGCGGACACCCAGCTCAGGGTGAAGGGGTACGCCGACGACCGCACGAGTGTCGGCGTCTGGGAGGCGTAACCGTGCGGGCCATGGGTTGATGGATTCCTAGCGCGCTGCCGGCGCGGAGAGGATACGCACCCATGGCCAAGCAGAACGTGTCGGAGCAGTTCGTCGACATTCTCGTCCGGGCGGGCGTCAAGAGGCTCTACGGCGTCGTCGGCGACAGCCTCAACCCGGTCGTCGACGCCATCCGCCGCAACTCCGCCATCGAGTGGATCCAGGTCAGGCACGAGGAGACCGCCGCGTTCGCCGCCGGTGCCGAGGCCCAGATCACCGGCTCCCTCGCCGCCTGCGCGGGCTCCTGCGGCCCCGGCAATCTGCACCTCATCAACGGCCTCTACGACGCCCACCGTTCCATGGCTCCCGTCCTCGCCCTCGCCTCGCACATCCCTTCGAGCGAGATCGGTCTCGGCTACTTCCAGGAGACGCATCCGGATCTGCTCTTCCAGGAGTGCAGCCACTACAACGAGATGATCTCCAACCCGCAGCAGATGCCACGGCTGCTCCAGACGGCGATTCAGCACGCGATCGGCCGAGGCGGCGTCAGCGTCGTCTCGATGCCGGGTGACATCGCCTCCCAGCCGGCGCCGGAGAAGTCGATCGAGCATGCCCTGGTCACCTCGCGGCCGACGGTACGGCCCGGCGACGAGGAGATCGAGAAGCTCTGCCGGATGGTCGACGAGGCGAAACGGGTGACCCTCTTCTGCGGCAGCGGCACCGCGGGCGCCCACGCCGAGGTCATGGAGTTCGCCGAGCGGGTGAAGGCCCCGGTCGGGCACGCGTTGCGGGGCAAGGAGTGGATCCAGTACGACAACCCGTACGACGTCGGCATGAGCGGACTGCTCGGCTACGGCGCCGCGTACGAGGCGACCCATGAGTGCGATCTGCTGGTCCTGCTCGGCACCGACTTCCCGTACAACGCCTTCCTGCCCACCGATGTGAAGATCGTCCAGGTCGATGTACGCCCCGAGAACCTGGGCCGCCGCTCCAAGCTGGATCTGGCGGTGTGGGGCGATGTCCGCGAGACGCTGCGCTGTCTGACGCCGCGGGTGAAGGCCAAGACCGACCGGAAATTCCTCGACCGGATGCTGAAGAAGCACGCCGAGGCGCTGGAGGGCGTGGTCAAGGCGTACACCCGCAAGGTCGAGAAGCACATCCCGATCCACCCGGAGTACGTCGCCTCGGTGCTCGACGAACTCGCCGACGACGATGCCGTGTTCACCGTCGACACCGGGATGTGCAACGTCTGGGCGGCCCGCTATCTGTCGCCGAACGGAAAGCGCCGGGTGATCGGTTCGTTCAGTCACGGCTCGATGGCCAACGCGCTGCCGCAGGCCATCGGCGCCCAGTTCGTCGACCGGAACCGGCAGGTCGTGTCGATGTCCGGCGACGGCGGATTCACCATGTTGATGGGCGACTTCCTGACCCTCGTCCAGTACGACCTGCCGGTGAAGGTGGTCCTGTTCAACAACTCCTCCCTGTCCATGGTGGAGTTGGAGATGCTGGTCGCCGGTCTGCCGTCGTTCGGTACGACCAACAAGAACCCGGACTTCGCCGCGATCGCACGGGCCGCCGGGGCGTACGGCGTACGGGTCGAGAAGCCCAAGCAGCTCGAAGGCGCCCTCAAGGACGCCTTCAAGCAGAAGGGCCCGGCCCTGATCGACGTCGTCACCGACCCCAACGCGCTCTCCATCCCGCCGAGGATCAGCGCGGAGATGGTGACCGGGTTCGCGCTCTCCGCCAGCAAGATCGTGCTGGACGGAGGTGTGGGCCGGATGCTTCAGATGGCCCGCTCCAACCTGCGGAACATGCCCCGCCCCTGAGAGCCTGTCGGGTGACCTCCGATCGAAGGTCACCCGACAGGCTCTGAGCCGGTCCGGGGCGGGGCGGTCGCTCAGGCCGGGGTCAGCCGTAGCGTCAGGATCTGGAACGGCCGCAGCGCGACCACGAGACCGTGCTCATCGGCCGTCGCCTCGTGCAGGGGCCGCTCCAGCAGGTCGGTGATCTGCGCCTGTACGACGGGGAAGCCGACCTGGAGCGTCGTCGTGGCGCGGCCGCCCGCCGACTCGTACAGCCGCACGATCACATCGCCGCTGCGGTCCTCGGCCAGCTTCACCGACTCCACGGTCACCGCGGGATGACCGGTGGTGATCAGCGACGGCACCACCGGGGCCACCGCCGCCCGCAGTGGCAGATTGAGCGCGAGCCCCGCGCGGACCGCGTCCGTGACCTCCGCGCCGGGCGCCAGTGCGTACCGGAACCGGTGCGTGCCGAGGTCGGTCTCCGGGTCCGGGCTGTGCGGGGCGCGCAGCAGCGTCAGCCGTACGGTCGTGGCGAGACCCGACTCGTGCGGGGTCCGGGTCACATCGTGCCCGTACGTCGAGTCGTTGAGCACCGCGATCCCGTATCCCGGCTCGGCCACCCGCAGCCAGCGGTGCGCACAGATTTCGAAACGGGCCGCGTCCCAGCCGGTGTTGTCGTGAGTGGCCCGGTGGACGTGGCCGAACTGGATCTCTGCCGTGGACCGTTCGGCATGCACATCGAGCGGGAAGGCCGCCTTGAGGACCTTCTCCGACTCCTGCCAGTCCACCTCGGTCTCGATGTCGACCTGTCGGCTGCCCGCGGCCAGCCGGATCTCCTGCACGATCCGGGACTTGCCGAACGTCCGCACCACACGCACTGCCGTCCGCAGCGGCCCTTCCTCGACCAGCTCGACCGATTCGGCATCGGTCAGATCGGTGCGGGAGCGGCGGTAGTGCCGGTCGATGTCCCAGGCGTCCCAGTGGTTGGGGTGATCAGGGTGCAGCTGAAGGAGGTTCGCCCGGTGGCCGGGGGCGACGACCTCGCGGTGCGCGTCGAGATCGCGGACGGCCGCGATCAGACCGTCGCGGTCGACGGTGACCCGCAGGAGCCCGTTGTCGAGGACGAACCCGTCGTCCGCCGTGCGGCTCGTCACCGCCTCCCGCTCCGGCACCGCCGATCCGTCGAGCAGCCCCGCGCCCAGTCCCGGCGACCGGGCGAACACCGCAGTACGCCACTCGTCCAGCGGCTGCACCTGTGCACCGGACGGCAGCACCGCGCTCGCTTCCGCGTCGAGCTCGATCACCTGACTTCGGTCGTACGGGGAGGAGTTCAGTGCGACGAGTCCATCCGCCGCGCCCAGCTCCGTCACCGCCTCCGCCACCAGGTCCGCCAGCTCCGCCCGCACCTGTTCGTACGTGTCTCGGGCCTCGCGGTGCACCCACGCGATCGACGAGCCCGGCAGGATGTCATGGAACTGATGCAGCAGGACCGTCTTCCACACCCGGTCCAGTGTCTCGTACGGATACGCGTATCCGGGCGCCCGCAGGGCCGCCGCAGTCGCCCACAACTCGGCCTCGCGCAACAGGTGTTCACTGCGCCGGTTGCCCTGCTTGGTCTTGGCCTGGGTGGTGTACGTCGCCCGGTGCAGCTCCAGGTACAGCTCGCCGGACCAGACCGGCGCCTGCTCCGCGTACTCTTCCTCGGCCGCCGCGAAGAATGCCGACGGCTTCTCGATCTCGACCCGCGGCGAACCCTCCAGATCCCGCAGCCTGCGCGCCTTCTCCAGCATCTCCCGGGTCGGACCGCCCCCGCCGTCACCCCAGCCGAACGGCACCAGGGACCGGGTCGCCCGCCCCTTGTCCGCGAAGTTCTTTTCCGCATGGGCGAGTTGACGTGCGTGAAAGTTCGCGTTGTACGTGTCGACGGGCGGGAAGTGGGTGAAGACACGGGTCCCGTCGATGCCCTCCCACCAGAAGGTGTGATGCGGCATCTTGTTCGTCTGGTTCCAGGACAGCTTCTGCGTCAGGAACCACTTCACCCCCGCCAGCCGTGCCAGCTGCGGGAAAGCAGCTGTGTAGCCGAAGGAGTCCGGCAGCCAGATCTCCTGCGTCTCCACCCCCAACTCCTGCTCGAAGAATCGCTTCCCGTGCACGATCTGCCGTGCCAGCGCCTCGCCGCCCGGCATGTTCGCATCGGACTCCACCCACATCGAGCCGACAGGCGCCCACTGCCCGTCCGCCACCGCCCGCTTGATCCGCTCCCAGATGTGCGGCTGGTGATCACGCACCCAGGCGTACTGCTGGGCCTGCGAACACGCGAAGACCAGCTCCGGATAGTCCTGGGCGAGCGCGGTGACGTTGGCGAACGTACGCGAGGCCTTCCGTACCGTCTCGCGCAGCGGCCACAGCCACGCGGAGTCGATGTGCGCATGGCCGGCCGCCGAGATCCGGTGTGCGCTCGCCGACGCCGGGCGGGACAGGGCCCCGGCCAGCTCGGCGCGGCCCGCGGCCGCCGTGCCCGCCACGTCGTGCAGGTCCAGGGCGTCGAGCATCCGCTCCAGCGCCCGCAGGATCTCGTGGCGCCGCGACCGGTCGGCGGGCAGCTCGTGCATCAGCTCGGACAGCACCTCGATGTCCAGGACGAGATGCCAGACCTCCTCGTCCAGCACGGCTAGGTCCGCGGAGGCGAACCTGTAGAGCGGCCGGTCGCCCGCCGTCAGGATGTCACCGAGGGGAGTCGGCTCGAAGCCGTGCTCCAGGACGGCCGGGTTGGCCGCCGCCTCCAGCAGCAGGGAGACCGGCTCACCACCCGCAGCCGAAGCCGAGACGGTCAGATGGCGATTGTGCGGATGGATGCCCTTGAGCGGTACGCCCTCGGCGTCGTAGAGCATCCCCTCGGCCTGGAAGCCGGGGCCCTGACCGGAGAAACCAGGATCCACCACCACCTCGACATGGCGTCCCGCCCATGCCTCGGGCACCGTGCCCTCCAGCCGGAACCAGCTGGTCGACCAGGGGCTGCCCCACTCGGTTCCGGTCGTGAAGGGCTCGTACGTCCCCTTCATGGCCTCCGCCACCGGCACCGGCTCGCCCGGGGCATGCCACACCGAGAGACCGAGCGGGGACCGGTCCGCGTACTGGGCGGGGCGGATGAATTGGTGGAGAGCCCGCTCCAGGCGGCCCTCCACCAGCGTGCGGTCGTCGTGCATCACGGCTCCTCGGGGTCGGCAGCTGCGGGGTGCTCATGGCACCACTTCCCCGGCGACGCGCGGGGCACCCCTGGTGCGGGTCCGTGACGGACGACGTAGCCCGGTGGGCACCGGAGGCGTACGCACTCGGTGCGCGGGTGCAGGCGCGGCGACGGTTCAGCGCAGTCGCAGTGTGCCGGGCGCGGTCCGTTCCTCGATGATCTCCACCAGTTGGTCGAAGAGCGTCGGACCGTGTCCGGCCAGTGCCTCGTCCAGATTCCGCTGGAGGGCCGGCCGGTTGGTGGGGTGCGCCCGGCCGAGCAGTCGGCGCACGTGGCGTGCGGTCTCCTCGTGGCCCAGGGCGCGTGCGGAGCTTGCGTGGTCGCGCCACTCGATGACGAAGTCGCCGTCGTCCGGTGTCCCCATGCCGCCGCTCAGGCAGTCCGCGAAGGCGTCGAGGTTGCGGCCGAAGTAGCCACCAGAACCGTTCACCGCCTCGCCGATCATCTGCCAGAACCGTTCCAGTCCGGTGACTTCGGAGCCGTCGATCACATAGGTCACGGTCATGGGCGCAGGGTACAAGGCACCGCCGTCTCGTCGGTCCGGTGATCCGCGCCGCAGGTGGGGGGCTACGGCGCGGACCGGTCCGGAGGGTGCTGCCGGTGGATCCTCAGCAGCCGTAGTCGACGAGGTCGAACGTGACGTAGTGGTCGGCGGTGTAGTAGTCCTCCTGGCTCTGCTCACCTGTGACGATGCGTCGCGCGCCGCGGGTCGGCGAGCCCGGGGTGATCACCGTGTACTCGTGGTAGTAGCCGGTGTTCCGGCTGGGCAGCACGCCTTCCCGGTTCTGGAAGACGATGCCGTCCTGCGAGTAGGGGTAGGGGCCGCCCGCCTCGATGAGATCGAGCGTGTCGTGTGCCTGGGACGGCAGGTCCGAGTAGCAGATGCTGCCGACCGATGTGGTGGCGGCGGTGGCGGACGCCGTGATCGGGCCGCCGACGAAGAGGACGGACAGGAGGGCGGCGACACCGCCGAGCGTCGTGATCCGTGGGGGGATTCGCATGCCCACCATGATGACGCGCGTAGACATGTCCTCGTCAACGCCAACCCGTGTGAATTTTTTGGAAGTTAACCGCGGCGACGGGAATGTGTCGGCCGTGTTTCCGAGGGCGGGAGGGCTGCCCCGTCCCCATATGTGCTTATTGATGAGTCGACAAGCGTGACGCGCCGCGTGCGGGGCATGCATCCCGGGAAGGTGTTCGACGAGAAGGGGGTGATTCACTGTGCACGCGGGGGAAACGATGGAGCGTCAGCAGCTGATTCGAATGCACCGCAGACTGGCTCATACCGGTCTGGCGGACATCTCCGAAGTGCGCTGTGCGCTGCGGGAATTCCTACGATACCGATGGCGCGAGGAGTCGGCCGAAGTGGCGGAGCTCCTGCTGAGCGAACTGGTGACGAACGCTCTGGTCCATACGCGGCACGGCGCGGTCGTCACGGTGACCGTGGCGCCGGCGACGCTGCGGGTCGAGGTGCGGGATTTCGTATCCGGACTGCCCATGTCGTGCGTACCGGACGCCGACGACGGTACGCACGGCAGGGGGCTGATCCTGGTGCGGAATCTCGCGGACGCCTGGGGCGTGAAGGCGCACGCGTTGGGCAAGGTCGTCTGGTTCGAACTGGACGGCGGAAGGCCCTGAGGATCCTGGCGGTCCGGACGAGCCGGATGCCGGACGGGGCCTTCCGCCTTGAGCCGCACGGACATTGACCGTCCGGGTCCCGCGGAGCACGGTCTCGATCAGCCGAACTGCTGCTCCAGGTCCTTGAGTTTCCGCTCCAGCGAGTCGAGCCGGGGCAGGGCCTGGGTGTCGTCCTCGGCGGTGAGGTCGACGGTCCTCGGATCACTTGTGCCGCGGTCCGGGGAGCCCTTCGAGCTCGCGCCGTTCACGGCTTGCAGGGATGGTCTGAGTCGCAGAGGCAGCTGCCCCGGCTCCGGTACGGCGGGTTCCACGACGGACTGTGCGGAGCCCGCCACCGGGGCGATGGCCGATACGTCGATCTGGGCATCGCCCCGGCCGGTCCGGCCCCAGGCCCGGTTCTGCCGGTTCAGGGCCTTGATGTGGGCCCGGTCCAGCTTCTCCTGGTCCCTCCTGCGGAGACGGTTCTGCTCCTTCTCCCGCCGGTCCTCGCGTACCTCGTCGACTGCTTCGTCCAACGTGCGTACGCCCTCAAGCAGCATCAACGACCAGGCACCGAAGGTCTCCCGGGGTGCGCGCAGCCACCGTACGATCCGGATCTGCGGCAGTGGGCGGGGCACCAGGCCCTGTTCGCGCAGCGCGGCCCGGCGGGTCTGTTTCAGTGCCCGGTCGAAGAGCACCGCCGCGGACAGCGACATCCCCGCGAAGAAGTGCGGGGCACCCGCGTGGTCCATGCCGCGCGGCGCGTGCACCCAGTTGAACCAGGCGGCCGCACCCGCGAACGTCCACACCAGCAGCCGGGAGCCGAGCGCCGCGTCACCGTGGCTGGCCTCGCGCACGGCGAGCACGGAGCAGAACATCGCCGCCCCGTCGAGCCCGAACGGGACGAGGTACTCCCAGCCTCCGGAGAGGCTGAGGTTCTGTCGGCCGAAGCCGACGAGTCCATGGAAGGAGAGCGCGGCGGCGACTGCCGCGCAGCAGAACAGCAGCACGTACGAGGCGGTGGCGTAAAGCGCCTCCTTGCGCCTGCGTCGGTCCTCGCTGCGTTCCCAGCTGTCGTCGGCCGCGGACTTGTCAGCGGCGCGCTTGCCACGCGCGACCATCGCCACCGCCGCCATGACCCCCACCAGCAGGACTGCGCCCGGAAGTAGCCAGTTCAGCGATATGTCGGTCAGTCTCATGCGCGGTCCCTTGCATCGCGTTAGGGGTTTCGGGCGCCATAGTGGCGGAAATCCCTTCGGGCTCAGGGGGTTTCGGGGCAAGAGAATGCCATTGGGGTGGCGGGCCGTACGGATGGACTGAAACTCCTCGAACGCCCGTCTGTGGCAACCGAGTTGTGTTCGAATTTCGCCAGCTGTGCGGGCGGCACGGATCAGGCGGGCGTCAGCTTCCGTACCCGGTCGGTGTCGCACGTGCGCGGGCAGGTGACGCAGGTGTCCTCGGGCCGCAGCGTGTAGAAGAGGCAGCAGCTGGCCCGGTCGCGGGTGGGCAGCGACTCGCCGTTCGGCCCGGTCAGTTCGCGGAAGCCCGCCGTGCCGACATACGGCTTGGTGGTACCCGGCAGGAGCGCCTCCAGCTCGGTCATCGCCCGCCGTTCCTCGCCGAGCAGATGGGCGATGTACCAGAGGCCCTCGACGATCTCGTCCGTCGCCATGCCCCACAGGGCCCGCTTGCCGCGGCGCATCCGGGGGCCGAAGCCGTCGAGCACCGGACCGATGTGTTCGGCCACCGCGGCCAGCACCTCGGCCCGCAGTGCCGCCTCGTCCGCCACCACCCTGGCCCCCGGCAGCGCGGCCGCCGGATCGTCCGGCAGGCAGGCGAACTCCCTTACGCGCACGGTGAGATGGCCCAGGGCCCGCTGGAACGACACATCCTCGACGGGGATCCGCGGCACCCGCCGGTGCAGGAACCACGGCACTGTCACCAGCAGACACGCCGGCCAGGCGTAGCGGTGCAGGCCGAAGCTGGCGACCACATCGGGCCGCGCCGGCTGCCCGTAGTCCCGCAGCACCTGCGCGTTGTCCCAGGCGAGAAACGTGTCCAGGGCGGCGCCGCCGGTCGCGAGCTCGTGGGCGCCCACCCAGCCGACACCGGACGGAGTCGGTTCGCCGTCCCCGAGAACCTCGGCACGCAGCCCGGGGAAGACCTCGGCCAGGCGGATGTACGCGTCCGACACGGCGGACGTCGTTGTGCCGGGAAGCAGGGTGGGGAGGGTCATGCAGGGACCACCGAATCGCGATCGTTTGCAGGTTAGCCTTACCTTACCCGAAGAGATCGATGTTTGAACTGCGCCCTCCTCCGCCTATCGTGCACAGGAGGCATGGCGCAGGCGGGGCCGGCCCGGAGCAGGCCGAGGAGGTCGGAGTGGAGCAGGGCAGAGCGCATCAGCAGGTGCGTCCGCCGTACACGTCCACCGCATCCGCGGCCCCCCAGTCGGCCGCGGCCCCCGACCGGGTGCCGGGGCAGGCGCGCGCCCCGCGGGCGCGGGACGAGCAGCAACCCGTTGCGCAGTCACCCGGTGAACAGCCATGCGGCGAGCAGGCCCGCGGGGAGCACACCCACTGCGAGTCGCCCGTGCCCCGCGTCGTGGTGCAGCGGCACTCCGTACGCGGGCAGATCCTGGACGCACTGCGCGCCGCCCTCGTCGACGGTGAGCTGCTGCCGGGCCAGGTCTACTCCGCCCCGGTGCTCGGCGCCCGCTTCGGTGTCTCGGCGACACCGGTCCGTGAGGCGATGCAGCAGCTCGCCATCGAAGGTGCCGTGGAGGTCGTCCCGAACCGGGGCTTCCGGGTCGCCGAGCGAGGCCCGCACGAGCTGGCCGAGCTGGCCGAGGTGCGCGCCCTGATCGAGGTCCCCGTCATGCTGCGGCTGGCCCGCACCGTGGACCAGGCCCGCTGGACCGCCCTGCGCCCGCTGGCCGATGCCACGGTCGCGGCCGCCGCGGTGGGCGACCGGGCCAGCTACGCGGAGTCCGACCGGGCCTTCCACCGAGCGGTCCTCGCGCTCTCCGGCAACCAGCAACTCGTGATGGTCGCCGACGACCTGCACCGCCGCTCCCAGTGGCCCCTGGGGCACAACCCGGCCACCCGCCGGGCCGACCTCCTCGCCGACGCCGTGGAACACACCGCGCTGCTCGACGCGCTGATCGCCGAGGACCTGCCCGTCGTGCAGTCGCTGGTACGCGAACACTTCGCCGGCGCGGACCGCTGACCTGCCTCGTCCGGGCTGCCGCCACATCCACGGACCGCTGTGGATACTCTGTGCCTCTCATCGCATGATCGTTTTCGAGGGGCGGGGATGATACGGAACCGAGGGCCTCGGTCGGCGTCCGCGTTGTTGGTGGTGCTGGTACTGGCGGCGGCGGGCTGCTCCGAGTCCGGCAAGTCCACCCGGAAGCCTCCCGGGAAGCCCGCTCCCGCGACGCCGTCGCCGAGCGCGAGCCCCACCCGTACACCCGCCGATTCCGCCGCGCCTTCGCCGACGCCCTCCGCGAGCCCGTCCGCCTCCGCCGCGGTCGCCGTCTCCGTGCCGCCGACGAGGAAGCCCGCACCGCCGAAATCCCCCGTCACGCCGCCCCGGCGCGACGGCGGCGGGCAGAACGGAAAACCCGCCGCCGCGGTCCCGCAGAACCCGAACCGCGGCCCGACCCCGCCACCCGCGCCACCGCGTCCGACGCCGACCCCCGAGTGGAGCGACGCGGGCCGGCAGCCGGGCGACTCGGTCGAGGGCCGTGCCTGACGGTCCTCCGTGGCGGCCCGTGCTCAGTTGGCCTCGGCCGTCCCCGCGGCGGGCGGGTCCAGGTGCGGGGCCAGCCAGGTGGGGACACCGCCCAGGAGGCGGAAGAGCCGGCCCGCCTCGGCGCGCAGCCGCGCAGCCGCCTCCGGTTCCGGTTCGGTGTCCGCCAGGGCGATGAGGGCCGGGGCCGTGCCGACCAGGTAGCCCAGCTCCTCCCTTATCCGCAGCGACTCGGCGAACCCGTGCCGGGCCTCGGCCATTTCGCCCTCGCGCAGCGAGAGCAGCGCGAGATGGCGCCAGGTGGAGGAGAGCAGCAGCTCGTCGCCCTGGGCCGTGGCCCCGGCGTGCGCCCTGCGGTAGGCGGCGCGGGCGGCCTGCGGCGAATCGGCGATGTTCTGTGCGATCAGGCCCCGGCGGAAGTCGAGCAGCGGGCGCGCCGGGGCGGCGGGGGAGAGCAGCGCCGCGGACCGGCTCAGCGCGACCCGGGCCTCGTCGGCCCGGTCCCGTACCCCGAGAAGCGTCGACGCGTACGCCAGGTGACCCCGTTCACAAGCCGCGGCCCCTCGCTCGGCGTCGTCGTGGGCGAGGGCCTCGGCGGTGCGCAGGGCGTCCTCGGCTTCGGTCCAGCCCTGGCCGGTGTACAGGCACCGCTCGGTCAGCAGCGCCGTCCGCTGGAGCGCCGCGGCCGGATCGGCGGCGGCGTCGTGCTCGAGCAGAGCGGCGGCATCCGTCCAGCAGGCGCGTGACCGCAGCCGCCATACCGCTGTCTGGAGCGGCGGATCGTCATCTGCTGTCGTTCCGGAACCAGACATGGCGGTATGCGCCACATTGCCCTCCCCGAGCACGCCATTGAGCTGTTGAGTCTGGCGGCATCTCAGCACGGAATGGCACGCCGGGCCAAGGGGTCAGGTGAATGAATTCACAATCGGTCGGTCGCGGGCAGGGCTGTGGTAGGTCCGCCGAGTCAGCTCATACGCAGGGCCAGGAAGAAATCGAGCTTGTCCTCCAGGCGGGAAAGGTCACGCCCCGTCAACTGCTCGATTCGCCCGACCCGGTAGCGCAAAGTGTTGACGTGCAGGTGCAGCCGGGCCGCGCATCGGGTCCACGAACCGTCGCAGTCCAGGAACGCTTCCAGCGTGGGGATGAGTTCGGCGCGGTGGCGGCGGTCGTAGTCGCGCAGCGGGTCGAGCAGCCGTGCGGTGAACGCACGGCGCACATCGTCGGGGACGAACGGCAGCAGCAGGACGTGCGAGGCCAACTCGTGGTGACCGGCCGCGCAGACCCGGCCCGGACGGGCCGCCGCCACCCGGCGGGCGTGCCGGGCCTCCTCCAGTGCGCCGCGCAGACCCTCGGGGGAGTGCACGGCGGCGCTGACACCCAGTGTCAGGCGGCCGTCGTCGGCGAGGCCCGCGGACAGTGGTTCGCGGACGGCGGCGAGCAGTGCGTCGGCGTGCAGCGCCGGGTCGTCCTTGGCCGTCGTCGCGCCGCCTGTGTCGTCGGCCTCCGCCAGGTCCGTGGCGTCGGCGGGCGATGCGGCGCGAGCGGGCAGCGGTACGAGGGCGATGGCCTCGTCGCCGGTGTGCGCGACCGCGATCCGGTCGGCGGAGTCGGGGCCGGTGACCGCCGGGTCGACGAGGATCTCCTCCAGCAGTGCCTGGGCCACCGGGCCGCCCGCGATGCCGGATGTGACCGGCCCGCCCGTGGGGCCCGGCGCACCCTCCGCGCCCCACTCGACCCGGGCCACCACGACCTGCCAGTGCGGCGCGGTACCCAGGCCGGGCAGCAGGACCGGGGCGGCGACCCGCAGCCTGGCCGCGATCTCGGTGGGTGCGGCGCCCGTCTGGACCAGTTCCAGGACTTCCTGGGCGAGCCTGCGGCGTACCGTACGGGCCGCGTCGCGCCGGTCCCGTTCCACCGCGATCAGCTGGGTGACGCCCTGGAGCAGATCCAGCCGGGCGGTCGGCCAGTCGCTCGCGTCGGCCTCGACGGCGAGCAGCCAGTCGGAGAGCACCGACTCGCGGACGTCGCGGGAGGCGGGGGCCGCGCCCCGGCTGGTGTTGCGGATCGGGAACAGCGAATACGTGACGCCGTCGACCGTGGCCCGGTGCGGACCCCGGCGGCCGGTGCGGGTGGCGGCCAGATGGTGGCCCGCCAGCGTCGAGCCCACCTGCCCGGGCAGCGGCGCACCGGCGCCCGCGATCTGCCGGCCGGTGGGGGAGAGCACCCAGGCGTGCAGGTCGAGGTCGGAGCCGAGCAGGTCGAGGACCACCTCGGGGCCGCCACCGGCCGGACCCGAGGTCATCAGCCTGCGGTGCCGGTCGACGACCGCCGCCAGATCGCCCGCCCGCTCGCCTGAGACCTGACGCACCACGTACTCGGTGATCGTTGCGAATGCGACGGTCTCGTGGACGGCGAAGAGCGGCAGGTGATGCCGCTCGCACGCCTCGATCAGATCGCTCGGGATCTCGCCGAGCTCCGCCTCGCCGGCCGCGAGCCCGGCGACCCCGGCGCCCGCGAGGATCCGTACGAACGGTTCCGAGTCCGCCTCGTCCCGGCGCCAGGCCAGGCCGGTCAGGACCAGCTCGCCGCCGGTCAGATAGCGGCTCGGGTCCCGCAGGTCGGTGGTCATGACGCCGCGGACGGACCGGTCGAGCTCGTGCTCGCCGCCGAGCAGCCGCAGACCCAGCGCATCGGTTTCCAGCAGTGCGCGCAGCCGCATGTCGTTGCCGCCGATCTCTTTCGTTGATGCGGGTGAAAACTGGGTATTGCGGTGAGGTTACTGAGCCCCGCCATTCGTTCGAATCTACAAGACGAGGACGGAGACCAGCCAACTCCTTCATGGTTTCGGTGACTGCACCGCGTGGAGTCCCGGTTGTGTACTGGGCCACACACCGCGTTAACAGCACATGAACAAGCCAATCGAGGGTCGGCCGTCCCCAGCCCCAGCGAACGACCCGATTGAGAAGAAGAGAGCCACTCATGGACTTCCTTCGCCCCGCCAGCTGGGAGGAGGCGCTCGCCGCCAAGGCCGAGCACCCGACGGCTGTGCCCATCGCGGGCGGTACCGATGTGATGGTCGAGATCAACTTCGACCACCGGCGGCCCGAGTACCTCCTGGACCTGAACCGCATCGGTGAGCTGTCCGAGTGGGAGGTGGGCCAGGAGGACGTGCGGCTCGGCGCCTCCGTGCCGTACAGCCACATCATGGAGCACCTGCGGGCCGAGCTGCCCGGTCTGGCGCTCGCATCGCACACCGTCGCTTCCCCGCAGATCCGCAACCGCGGCGGTGTCGGCGGCAACCTCGGCACCGCGTCGCCCGCCGGTGACGCGCACCCGGCGCTGCTCGCCGCGGGCGCCGAGGTCGAGGCCGAGTCCGTGCGCGGCACCCGGATGATCCCGATCGACGCCTTCTACACCGGCGTCAAGCGCAACGCCCTCGAACCGGACGAGCTGATCCGGGCCGTGCACATCAAGAAGGCCGACGGGCCACAGCAGTACTCGAAGGTCGGCACCCGCAACGCGATGGTCATCGCCGTCTGTGCCTTCGGCCTCGCCCTGCACCCCGAGACCCGCACGGTCCGTACCGGCATCGGCTCCGCGGCCCCGACACCCGTCCGGGCGAAGGAGGCGGAGGAATTCCTGAACGCCGCGCTCGAAGAGGGCGGGTTCTGGGACAGCCGCACCATCATCACGCCGTCCATCGCCGCGCAGTTCGCCATGCTCGCCGCCGGCGCCTGCAACCCGATCGACGATGTGCGCGGCACCGCGAGCTACCGCAGGCACGCGGTGGGAATCATGGCCCGCCGCACCCTCGGCTGGACCTGGGAGTCGTACCGCGGCAACGGCCGCAGCACCGAAGGAGCTGCCTGATCATGCGCGTGAATTTCACGGTCAACGGCCGTAAGCACGAGGCCGACGACGTCTGGGAGGGCGAGTCCCTCCTCTACGTGCTGCGCGAGCGGATGGGCCTGCCCGGTTCCAAGAACGCCTGCGAGCAGGGCGAGTGCGGCTCCTGCACGGTCCGCCTCGACGGCGTCCCCGTCTGCTCCTGCCTGGTCGCCGCGGGCCAGGTGGAGGGCCGCGAGGTCGTCACCGTGGAGGGCCTCGCCGACTTCGCCGCCCACCGGTCGGAGGCACACCCCGGCCGCGGCTGCGCCTCCGGCGCCTGCGGCACCTCGCTCGACCAGGCCCGCCGGTGGGAGGCCAAGCCGGCCGCCGAACAGTCCCGCAACACCGGCGAACTCTCCCCGATCCAGCAGGCGTTCATCGACGCCGGCGCCGTCCAGTGCGGCTTCTGCACCCCCGGCCTGCTGGTCGCCGCCGACGAGTTGCTGGAACGCAACCCGGATCCGTCCGACGCGGACATCCGCGAGGCGCTCTCCGGCAACCTCTGCCGCTGCACCGGCTACGAGACGATCCTCGACGCGGTCCGCCTCGCGGCCGCCCGCGCGGAAGAGACGGTGTGACGATGGGCGTTACCGGCTCCCCCACGAACATCCACCAGGGCACTCGCACCAAGGGCGGCATCGGCGAGTCCACGCTCCGCCCCGACGGCATCCTGAAGGTCACCGGTGAATTCGCGTACTCCTCGGACATGTGGCACGAGGACATGCTCTGGGGCCACACGCTGCGCTCCACGGTGGCGCACGCAGAGATCGTCTCGATCGACATCTCCCAGGCCCTCGCCACCCCCGGCGTCCACGCCGTACTCACCTACGACGACCTGCCGACCTCGGTGAAGAACTACGGCCTGGAGATCCAGGACACCCCGGTCCTCGCCCACGGCAAGGTCCGTCACCACGGCGAACCGGTGGCGCTCGTCGCCGCAGACCACCCGGAGACGGCCCGCCGCGCCGCCGCGAAGATCAGGATCGACTACCGCGAGCTGCCCGTCATCACCGACGAGGCGTCCGCCACCGCCCCCGACGCGATCCTCGTCCACGAGGGACGCGACGACCACCACGCCGGGCACGTCCCGCACCCGAACATCGTCCATCGCCAGCCCATCGTCCGCGGCGACGCGGACGCGGCAGCGGCCCGCGCCGACGTCATCGTCAGCGGCGAGTACGTCTTCGGCATGCAGGACCAGGCCTTCCTCGGTCCCGAGTCCGGCCTGGCGGTCCCCGCCGAGGACGGCGGCGTCGATCTGTACGTCGCCACGCAGTGGCTGCACTCCGACCTCCGCCAGATCGCCCCCGTCCTGGGCCTGCCCGAGGACAAGGTCCGCATGACGCTCTCCGGCGTCGGCGGCGCCTTCGGCGGCCGCGAGGACCTGTCGATGCAGATCCACGCCTGCCTGCTGGCGCTCCGCACCGGCAAGCCGGTCAAGATCGTCTATAACCGGTTCGAGTCCTTCTTCGGACACGTCCACCGCCACCCCGCGAAGCTCTGGTACGAGCACGGCGCCACCCGCGACGGCAAGCTCACCCACATGAAGTGCCGCATCGTGCTGGACGGCGGCGCCTACGCCTCCGCCTCCCCGGCCGTCGTCGGCAACGCCTCCTCGCTCTCCGTCGGCCCGTACGTCATCGACGACGTCGACATCGAAGCGATCGCGCTCTACACCAACAACCCGCCGTGCGGCGCCATGCGCGGCTTCGGCGCGGTCCAGGCGTGCTTCGCCTACGAGGCGCAGATGGACAAGCTCGCCGCCGAACTGGGCATGGACCCCGTCGAGTTCAGGCAGCTCAACGCCATGGAGCAGGGCTCCCTCCTGCCGACCGGGCAGGTCGTCGACTCGCCGGCCCCGGTCGCCGAGCTGCTGCGCCGGGTCAAGGCCCGGCCGCTGCCGCCCGAGCGCCAGTGGGAGGTCGCCGGTGAGCAGGCCGACGTGCGGGCCCTGCCCGGCGGTCTGTCGAACACCACCCACGGCGAAGGCGTCGTACGCGGCATCGGCTACGCGGTCGGCCTCAAGAACGTCGGCTTCTCCGAGGGCTTCGACGACTACTCCACCGCCCGGGTCCGGATGGAGGTCGTCGGCGGCGTACCGGTCGCCACCGTGCACACGGCGATGGCGGAGGTCGGGCAGGGCGGCGTCACCGTCCACGCCCAGATCGCCCGCACCGAGCTCGGCGTCGCCCAGGTCACCATCCAACCGGCCGACACCCGGGTCGGCTCGGCCGGATCCACCTCCGCATCCCGGCAGACCTACGTCACCGGCGGCGCCGTGAAGCACTCCTGCGAAGCCGTCCGCGAGAAGGTCCTGGAGATCGGCCGCCGCAAGTTCGGTTCGTACCACCCTGCCTGGGCCACCGCCGATCTGCTCCTCGAAGGCGGCAAGGTCGTCACCGACGGCGGCGAGGTGCTGGCCGATCTGGTCGACGTACTGGAGGACGAGGCGGTCGACATCGAGCTGGAGTGGCGCCACCGGCCCACCGAGGCGTTCGACCTGCGCACCGGACAGGGCAACGGACACGTCCAGTACTCGTTCGCCGCGCACCGCGCGGTCGTCGAGGTCGACACCGAGCTCGGCCTGGTCAAGGTCATCGAACTGGCCTGCGCCCAGGACGTCGGCAAGGCGCTCAACCCGCTGTCCGTCGTCGGCCAGATCCAGGGCGGCACCACCCAGGGACTGGGGGTCGCCGTCATGGAGGAGATCATCGTCGACCCGAAGACCGCGAAGGTGCGCAACCCGTCCTTCACGGACTACCTGATCCCCACCATCCTCGACACGCCGACCATCCCGGTCGATGTGCTCGAACTCGCCGACGACCACGCCCCGTACGGGCTCCGTGGCATCGGCGAGGCCCCGACCCTGTCGTCGACCCCGGCCGTCCTCGCGGCGATCCGGAACGCGACGGGCCTGGAGCTGAACAGGACGCCGGTGCGCCCCGAGCACCTCACCGGCACCTGAGAGCCTGTCGGGTGACCTGACCGGGCGGCCACGCCCTGGCGCGCACGCTTCCGGCGTTGCCGAAATACCCTGGTAGCTCCGCTACGAGGACATCTCGGCGCCTTGGAATCGCACGCACCATGCCGCGTCCGCTCTCCGATCGAAGGTCACCCGACAGGCTCTGAGAGCGGCTCCCGCCGAACTCTCCGGGCGGTGCGTGCCTTCCAGGAACGTCACACTTCCGCCGCCGGCACCGCCCGGAGACCCGGGGTACCGCACCGCTCGCGGTCCTCGGCAACACCCAGCAGTACCCGCAGTACCGCTGTGCCGGAAACACCCGCACCACCGAGCAGTACCCGAACATCCACTCTGCATGAACAGTTCGTCTCGGGCCGTCCCCCGGGTCGTGCAGCCAAGCAGTCATCCCAAATCCCGCATTCCGAGTCTCCATCGCGGGTGCCCCTGTGAACCTTGGGAGTCAGGCATCATGACCCAGCAGTCAGTGGAGCCCAGGACCATCGCGGAGGAGGCGGGCCCCGGCTCGCGCATCCCCGCCGGCAGATCCTGGCTCGACCGGTACTTTCACATATCCGAGCGTGGATCGACCGTCGCGCGCGAAGTGCGCGGCGGCGTCACGACCTTCATGGCCATGGCGTACATCCTGCTGCTCAATCCGCTCATCCTCGGCGGCAAGGACGTCGAAGGACATCTGCTCAGCCAGCCGGGACTGATCACCGCCACCGCGCTCGCCGCGGCCGCGACCACCCTGCTGATGGGCTTCGTCGGCAAGGTGCCGCTGGCGCTCGCCGCCGGTCTCAGCGTCTCCGGCGTTCTCGCGTCGCAGGTCGCCCCCGCCATGACCTGGCCGCAGGCCATGGGTATGTGCGTGATGTACGGCCTGGTGATCTGCCTCCTGGTGGTGACCGGCCTGCGTGAGCTGATCATGAACGCGATCCCGCTCCCGCTGAAGCACGGCATCACCATGGGTATCGGGCTCTTCATCGCCCTGATCGGCCTGTACAAGGCCGGGTTCGTCGGCAAGGGCTCGCCGACCGGACCGCCCGTCACGCTCGGCATCAACGGCGAGCTCGCAGGCTGGCCCGTCCTGATCTTCTGCGTCACCCTCCTGATGATCTTCATGCTGCAGGCCCGCGCCGTCCCCGGCGCGATCCTGATCGGCATCGTCGTCGGCACCGTGATCGCGGTCGTCGTCCACAAGGCGGCCGGTCTCGACGCCAAGGCATGGAACATGTCGCCACCGGAACTGGGCGGCAGTGCGGTCTCCGCCCCGGACTTCTCCCTCTTCGGGAAGGTCGAATTCGGCGGCTGGGGCGACGTCGGTGCGATGACCGTCGGCTTCATCGTCTTCACCCTGGTGCTGGCCGGCTTCTTCGACGCGATGGCCACCATCATCGGTGTCGGTACGGAGGCCGGGCTGGCCGACGACAAGGGCCGGATGCCGGGCCTGTCCAAGGCGCTGTTCATCGACGGCGCAGGCGGTGCGATCGGCGGTGTCGCGGGCGGCTCCGGCCAGACCGTGTTCGTCGAGTCGGCGACCGGCGTCGGCGAAGGCGCACGGACCGGCCTCGCCTCCGTGGTCACCGGCCTGTTCTTCGCGGCCTGCCTCTTCTTCACCCCGCTCACCGCGATCGTGCCGCCCCAGGTCGCCTCCGCGGCCCTGGTCGTCATCGGCGCGATGATGATGCAGAACGCCAAGCACGTCGACTGGAGCGACCGCGCGATCGCCGTTCCGGTCTTCCTCACCGTCGTGCTGATGCCGTTCACGTACAGCATCACCCCGGGCGTCGCCGCCGGTGTGATCTCCTATGTCGCGATCAAGGTGGCACAGGGCAAGATCCGTGAGATCGGCGGTTTCATGTGGGGCCTGACGGTGATCTTCGTCGTCTACTTCGCTCTGCATCCGATCGAAAGCTGGCTGGGCGTCAACTGACCCCCGACCCTGAACACCACGCTTAAGGAGACACGCCATGCTGGACATCGCCGAAGAGCTACATCGGTGGGTCGGGCAGGGACGCGAATTCGCCGTCGCCACCGTCGTGGAGGTCGGCGGGAGCGCGCCCCGGCAGCCGGGAGCCGCCCTCGCCGTCGACCGCGACGGCACGGCGGTCGGATCGGTCTCCGGCGGGTGTGTGGAGGGCGCGGTGTACGAGCTGTGCCAACAGGCCCTCGACGACGGCACCACCGTACGGGAGCGGTTCGGCTACAGCGACGAGGACGCCTTCGCCGTGGGTCTCACCTGCGGCGGCGTCATCGACATCCTGGTGACACCGGTACGTGCGGACGACCCCGCACGCCCGGTGTTCGCCGCCGTGCTCGCCGCCGCGGCGACAGGGGAGGCGGCGGCGGTCGTACGGATCACGGACGGGCCTGCCGAACTCCTCGGCCGCCCCCTCCTCGTCCATCCCGACAGTTCGTACGAGGGCGGGCTCGGCGGGCATCCGGAGCTGGACCGCACCGCGGCGGCCGAGGCCCGCGCGATGCTGGACGCGGGCCGGACCGGCCCCCTCACGATCGGCGCCGAGGGATCGCGCTGCGGCCGGCCGCTCGGGCTGCTCGTCGAGTCGAGCGTCCCACCGCCTCGGATGATCGTCTTCGGGGCCATCGACTTCGCCGCCGCCCTGGTCCGGGTCGGCAAATTCCTCGGGTACCACGTCACCGTGTGCGACGCCCGGCCGGTCTTCGCGACCGAGGCCCGCTTCCCGGACGCCGACGAGGTGGTCGTCGACTGGCCGCACCGCTATCTGGCGGCCACCGCCGTGGATGCGCGCACGGCCCTGTGCGTGCTGACCCACGACGCGAAATTCGACGTCCCGCTGCTGGAGACGGCGTTGAAGCTGCCGGTCGCGTACGTCGGGGCGATGGGCTCGCGGCGCACCCATCTGGATCGCAACGAGCGGCTCCGCGAGGTCGGCGTCACCGAACTCGAACTGGCCAGGCTGCACTCGCCGATCGGTCTCGATCTCGGCGCACGCACCCCGGAGGAGACCGCCCTGTCGATCGCCGCCGAGATCGTCGCCGAGCGGCGCGGCGGCAGCGGAGTCCCACTCACCGGCGCGCACACCCCGATCCATCACGAAAGCGGCCGGTCGGTGGCCGGACGGATCTCCTCGGTGGCCTGACCGGCACCCGGACTGCGACACGGAATCGGGCGCGGGCGAGCGGGCTCACCGGAACGCGGCGTGACGCCGCCGAGTGAGCATGAGCCATCGCTCGCCGGCCAGGTGAAACGGTCTGAAAGAGGTGCAGTTGAGGGGGTGTCCGCCGGAACTCCTGAAAGGGCGGGATGCCGCCACGGCGGCATCCCGCCAGCCATGGGCGCAGACGCGGGTGGGGATTTGCCGGTAGATCAACCCCCATGACATTCACACCCTCCTCCGCTTCCGGCCGGGCGAGACCCGTGCGTGCGGGACGCAGGGCCCTGCTCATAGCGACCTCCGTCGCTCTCGTCAGTGGCGCCCTGCTGCCCGCGGCAGGTGTCGCTTCGGCGGCGCAGGCCGCCCCCGAGGCCACCGGACACTCCCGGACCCCCGTCCGTCAGTACGACATCACCCTGCTCACGGGCGACGTCGTCCACTACGTGGACGGCGTCGGCAAGCAGGACACCGTCACGGTGGACCGGCCCGACGGCGCGGTCGGTGGTGTGCATGTGCAGCAGGCGGGAGATGACATCTACGTCCTGCCCGACGAGGCGACCCCCCTGCTGGCAGCCGGGAAGCTGGACCGCCGGCTGTTCAATGTCACGGCCCTCGCCAAGATGGGCTACGACGACAAGAGGACCGGTGGCATCCCGCTGATCGCCACCTACTCGGCGAGCCGGTCCCGTTCGCTGCCCGCCACCCCCAGTGGTGCCAGGACGGTCCGCCGGCTCGACAGCATCCATGGCGCCGCGCTGAAGGCCGAAAAGGACACCGCCCGTTCCTTCTGGAAGGACATCGCGCGTCCGTCCGACGCCCGTTCGCTGGACGACGGCATCGCCAAGCTGTGGCTCGACGGCCGCGCGAAGGCCACGCTCAAGGACTCCGTGCCGCAGATCAATGCCCCGCAGGCGTGGGCCGAGGGATATGACGGCAAGGGCGCCAAGGTCGCCGTCCTCGACACCGGCATCGACCCGACCCACCCGGACGTCAAGGACCGCATTCTCGAGTCCAAGAGCTTCGTTCCCGGTGAGGAAGTCCTCGACAAGAACGGCCACGGCACGCACGTCGCCTCCACCATCGCGGGCTCCGGTGCCGCGTCGGACGGTGTCAACAAGGGAGTCGCCCCGGGCGCGGACCTGATCATCGGCAAGGTCCTCAGCAACGGGGGCTCCGGTGAGGACTCCGGGATCATCGCCGCGATGGAGTGGGCGAAGGCCGAAGGCGCCGACGTCGTCTCCATGAGCCTCGGCTCCAGCATCCCGGACGACGGCACCGACCCGATGTCGCAGGCGGTCGACGCCCTCTCGGCGGACGGTGGTCCGCTGTTCGTGATCGCCGCCGGGAACGCGTACGGCGCGGGCACCATCGGTTCGCCCGGTTCGGCCGAGAAGGCGCTGACCGTCGCCGCCGTCGACAAGCAGGACGCCCGCGCGGACTTCTCGTCCATGGGCCCGCTCACCCGGTCGTACGGCCTGAAGCCCGACCTGTCCGCCCCCGGCGTCGACATCAACGCCGCGGCCTCGCAGGCGGTCCCGGGCATCAGCGGTATGTACCAGCAGATGTCCGGTACGTCGATGGCCACCCCGCACGTCGCGGGCGCCGCAGCGATCCTGAAGCAGCGTCACCCCGACTGGTCCGGTCAGCGCATCAAGGACGCGCTGATGACCTCGTCGAAGCGGCTGTCCGACTACACGCCGTACGAGCAGGGCACGGGCCGGCTCGACGTCAAGGCGGCGGTCGACACGACGATCGAGGCCACCGGCTCCGTCACCGTCGCCTCGTACGACTGGCCGCACAGCGCCTCCGACGCGGTCGCCGAGCGGACGATCACGTACCGCAACACCGGTACGCAGGACGTCACCCTGGACCTGGCCACCGACACGGACTCGGCCGCGTACACGCTGTCCGCGTCGAAGCTGACCGTCCCCGCCGGTTCCACCGCCGACGCCGTGCTCTCGCTCGACCCGTCGAAGGTCGCGGCCGGCACCACGTTCTCCGGTCAGGTCGTCGCGAAGGACGCGTCCGGCGCGACAGTCGCGCACACCGGCTTCGCCCTGAACAAGGAGCAGGAGCTCTACGACCTCACGTTCAAGCTCCGCGACCGCGCGGGCAAGCCGATGGACGGCTATGTCGTCCTCGGCGAACTGAGCGACCCGTTCCTCACCCTCAATGTCGTCCCGGTCTCCGGCGACAGCACGCTGCGGCTGCCCCCGGGCACCTACACCTCCTGGGCCGCCGTCGACGTCGACGGTGACCGCCCGGACTCGAAGGCCGTCGCCTTCCTCGCGGAGCCCGAGACGGTCCTCGACAAGCCGACCACCGTCACCTTGGACGCGTCCAAGGCCCGCAAGATCAGTGTGCGGACGCCGAAGGAGACCGAGACCCGGCAGCTGCGCTACGACATGGCGCGTACCACACCGAACGGCGGGGTCTTCCGTGACGCCTACCAGATCCCGGTGGCGTACGACCAGCTGTGGGCAAGCCCCACCAAGAAGGTCACCCAGGGCAGCTTCAGCTTCCTGACCCGCTGGCGCCAGGGCGAGAAGCAGATCGACCTGTCGGTCGACGGCCGTGATGTGCCGGTCACCGTGCAGGGCGGAGCGCCCGTCGCCGAGGACAGCAGCCAGAAGCTGGCCGCGGTCTTCGCGGGCAACGGTGCCGAGGCCGACTACAAGGGTCTGAACGCCAGGGGCAAGGCTGTCGTGGTCCGCCGCAGCGACGAGGTCGCCGCGGCCGACCGGCTCGCCAACGCGCTCGCCGCAGGCGCCAAGGCGCTCTTCGTCGTCAACGACGGACGCGGCGTGGCGATGGAGTGGTACACCGAGTACGGCACCACGACCACCATCCCGGTCGCCTCGGTGCAGCAGCTGGCCGGCGAGACCCTGATCAAGGCGGTCACGCGGGGCGAGAAGCTCTCCATGACCCAGCGCAGGTTCGCCCGGTACGTGTACGACCTGGTCGACCGCCACAACGGCAGCGTCCCGGACCGCTCGCTGGCGTTCGCCCCGAGGACCGGTGAGCTGGCGAAGGTGGAGAACGCCTTCTACGGCCACAAGGCCACGCTCGGCGGGGGCTACCGCTACGACATTCCGGACTACGGGCCGGGCCTCGGCTTCGCGGAGTACGAGAAGTTCCCCGGCACCCGCGACGAGTGGGTCACCCCGCTTCCCGGCGCTTCCTTCTGGTACGAGGACCACTCGGTCTTCAACGCCACGGAGACCGGATTCGCGCACGAGATGCGCAGCGGCGAGATGGACTACACGGCGGGTCGCACCTACCCCGCCGACTGGTTCGCGCCGATCAGCCGGCCGCGTCTGGGCACCGGCTACTGGGGTCCGTTCCGTTCCGTCACCAACGACATGCAGTTCAACTTCACCCCGTGGACGGACTCGGGCGCGGGCCACTCGGGCTCCATGCCGGAGGACGAGTACGACACCACCACCACCGCGTTCTACCAGGGCGACACGCTGATCCGGAAGGTCGCAGGCCGGGCCGGATACATCGGGGACCTGTCGGCGGAGAAGCTGCCGTACCGCTTCGTCCTCGACTCCACCCGCGACGGTGACGTGTGGAAGACCTCCACCCGCACGCACACCGAGTGGAGCTTCGTCTCGGGCCAGATGGACCAGAACGGTCCCTGGCAGGCCGACCTCCCGCTGCTGCAGCTGGACTACAAGGTCGACACCGACCTCGCCGGTGATGTCGAGGGCGGCCGGTGGACCGAGATCGGTCTCTCCTCCGGCACGCAGGAGTGGCTGGACGGTGCGGTGAAGGCCAAGAAGGCCTCGCTGTCGGTCAGCTACGACGACGGCAGGACCTGGAGCGCCACGGAGCTGCGCAAGACCTTCGAGGGCAACTGGACCGCCCGGTTCAAGACGCCCAAGAAGGCCGGCGGCTTCGTCTCGGTCAAGGCGCACAGCGAGGCCGGGAACGGGCTCGGCATCGACCAGGAGATCATCCGGGCGTTCGGTCTGAAGTGACCTCGGCCGAAGTGGCCTGGTGAGCACGCTGCTCGAGGCGGCTCCGCACTCCCTGCCGGGGAGCGGAGCCGCCTCTTCGCGTTCCGGAGGAACGGTGCGGTGGAGGGAACGGTGCTACCTCCTCATGTCGCTCACCACCGGCCCGAGCCGTTCGTCCCACGGGACGGCCGGGCACGCCCGTCCGCGTCCGCCACCGTGTGGAGTGCGGGCAGCGAGAACATCACTGTCCGTCCCGGCTGAAGGCGAACGCCGCGCAGAGCAGCACCGGGGCCGCCGCCGCGAGCGTGAAACACACCGTGAGCGGCAGCCGGCCCACCAGCAGACCGATCGCGGCCGTACCACCGGAAGACCCTGCATTGAGCGCGGTGTTGACCCAGGCGCCGGCCTGCGTACGGCTGCCCGCGCCGACGGACTCGTCCGCAATCAGATAGGCGGTGGTGATGGCCGGCGCGACGAACAGCCCGGCTGCGGCGACCACGGCCACCAGGACGTACACGTTCGGCGACACCCCCGCGGCGACCGAGGAAACCCCGAGGGCCGTGCCAAGTACCGTCAGCCGCAGCCGACTCGGCATGCGCCACGAGACGGCGCCGTACGCCAGACCGCCGACCGCGCTCCCCGCGGAGAGCGCCGCCAGCACCCAGGCCACCGAGGCGCCCTGATGACGCTCTTCGGTGAAGGCCACCAGGAGCAGGTCGAGGGCGCCCAGGCACAGTCCCACGCCGGCCGAGACCACGGCGGCGTGACGCAGCCCGACGTTCCCGAGCAGCCGTTTCCCGGACGGTCCGGAAGTCGGCAGGGGCGTCGCCCCGGACGGGCGGCCGCCCGTAGAGCGCAGCGCCGGGGACGACACCAGCGCCGACGCGCCGACGAGTACGAGCGCGGCGCTGACGGCCACACCGGCCGCCGGCTCGGCGAACCTCACGAGCAGACCCACCAGCAACGGCCCGGTGACGAACAGCAGCTCCTCGGCCACCCCGTCCAGGCTGTACGCGCGCTGCAGCAGTTCCCGGTCGGGTACGAGGCTGCTCCACACGGTCCGCATCACGGGCCCGAGCGGTGGGGTGCAGGCACCGGCCGTGACGGCCAGCGCCCCCAGCCGGAGCCCCGAGGCGCCGGGCTGCCAGGTGGCATACGCCAGAGCGGAGAGGAGCAGTGCGTAGGTGGCCCCCATGGGCGGCAGCGCCCGGCGTGGCCCGTACCGGTCGATCAGCGCGGCACGGACGGGTGAGAGGAAGACACTGGTCGTGCCGAACAGCGCCATGACGGCGCCCGCCACGGAGTACGAGCCGGTGGCATCCTTGACCGCCAGCATCAGGGAGAGGGAGACCATCCCGTACGAGAGCCGTCCCAGCAGTGCGGCGCCGAAGGTGCGGCAGGCATGACGGGTGCGCAGGACGGTTGCGTACGAAGGAGGGTGCGAAGGCGAAAGCATGAGGACAGTTCCTCGGGAAGGCAGCGCGGAGTCACGCGCTGTGCGTGTACAGGGACGCCGGAGTGCCGCACCCGGTGTGGCGGGGTGCGGTCGGTGCGGGGTCCTAGGCACGGGGGAGGAACATGCGTGCAACGTAGCAGGCGACCGGTCGGTGCGGACACCCCGCAGAAGGTGTCTGCCGGAGCCCTCAAACGGCCGGTGCGCCCACCGACTTGTCCAGGATCTCCTCGGCGGTCCGCCACAGCCGGGGCAGGAACCGGCCCACGTCCTCGGCGTGGCGGAGAAGATCGTCCGTGGACGTGATGCCGAGAGCGGCGACCGCCGCCCGGAAGGCCGGGGTGCGCGCGGCGTGCAGCTCCGGGGCGTCGGCGGACAGGATGGTGTGACAGCGGGCGAACGTGGCGACGATCCAGAAGACCGCCTCGCGGTGGTCGCCCCGGTCGATGAGCAACCGGCTCCCGTCGATGGCGATCGGCCGTGCCTGCGCGGTGATGTCGCTGCTGAAGGGGAACGGCGTCCTGGCCACCCGGGCGGTGGTGTCGAAGGTGTCGGCCAGCTCGTCCAGATGGTGCCGTACGACGGGGGCGGAGAGCCGTGCGCAGCCCAGGAGTTCCAGCAGCTCGGGGTAGAGATGGTCGTGCCCGTACGCGGCGAGAACCTCGCGGGCCGCGACGTAGCGCAGGCGCACGGTGGGGTTGCGCAGCGCGGCGACCAGCAGGACGTGGGTGGTCACCCCGGTCGGGAACAGCCAGCCGGTCACCTGCTCGTGGAACGGTGCGGAGGGGTCGAACGCGGCGAGGCGGGATTCGACCCGGTGGCGGGCGTCCTCGCACCGGCGGCGGACCCAGGCGGGTTCGGCGAACCGGTGGGAGACGTCCGCGTGCAGGGCGCGCAGCCGGCCGGTCGGATCGTCGATGATCGTGTCCCTGCGGAAGCTCCCGGCCAGGTGGTACGAGGAGAGGACGGCTTCCGCAGAGGAGAGCTCGGCCCACGGCAGATGGCTGACCTCCAGGAGCGTGTCGCGGAAGCGGAGCTTGCCGGGCTTGGCCGGAGGACTGTCCTCGGCCCTGACGACCATGATGTCGACGTCGGAGGACGGTGACAGCTCGGCGTCGTCCGGCAGGCCGACCGTCGAACCACTGAAGTACGCACCGCGGAACCCGGGATCGGTCCGGGCGTGCTCGGCGACCCACCGGGTCGCGGCGGATCGGGCGGCTCCGACTCTCACAACGGCTCTCCTCGGTGACATCCCGTGGCCCACACATATCGGCGGTTGTCTCCAGTGTCCTCCGAGTCCTCCGAGGGTGAGCGGTCGAGTGTCCGGGCGGGCCGGGGCGGGCTATGCGCCGGCGCGCCGGACGGAGGGCTGCCGGGTCGCAGCCGCTGTGCGGGAGCAGAGTCAGGTGCCCAACAGGCCAGAGGAGTCGGGCACCTGACGCTCCATCCGAATGCCTTGCCGGGACGGCCTCCGGCGCACCATCTCTCGTGGCCGCCGTTCAGTGGCTGTGTTCCGGCACGCGGGTTCAGCGCCCTGCGTGCAGCGCTGCCCACGTGTTGCTGCTCACGATCCCGGTGACCGCCAGCCCCTGGCGGGTCTGGTAGGTGCGCACCGCTTCCGCCGTGACGGGACCGAAGGTTCCGACGGCGTCCACGGTGGTGCCGAGCGCCGCGGTCAGCGACCGCTGGAGCCGCTTCACATCGGCGCCCGAGTCGCCCTGCCGCAGCGTCGGCGTGGAGCCGGCCGACAGCAGCGCGGTCCAGGTCTTCGGGCCGACGATGCCGCCCGCGGGCAACGCGTGGGACGTCTGGTACGCCTTCACCGCGCTCAACGTGGCCGCGCCGAAGCTCCCGTCCGCGCCGCCCGCGGCGAAGCCCTGCGTGTTCAGCAACTGCTGCACCGCTGTGACCTGGGCGCCCGACGCCCCGCTCTGCAGGAGCGGGTACGAGGCGAACCCCAGCCCGTCGCTGCTGCTGCCGCTGGTGCTGCTCCCGCCGTTCCCGCTGCTGCTGTCGCCCTCGACGAAGCCCATGTAGCGGTTCCAGTCCCAGTACCGTCCCGGGTCGGTGTGGTCGGTGCCCGGCGCCTCGCTGTGCCCGATGATGTGGGTCCGGTCCTTCGGGATCCCGTACTTGTCGCACAGCGCACTGGTCAGCGCGGCCGAGGCGCGGTACATCGTGTCCGTGAACCAGGACGGGTCGTCGATGTACCCCTCGTGCTCGATGCCGAGCGCCGATGCGTTGGCCTCCTTCGCGTGGTACGCGGTGTCGCTGTCGCGCACCGTCTGGGTGACCTGCCCGTCGGAGGAGCGGACCACGTAATGGGCGCTCACCTCGGCCGTCGGGTCCTGGAACCACTTGATGGAGCCCGCGTACGAGCCCTGCGTGACATGGATGATCACCTTGTCGATCTTTGCCGTCCGGCCGACGGTGAAGTTGTGTGCGTCGGCCGGGACCCACAGTGCCGACGGGTAAGGGGTGATCGGAGCGCGTCCGACGGTGGCGGAGAGGGTGCGCTTCTCCGGCGCGACGGTTGCGGAGCGGGTGCCCTTGTCCGGCGCGACGGGGCGTGCGGTGACCGAGATCTGCTCGCCACCGGGGACGGTGGCGGCGAACCCGTGTGTCAGGAACGCGTAGACGGTGTCGGCGTAGCGGGCGGCGGCACGGCCGGTCGTGCCGCTGTACTGCGCGACGGCCGGGTACCAGGCGTCGATGTCGTCGCGTTCGTCGCCGTCCAGGCCCAGCCGGTCCGCGTACGAACGCAGCACGGCCGCACCGCCCAGGATGTTGGCCGCGGTGTCCCGCCGCAGCCGGGACAGCGGCTCGCCGGTGATGGCGGCCGCCTTCTCCAGCGACCGGTTCGCGGGATTGCTCGCCAGGTGCATCACGCCGTACCCGTTCGCCTGACTGGGTTGCCCGGTGTGGCCGTCGAGATGGGTCTCGCCGTAGCCGACGGCGGCGAGCAGATCACGCGGTACGTCGAACCTTCCGGCCGCCCGCACGAACGCCTGGTTCACGGTGTGTCGGCCGTCGGCGGGTGTCGCCGGAAGGTGTGCGGCCGTTGCGGCGGCGGCCGGTGTGCCGGTCGCGCTCAGTGCGGTGACGGCGAGGGCCGCGAGGACGGATGCGCGGCGCCCGGTGTGGGCTGCGGCTCGTCTGGGCATACCTGCTCCTGCTCTGTGGGGGGGAGAGAAGAACGAACGGCCCCCGGACCCTGGTGGGGTGGGCCGGGGGCCACGAAGCCCGGCCAAGGTATTCATGTGTCCAGGGCATGACAATGATCTTCAGGCGTGTCGAACTCCCTTTCACTCCAATGGGGTTGGCCGACAGTCCGGGGCCCTTCCGTGCGGAACTGTGGATTCGTACACCTGGACGGTCAACCACCGCACGAGGGACAGCGGACCGGACACCTCACCGCGAAGGCGTATAAAGGGTCCCCCCGGAACCGGCCGGCGTCCCCCGATGGCACGTGCACCTCGCGCGGCAGGCGTCACCGTGTACGACAGCGGAGGAGTGCCCCATGAGCACAGCAGAAGAGATCAGCGACTTGCTGGTGTCGAACTTCGGCACCGATCCCCTGGCGATCGCGCCCGAGGTGCCGCTCCATCAGCTCCGCCTGGACTCACTGGCCCTGGAGGAGCTGCGGCTCCTGATCGAGGACCGGATGGGGGTCGATCTGGACGACGTCCAGCTGACCTCGCGGGACACCTGGGGCCGGCTGGTCGAGACGATCCACGGCAAGGTGGCCGCGTGACAACGCGCCCGGCCACCGAGAGCTTGGTGGCCCGGCCGGTCATCGGGAATCGGGTGGCCCGTCCGGTCGACGAGACCTCGGTGGCCCGGCCGGCCGGCGAGCACCCGGTGGCCCGTCCGGTCGCCGTGCGTCGGATCCCGCCGCAGCGTCCGGAGCCGTTCAGCGCCGCCGTCACCGGAATCGGTCTGGTCACCTCCGCCGGCGTGGGCGCCGACGCCACGTGGCGCACCGTCTCCGAGGCGGCCACCGCGCCCTCCGTCCTGCGGCGACCCGAACTCGCCGACCTGCCCTGCGACTTCATGTACACGATCACCGGGCTCGATACGAAGGCCGTGCTCGGTGTGGCCACGTACCGGCTGATGGACCGCTTCTCGCAGCTCGCCGTCATCGCGGCCCGCGAGGCCGTCGCCGACGCCGGGCTCGATCCCTCGGTCTGGGACAGCGGACGGGTCGCTGTCGTCATCGGCTCCGCACATGGCGGACTGCCCTTCTACGACCAGCAGCACGCCACTCTCGCCGGGCGCGGTGCGCGCCGCGTCTCCCCGAAGCTCGCCCCGCTGACCGTCGTCAACGGCGCCGCCAGCAGCGTCGCCACGGACCTCGGCGCCCGCGGCCCGAGCCAGGCCGTCTCCACCGCCTGCTCCTCCGGCACCGTCGCGATCGGCACCGCCCACCAGATGCTGCGCACCGGCGCCTGCGACATCGTCATCGCGGGCGGCGCCGAATCGGTCTGCTCCCGGCTGCTGATCGCCAGCGGCTGCCAGCTGAAGGCCGTCTCCACCCGCCGCGACGACCCCGAGACGGCCTGCCGCCCGTTCGACACCCACCGCGACGGCTTCGTCGTCGGCGAGGGCGCCGGCCTCCTGGTGCTCGAGCGCCCGGAACACGCCCGTGCCCGCGGGGCCACGGTCCGCGCCCGCATCGCCGGATACGGGGCGTCCAGCGACGCGTACTCCGCGGTCGCCCCCGACCCCGAAGGGCTGGGCATCGAGCGGGCGCTGCGCACCGCCCTCGCCGACGCCGGGGTCGACGGCGCGGACGTCGGTCATGTCAACGCCCACGGCACCTCGACGGTGGCCAACGACCTCATCGAGGGCACGATGCTCCACCGGGTCCTCGGCGACCATCCCCTCGTCACCTCGACCAAGGCGATGACCGGACACACCCTCGGCGCCGCGGGCGGCATCGAAACGGCACTGACCGTGCTCGCGCTCCAGCGCCAACTCGTGCCGCCCACGGTCAATCTCGACGCGCCCGACCCGGCGATCCCCGTCGACGTGGTCAGCAAGGAGGCCCGGCCGAGCGTGTTCGACGTCGCCGTCAAGACGTCGCTCGGCTTCGGCGGCCACAACGCCGCACTCGTCCTCACCAGGGCCTGACGCAGAAACGGAAGACCCCGCATGCCCGAGGAGACTGTCCGGACGCTGTCGGCGTACGGACTGCGGTACGGCTACCGGCTCCTGCAGCAGCCCGCACCACACACCGAACCGGTCGTCATCCTCGGCGGCGCACTCCAGGGAATGTTCGGCTGGCCCCAGATGGACAATCATGTGGGGGCAGTCGCCGACGTCGTGACCGCCGACCTGCCCGGCATGGGCGGGGCGGACGCCCTCCCGGCCGTCCCCAGTGCCGGGATCATGCGCTCCGCCCTCACCCGGATCATCGACGACCTGGGTGTGGAGAAGGTCAATCTCTTCGGGTACTCCTACGGCACCTCGATCGCCCTGCAGTGCGCTCAGCGCAACCCGGGCCGCATCGCCCGGCTGATCCTCGGCGGCGTGCCGTCCCACATCGACGACAGCCAACGCGCCCACTGGCGACGGGTCGAGGACCGGCTGAAGGCCGGTGACCTCGAGGGCGCCGCGACCCTCGCCGCCGAGGGGCTGATGTGCCTCGACCCGGAGCGCACGGTCCACCGCAGGGAGCTGGCGCTGCGCTATGTGCGCCGCTCGCTCCTGCACGCGCTGTGCCATTCCCCGCATGCCGCGGACTCACTGTGCCGGGTGCTGGGAGATCCGCCGGACTTCTCCGGCGGCCTCGCCGGCGTACCCACTCTGGTCTTCGCCGGCGAGCACGACACGGTGAGCTCCCCGGCACAGCAACGGGAGTTCGCCGCCACCATCGAGGGGAGCCGGTTCCTCACCATCACGGAGTCCGACCACTGGGTGGTCCTCGAACGCCCCGACGACGTGGCGGATCTCGTGGCCCGCTTCTTCACCGACCGCCCCCTCGAAACCGCCCCGGGGCTCGCCGCGCTGCCACGCCCGCGCCGGGCGGGGGACGGCGCGACGGCCCCCGGGTTGGCCCCGAAGTGTTGAACCGGCCGGTGATTTCGCGGCTCCCGGCTCGACCGCATCGTCGGATCCTCGCACGCTGCGGCCGAGCCGGGGGAGAGCTGCGCGGGGCCGTACAGCACCTGACGCCCGCACGCCTCCCGATACCGGCCGGTCGGCCCGGTCAGGTCAGTGGTGACCGTGGTCCGGAGCGTTCACGTCCACGCGCACGATCTGCGGGTCGTGGTCGCTCGCCTGGTCGGCGAACTCCGCATTGATGTGCACCACGTCGTAGTCGAAGCGGCGGACACCGGGGCTGACCAGGATGTGGTCGAGTGTCTGCGAGTTTCCCTCGTACACGTAGCTGTACTGCTCGCTCCTCGGCAGTGTCGTGATCAGCGGCTTGAGCGCCTTGCCGCCGGTCAGCGCGGCCATCGTGGGCGAGAACGCGAAGTCGTTGAGGTCGCCGAGCGTGATGACCCGCGCCGACTTGTCCGCCGCCAGCAGCGACTTGACGAAGGTGTTGACCTCCGTCGCCTGCTTCACCCGCTTCGTCTCCGAGCTGCGCGTCGGCTCCTGGTTGCGGCCGTGCAGGGGCTGGTCGCCGCCCTTGGAGGCGAAGTGGTTGCCGATGACGAAGACCGGCTTCCCATGGAAGCGGAACTCGCCGACCAGCGGCTTGCGGCTGTCGTCCCAGGCGTCGCTGGTCGGGGCGATCCGGCCGGGCGAGGCCGACAGGGTGACGCCCTTCTTCGTCCTGACCGCCGTCACCGCAGTGGTCGCGTCGCCGCCCGGGCGGTCCACGAAGTCGACCCGCTCGGGGTTGAAGAGGAAGACGTTACGGATGTTGCCGCCGGGCTCGCCGCCGTCCTTGCCGTTCTCGGGGGCGATGTAGCGCCACGCGTACCGGGGGCCGCCCGCCGCCACGATCGCGTCGGTGAACCGCTTGAGCGTTGCGTCGGAGCCGACCGTGCCGTCGTTCACCGCACCGTTGTCGTCCTGGATCTCCTCCAGCGACACGATGTCGGGCGAGGAGAGGTTGACCGCGACACCGGCGGCGAGGGTGTCGAACTTGCCCTGCTCGTCGAGCGCGTCCAGGTTCTCCACGTTGTACGTGGCGACCGCGAGCTCCTTGCCCTTCTGCTTCCGGGTGACCTCGCGCCGCAGGTGGTGGTCGGTGAGCGTGCCGAGCTCGGTGGCCTGGAGGTTGTAGCCGCCGAAGGAGTCGTAGTCCAGGACACCGGTGGTGGTGCCGGACAGCACGTCGCCCACGTTCGCGACGGGGACCGGGCGGGTGGTGTCGAGCGACATCACCTTGATGCGGCCGGTGTTCTGGTCGGTGTACGAGGCGTACAGCGTGCCGCCGCGCCGGGTCGGGTTCTCCTTCGGCTTGATGGTCACCCAGACCTCGTGGTACGCGGTCGTCGCGCCCGTGACCCGGGTGTCGGCGATCTCGACGCGGGTGCCTTCGAGCGACTCGTAGAGGTCGAGGGCGTACGTCGCCGGGTCGAGGGCCAGCGCGTCGATCGATCCGCCGTCCGCCGAGGGGACGTATGCGGCCGGTACCGATGCGGCGTTGAGCACGACCGGTGCGGGCAGCGCGTTGCCCGACGACAGGACCGTGACCCTGGGGGCGGTGATCTCGGTGATCGACTGGGTGGTGGTCGACGGGTAGTACTCGTCCACCTTGCCGCTGACCAGTACCGAGTCGCCCACGGCGACGGCCGGTGCGGCGGAGCCGGTGAAGACGAAGACCCCTTCGCCCGTACGGGGGTCCGCGTCCGGCGTGGCGTCCTGGATCCAGAAGCCGCGCGAACCGCTGGTCCGCACACCGGTGACGATGCCGGGGACGCCGGTCACCGACTGGCCGTTCAGCGGCGAGACGCGGGTGGTGCCCTGGATGTCGTGCACCCGCACGGTGCCGGGCTCGGTCGGGTTGCCCGGGTCGCCCGGTCCCGAACCGCCGGAGGTCTCACCGGCCGTGTTGAACGGTGTCGGGGCCCCCGCGGACAGGTCGGCCGCATTGTCGTCGGTGTCGGCGAGCGATGCGGCGCGCGCCACGGAGGCGGTGGCGGAGGTACCGGTCACCGGCCCGTTGCCCTCGCGTACGACCGCGGAGCCGTAGCCGACGAGGTCCACGATGCGGGTGTCCGCTGCGCAGTCGGCCGCGGTCTTGCAGGTGAGCGGGGTGGTGCCGGAGACGAGGGCGACGGTGCCGCTGGTGGCGGACATCGCGACGGTGCCGGTGACGTCCGGGGTCGGCAGAGCGACCGTGCCGCCGGTGCCGGCGGCCTGGGCGACCAGGTAGCGGCCGCCGGGAGCGACGGATCCGGTCAGCGCGGAGACCTGCCACAGGGAACCGGCGGACGGCGAGCCCGGCAGGTACTGGACGCTGAAGCCGGACAGGTCGTATGCGGCGGAGCCGGCGTTGGCCAGCTCGATGAAGTCGCGGGTGAGCGTCGCACCCGAGTTGCCCCCGCCGCCGTACACCTCGGAGATCACGGCGGTCGAGGACGGGGCCGCGAAGGCGGCAGGCAGAGCGGTCGCCGAGAGGGTCACGGCGACCGCACCGGCCAGCAGGACGGAACGCGATCTGGATATGTGCACGGTCAGCTGCCCCTCAGAGTGTGATGAGGGGCCACAAGCTATGCGCGTAGAACCGCCCATGACAAGGCATCAGAGGTTAATTCCAGAAATCGTTCCGACGCCCTGGTGTCCGGTCGTCCGCCCGTCGCTCGACAGGCAACCAAAAGGTTGCCTATAGTGGCGGCGGCGACCGGAGAGCGGAGAGGCGATGGCGACCGCGGCGGCGATGGACGCGATATTCAAGGCACTGGCCGATCCGAGCCGTCGGCAGCTCCTCGACCGGCTCAACGCGCGCGGCGGGCAGACTCTGCGCGAGCTGAGTGAAGGGCTTGCCATGAGCCGGCAGGCGGTGAGCAAACATCTGGCGGTCCTGGAGTCCGCCCTGCTGGTCACCACCGTCCGCAGGGGTCGCGAGAAGCTCCACCACCTCAACCCCGTGCCCGTCCAGGAAGTCGCCGACCGCTGGATAGGCCGGTACGGGCGCGGCCGTATGACCGCCCTGTCCCATCTCAAACGCACGCTGGAAGGAAGTCCGGTCATGGACAAGCCCGAGTTCGTCTACGTCACGTACATCCAGACCACGGCGGAGAAGCTCTACCAGGCGCTGATCGACCCCGAGTTCATCAAGATCTACATGGGCGGTTACGGCCCCGAGTCGACCTGGGAGGTCGGCGCGCCGGTCCGCTGGAAGATGGACCCCGACGGCGAGTTCGAGGAGGTCGGCCAGCGGGTCCTGGAGGCGGAACCCGGCAAGCGACTCTCGTACACCTGGCACACCCTGCAGCCCATGCACCGCGAGATGTTCGGTCTCATGTCGGACGAGGAGTGGGCCGAGGCGGTCAAGGAGCGGTCGAAGGTCACGTTCGACATCGAGCCCGCCGAGGAGGCCGCGATGGGCGTCAAGCTGACCATTACGCACGATGGCTTCGACAGTCCGGACAGCAAGATGCTGGAGGGTGTCAGCGGCGGCTGGATCATGATCCTCTCGACGCTCAAGACCCTGCTGGAGGGCGGCAGGTTCGTCTCCGACCAGGGCCGGGACGTGTCCGCGTAAGGCTTCCGAACGCACAGTTCGCCACGCATGGTTGTCCATGATGCGGGCAGTGGTTTGACCGGGTTACGTCATTCCGGCTACGTTGCCCGCCATGCAGCGATCCGCGCACCTGACGACTCGAGGTCATGTCGACCTCAAGCGTGTGTGCTCCGCCGCGTGTCACCAGGCCTGAGAGTACGGCGCCCGCGCGACCGGCCACAGGCGAACCCTCGGGTGCAGCCCACCGGATCTTCGCAGGGTGTTCCTCTCCACGGGAGAAGCAGAGCCCGCGCACCGTGCCACGCACGGCAGCAGCGGTCTGCCACGCGCTCCTTCCCCGATGAGCGCGCACCGCGTCACCCGCTGCCACCGAGGACCTGGAAGACACTGTGAAGAGTCTGTCTGCGGCCACCCGCCGAGCCACCCCCCTGCTCCGTTCCGACATACCCGCCGCCGGCCCGGCCCGCCGCGTCACGGGCACCGGCTCCGTGCTGAGCGCGATCCTCGACCACGGTCCGGTCGCCAGGTCCACCGTCGCCCGGCTGACGGGCCTTTCGCCCGCCTCCGTGACCGGTCACGTCGGCCAGCTGCTCGCCCGCGGACTGGTCCGGGAGAGCGCGGAGACCGCAGGCCCCCGGGGGCTCGGGCGGCCGCACATCCCCGTGGAGATCGACACCGGCCGCTACCTGGTGGCCGGAGCGCACATCGCCGTGGCGCACTCGACCGTGTCCCTGATGGATCTGCGGGGCCGGATCGTCGCCGAGGACCGGCAGCCGCACCGCACCACGGACCCGCACCGGCTGCTCGCAGGCCTCGCCGAGCGCCTGCCCCGCCTGGTGTCCGCGCGCGCTGCGGGGCGGACCGTGCTGGCCCTCGGCGTCGCCACCGGGCACCGGGTCGACCCCGTCGCCGGGATGATCGTGGAACATCCACTGCTCGGCTGGCGCGATGTGCCGGTACGGGACGTCCTCTCCGCCGCGACCGGGCTGCCGGTCCATGTGGACAGCCACTCCCGGGCGTTGGCGCGGGCCGAGCAGATGTTCGGCGAGGCGTCGACCCGGGCCAGCATGGTGCTGCTGTTCATCGGCGCGGTCGTGGACGCTGCTTTCGCCACCGAGGGCGCCATGCACCGGGGGCCGCGCTCCGGAGCGGGCAGCATCGCCCATCTCCCGCTCGGAGCAGGCGGATCCGGTGGCGCCGAACCGTGTTCGTGCGGGCGGTCCGGCTGTCTTCAGTCCGAGGTGTCGGAGCGGGCCATGGTGCGGCGCGCGGCCGAACAGGGGCTGCTGGTCGCCTCGTTCAAGGAGCTGCTGGACCAGGCCCTGGCCGGCGAAGCCCGGGCGGTGGCGCTGTTCCGGCGCCGGGCCGGACTGGTGGGCCGGGCCGCGGCTCTGCTCCTGGACATGTTCGACCCCGCGGTACTCGTCGTGGTCGAACCCGGAGCGGGCCGCATCCCGGAGTGTCTGGCCGACCTCCGCGAGCAGGTCGCGGAACGCTCCTGGGTCTGCGACGACCCGGAGCGCGCGGTCGTGCCGAGCAGCTTCACCGGCTCCGTACTGGCCACCGCGGGCGGCGCGGTGGCGCTCGGGGCCCTGTACATGGACCCGCTCGGCCCTTGGCCCGCGCTGCCCGCGGTGTCCTGACGGAGCGGCACGGTATTCGACTTAATTCAGGAAGTTGCATTGTTGACCGGGCCCGAGCCCGAACGGGATGATGGATTCATGACCAGCCAGCAGCGGAATTCCCGGTACGCGCCCTCAGCGGCGTGCCACCGCCGCGCGGCCGCGCCGGTACGTATCGCCGTCCGGCGTTCCTGTTGTCGCTCCTGTCCGGGTTGCCGATAACCACCCGCTGATTTTCGCGAACGGTTACGCGTGGATGCGCGCTGCCTCGATCAGGCCTGCGCTCCAGTACTTGCGCAGAATTCTCCTGGCATCCCTCCCCCCTCCTGTCTTTTCCCTTCTCCATTCCCTCCGCCCTTTTCCGACTCGGGAGAGACGTTGACTGTCACTGTGCCCTCATATCCTGCGACGGCCACGACGGGCATTGCCCCGGACCGGTTCAAGCAGGCCTTCCGCCGCTATCCGGCCGGTGTGGTGGTCGTCACCGCCGACGCCGGCCACGGACCCGTCGGTTTCACCGCGACTTCGCTCGCGTCGCTGTCGCTCGACCCGCCACTGGTCTCCTTCGGGATCGGGACCACCACCTCGTCCTGGCCCCACATCGAGCGTGCCGACACGGCCGTCGTCAACTTCCTCGGCGCCGAACAGCGTTCGCTGGCAACGACGTTCGCCACCAGCGGGATCGACAGGTTCGCCGCACCGACCGGCTGGCGGCGGCTGCCGCAGGGCGAACCGGTGCTCGACGGGGTGGCCGGCTGGCTGCGGCTGGAGATCGAGCAGACCGTCCCGGCGGGCGACCATCGCATCGTCATCGCACGGGTCGTGGACTCCTGGCTCGACGAGGGGCGCAGTCCGCTCCTCTTCCACAACGGCACGTACCACACCCTCTGACCGCCGAGACGACTCGCTGCCTCGCGACCGCTCGGCACCTCCAGCGACTTCTCATGACCACTGATCGGGAATTCACCATGCCACGCAACGATGTACGCCACGCAGTCGGCCGCCGGTCGTTCCTCGCCCTAACGGGCGGGGCGATCCTGGGCCTCGCCGCCTGCTCTCCGCAGGCAAGGACGGTCGCCAGTGCGGAGCCTGCCGGAAAGCTTCCCTCCGGTGCTCCGCCGCCAGGCACCAAGCTGTCGATCGCCGTACGCACCACACACCTTCAACTGGGGCCGGCCGGTTTGCAGAAGGATCTCGCGTTCACCGTTTCGCAGTGGCCGAATCTGAGCGCCGGGCCCGACATCATCCAGGGATTCCGGGCGCATTCCATCGACTTGGCGGCCAATGCCGGAATACCGCCGATCCAGGCCGAGGCCATCGGCGTCGGAGCGAAGATCGTCGCGGTACAGGTGCGCAACCACCCGTCCTATGTCTTCGCGACCGCCCCCGGCTCCGGCATCAGAACGGTGGAGGACTTCCGCGGCAAGAAGATCGGCTTCTCCCAGGGGCAGGCGCAGGGCGTCGTCGTGCTGCGGGCCCTGAAGAAGGCCGGCCTGAAGAACACCGATGTCGAGCTGGTCGCCCTACCCAGCACCCAGTTCCTGACCGCGCTGCAGTCCAAGCAGGTCGATGTGGCCCCGCTGGGCGAGCCGACACTGACCAAGTACCTCAGCCAGTACGCCAAGGACGGCGCCCGCGGAGTGACCACCGATGTGGTGGACCTGCTCTCCGTCCTGTGGGCACCCGACGAGGTGCTGAACGACAAGGCGAAGGCCGCGGCCATCCGCAACTTCGTCCCGCTGTGGTCCCGCGGCCTGGTCTGGGCGTGGGAGAACACCGACGAGTGGATCGACACGTACTACGTCAAGGACCAGGGCGTGACGAAGGCGGACGGCAAGCGCATCGTCGCCTCCCTGCACGAGCCTCAGTTCCCGGTGAGCTGGGACAAGGCGATCGCGTGGGAGCAGGAGACCGCCGACCTGATGGCCGAGGGCGGCTTCGTACCGAAGCAGGACGTCTCCGGGCTGTTCGACCGCCGCTTCGAGGGGCTCGCGGCGAAGGCCGTACCGGCCAGGTATCGGGAGACGTCATGACCGAGCTGCTGTCGAAGGCACACCCGGCGGCAGGGACCGCCGCGCCGAACGGCTCGCCGGACGCGCACCGGGCGCAGGGTCCGCAGGGGCCGGCCGCCGTCTCCCTCACCGTTCCCGCGGCGCCGGCCGTCGCCGTCGCCCGCTCCACCCGAAGGCGGCTCGGCCCGGGCCGGTCCCTCCCCTTCGGCCGGCTGATCGGCCCGGTGCTCGTGGTCGCCGTGTGGTGGGGAGCCTCCGCCGCCGGCTATCTCGATCCCCGGATCCTGTCCGGACCCGGCGCCGTGGTGTCCACCGCGACGGACCTGATCCAGAGCGGCCGCCTCCAGGACAATGTGCTGATCTCGCTCCAACGAGCCGGCCTCGGCCTCTTCTTCGGGGTGGCCGCCGGGGTGATCCTGGCCGTGGCCGCCGGTCTGAGCCGCACCGGTGAGTACCTCCTCGACGGGCCGCTCCAGATCAAGCGCGCCATCCCGTCGTTGGCGATGCTCCCGCTGCTCATCCTCTGGCTCGGCATCGGTGAGCAGATGAAGGTCACCGTGATCGCGCTCGGCGTCGCGGTGAACATGTACATCAATACGTACTCCTCGCTGACCGGAATCGACAGCAGGTACGTCGAACTCGCGGAGGGGCTCGACCTGAGCCGCCGGCAGTTCATCCGCAAGGTCGTCGTACCCGGCTCGCTGCCCGGCTTCTTCGTCGGTCTGCGGCTCGGCGTCACCGCGTCCTGGCTCGGCCTGATCGTGGTCGAGCAGATCAATGCCACGAGCGGCATCGGCTACATGATGTTCCAGGCCCAGCAGTACGCCCAGTCCGACGTGATCATCGTGGGGCTGGTGGCTTACGGGATCTTCGGCTTCGCCTCGGACGCGGCGGTACGCGCCGTCGAGAGGAGGGCCCTGTCATGGCGACGCACTCTGGCGGGCTGACCGGCACCCACGAGGAGAACGGGACCGGGACCGGGACCGGAACCGCGATACGGCCGGTGGCGGTACGGACCAGGAACCTGGTCCGCCGGTTCGGCGACCGGAAAGTACTCAAGGAACTCGATCTGACCGTGGCGCCGGGGGAGTTCACCGCACTCCTCGGCCGCAGCGGCTCCGGCAAGTCCACCCTCCTGCGGGCCGTGGCCCGGCTCGACCACACCGTCGAAGGCTCCGGCGAACTCACCGTCCCGGACCGGGTCTCGCTCTCCTTCCAGGACTCCCGGCTGCTTCCCTGGCTCCGGGTGCTCGACAACGTCGTACTCGGTCTGCGCGGCCCCAAGGTGCGTGAACGCGGACTGACCGCCCTCGCCGAGGTCGGTCTGGAGGGCCGCGGCCGGTCCTGGCCCCATGAACTCTCCGGTGGCGAACAGCAACGGGCCGCCCTGGCCCGGGCGCTCGTCCGCGAACCCGAACTCCTCCTGGCCGACGAGCCGTTCGGGGCCCTCGACGCCCTCACCCGGATCAAGATGCACGGCCTGCTGCGTGAACTGTACGAGCGCCACCGCCCCGCGGTGCTGCTGGTCACCCATGACGTCGACGAGGCCGTCGAACTCGCCGACCGGGTGCTGGTCCTGGAGGACGGGCGGATCTCGGTCGACCTCACCGTCGACCTGCCGACCCCGCGCTCGCGACGCGACCCCCGGTTCCAGGAGTACCGCGACACCCTGCTCACCGCGCTCGGCGTGACACAGCCCCAGACCCGTTCCGAAGCGAAGGAAACCCATGTCCCGCAAGCCTGACCGCAAGCCGCTCCACCTGAACGCCTTCCTGATGTCCACCGGCCATCACGAAGCGTCCTGGCGTCTGCCCGAGAGCCCGGGCGAGGCGAACTCGGACATCGAGCACTACAAGAACCTGGCCCGGATCGCCGAACGCGGCAGGCTGGACTCGCTGTTCCTCGCCGACAGCCCCGTCCTGATGGGCGACCCCGGACGCCGGCCGGCCGCCAAGCTGGAGCCCACCGTCCTGCTGACCGCGCTGGCCGGGGCCACCGAGCACATCGGCCTCATCGCCACCGCGTCGACCAGCTACAACGAGCCGTACAACCTGGCCCGCAGGTTCGCCTCGCTGGACCACATCTCGGGCGGCCGGGCCGGCTGGAACATCGTCACCACGGCCGGCGCCGACGCGGCCCGCAACTTCGGCCTCGACGACACCCCGCTGCACCGCGACCGCTACCGCCGGGCCGCCGAGTTCGTCGAGGTGTCGACCAAACTCTGGGACAGCTGGGCGGACGACGCCGTGATCGCCGACAAGGAACGCGGCGTGCACGCCCTGGCCGAGCGGGTGCGGCGGATCGAGCACACCGGTGAGTACTTCCGGGTCGACGGCCCGCTCAACGTGCAACGCCCGCCGCAGGGCTACCCGCTGCTGGTGCAGGCCGGCTCCAGCGAGGACGGCAAGGACTTCGCGGCGCGGTACGCGGAAGCCGTCTTCACCGCCCAGCAGACCCTGGAGGAGGGCATCGCCTTCTACAAGGACGTCAAGCAGCGCGCGGAGGCCATCGGACGCAACCCGGACGGCATCAAGATCCTGCCCGGCATCGTTCCCGTCATCGGTGACACGGAGACCGAAGCCCGGGCCCTGGACGCCGAGTTGGAGGAACTGATCGTCCCCGAGTACGCGAAGCGGCAGCTCGCCCAGCGGCTGAGGATCGCCCCCGACGACCTCGACCTCGACGCGCAGCTGCCCGAGGACATCCCCACCGAGGACGAGATCGAGGGCGCGAAGAGCCGCTACACGCTCATCGTGGAGCTCGCCAGGCGCGAGAAGCTGACCGTACGCCAGTTGATCGGGCGGCTCGGGGGCGGGCGCGGACACCGTACGTTCGCCGGAACGGCCGAGCAGGTCGCCGACACCATCGAGCACTGGTACGACAGCGGGGCCGCCGACGGCTTCAACATCATGCCCGCCGTGCTCCCGTCCGGCCTGGAGGTCTTCGTGGACCGGGTGGTGCCGATCCTCCAGGAACGCGGCCTGTTCCGCACCGAGTACACCGCCCGCACGCTGCGCGGCCACTACGGGCTGCCGCGGCCCGCCAACCGGCTGTTCGAGACCGTCGACCGCGGCGAGGGCCACTTCGGCATCGGTCTGGCGGAGGTCCGGTGACGGACTGTACGAACCCGGAAACCGGTACGCACCGGCAGCCGCCGCCCGGCTGGGCGCGGCGGCTGCTGGGCTACTGTCTGCGCCACCGGACCGACCTGCTCCTCGCCTTCGGCGCCGCCGTGATCGCGGCCGTGGCCACCGCCACGCTGCCACTCGTCCTGCGGCACGTGGTGGACGGGGTGGCAGCCGGCACCACTGCCTCGCTGCTCCCGTGGACGGTTCTCCTCGCCGCCATCGGCGCGGTCCGCTTCGGGGCGAGCTTCACCCGGCGCTACCGCTCCGGCCGGCTCTCCCTCGGCGTGCAGTACGACCTCCGCAACGACGCGTTCGCCGCGCTGCTGCGGCTCGGCGGAGCCCAGCAGGACGAGCTGCGGACCGGGCAGGTGGTGAGCCGGTCCATCTCGGACATCACGCTCATCCAGACACTGCTGCAGTTCCTGCCCAACCTCACGGGCAACGCCCTGATGTTCCTCTTCTCGCTGGTCTTCATGGCGCTCCTGTCACCGCTGCTGACCGTCGTCGCCCTCGTCGTCGGACCGCTGCTCTGGCTGATCGCCCTGCGCTCGCGCCGCGACCTCTTCCCCGCCAACTGGCACGCCCAGCAGGAGGCCGCCGAGGTCGCCTCCACCGTCGAGGCGACCGTCACCGGCGTCCGCGTGGTGAAGGGCTTCGGCCAGGAACAGCGCGAACTCGCCGGGCTGGAACAGCGCGCCCGCAAGCTCTTCGCCTCGCGGCTGCGGGTCGTCGGGTTCACCAGCCGCTACAACCCCGCTCTCCAGGCGGTCCCGGCCCTCGGCCAGGTCGCCGTCCTCGCTCTCGGCGGCTGGATGGCCCTGCACGGCCGGATCTCCCTGGGCACCTTTCTCGCCTTCACCACCTACCTCGGCTCCTTCGTCACCCCGGTCCGCCAGGTGGCGACCCTCCTCACCGTCTGGCAGCAGGCACGGGCCGGCGCCGAACGGGTCCTGGAGGTCGTCGACGAAGCACCGGTGATCACCGACGCGCCGCACGCCCGGGAACTGCCCGACGAACCCCCGGCCCTCTCCTGGCGGAACGTCACCTTCGGATTCGGGGACGGCGCACCGCTGCTCCGCGACTTCAGCCTGGACATCCGCCCGGGCGAGACGCTGGCCCTGATCGGTCCGGCCGGCTCCGGGAAGTCGACTGCGGCGGCCCTGCTGCCCCGGTTCTACGACGTTCCGGCAGGTTCCGTACGGGTGGGCGGCAGCGATGTCCGCGAACTCGCCCTGGCGTCCCTGCGCTCCCGGATCGGCTTCGTCTTCGAGGAGAGCCTGCTGCTCTCCGACACCGTGCGCGCCAATATCGCGTACGGCGTCCCGGACGCGACTGACGAGCAGGTGCGGGCGGCGGCCCGGATCGCCCGGGCCGACGAGTTCATCGAACGGCTGCCGCAGGGGTACGACACCGTCGTCGGGGAACAGGGCCTCACCCTCTCCGGGGGACAGCGCCAGCGGATGGCTCTCGCCCGCGCGCTCATCGGCGACCCGGCGGTCCTCGTCCTCGACGACGCCACGTCGGCCATCGACGCCCGGGTGGAGTCACAGATCCACCACAGGCTGCGCGAGGACACCCGGCGCCGCACCACGCTGATCGTCGCGCACCGCAGATCGACCCTGGAACTCGCCGACCGGATCGCCGTCCTCGACGACGGCCGGATCGTCGACACCGGCACCCTCGACGAACTCCGGTCCAGGTCGGGCCTGTTCCGTAACCTGCTCTCGACGGCGGAAGCGACGGCGGAAGCGACGGCGGAGGCCGCGGCCGAGGACACGGAGGGCGTGACGGCCGCGGATGGAGCCGAGCCCGCAGCGGACGTGCCGGAACCGGCCGGCGGCACCCTCACCCCCCACCTGTGGCACCGCCCCGACGACTCCCCGTCGGACCAGCTCGAAGGCACCGCCGTCCGCGCCGCCCAGGCCCTCGCCGAGGCGGCGGCCACCTCCGGGCCGGGGCGTGGCGGGCCCGGCGGCGGGGTCCTCGGCTCCGCCCCGCCCAGCGCCGAACTCATCGCCGGGCTCGCCCGGCTCCCCCTGCCCGCCGCCGACCCGCAGGTACCGACCGGGCAGGCCGTCGCCGCCGACCCGGCCTTCCACCTCGGCACGCTGCTCCGCCCGTTCCGCCTGCCGCTGCTGCTCGGCCTGGTCCTGGTCGCCCTGGACGCCCTCGCCCAGATCACCGTGCCCGTCCTGGTGAGACAAGGCGTCGACCACGGCGTCGCCCACCACGCCGGGGGCGTCCTGCTGGCCGCCGCCGCTGCCGCGGCCCTCGTCGTCGCCGCGAACTGGCTGATCGGCGTGGCCCAGGTCCGTACCACCGGACGCACCGGCGAACGCCTCCTCTACACCCTGCGTGTGAAAACCTTCGCGCAGCTGCAGCGGCTCGGCCTCGACTACTACGAGCGCGAGCTCGGCGGCCGGATCATGACCCGGATGACCACCGACGTGGACGCCCTGTCGAACTTCCTGCAGACCGGTCTGATCACCGCGGTGGTGAGCCTGCTGACCGTCCTCGGCGTCCTGGTCACGCTGCTGGTGATCGACGCGGAGCTCGCCCTGGTGCTGCTGGCCGCACTGCCGCTGCTGATCGCCGCGACCGCCCTCTTCCGCCACCACTCGGTCCCCGCCTACCGCGAGGCCAGGGAACGGATCAGCGCGGTCAACGCCTGCCTCCAGGAGAACGTCACCGCCATCCGCGTGACCCAGGCGTTCCGCCGCGAGCGCCGCAACGCCCGCGACTTCGCCGAACTGGCCTGGTCCTTCCGGGACTCCAGACTGCGCGCCCAGCGCTACATGGGCACGTTCTTCCCGTTCGTCGAGTTCCTCGGCACCCTGTCCACGGCAGCCGTACTGGCCGTCGGCGCGGGACAGGTCCGCTCGGGAGCACTGAGCGCGGGCACCCTCATCGCCTTCCTCCTCTACGTCGAGCTGTTCTTCTCGCCGATCCAGCAGCTCTCCCAGGTCTTCGACGGCTATCAGCAGGCCGTCGTCGGCCTGGGCCGGCTCCGGACGCTGATGCAGACGCCCACCGGCACCCCGCCCGCCGACGACGCACGGCCGGTCGGGAAGCTGCGCGGGGAGATCGAACTCGACTCGGTCTCCTTCGGATACGCGGGCGGCGGCGGCCGGCAGGTCCTGCACGGTGTCTGTCTGCGTATCGCACCGGGCGAGACCGTCGCCCTGGTCGGGGCGACGGGCGCGGGCAAGTCGACCGTCGTCAAACTCCTCGCCCGGTTCTACGACCCGTCGGCGGGCACGGTCCGCGTCGACGGGCACGATCTGCGCGAGCTCGACCTGCCCGGCTTCCGCCGCAGACTGGGCGTGGTGCCGCAGGAGGCGCATCTGTTCAGCGGCACGGTCCGGGACGCGATCGCGTACGGGCGCCCGGACGCCACCGACACCGAGGTGGAGGCGGCGGCCCGCGCGGTCGGTGCCCACGAGATGGTGGCCGGGCTGCGACTGGGCTACCTCCAGCCGGTGGGGGAGCGCGGCCGCAACCTCTCCGCCGGACAGCGCCAGCTGCTGGCCCTCGCCCGGGCCGAACTCGTCGACCCGGACGTCCTGTTGCTCGACGAGGCGACCGCCTCGCTGGACCTGGCCACCGAACGCCGGGTCGCCGCCGCGACACATGTGCTGGCCCGCCGGCGTACCACCGTCGTCGTCGCCCACCGGCTGACGACGGCGGCCCGCGCGGACCGGGTGGTGGTCCTCGACGCGGGAACCGTCGTCGAGACCGGCACCCATGCCGAACTGCTCGCCGCCGCCGGGCCGTACCGCCGCCTCTGGGATGCCTTCCGTCAGAGCGGCGACCCGGCCCCGGCCGACGGCCATCCGCAGATCAACGAACTCGTCAAGGAGAGTGCACGATGACCGAGTACCGCAACTTCGGACGCACGGGAGTGAAGGTCAGCCCGCTCTGTCTGGGCACCATGATGTTCGGCGCCCGCGGCAACACGGACCACGACGACAGCATCCGGATCATCCACCACGCCCTGGACTCCGGCATCAATTTCGTCGACACCGCCGACGTGTACTCCGCCGGTGAGTCGGAGACCATCGTCGGCAAGGCGCTCGCCGGGGGCCGCCGCGACAACGTCGTGCTCGCCACCAAGTTCCACGGCAGCCTCGGCGACGACCCCAACGAGCAGGGAAACTCCCGCCGTTGGATCATCCGCGAGGTCGAGAACAGCCTGCGCCGACTGGGCACCGACTGGATCGACCTCTACCAGGTGCACCGCCCCGAACCGGACACCGACTTCGACGAGACGCTCGGTGCCCTCTCCGACCTGGTGCACCAGGGCAAGATCCGCTACATCGGTACGTCCACCTTCGAACCGTCCGCGATCGTCGAGGGCCAGTGGATCGCGGAGCGCCGCGGCCGCGAACGCGTCGTGGCCGAGCAGCCCCCGTACTCGCTGCTCGCCCGCGGCATCGAACGCGAGGTGCTGCCCGTCGCCCAGCGGTACGGACTCGCGGTGCTCTCCTGGAGCCCGCTCGCCGGCGGCTGGCTGACCGGCCGCTACCGCAAGGGGTCGGGCCAGCCCGTCTCCAGCCGTGCCGAACGGCAGGCGGAGCGCTTCGACATCGCGTCCCCGGAGAACAACGCCAAGCTCGACGCCGCCGAAGCCCTCGCCCGGCTGGCCGAGGACGCCGGGCTGACCCTCGTACAGCTGGCCCTGGCGTTCGTCCTTGAGCACCCGGCGGTCACCTCCGCCATCATCGGCCCGCGGACCTTCGAACAGCTGGCGGGCCAGCTCGGCGCGGACCAGGTGCGGCTGAGCGGGGACCTTCTCGATCAGATCGACAAGATCGTGCCTCCCGGCACCAACCTGTCGTCCCGCGACGCCGGTTACCAACCGGCCGCGCTGACCGACCCCGCGCTGCGCCGCCGGTCCGCCAGGTCCGCGTAGCGCCCGCTCAGGCGCCGGGGACCCGGTCCAGGAAGCCGCTGACGGAGCTGATGCGCCCGTCATCGTCGAGGGTGATGACGTCGGACCCGGCGGCGGGCGCCGAACCATCGGCGGTGGAGACCAGGTCCCAGCTGAAACGGACGATGTCGTGGTGCCCGTCGGGGGTGCCGGTCAGCTTGAACTCGAAGCCCGGGAACTGCTGACGGGCACCACTGATCGCGGCGGCGAGCCCGTCGTGGCCGCGTACGTCGGCCAGCGGGTCGGTGTAGGTGGCGTCCTCGGTGAACGCGGCGGCGACGGCCTTGGCGACGTCCTCGGGCGTCGCCGCGTTCCAGGCGACGAAGTAGCGCCGGACGGCGTCCTCGTATGCGGTCATCGTGCTGTCCTTCCGTCATGTCCCGGCCCTGCGGCCGAGCTCCGGTGCCGCTCGTGAGGAACACGATGTCCGACGGGGGAAAAGGCGTCGATTACCTCCCAGGTCATGGTCGGCACCTCCCCGGTCACGGTCGGACGGTCCTCGTGGGAAGCTCCGTGAGGTAGGGGCACGGCCGGATTCGGCGGACCGGTTTCATCTGATTTTCACGGAGGGCCTCTACGGTGGACGTCGTGACCGAGATGAGCCCCCCCGGCTGGCATACGGACCCCGGGTACACAGGAACAGGCCCCGTTCAGGAACGCTGGTGGGACGGGAGCCGGTGGACCGATCAGCTCCGCATGCCGCCCGCGGTCGTCCGGCGCCGCCGGATCCGGATCGGGGTCGGTGTCACCGCCGGTGTGGTGGTCCTCGCCGCGATCGCGGGCGGTGTCCTGATGCTGACCGACGACTCCGGCCGTACGAAGAACACCTCCTCCGACGCCGCGTCGCCCGCGCCCAGTCTTCCCGGCGGGCAGGACGGCCAGGACGGCCGGGGTGGTCCCGGCGACGGTGGCCGGAGCCCGGCGCCCGACCAGCAGCAACCGCAGCAGCCGCCGTCCGAGGACGGCTATGTGACGGACGTGATGAGCGGCGTCAGCCTTCCGGTGCCGGACGGCTGGAAGGGGCAGTCGGCCACGATCGGTGCGTCGGTGAGCACCGGCACCTACACCTGCCCGGCCGACACCTCGCAGAAGTGTGAGCGCGGCGGAGTGTTCGCCGCCCCGGCCCAGGCGCTGAAGATCACGGAGAGCACGGCGGAGGCGGCTGCCAAGGCGGACATCGCCGTCAACGCCAAGGAGTCGTACGGCGGCAAGGCCTACGGCGCCATCAGTTCGCACCAGCAGCTCAAGTCCGAGCCGGTCACCGTCGCCGGCCAGAAGGGCTACCTGGTGCGCTGGAAGGTGGTCACGAAGAAGGGCGACGACGGGTACGTGCAGTCGCTGGTCCTCCCGTCCCCGCACTCCGCGGACATGCTGGTCGTCGTGCGCTCCGGCTTCGACATCAGCTCCAAGGCGCCCTCGCTCTCGGTGATGGACGAGATCACGAAGGGCATCAAGGCCGCTTCCGGTACAGGGTCGGGATCCGGACAGACCGCCTGAGGAGCCTCACCTCCCGGCAGGCGGGCCGTCACTTCACGCGGGTGCCGCGCGAGGGCGGTACGGCGTTGCCGGATGCCAGCGGTGAGCGGGCCAGTTCGACGCAGCCCAGGGCGATCAGGGTGAGCGCCGCCAGTTCGGGCAGCAGCCACCAGTCGGTACGCAGATGCTCGCCGAACAGGGTCACGCCGTACAGGATGCTGATCATCGCGTCGCCCAGCGTCAGCATCGGCTGTACGGCGACCAGGGTGCCCGCCTGCAGGGCGTTCTGAAGGAGGAACAGCGATCCCACCCCGGCGGCGGCGGTGGCGTACAGCTGCCAGGACGTCATGAGAGCGGCTGCCCCGCCGCCGTCGCCGAGCCGCCCCATGGCGTCCTTCATCAGGGCGGCGGTGAGCGCGTACCCGCATGCGGCGGCCAGACCGAGCAGCGCCCCACGGGGGTTGCCGCGGGTGGACCGTGCTCCGGCGATCAGCGCCGCCTCGAAGATCCCCGTCAGGATCAGCGCCGGGATCCACGCCGCGCCCCGCACCGAGGAACTGCCGCCGCCCGGTGCGGCGGAGGCCATGCCGAGGGCCAGTCCGAACGTCACGGCAGCGACCCCGTACCAGACCCCACGGGGCACTCGGATCCGCATCACGAACCCGGCCAGCAGCAGCGTCGCCGGCAGCTCGATGACGAAGATCGGCTGGACCACCGAGATCGGCCCGGTGGCCAGCGCAGTGGCCTGGCAGACGGCGGCGACGATCACCAGGCCGATCCCGGCCAGCCACACCTTCTGGCGCAGCAGATGGCCGATCAGCGACAGACGCATCGCCTCGGTGTCGGGTACCGAGCGGGCGGCGCGGCGTTGCAGCACAGAGGCGGCGCCGTTGCTGAGTGCGGTCAGGATGGCGAACAGGACACTGATCACCGGACCATGATGCGGGCGGTCCGCCCACAATCCCGGGTCCTGCCGTCCTCGGTGCGGCGGCCCGGGGAGGGGAGAGATGCGCAGTCGCGGACCGAAGATGTCCGCAAGCCCGCGTAGCGTGCCGTTCATGGCCGCGAAGACATACTCCGCCGCACGCGCCTCGCTCCCCGTGCTGTCGCCCCGCGCACTGGGCCGCGCCACCCTGGCGCGCCAACTGCTCCTGCGCCGGAGCCCGATGTCCGCGAAGGACGCCGTCGGACATCTCGTCGGGCTCCAGGCACAGAACACCAAGCCGCCCTACCACCAGCTCTTCGCCCGGCTCGAGGGCTTCGACCCCGCCGAACTCTCGGGGCTGATGGAGTCCCGCGAGGTGGTCCGTATCGTCACCCTGCGGTCCACCATCCACACGCACACCGCCGACGACGCGCTCACCCTGCGCCCGCTGGTCCAGCCGGCCCGCGACCGGGAGCTCAAGATGTTCCGCAACGGGCTCGTCGGTGTGGATCCGGACCGGCTCGCGGCGCTCGGCAGGGAGCTTGTCGAGGCCCGGCCCCGTACCCCGAAGGAGATCCGCGAGGCGCTGCTCGCCGAGTGGCCGGACGCCGACCCGCAGGCCCTGACCGTGGCAGCCCGCTGCGTCCTGCCCCTGGTCCAGGTCACCCCGCGCGGGCTGTGGGGCCGCAGCGGCCAGGTCGCGCTGACCACCGCGGAGCACTGGCTCGGCCGGCCGGCGGAGCCGACGCCCACACCCGACGCGACCGTGCTGCGCTACCTCGGGGCGTTCGGCCCCGCCTCCGTGAAGGACATGCAGACGTGGGCGGGGCTGACCCGGCTGCGGGAGGCCTTCGAACGGCTGCGGTCGCAGCTGACCACCTTCCGCGACGAGAACGGCGTCGAGCTCTTCGACCTGCCGGACGCCCCGCGCCCCGACGCGGACACCCCTGCCCCGCCGCGCTTCCTGCCCGAGTTCGACAACGTGCTGCTCGGCCACGCCGACCGTACGCGCGTCATCCCACCGCAGTACCGGGGACGCAACGGGAACGGCAACCAGACGTACGGAACCGTGCTGGTCGACGGGTTCCTCGCCGCGATCTGGCGAATCGGCGCGCCCGGCAAGAAGTCCGGCGGGAAGTCCGTCGGCGAAGGGATCGTCACGGTGCAGGCGCTGGGGAAGCTCAGCCGGGCCGAGCGCGACGCCGTGACGGAGGAGGGCCTGCGGATGCTCGCCACGATGGCGCCCACGCAGGCACCCGCGCACGACATCCGGTTCGCGCCGTTCATCGACTTCGGGCAGTGAACCGGGTTCAGTCGGCTCGGCCCGTCGCCGCCACCGTCACGCCCAGGCCGATCATCGCGAAGCCACCCGCCCCGCCGATCAACGACAGCCGCCGCTCCGACCGGGCGAACCAACTCCGGGCGGCCGAGGCGCCGAGCCCCCAGAGCGTGTCCGTCACGAGACCGATGGCGATCGGAACCAGGCCCAACAGCAGCATCTGGGCCGGGAGATGACCCGTCGACGGATCCACGAACTGGGGGAGTACGGCGGCGAAGAAGACGATTCCCTTCGGGTTGGTGACACCGACGACCACACCGTCCGCCACCGTCCGCAGATCACCGCGGGCGGGCCGTTCCGGCGACGTACGGACGGCCTCCAGCTTCATCTCCTTGCGATGCCGGAACGCCTGCACTCCCAGGAGGACCAGATACGCGGCACCCGCCAGCTTCACCGCCACGAAGACCGCCGCCGAGCGCTCGACCAGCGAACCGATCCCCAGCGCGACCGCCACCACCAGGCCGTACGAGCCGACGACATTGCCCAGCACCGTGGCCAGCGCGGTGCGGCGGCCGTGGGCCAGTGCCCGGCCGATCACGAACAGCACGCTCGGCCCAGGGATCACGATCACCAGCAGGGACATCGCCGCGAAGGCGAGATATTGATGCGTGGACACCATGTCCGTCACCCCCCTCGGCCCCGACGGTACGGCAGAAGCCACCGCCGACGTCAGGCACGCGACCAGGACCGACCGGCGCATGGGGGCGTCGCCATGTGCCGGTCGGTCTACGGCAGCAGCCCCGCCCGGCGCGCGGCGACCACCGCTTCCAGCCGGGTGTGCGCCCCCAGCTTCCGCATCGCCGAGCGCAGATACCCCTTCACCGTCTCCGGCCGAAGGCCCAGCCGGCCGGCCGCCACAGCGTTGGTCGCGCCCGACGCCACACAGGCGAGGACGTCGACCTCGCGCGGCGCCAGCAGCACCTCACGGGAGTGTGTCTCCTGCGCCCCGGACGCCGAGGCCAGCCGCGCGCACACCGAGAGCAGCTCCTCGCGCAGCGCCGGGTCGGCCACCTTGGGAGCGAGCGCGCGCAGTTCGCGGTGCGCCTCGCGGACGTCCTCCCAGGCCCCCGGAGCGGCCCGGGGGTCCGTCACCTGGTCCCGGGTGACGGACAGGAGCTGCTGCACCTCGTCCCGTACGACAAGGGCCTGTTCCACGTCGCGGGCCGCCGCGACTGCCGCGTCGAACGTACGGTCCCCGAGGGTGAGCGGCTCACGCAGCGCCCCGTACAGCACGCCCCGTACCCTCCGGCGTACGACGACCGGGACCGCGACCACCGAGCGCAGGCCCTCCGCGGCGACCGCGGTGTCGTACTCGTGGCTGATGTGCCGCGACGACGGGTAGTCGGTCACCGCGCACGGCCGCGACAGGGCGATCGACTTGCCGCCGAGCCCGCTGCCGGCCGATATGACGAGCCCGCGCAGCGCGGTGGTCTGCGCCCCGTTGAGTTCCACGATCCTGGCGTGGCGCGGGTCCGAGAGCAGTCCGCCGAACGTGACGGGCAGTCCGCTCGTCCGGCGCAGCCGCAGCAGCGCCGCTTGCATCTCGACCGTATCGACCGGTTCCGGCACGCTGTCGCCCCTCCGCCCCGCTCTCTGTACCCCCGTTCGGGGGTGGTGAGACCTGGGTCACTGTTTTCATGATGTTAAGTGACCGGTCCGGTCCGCAATGAGGAGGGCACATGTCGGCGACGAACGCGACGGAAACGTTTCGGGCCGCCCGGGACTTTCTGCTGCAGCACCGCGAGGACTATGCGGCGGCCTACGAGGGTTTCCGTTGGCCCCGGGCCGACCATTTCAACTGGGCGCTGGACTGGTTCGACGTCATCGCGGAGAACAACGACCGCACGGCTCTGCACATCGTGGAGGAGGACGGCCGGCGCACCGAGGCGTCCTTCGCCCGGATGTCCGCCCGCTCCAACCAGGCGGCGAACTGGCTGCGTGCCCAGGGGGTACGCGCCGGGGACCGGATCCTCGTCATGCTCGGCAACCAGGTCGAGCTGTGGGAGACGGCCCTCGCCGCGATGAAGCTGCGCGCCGTCGTCATCCCCGCCACGCCGCTCCTCGGCCCCGTCGACCTGCGCGACCGGGTGGACCGCGGCCGGGTCCGGCATGTGATCGTGCGGGACGCGGACGCCGCCAAGTTCGACGAGGTGCCCGGTGACTACACCCGGCTCGCCGTCGGCGACGAGGTCGAGGGCTGGCATCCGTACAGCGGCGCCGACGAGCAGCCGGAGAGCTTCGAGGCGGACCGGGAGACCGACGCCGACGAACCGCTGATGCTGTACTTCACGTCCGGCACGACCGCCAGCCCCAAGCTGGTCGAGCACACCCATGTCTCGTACCCGGTGGGCCACCTGTCGACGATGTACTGGATCGGCCTCAGGCCCGGTGACGTCCACCTCAACATCTCCTCGCCGGGCTGGGCCAAGCACGCCTGGTCGAACCTCTTCGCGCCGTGGAGCGCGGAGGCGACCGTCTTCATCTTCAACTACACCCGGTTCGACGCGGGCCGGCTGATGGCCGAGATGGACCGCTCGGGCGTCACCAGCTTCTGTGCCCCGCCCACCGTCTGGCGGATGCTGATCCAGGCCGATCTCTCCCAGCTGAGGACCCCGCCGCGCGAGGTCGTCGCGGCGGGCGAGCCGCTGAACCCCGAGGTCATCGAGACGATCCGGCGCGCGTGGGGCGTCACCATCCGGGACGGATTCGGCCAGACCGAGACCGCCGTCCAGGTCGCCAACACTCCCGGCCAGCTGCTGAAGTCCGGTTCCATGGGGCGGCCGAGCCCCGGCTTCAAGGTCGTCCTCCTCGACCCGGTCACCGGCCGGCCCGGCGCGACGGAGGGCGAGATCTCCCTCGACCTGTCGGACCGTCCGGTCGGCCTGATGACCGGATACCACGGCGACCCGGACCGTACGGCCGAGGCGATGGCGGGCGGCTACTACCGAACCGGCGACATCGGCTCCCGCGACGAGGACGGCTACATCACCTATGTCGGCCGCGCCGACGACGTCTTCAAGGCATCCGACTACAAGATCTCGCCGTTCGAGCTGGAGAGCGCGCTGCTGGAGCACGAAGCGGTCGCCGAGGCCGCGGTCGTGCCCGCGCCCGACCCGGTCCGGCTCGCGGTCCCGAAGGCGTACGTCGTGCTCGCGGAGGGCTGGGAGCCCGGCCCGGACACCGCGAAGGTGCTGTTCGCGCACTCGAGGGCGGTGCTGGCCCCGTACAAGCGGATCCGCCGGCTGGAATTCGCCGAACTGCCGAAGACCGTGTCCGGCAAGATCCGCCGGATCGAGCTGCGCGAGCGTACGGCCGAGGGCGTCGGCACCGAATTCGACGAGGGGGATCTGCGATGAGCGGACGGACCGGCCTTTCCTACGCGCACGGCACCGGCACCACGGCCCTGCTCGGCGACACCATCGGGCGCAATCTCGACCGGGCGATCGAGGCGTACCCGGAGCGTGAGGCGCTTGTCGACGTCGCCTCGGGACGACGCTGGACGTACGCGGAATTCGGCGCCGCCGTCGACGAGTTGGCGCGCGCTCTGATGGGCTCCGGAGTGGCGAAGGGCGACCGCGTCGGCATCTGGGCGATCAACTGTCCCGAGTGGGTGCTCGTCCAGTACGCCACCGCCCGCATCGGCGCGGTCATGGTCAACATCAACCCGGCCTACCGGGCGCACGAGCTGGAGTACGTGCTCGGCCAGGCCGGGATCTCCCTCCTGATCTCCTCGCTCGCCCACCGCACCAGCGACTACCGCGCCCTCGTCGGCCAGGTCCGGGCCAACTGCCCCGCCCTGCGCGCCGTGCACTACATCGGCGATCCGTCCTGGGACGAGCTGACGGCAGCGGCCGCAGCCGTCACCGCCGGACAACTGGCGGCCCGAGAAGCCGAGCTGTCCTGCGACGACCCGATCAACATCCAGTACACCTCGGGCACGACGGGCTTCCCCAAGGGCGCCACCCTCTCGCACCACAACATCCTCAACAACGGCTATTTCGTGGGGGAGATGGTCGCCTACACGGAACAGGACCGGGTATGTCTGCCCGTTCCCTTCTACCACTGCTTCGGCATGGTGATGGGCAACCTCGGCATCACCTCGCACGGCGCCTGCATCGTGATCCCGGCCCCCGCCTTCGAGCCCGCCGCCGTCCTCGCGGCGGTCCAGGCGGAGCGCTGCACCTCGCTCTACGGCGTCCCCACCATGTTCATCGCGGAGCTGAACCATCCGGACTTCGCCTCGTACGACCTTTCCTCGCTGCGCACCGGGATCATGGCCGGATCACCCTGCCCGGTCGAAGTGATGAAGCGGGTCGTCGCCGAGATGCACATGGACGAGGTGTCCATCTGCTACGGCATGACGGAGACCTCCCCGGTCTCCACCCAGACCCGCCGCGACGACGACTTGGAGCGCCGCACCGGAACGGTCGGCCGCGTGATGCCGCACATCGAGGTGAAGGTCGTCGACCCGGCGACGGGCGTGACCCTGGAGCGCGGCGCGGCCGGCGAGCTCTGTACCCGCGGCTACAGCGTGATGCTCGGCTACTGGGAGCAGCCCGAGCGGACCGCGGAAGTGATCGACGCGGGGCGCTGGATGCACACCGGTGACCTCGCGGTGATGCGCGAGGACGGCTACGTGCAGATCGTCGGCCGCATCAAGGACATGATCATCCGCGGGGGCGAGAACGTGTATCCGCGGGAGATCGAGGAGTTCCTCTACGGCCATCCGAAGATTGCCGACGTGCAGGTGGTGGGCGTACCGGACGAGACGTACGGCGAGGAGATCCTGGCCTGCGTCATCCCCCGGGACCCGGCGCAGCCGCCGACTCTTGAGGAGGTGACGGAGTACTGCCGCGAGCAGTTGGCGCACTACAAGATTCCGCGACGGCTGCAGATCCTGGAGACCTTCCCGATGACGGTGAGCGGGAAGGTCCGGAAGATCGAACTGCGGGAGAACTATGGCTAGGCGGCCCGGCCGGAGTGGCGCCGACGGGCGCTGTCAGGCGGCTTCGATGATGTCGCCGGCAGCGCCCCGAGTGGCCGCCGCCCATTCGATGAGCAGCACCTCGTAGGCCGCGGACTCCACGGAGGACCAGTCCTGGCCGGCTCGTGCGTCCACGAGCGCACGGATCGCCTCGTTCGCCTCGACGGCGGCCGGGTGGGTCGGCTGTGCGGACTGTTCGACGCTCTGTGCGGTGTTTGGCGGGGCGAAAGATGGTGAGAGTCGTGGAGTTAAGACCATGCGCCCCACTCTACGGCCGCCCACTGACAGCGACCGAACATTTGTGGCCGCAGGGCCGAACGTGACGGATTGCACTCGCTGTTGCCGGCCGGTTCCGCTGCGGCGTCGGGGCGGGTGTCCGGGCCGGCACGGGGGCCCGCGCGGAAGCATCCGAATCGTGTCGCCGTGTCAGAGTTCGCGTCGCATGCAGACCCTCGGCCAGCGGTCGAGGCCGTGTTCGGCCTCCTCCGCCCTGATCTTCCGCAGTCCGTCGGTGAGTTCGGCCTCCGTGAGCGTGCGGAAGCCGAGGCGCGTGTAGTACGGCGCGTTCCACGGGACGTGCGAGAAGGTGGTGAGGGTGAGGGCTTCGAGCCGGTGCTCGCCCGCCCAGAGCGCGAGGTGGTCGATGAGCGCGCTGCCGACGCCGCGCCGGGCGACGGACGGATGGACCGAGACCTGCTCGACATGGGCCGCGTCGTCGACCGGATCGGCGATCACGTAGCCGACCGGACGGTCGTCGGCGTCCGCGGCCACCCAGGCGCGGCCGGCCTTGCGGTATTCGTCCAGCAGATCGAGAGGCGGCGGGTCGTCGTCCGCGACGGCGGACATGGCGAGGGTGCGGAAGGGTTCGCCGGCGGCGCGCTCGATCTCCTGGAGCAGTGGAAGGTCGGAGCGGCGGGCGGGACGGATGCGCATGCCGCCAGTATGGCGGTCGGTACGGTGGTCAGGCGCCGGTGGAGAGCAGTTCGTCCGCCGGGCCGTTGACCGGCTGCGGGGTCCCGGTGAGGTCCATCACGAAGAGCGGGAGGCAGAGACCGTCCGCCCGCGCCCTGGCGTCCTGCGCATAGCCCGCCAGTGAGAAGAAGACACTGGTCACCGAGGCGTTCAAGCCGTTCAGCCAGAGACATTCGACATCGCGCAGGGGGGTCGGCCGGGTGGTCGAGTCGACCTGGGCGATCAGCCCGGCGGCGCGCAGATCGATCCGGGAAGCGGGGCGTTCCGCGGGCTGTACGACGTCACGGTAGCCGAGCCACCGCAGATACATCGCGGCGGCGGTGACCGCGTCGCGGCCGGTCCGGATCGTCATCGGCCGGAACGCCGGGCGGGGCGCCGCCGCCGTCCGCGGCAGCGGGATGTGGGTGGGCAGAGTCCCGGCGTCCGGGCCGGGCGCGGACGCCGTGGCCGGGCGGACCGGGATCCGCAGGACCGTACCGCACGGACAGCACAGCTCCGGCTGAGGCCACTGGTCGTGGCGTCCGCAGGTGCGGCAGCGCACCGTCACCCAGTCCTCGTTCCAGGTGCGGTGGGTGATCGGCTCGACCACCCCGCCGCCCAGCACGGGCGGGGCGATGGGGGTCCCGCACGGGCACGGGTAGACCGGCGTGAGGTAGGCGTGATCGCGGCCGCAGGCCGGGCAGCGTACCGGCACGGACTCCACTGTGGTCTCCCTCCGGCGCCCCCCGGCGCCGCCCCGGGGCCTCCGCGCCCCGTGTCCCCTGTGCTCCGTCCCCATGGTCCACCAAGAGCGAGGCGCGGGGGAGCGACTTGGCGGATTCATCGGTCTTGACGGCCACTCGACCGCAGCTTAGATTGCTTCCGTATAGCAGAAACAAACTTTCGTAATGCGGAATAGGCGCTCTCAGGTGGCGCGACAGAGCCCGACTCCACCCGTCCGAGCAGGAGTACTCCATGCCTCGAATGACCGCTGCCCGAGCGGCAGTTGAGATCCTCAAGCTGGAAGGCGTCACCAACGCGTTCGGCGTGCCGGGCGCAGCGATCAACCCGTTCTATGCGGCGCTCAAGGCCGGCGGTGGCATCGACCACACGCTCGCCCGCCATGTCGAGGGCGCGTCCCACATGGCCGAGGGCTACACCCGGAGCAGGGCAGGGAACATCGGCGTCTGCATCGGTACGTCGGGGCCCGCCGGGACCGACATGATCACCGGGCTCTACTCGGCGATCGCCGACTCCATTCCGATCCTCTGCATCACCGGCCAGGCGCCGGTGGCCAAGCTCCACAAGGAGGACTTCCAGGCCGTCGACATCGCCTCCATCGCCAAGCCGGTGACCAAGGCCGCGACGACCGTCCTGGAGGCCGCGCAGGTGCCCGGCGTCTTTCAGCAGGCCTTCCATCTGATGCGGTCGGGCCGCCCCGGCCCGGTCCTCATCGACCTGCCGATCGACGTCCAGCTGACGGAGATCGAATTCGACCCGGAGACGTACCAGCCGCTGCCCGTCTACAAGCCGGCCGCGTCCCGCGCCCAGATCGAGAAGGCGATCGGGCTCCTGCTCGCATCCGAGCGCCCGGTGATCGTCGCCGGTGGCGGCATCATCAACGCCGACGCCTGCGAACTCCTCGTCGAGTTCGCCGAGCTGACGGGCACCCCGGTCATCCCGACCCTGATGGGCTGGGGCATCCTCGCCGACGACCACGAGCTGAACGCCGGCATGGTCGGCCTGCAGACCTCGCACCGCTACGGCAACGCGAACTTCCTGGAGTCGGACTTCGTCCTGGGCATCGGCAACCGCTGGGCCAACCGGCACACCGGCGACCTGGCCGTCTACACCAAGGGCCGCACGTTCGTCCACGTCGACATCGAGCCCACCCAGCTCGGCAAGATCTTCGCACCGGACCTCGGTATCGCCTCCGACGCCAAAGCCGCGCTGGAGCTCTTCGTCGAAGTGGCGAAGGAGCTCGAGGCCGCCGGCAGGCTGCCGGACCGCAGCGCGTGGGCCGCCTCCACCCAGGAGCGCAAGGCCCGGCTGCAGCGACGTACCCACTTCGACAACGTGCCGCTGAAGCCGCAGCGCGTGTACGAGGAGATGAACCGCGCCTTCGGACCGGAGACGCGCTACGTCACCACGATCGGCCTCTCCCAGATCGCCGGCGCGCAGATGCTGCACGTCTACAGGCCGCGCCACTGGATCAACTGCGGTCAGGCCGGTCCGCTCGGCTGGACCATCCCGGCCGCGCTGGGCGTCGCCACCGCCGACCCCGAGGGCCAGGTGGTCGCGCTCTCCGGCGACTACGACTTCCAGTTCATGCTGGAGGAGCTGGCGGTCGGCGCACAGCACAACATCCCGTACGTGCATGTCCTGGTGAACAACTCCTACCTGGGGCTGATCCGCCAGGCACAGCGCAACCTGGACATCAACTTCCAGGTCAACCTGGAGTTCGAGAACATCAACTCCCCGGAACTGGGTGTCTACGGCGTCGACCACGTCAAGGTCGTCGAGGGCCTGGGCTGCAAGGCGATCCGGGTCACCGAGCCGGACCAGCTGCTGCCCGCGTTCGAGGAGGCCAAGAAGCTGGCCGCCGAGTTCCGTGTCCCGGTGGTCGTCGAGGCGATCCTGGAGCGGGTCACCAACATCTCGATGGGCGCCGCGGGTATCGACGCCATCAACGAGTGGGAGGACATCGCCACCGAGCCGGGGCACGCCCCGACCTCGATCCGCCCCTTCGTCGCGAGCTGACGCCTCTCTCCTCTGCGGCCTGTGTGGGGGCGGACCACCGGAACCCGGTGGTCCGCCCCCACACGTGTGTCCGGGCCTCGCGAAAGCGCCAACTCCCCCTACCCGTAGTACTTCAGGGTTACCGGGAAGGTGCCCTCCCCAGGTGGACGCCGACCACGAGGCCCGCTCCCTAGCTTCTGTACCGGAAGCACCACTGACCATCTCCACGGACATCCGGTACGGAAGGACCATCCCTCATGGCGCCCAGCCCGCCCAGGAGCCATCCGCGCAGGAACCTTCCGCGCGCTGTCCGGACGCTGCTCGCCGCGCTCGTCATCGCTGCGGTCGCCGTGCCCATGGCGGGCGCGGCCCGGCCCTCGGCCGTCCCGGCGCCGGCCCCGGCCGCCCTTGCCCCGCTCCGCGACGCGACCGCCGCAGACCTTGCCGACCGGTACGCCGTCAACCGCGGCTCCGTCCTCGCGGCCGAGCGGATGGCCGCCCGCCACGGCGACGGCAAGCGGGCCACAGCGCTGCGCGGACTCGCCGACCCGGCGCGCCACTTCTTCTCCTTCGACGGCCGCGACGGCGGGCGCAGCGCCGAGGTCTTCGGCGACCTCTCCAGGGCGCGCCGGATCGCCGTGCTGGTCCCGGGGGCGGGCATCAGCCTCGACCGGTACGGGCGGCTGCGGGCGGGCGCCGTCGCCCTGCGCCGGGAGATGGGCGAGGGGGCTGCGGTCATCGGCTGGCTCGGCTACGAGACGCCGGACACGGTGAGCCGGGCGTCGGTGACGACGGGCCGGGCCGACGCCGCCTCGAAGGAACTGCGTACATTCCTGGCCGAGTTGCGGCGAGCCGAGCCGAACGCCCGGACCTCGCTGCTGTGCCACTCCTACGGATCCGTCGTCTGTGCCGAGGCAGCGCCAGGGCTGACGGTGGCGGACATCGTCCTTTACGGGAGCCCCGGCACCGGCGTCGACAACGTCGCCGCACTCGACACCCCGGCCACCGTCTGGGCAGGCCGGGGTGGCGGCGACTGGATCGCCGAGGTGCCCCACGTACAGCTCCGACTGCCTTTCGTCACCCTCGGGTTCGGAACGGACCCGGTCTCCCCGGAGTTCGGTGCCCGGCACTTCGCGGCGGGCGACGGCGGCCACAGCGACTACCTGAAGCCCGGCTCCTTGTCGCTGCAGAACATCGCCCGGATCGTCTCCGGCCGGGCCCCTGCCGAGGAGGGCCGTCATGCGTGAACTCGTCCGGCGGATCGACGCCGCCACCCCGCCCGACCGCGACCGCGCCGTCGACGCACTGCGCGCCCTCGCCATTCTGGGCGTGGTGCTCGGCCACTGGCTGGTGACCGCCCTGATCGCCGACACCGGCACGGTGCGCGCCGCGAGTCCTCTCCAGCACATGCCCCAACTCACCCCGATCTCCTGGCTGTTCCAGACCCTCGCGGTGTTCTTCCTGGTGGGCGGTCAGGTCGGGGCGAAGAGTTACGCCTCTGCCCGCACCCGCGGCACCACGTACAGGGAGTGGCTCGGCGCCCGTACCGTCCGGCTGTTCAGGCCGGTCGCCGCCGTGCTGGTGGTGTGGGCCGTGATCGCGGGCGCGCTGCTCGCCTCCGGGGTGGGCACGGAGACCGTGCACGCGCTGCTCAAACTGGTGCTGTCACCGCTCTGGTTCCTGCTGGTCTTCGCGGCGCTGACGGCGGTGACCCCGCTGGTGGCGAAGCTTCATCCGCTGTGGCCGCTCGCCGTCGTGCTCCATGTCGACCTGATCCGGTTCGGGCTGGGCGGTCCCGCCGGGCTCGGCTGGATCAATGTGGCGGCCGGCTGGCTCGTCCCGTACTGCCTGGGCGCGAGCTGGGCCCGCGGCGGCCTGCGGAGCCGGTCGACCGGATGGGCCCTGCTGCTCATCGGCGCCGCCACCACCGCCGGACTCGTCCTGTGGGCCGGCTACCCGGCGTCCATGGTCGGGGTGCCCGGCTCCAGGATCTCCAACCTCGACCCGCCCACCCTCGCGGCCGTCACCTTCGGCCTCGCCCAGTGCGGCGCGGCCCGGCTGCTGCTCGGCCCGCTGCGGCGAGTCCTGCGACGACCCGCGGCCTGGGCGGCGGTGGCGCTGGTCAACATTTCCGCGATGACCGTCTTCCTCTGGCACCAGACCGCGATGATGGCGGTCACCGCCGTCGGACTCCTCGCGGGCGAGGCGTTGCCCGGTCTGCACACCGTGCCCAGGGACTTCGGCTGGGTGTTCGCACGGCTGGCCTGGCTGCCGGTCTTCGCCGTGGCGCTGCTGGTGTGCTGGGCGGCGTTCCGCAAGTACGAGGAGGGACGGCCGCGGAAAGGCGGCCGTATCGTCCGTGAGGGGCGTCCTGCCCGGAAGTCGGTGATGCGCCGTGCCTGGTCGGGACTGGAGTAGGGGGTCAGTGGTGGGGGACGAACAGCGGTTGAGGGCCGCGCTGCGGAGGGCCCCGCGCGCCCTGTTCGAGGATCTGACGACGCCCGCCGATCCGCTGCCTGCCATGGGGGGTCCCGGATGGCCGGTCTGGCGGCCGGTGTTCGGGATGGTGCTGGTCTTCTGCGCCGTGGCCCTCGCGGTGGCCCAGGTGAGCGCTCTGGCACCGGTCGACGGCGGCGCCGTCCCCGGGTACGCGGTGCTGCTCGGCATGGGCCAGGCGGCGGTGCTGATCGTCGGCATGTTCCTCCCGGTGTCCGCCTGGTGGGCGTCGACGGTCCTCATGGTCGTCACCGCGCGGATCACGGAGCCGGGGTCGAGCCCGGACGCATTCTTCCCCTGGACCGTTTCGGGGCTCCTGATCCAGTGCGGAGTGCTGTTCCTGCTGGCACTGCGGGTCCGACCCCGTCGGGCGGCCGGGGCGCTGGTGATCACCCTCCTCGCGGCCCTGGCCTGCACCGTCGTCACCACCCGCGCACACCACTACGTCCTCGACCGCGGCACCCCGGTCCTGATCGCGGGCGTGGTGATCGGCGCCTCGCTGCGCGGCCTGCGGGTGGCCCGCACCCAGTTGGTCGTCCAGGAGGAACTCACCGCCGGGGAGCGGGCCAGGCGCACCCTGCTGGAGGAGCGCAACCGGATCGCCCGCGAGCTGCACGACGTGGTCGCCCACCACATGTCGGTGATCTCCATCCAGGCGCAGGTCGCCCCGCATCTCGTCGAGAACCCGTCCGACGAACTCAGGGAGAACCTCGCCGGCATCCGTCAGAACGCTGTCGAGGCGCTCACCGAACTGCGCCATGTGCTCGGCGTACTGCGCTCCGAGGACGCCCTCTCGAAGGGGGCGGGACACGCTCCGCAGCCCACTCTCGACCGCCTGGACGAACTGCTGGCGAATGTGCGCGGCGCCGGGCTCGTGGTCACCACCGCCACCACCGGCACGCCGCGCCCACTGCCGCCGAGTGTCGAGCTGTCGGCGTACCGGATCGTCCAGGAGGCGCTCAGCAACGCGATGCGGCACGCGCCCGGTGCCCAGGTGCGGGTGGAGACGGCCTACGGGACGGCCGGGCTCACCGTCCGGATCACCAACACCGCGTCGGACGGACCCGCGGCGCCGTCGCGGGGCATGGGTCACGGACTGCTCGGTATGCGCGAACGCGCCGCGATGCTGGGCGGCGAACTCGTCACCGGACGGACCCCGGACGGCGGCTACGAGGTCACGGCTATCCTGCCGGTGAGCGCCCCTGACCTGGCCGCCTTACCTGCTGAGGACACACTGTGACGACCATCCGCGTGCTGATCGCCGACGACCAGGTGATGGTCCGTCAGGGATTTACGGTGCTGCTCGACGCCGAACCCGGCATCGAGGTCGTGGGGCAGGCGGTGGACGGCCTCGACGCAGTCTCCAAGGTCGCCGAACTCGCCCCGGATGTCGTCCTGATGGACGTCCGGATGCCCGTGCTCGGCGGTATCGAGGCGACCCGTCGCATCACGTCACCGTACGACGCCCAGGTCAAGGTGCTCATCCTGACCACCTTCGATCTCGACGAGTACGTGTACGAGGCGCTGCGCGCGGGTGCGTCCGGCTTTCTGCTCAAGGACGCTTCGGTCGAGGAACTCGCCCATGCGGTGCGGGTGGTGGCAGCGGGTGATGCGCTGCTCGCCCCGAACGTCACCAAGCGGCTGATCGCCGAGTTCTCCCGGGTGACCGCCGCGCCCAGGGCTCCGCTCAGGGACCGCGTCGGCGACCTGACGGAACGCGAGACAGAGGTGCTGTCCCTGATCGCTCAGGGGCTGTCGAACGCGGAGATCGCCGCACGCCTGGTGGTGGCCGAGCAGACGGCGAAGACCCACGTGAGCCGGATCCTGGCCAAGCTGGGGCTGCGAGACCGGACCCAGGCGGCGGTCTTCGCATACGAGACGGGCCTAGTCCGCCCGGCCGGCTACTGACGTACACACGAAAGGGCGGGGAGTGCGGGACCGTCCGTACTCCCCGCCCGTGAGCGTGGTGACCGCCCGACGGCGAGAGGCCGGCGCGACCGTTTCGTTCGCGCCGCCGGGCGGAGTCCTGTGTGCAGGTTGTGCCGGGACCGCGGCGACGGGCGATGGGCGGCCGGGTTCGCTCTCTGTCAGGTCGAGAGCGACCGCCGGCCGCCTTCACCACCGCACTGGCTCGCACGCCGCCGCGGCCCTCAGTCACGTCCGTCCCGCCGGACACCCCTCAGGGCCGGCCGGACGGACAGCGCAAGGGAAATGACCTCCCGTCATATCCTTTGCGCGGTCGGGATGTTCTAGTCCTCGCGCAGGGCGCGGACCGCCTCATCGACGCGCTTGCCGTACTCGGCGTCCGCGGCGTGGAAGTGAGCGAGGTTTTTCTCGATCACGTCGTCGCGGGTGACCTGCGAGAGGCCTCCGGCGATGTTGGTGACCAGGCGGCCCTTCTCGTCCTCGGACATCAGCCGGTAGAGCTCGCCCGCCTGGAAGAAGTCGTCGTCCTTGGCGTGGGCGGGCGTCGCGTGGGCGCCGGTCCAGCCGTGGACGGCGAGCGGGGCGGAGAGCGCCGCGTCGGTCTGGGCAGGGCCCGCGTACGAGTTGGGCTCGTAGTTCTTGTCGTGCCGCGCACCGTTGCGGGTGGCGTGCAGACCGTCGCGGCCGTAGTTGTCGACGACGGCGGTCCGTGGCGCGTTCACCGGGAGCTGGGTGTGGTTGACGCCGAGCCGGTAGCGGTGCGCGTCGGCGTAGGCGAACAGGCGGCCCTGCAGCATCTTGTCCGGGGACGGGCCGATGCCGGGCACGAAGTTGTTCGGGGAGAAGGCGGCCTGCTCCACCTCGGCGAACACATTGTCCGGGTTGCGGTCCAGGACCAGCCGGCCCACCCGCTGCAGCGGGTAGTCGCTGTGCCGCCACACCTTGGTGAGGTCGAACGGGTTGAAGCGGTAGTCCGCGGCCTCGGCGGCCGGCATGACCTGCACGTACAGGGTCCAGGACGGGTTCATGCCCCGCTCGATGGCCTGCAGCAGGTCCGTCTGGTGCGAGTTGCCGTCCCTGCCCGCGAGTTCGGCGGCCTGCTCGCTGGAGAGGGAGCGCACACCCTGGTTCGTCTTGAAGTGGTACTTGACGAAGAAGGCCTCGCCCTCGGCGTTCGTCCACTGGTAGGTGTGCGAGCCGTAGCCGTTCATGTGACGGTACGAGGCGGGGATGCCGCGGTCGCCCATCAGCCAGGTCACCTGGTGGGTCGCCTCAGGGGCGTGTGCCCAGAAGTCCCATACGTTGTCCGGCTCCTGACGGCCCGTGAAGGGGTCGCGCTTCTGCGAGTGGATGAAGTCGGGGAACTTGATCGGGTCCTTGATGAAGAACACCGGGGTGTTGTTGCCGACCAGGTCGTAGTTGCCCTCGTCCGTGTAGAACTTGAGGGCGAAGCCGCGCGGATCGCGTACGGCGTCGGCGCCGCCGAGCGAGTCGGCGACCGTCGAGAACCGGATGAAGGTCTCGGTGCGCTTGCCGACGGCGGAGAGGAAGTCGGCACGGGTGAAACCGGTGACGTCGTCGGTGACTTCGAAGTAGCCGTACGCGCCGGAGCCGCGGGCGTGGACCACGCGCTCCGGAATGCGCTCCCGGTTGAAGCGCGCGAGCTTCTCCAGCAGGTGCTGGTCCTGGAGGAGGATCGGTCCACCGACGCCTGCGGCGGCGGAGTTCTGGTTGTCGGCGACCGGGGCGCCTGACTCGGTCGTAAGCACACGCTGCGTCATGGTGTCGGGGCGACCTTCCGTACGGGAGCTGCTGAACTGCGACGCCCTGGGGGCTCCAGGAGCGTAAGTACGCTCCGAACCGAACGTCAACAGTTTGTTGAAATTGAGAGTGAGGTGTTCCGGATGGTGCCGACGCCTGGGCGCGACAGGACAGGTGTCGGCGCCGACACCATCCGGAAGTCTGGGGGGCAGGCCGGTCAGGCCTGGACGGGCTGACCTGAGAGGCGCTCGACCGCGCGCAGCAGCGCCGAGTGGTCCAGGCCGCCGTCGCCCTGTGCGCGCAGCGAGGCGACGAGTTGCGCGACCACGGCACCGACGGGCAGCGCGGCACCGACATTGCGGGCGGCGTCGGTGACGATGCCCATGTCCTTGTGGTGCAGATCGATCCGGAAGCCCGGGGCGAAGTCCCGCTTGAGGAAGTTGTCCTTCTTGCGGGTCAGCACGGTCGAGCCGGCCAGCCCACCGTTCAGCACGTCGAGCGCGGCGGAGAGGTCGACCCCGGACTTCTCCAGGAAGACGACGGCCTCGGCGCAGGCCTGGATGTTGACCGCGACGATCAGCTGATTGGCGGCCTTCACCGTCTGGCCGGAGCCGTGCGGACCGCAGAGCACGATGGTCCTGCCGAGCGCCTGGAGGATCGGCTGCGCGGCGTCGAAATCGGCTTGCTCGCCGCCGACCATGATCGACAGCACCGCTTCGATCGCACCGGCCTCGCCACCGGAAACCGGGGCGTCCAGCACGCGGATATCCCGGTCCTTCGCGTTCTTCGCGAGGTCCACGGAGGTCTGCGGGGTGATCGAGGACATGTCGATCAGCAGGGCCCCGGACCTCGCGTTCTCCAGGATGCCGTCGGGGCCGTACACGATGGCCTCGACCTGCGGGGAGGCCGGCACCATCGTGATCACGACATCGGCGTCCCGGACCGCCTCGGCGATCGAGCCCGCGCCGTTCCCGCCGGCGGCGACCAGCCGGTCGATCTTGTCCCGCTCCAGGGTGTAACCGGTGACGTCGTATCCGGCCTTGATCAGGTTCTCGGACATGGGGGAGCCCATGATGCCGAGTCCGATCCACGCAACCTTGGGGAGGTTGTTGCTCATGAGGGTGCCTTCCTGAAAACGTGTGTACGAGGGGGGTCCGACGCCCTCAGCGGGCCGCGCGCGCCTCGGCGGGAAGCCAGTCGAAGGACTCGGAGCTCGGTCGGTCGCCCGGCTTGTACTCCAGGCCGACCCAGCCGTCGTAACCGGCCTTCGTCAGTTCGTCGAGGAGTTGCTCGAGCGGCAGCGAGCCGGTGCCGGGCGCGCCGCGCCCCGGGTTGTCGGCGATCTGGACGTGGCCGGTCTTCCCGGCGTACGCGGCGATCACCTGGCTGAGGTCCTCGCCGTTCATCGACAGGTGGTACAGGTCCAGCAGGAACCTGGCGTTGCCGAGGCCCGTCGCGGAGTTGACCTTGTCGACGACCTCGATCCCGGCCGGTGCGCTCACCAGCGGGTAGCGCGGTGACTCCGGCTTGTTCAGGGTCTCGATCAGCAGGACCGCCCCGATCCGGTCGGCCGCGCGGGCGGCCGGCACCAGGTTCTCCAGGGCGAGTTCGTCCTGCACGGCCGGGTCCACGCCGTCGACGCGGTTGCCGTAGAGCGCGTTCAGCGCCTTGCAGCCGACCGAGGCGGCGAAGTCGGCCGCCACGTCGATATTGGCGCGGAACCGGTCCGACTCCGCGCCGGGTACGGAGAGTGCGCCGCGGTCGGGGCCGGGCAGCTGTCCGGCGTAGAAGTTCAGCCCCACCAGCTGCGTGCCCGCGTCGTCGAGCGCCTTCTTGAGGGCGTCGAGTTCGGTCTGCGGCGGGGTGGGGGTCTCGATCCAGGGCCACCACAGCTCGACCGCCGTGAAGCCCGCGGCGGCGGCGGCCGCGGGGCGCTCCAGGAGCGGGAGTTCCGTGAAGAGGATCGAAAGGTTCACATCGAAGCGCTGGTCCGGGTGTCCCATGAGGTCAGGCGCTCCTTCCGTATTGCGGAAGTTAGTTTCTGCTTAACGGAAGATTGCATGGCTGATGGGAGGGCTGTCAAGAGGCGGTCCGTACATCGGGCCGCCGGGTGCGGCGCGCGCGGCGCCGTGCATGGTGGTTGCGGAGGATGCAACCGGAATTGCGCCACTTGCGGCCTCGGTCGGGGCGGGAGAGTGTGGCTGACATGTCCGACGCAGCCGACCCCGAGGTGCCGCGCATGACGACCCGCACCAGCCGACGCACGCTTCTCGGAGCGCTCCTGGCGGGCGCCGCAGTCTCCTTCTCTCCTGCCCCGCCCGCGCCGACCGGTCCGACGGCCGGGCCGGACGCGCCGGATGCACCGGCTGCCCGTGACCTGAAGGCCGGGACGCTCTTCCTGGGGACCTACACCTCGACCGCCGGAGGGGGTACGGGGATCGGCGTCGCCGGGTACGCCCCGGAGACCGGGGCGATCACCGGGCGCACGACGATCACCGGCGTCGACAACCCCTCGTACCTCGCCCTGCACCCCTCGGGCACCACGCTGTACGCCGTCGACGAGCAGGAACAGGGCGGTGTGACGGCCGTGGCGCTCGCCTCGGACGGAACGTTCCGGGTGCTCGGCACCCGCTCCACCGGCGGCGCCGGCCCCTGCCATCTCTCGGTCCACCCGAGCGGCCGATGGCTCCTGAGCGCCAACTACACCTCGGGCAGCGTCGCCGTGCACCCGATCGCGGCCGACGGTTCGCTCGGGGAGCGCACCGACCTGGTCGTCCATACGGCCCCGGCCCCCGGCCCCGGCCAGGACGGGCCGCACGCCCACCAGATCGTCACCGCCCCCGACGGCGGCCATGTCCTCGCCGTCGACCTGGGCAACGACACCGTCTACACGTACCGGCTCGACACGCGCCGGGGCACGCTCCGTCAGCTCTCCTATGCCGCGCTGCGGCCGGGCGCCGGACCGCGCCACCTCACCTTCCACCCGAGCGGCCGGTTCGCCTACCTCGCCTGCGAGGTCGACAACACCGTCGTCGTCTGCCGTTACGACCCCGCCACCGGCGCCGTGACCCCGGGGGCCGGGCAGCCCACCGGAACCGGCCCGGGCACCAACTATCCCGCCCAGCTCCTGGTCACCGACGACGGCCGCTTCGCCTACCTCGCCAACCGCGGCCACAACAGCCTGACCCGCTACGCCGTCGAGGAGGGCGGGGCCGCGCTGCGGCTGATCGACACTGTGCCGGTGGGCGGTGACTTCCCCCGGCAGATCGCCTTCTCGCCGGACGAGGCGCTGCTCTTCGCCGCCAATCAGCGGTCCGGGACGGTGACGGTCTTCGACGTCGACCGGGCGGACGGCGGCCTGCGCCGCACCGGAACCCCGTTCGCCGCCCCGATGGCCGCCTGTGTGCTGCCGCTCCCGCCGTCGGGCCCGGCGGCGGTCCGTTAGGGTCGGGGCCGAGCCGCGGGGCCCCTGGGCGCACGGCGAGCAGATGAGGGAGGCACAGTGCGCTTGAGAGTGGAGTTCACCACCGAGCCGTTCGATCTCGACGAAGCACCCGCACACGCGGTGGTGGCCCGCGAGGTCATCCAGTCGGCCGAACTGGACGCCGTGGACGTCGGCCCCTTCGGCAATACGGCGGAGGGCGACGCGGACGCGGTGCTCACCGCGGTGGACTCCCTGCTGCGAAAGGCTCTGGAGTCGGGTGCCACCCGGATATCGCTCCAGGTCAACGTCGTCGGGGAGGACTCGAAGTGACCGAACCTGCGGACCACCCCCTCGTCACCGCGGTCAAGCCGCTCGTCGACGCCATGGGCGCCGAGCTGGTCGGGCCCGAGCAGGCACGGGCCGACGACGTGGTGCTGGCCTGGGAGGGTGAGGACGTCATAGCCGTACGCCTGCCGCAGCTGTCGGACTCGCTCGACCACATCCTGGCGGCCATGGAGCGACAGCACGGGATACCACTCGCCGACCTGGACCGGAAGACGAAGCAGGCGGTCGTACGGACCCTGGAGGCACGCGGTGCCTTCTCCGTCCGGCATGGCGTGGAGACGGTGGCCGGGGCCCTGGGTGTCAGCCGCTTCACCGTCTATAACTATCTCAACCGGGAAAACGCCGCCAAAGGTGAGTAGTTGAGCGAAGAGGCGCACAAGCACATGGAAGGCCGTTGTCCGGATCGCCCGGCGACGGCCTTTTCTGTTCGGGTAATTTCAACAAAGTGTTGACGTGGTGTTGCGGAAGGCGTTAGCTATCCGCAGCCCGACCAACGCACAGCGAAGAACAGCCACGGAGGCTCCCGTGACTTCGAGCTCCACACCGGGCCTCGCCCGGTTCAACATCCTGGCGGACGACGAGGCCATCACCGCGTTGCACGACGTGTGTGCCAGCGGGGCATGGGGAAGAGCGATCCTCTCCCGGCGCCCGTACGCCACCGCAGAAGCCCTTCTCTCCGCCAGTGACGCCGCCACGGCCGAGCTGACCGACGACGAACTCGCCGACGCGATGGCCGGACACCCCCCGATCGGCCGCCCGAAGCCCGGGGACCCCACCTCCTCACGCGAACAGCGGGGGATGGCCGGCGCCACCGAGGAGCTCAAGGCCGAGATGCTCGAACTGAACCTGGCCTACCAGGAGCGGTTCGGACATGTCTTCCTGATCTGCGCCACCGGCGCCACCGGTGAGCAGATGCGCGACGCGGTGAAGTCCCGGATCGGGAACTCGCCCGAGCAGGAGCGCGAGATCGTGCGCACCGAGCTGGGCAAGATCAACCGCATCCGGCTGACCCGTCTCGTAACAGAAGGAGAGTGACGGTCTTGCGCACCGACACCACCGCATCGGTGTCCACACACATCCTGGACACCAGCATCGGCCGCCCCGCCGAGGCCGTCCCCGTCTCGCTCGCCGTCCGCAGCGGCAGCGACGCGCAGTGGGTGACGCTCGGCGGCTCCGCGACCGATGCGGACGGGCGATGCAAGGACCTGCCGGCGCTGCCGGAGGGCACCACCCACGTACGGCTCGATTTCGACACCGAGACGTACTTCTCCAATGAGCACAGTTCCAAGAAGCAAGCCGAGGCGCAGCAGGACGCCCCCCGCGTAAGGGACAGCGGCGCGTTCTTCCCGGAGGTGGCGATCACCTTCGCCGTCGTACCGGGCGAGCACTATCACGTACCGCTGCTGCTCAACCCGTTCGGCTACTCCGTTTACCGAGGGAGCTAGCACCGACATGCCCACGATTCTCGGCCAGAACCAGTACGGCAAAGCAGAGAACCGCGTCGTCAGGATCACGCGGGACGGCGACACCCACCACATCAAGGACCTGAACGTCTCGGTCGCCCTCTCCGGCGACATGGACGACGTCCACTACTCCGGCTCCAACGCCAACGTCCTGCCGACCGACACCACCAAGAACACGGTGTACGCGTTCGCCAAGGAGCACGGCATCGAGTCCGCCGAGCAGTTCGGCATCCACCTCGCCCGTCACTTCGTGACGTCGCAGGAGCCGATCAAGACCGCGCGGATCCGGATCGAGGAGTACGCCTGGGAGCGCATCGCCACCTCCGACGGCAACTCGCAGTTCATCGGCGCCGACGAGGTCAAGCACTCCTTCGTCCGCAAGGGCCAGGAGACGCGCACCACCCAGATCACCTTCGACGGCGAGAAGTGGCAGGTCATCTCGGGTCTCAAGGACCTCGTGGTGATGAACTCCACCAGCTCCGAGTTCTGGGGATACGTCAAGGACAAGTACACGACGCTCAAGGAGGCGTACGACCGCATCCTCGCGACCGAGGTGTCCGCCAAGTGGCGGTACAACTGGACCAGCGACGACGCGCGCATGCCGAACTGGGAGAAGTCCTACGAGCAGACGCGCAAGCACATGCTCCAGGCCTTCGCCGAGACGTACTCCCTCTCGCTGCAGCAGACCCTCTACCAGATGGGTTCGCGCATCATCAACAGTCGCAGCGAGGTGGACGAGATCCGTTTCTCGCTGCCGAACAAGCACCACTTCCTGGTGGACCTGGAACCGTTCGGCCTCAAGAACGACAACGAGGTCTACTTCGCCGCGGACCGCCCGTACGGCCTGATCGAGGCCACTGTGCTGCGCGACGGCACAGAGCCGCAGATCCCGGTCGACATGACCAACCTCTGACGCGGCACCGAACCGGTTCCCGCCCGCCGACGGGCGGGGACCGGCCGGACCGGAGGGAACCCCCCCCATGGCACACCACGCAACGGGGCCGGCCGCAGAAGGCCCGTGCAGCACATCCCCGGAGAGCTCCACGCATCTGGGCGGCCTGCTGATCGCCGGACCCGCCACCGTCCCGCTGACGCCCGACGGGCCCGGCCTCCATGCCGGATCCCCGCCCTGGGTGCGGACCGTGCCGCGCTCCGGGATCGATGCGGGAGCGCTCGTCGCCGTCCCGCTCAACCTGTTCTTCCACCATCTCGGCACCCACGGCCGCACGGCTGTGGCACTCAAATCCTCCTAGGGTCCTGCCGTGCCCACGTCCCCGCAGAGAGAAGAAGGAAGCGCCATGGCAGCCCCTGATCGTGTGGAACGCATCGTCATCGAGAACTGTTCGATCGCGACCGTCGACGCCGACGACACCGAGTACGCCTCGGGCCATGTGGTCGTCGCCGGCAACCGCATCGAGCACGTCGGCGCCGGCCGGGCCCCCGAGGACCTGGAGAATGTCGTACGACGCATCGACGGCGCCGGGCACCTCGTCACTCCCGGCCTCATCAACACCCACCACCACTTCTACCAGTGGATCACCAGGGGCCTGGCGACCGATCACAACCTCTTCGACTGGCTGGTCGCGCTCTATCCGACATGGGCGCGCATCGACGAGCCGATGGTCCGCGCGGCCGCGCAGGGCTCACTCGCGATGATGGTCCGCGGTGGCGTCACCACCGCCATGGACCATCACTACGTCTACCCGCAGGGCTCCGGCGACCTGTCCGGCGCCATCATCGGGGCGGCCCGCGACATGGGCGTACGGTTCACCCTGGCCCGCGGCTCCATGGACCGCAGCAAGAAGGACGGCGGACTGCCGCCGGACTTCGCCGTCGAGACGCTCGACGGTGCGCTCGCCGCCACCGAGGCGACCATCGACGCGCACCACGACGGATCGTTCGACTCGATGACCCAGATCGCCGTCGCGCCCTGCTCGCCCTTCTCCATCTCCACCGAACTGCTGCGTCAGGGAGCCGAGTTGGCCCGCCGCCGCGGCGTCCGGATGCACACCCACGGCTCGGAGACCGTGGAGGAGGAGAAGTTCTGCCACGAGCTGTTCGGGATGGGCCCGACCGACTACTTCGAGTCGACGGGCTGGCTCGGCAACGACGTGTGGATGGCGCACTGCGTCCATATGAACGACTCCGACATCGCCGCGTTCGCCCGCACCGGAACGGGCGTCGCGCACTGCCCGTCCTCCAATGCCCGCCTCGCCGCAGGCATCGCACGGGTCCCCGACATGCTCGCCGCAGGTGTCCCGGTGGGCCTCGGCGTCGACGGCACCGCCTCCAACGAGTCCGGTGAGCTCCACACCGAACTGCGCAACGCCCTCCTCATCAACCGCCTCGGCGCCCACCGCGAACGGGCCCTGAATGCCCGTCAGGCCCTGCGCCTGGGCACATACGGCGGCGCCCAGGTACTCGGTCGCGCCGACCAGATCGGCTCCCTGGAGGTCGGCAAGCTCGCCGACCTGGTGCTCTGGAAGCTGGACACGCTCGCCCACTCCTCCATCGCCGACCCGGTCACCGCGCTCGTGTTCGGCGCGGCGGCCCCCGTCACCCTCTCCCTCGTCGACGGGAAGACGGTCGTCGAGAGCAACCACCTGACCACGGTGGACGAGGACGCCATCGCGCGTACCACCCGCGACGAGGCCCGCCGCCTCGCGCAGATCGCCGCCGGAGCCTGACGCTCCGGGGCGCCCCCGAGAACGGCCGGCCGAAGGGGGACGGCCCTTGGCCGGCCGCCGTGGGCCCGAGCGGGGTCCACGGCAGCCGACCCGGCGGGCACGTACGCAGACGTACGCGCCCGCCGGACCGGTGACCGAAGCTGCCGCATCAGCTGCACGACCTGCCCCACCTGCACCAACGCACCACCTCCCAGACACCCGCGTCGCTTCGACGTGTAACCGACCGGAGGAACCGCCGTGGCAGCACAGCCCAGGTTTCGCAACGACGCAGTCGCAGGACCCGACCAGGAGCCGATACGGGACGACCCGCAGGTCGCCGACGGCAGGCATCCGGTCGACGAGACCCTCCCCCCACTGAAGATGTTCACCAGCGGACTGCAGCACGTGGCCGCGATGTACGCGGGCGTGGTGGCCCCGCCCATGATCGTGGGACCCGCCGTGGGCCTCACCCCCAAGGAGACCGCCTTCCTGATGGGGGCGAGCCTCTTCACCGCCGGCATCGCCACCCTGCTCCAGACCCTCGGCTTCTGGCGCATCGGCGCCCGGCTGCCGTTCGTCAACGGCGTCTCGTTCGCCGGTGTGACACCGATGATCGCGATCGGCAAGGATCGCGGACACGACGGCATCGCCGTCATCTTCGGCGCGATCATCGTGGCCGGCCTGCTCGGCTTCGTCCTCGCCCCCTACTTCTGCAAACTGGTCCGCTTCTTCCCGCCCGTCGTCACCGGTACCGTCATCACCCTGATCGGTATCTCCCTGCTGCCGGTCGCCTTCAACTGGTCGCAGGGCGGCAACGCAGCTGCCGACGGATACGGGTCGACGACCAACATCTCCATGGCGGCCCTCACCCTGGTGATCGTCCTCGCGCTGCGCAAACTGCTGCGCGGCTTCCTCCAGCAGATCGCGATCCTGCTCGGACTGGTCGCCGGCACCCTGATCGCGATCCCGGTCGGCATCACCGACTTCGGCGCGATCAAGGACGCCGACCTGGTCGGCTTCCCGACCCCGTTCCACTTCGGGGCGCCGCAGTTCGAGGTCGCCGCCATCGTCTCCATGTGCATCGTGATGCTGGTCTGCATGACCGAGTCCACCGCGGACATGCTCGCACTCGGCAAGATCGTCGGCCGGCCGGCGGACGAGCGGACCATCGAGGGCGGCCTGCGCGCCGACACCCTGGGCAGCGCGGTCAGCCCGCTCTTCAACGGCTTCATGTGCAGCGCCTTCGCGCAGAACATCGGCCTCGTGGCGATGACCAAGGTGCGCAGCCGGTTCGTCGTCGCCGCGGGCGGTGGCATCCTCGTCGTGCTCGGCCTGGTACCGGTCGGCGCGTCCGTCATCGCGCTCGTGCCGCTGCCGGTGCTCGGCGGTGCGGGCATCGTGCTCTTCGGCTCGGTCGCCGCGAGCGGCATCCAGACGCTGGCCGGCGCCGCCCTGGAGAAGGGCGAGAACGCGCTGATCGTCGCGGCCGCCGTCGGTATCGGCCTCATCCCGATCGCCGCGCCGGAGTTCTACCACGCGTTCCCCAAGGATCTCCTCGTCGTGCTGGACTCGGGGATCTCCACCGGGTGCGTCGTGGCGATCGTCCTCAATCTGGCCTTCAACCACCTGGGCAGGAAGCCGGAACCGGTGGCCGAGGAGCCCTCCGTGACTGAGGCAACGGCTCCGGTGGGCGCGCACTGAGCGCATCCGGTACGGCGCAGTGGCGCGTACGGCGAGTGCCGTACGCGCCACCGGTGCATCGCGGCAGGGCTCAGCCGATGTGGTAGCTGTCGCCGTAGACCTTCCAGTCGAGCGGCGGATCCAGGTTCAGATTGCCGTTGTTCAGGAACACCCGCTGGGCGGTGTCCACCCGGCTGGTGTCCGAGTGGGCCTCCTCCTGCTGCATCGCCCAGACCCGCGCGTCCAGGAAGGCATTGAGGTAGGTGACCTCGTTGCCGCCCTGCGCCGGCGGCTTCGCCCTGGCGAGAGCGCGCTCACGGATGGCACCGAAGCTGGTGCTGTCGTCGCCGTCGCCGTGCATGACGATGGCGTCGTAGTACGCGAACTGGCCGAGCGTACCGACACCGTCGGCCTTGCCCCGGCTGACCGCCGGGTTGAAGTACACCCGGTCCCGCTCGTCGTTCTGCGCCTGCTCGAACGCTGGGTCCGACGCGGCGGTGACCCAGTCCCTGGTGAAGTTCGGGTCGAGGCCGTCGTGCGAGTCGGTGCCGTCCACCTCCCGCAGCGCGGGCAGATACTTCGCGAGGACGTTGCCCGGCTTGCGCTGGGTGTAGAGCTCGACGAGGTCGAGCATGTCGCCGGTGCCGGAGCAGAATCCGATGATGCCCGCGGTGTAGCCGCGGCCGTCGTCGATGTCCTCGATGTACTTGTACTGGGCCTTCCAGTCGAGAGTGGAGTTCTCCGCGCTGGAGACCAGCTGCATGGCGATCTCCTTCTTCGCCGGATCGTCGAGCCCGGTTGCGGCGGCCACCTGCCGGGTGGCGGAGGCTTCCTGATGGACCGCCGGATGCGTGGGGGCACCGGCGTAGGCGGTGGCGGGGATCGCCGTGAGCGTCACCCCGAGTGCGACCAGCGCGAGCCGGACGGGGCGGGTGTTTCGACGTGCGGTGCGCTTATGGGGAGCGTGCACCAGTCCTCCAAAGGGAGTTCGTCGCTGGGCTGTTCTGTTAGGAAGCTTTCCTATCAGAGTCGAACGCGGATCGTACACCCCTTCGACACAAGCGAGTTGAGTTCACTCCTGAGGCGGCGGAGGCGGCCATCAGGGTTCTGACCCCGGGGCACCCGAATCCGGTCCGGGGTACGCCGAGCCCGGTGGCGCACGTCGTCCGTCGAACGGGCGCTTCGTGCGCCCCCGATCAGCGGTTCACGGGCCGTCGATGCGGTAGCTGTCGCCGTACACCTTCCACCGCAGCGGCGTCTCCAGCTGGAATCTGCCCTCGCGTACGAAGACCCGTTGGGCCGTCTCGATGCGGCTGGTGTCGGAGTGCGACGGCTCCTTGCGGATCGCGGTGACGCGGGCGTCGAGGAAGGCGTTCAGATACGTCGTCTCGTCACCGCCCCGCGACGGCGGTTCGGCCGTGGCGAGAGCTTCGCGGCGCATCGTACGGAAGCCGACCGTGCCCCCCGAGTCGGCCGCACCGTGCATCACATAGGCGTCGTAGTAGATGAACTGACCGAGAGCTCCCAGCCCGTCGTCCTTGGCCTGGCGCACCGCCGGATCGAAGTACGAGTGGTCCCGTTCCGCGTCCTGCGCCGACCGGAACGCGGCGTCCGCGGCCGCCTTCGCCCACGCGTCGGTGAACGGGCGGCCGAGACCGTCGTGCGCGTCGCTTCCCTTGACGGCTCGCAGCGCGGGCAGGAACCGTTCCAGCGGATTGCCGGGGCGGGTCGCCGCGTACCGCTCGACGACCTTCAGCATGTCGCCGGTGCCGGAGCAGAATCCGATGATGCCCGCGGTGTAGCCGCGGCCGTCGTCGATGTCCTCGATGTACTTGTACTGGGCCTTCCAGTCGAGGGTGGCGTTCTCCGCGCTGGAGACCAGCCGCATGGCGATCTCCTTCTTCGCCGGATCGTCGAGCCCGGGGCCCGCGGATCCCTTTCCGGAACCGGCCCCGGACACGGAGCATCCGGACAGCGCGACGAGAGCCGTCACGAGAGCAGTCATGAGAGCCGTGACAAGGGACCTGGCGGGGGCGAGACGGGAATGCGGAACGAACTTCACCTCGCCAGCCTGCCAGGCGCGGAGAAGGATCTTGTTCCATTCGGCTGTAGCGTCAGGGGCATGGAAGATCAGTCTGTTGTGGATGTCGGTGATGTGCGGCTGGCGTACCGGACCTGGGGTGACCCGTTCGGCTCGCCCGTCGTGCTGCTGCACGGCCTCGGCGGTTCCGCCGCGAGCTGGGAAGCGGTCGGGAGCCTGCTCGGTGAGGAATGGCGGGTGTACGCCCTCGATCTGCGCGGGCACGGGGAGAGCGACTGGCCCGACGAGTACTCCTTCGAGCTGATGCGGGACGACGTCCTCGGCTTCCTCGACGAGTGCGAGCTCGACCGCGTCGGCCTGGTGGGCCACTCCATGGGCGGCGTCGTCGCCCATCTGCTCGCCCAGGAGCACGCGGACCGGGTGGAGCGGCTGGTGCTGGTGGAGACCCCGCCGCCGTTCCCCAGCGAGCCGAGGCCCGCCGCGCAGCCCGAAGGGCCGGTCGACTACGACTGGAACGTCGTCGCACCCATCCGGGCCCGGATCGCCGACCCCGACCCGCAGTGGGCGGACGGTCTCGGTGAGATCGTCGCACCCACGCTGATGATCGCCGGTGGCCCGGAGAGCAGCATGCCGCAGGGCCGACTGGCCGACATGGCCTCCCTGATCCCGGACTGCCGGCTGATCACGCTCGGCGGCGGCCACCGGGTCCACGAGATCCACGCCGACCAGGTCGCCCAGCAGATCACCGAGTTCTTCACCAGCTGACCCCAGCGGCCGGTGGAATCCCCGCGGCCGCACGTCATGGGCGCGGCCGGAGTCCTGTTCTCTGCCGCCATCGTCCGTCGACGTCGGGGAAAGGGCGTCAGCGGTCCGGCTGCCAGTCCGGGCGCCGGCCGCTCATCGCGACCGCCCGGTCGACGAGGGGCGCGTCCGCAGGTACCGGGACCGGCGGCCCGAAGAGCTGTCCCGGCCGGGGGCTGTCGTCGCTCGGCGTCGTCAAGGCCAGGGAGACCCGCAGGCTCGCCTCGTCCGCCTCGTACTTCTGTCCGGTCGACCTGGCCAGGTCCCAGCCGTGGATCACCAGCTCGTTCAGAGCGACCATCGCGGCCACCTCACCCGGCAGATCCACGCCACCGGCCCTGGTCATCCCCTGCCGGGCGGCGGGGTCGCGCCAGGCGGCCACCAGCTCGTCCAGCAGGGGCGGCAGTGTCTTGCGCCAGCCTTCCGGTAGGACCGGAAGCGCGGCGTCCGGAGAGGTGTCGGTCGTCGGCCCGAGGTTCTTGCGGCCCGCGTCGCGGAAGGCCGTGACCAGCCCGACCAGGTGGGCGAGCAGCTCCTGTACCGCGTAGTCGGGGCAGGGTGTCGGGTCGGTCAGACAGTTGTCCTCGATGCCGTCGAGCAGTCCGGCGATCTGCCGTGCCGCGGGTTCGAGATCGAGTGTGGGCGTCGTTCCGTTCTCTGTATCCATGTTCTTCAGACCGCCGTGGCGGTCCGAACTCATCGCTCTGCGCACCACGCATCCGCGGTGCAGACCGGCACATTGCGGAAGGCGCCGCTCCGCGCTCTTGTCCGGGACCCGCCAGCCGTGGCATACAGGTCCAGACCATTGCTGCCGGATGGAAGGCAAAACCGTGCAACGCCCCCACGCACACGCCGCGTTGGCCACCTCCGCCGCCCTGCTCCTCGTCACGCTCACCGCATGCGGCGACACCGCCGACGCCGCCGACAGGCAGAAACCGACCGCCCCGGGCGGGGTGACGGCGCAGGCGAGCAGCGCCACCTCCGTCCACGTCATGTGGGACCCGGCCTCCGACAACAAGGCGATCACCGGCTACCAGGTGTATCGCAAGGGCACTCGGGTCAAGTCCGTCACGGCGGCCCGGCAGATGATCGACATCGACGGGCTGACCCCGTCCACCGCCTACACCTTCACCGTCCGGGCCCGGGACGCCGCCGGGAACCTCTCCGCGCCCAGCCGGGCCGTCGCCGTCACCACGCCCGCGCCGACACCCGCCGACCACGAGCCGCCGACCCGGCCGGTCAGGCTGCGCGGCAAGGCGGACGGCAGCCGGGCGGCGACCCTGTCCTGGGGCGGCTCGACGGACGACGTGGGCGTCACCTCGTACGACATCTACCAGGAGGACTCCCGCATCCACAGCGTGCCCGGGACGCAGACCACGGCCCGTCTGACCGGACTGCGCCCCGGCACCGTCTACACCTTCACCGTCCGGGCCCGGGACGCCGCCGACACGTCCTCGCCGGACAGCGACGCACTTGACCTCACCACGCCCTCCGCCCCGGGCGCGTCGGCCGGTACCGCCCCCACCGATCTGCGGATCACCACCAGGGCCCAGGGCAAGGAGTACACGATCGACCTGGACTGGAAGCAGCCCGACACCGGCGGTGAGATCCCCGCGTACCAGCTCTTCCTCGATGGCCGGCTCACCACCACGATCGTGTGGGGCGGCAAGCCGCCGACCGGCCGGGCGAGCTACCGGCTCACCGTCGGTGACCCGCGCGGGACCCGCTACTCGATGAAGATCCGCGCCAAATTGCCGGACGGGAAGTGGGGCGACTTCTCCGCTCGGCGCACGGTCGTCCTCGGCGACTGACAGGAGGTCGTGCCGTCAGGCATGGCGTGCGGGGAGTGGAACCGTATGGTCCATTGATCCCGGAAACCTCATGGATGAGCAGGATGAGGAAGAGGGGTTGAACGGTGATGGATCTGGGCTCCCGCGTCGACACGCTGATGGACGGGCTCCGGACGGATCTGGAGCGGCTGACGGCCATCCCGTCGGTCTCGTTCCCCGGATTTCCGCCGGAGCCCCTGCAACAGGCCCACGACCTGCTCGTGGACCTCCTGCGCGACGCGGGCGTCGAGCGCATCGAGCGGCTCGACCTCCCCGACACCGCGCCGATCATCGTCGCCGAGGTGCCTCCGCCGTCCCCCGGTGCGCCGACCGTGCTGCTCTACGGCCACTACGACGTCCAGCCGCCCGGTGACGAGAGCCTGTGGCAGTCGCCTCCCTTCGAGCCCACGCCCATCGACGGGGGGCTCGGGCTGCGCGCCCGCGGCGTCGCCGACGACAAGGCGAACATCATCGTCCACCTCGGCGTGCTGCGGGCCTACGAGGGAAAGCCCCCGGTCGGCCTCAAGATCGTCCTGGAGGGGCAGGAGGAGTACGGGAGCGCGTTCGACGACTACCCGCCGACCGACCCCGACCGCTTCGCCTGCGACGCCATGGTCATCGCCGACACGGGCAACGTCCGCCCCGGCAGCCCCACCCTCACCGCAGGTCTGCGTGGCGCCTCGGAGGTCTTCGTCGAGGTGCGGACCCTCGACGAAGCCCGTCACAGCGGGGAGTTCGGCGGCGCCGCCCCCGACGCCCTGCTCGTCCTGCTCACGGCCCTCGGCACCCTCCACGACGTGCACGGCGATGTCGCCGTCGAGGGGCTGCGCCGCGAGGAGTGGACCGGTACCGCGTATACCCAGGAGGAGTTCCGCTCTCTTGCCGGGGTCCGGGACGGCCTGCCGCTTATGGGTACGGGAAGCCTCGGCGAGCGGCTGTGGAGCGGACCGGCGATCACCGTCATCGGTATCGACGCCCCGGGCGTCGACCACGCCGCGTCCGCGGTGGTCCCGTACGCCAGGGCCAAGCTGAACCTTCGCTTCCACCCGCAGCAGGACCCGGAGGAGGCGCAGGGCCTGCTGGTCACCCATTTGCAGTCGATGCGCCCGTTCGGAATTCCGCTCACCGTCACCTCGGGCGACGCCGGCCCCGGATTCGAGCCGGCCACCGAGGGCCCGGCCTACCGCGCAGCCCGCACCGCGCTGCGCGAGGGCTGGGGCAAGGACCCGGAATTCGTCGCCAGCGGCGGCTCGATCCCGCTGGTCAACGGATTGTCCAAGGCGGCGCCGGGCGCCGAGGTGCTGCTCTTCGGTGCCCAGGACAGCATGTGCAATCTGCACGCCCCGAACGAGCGGCTGCTGTTCTCGGAGCTGCGCTCGGCGGTCATCGCCGAGGCGGCTTTTCTGCGGGAGTACGCGGAGGCCTACCGGGCGGGTGACAGGCCCTGACGCGTACCGGGCGGGAAACAGGCACTGGCACTCGGTGACGGGGGCGCACGCAACCGCGCCCCCGGTGCTGTGCGGTACCGGGGGCGCGGGGTGCTACGGGATCGGACGGACTCAGACCAGCTGCTCGTAGGCCGGCAGCGTCAGGAAGTCCGCGTAGTCCTGGTCCAGCGACACCTGGAGCAGCAGGTCGTGGGCCTGCTGCCACTTGCCGGACGCGAACGCCTCCTCGCCGATCTCCGCCCGGATCGCGGCGAGTTCCTCGGCCGCGACCTCGCGGGCCAGGTCCGCAGTGGCGTGCGCGCCGTTCTCGAAGACCACGTCCGCGTTGATCCACTGCCAGATCTGCGAGCGGGAGATCTCCGCGGTGGCGGCGTCCTCCATCAGGTTGAAGATGGCCACCGCGCCCATTCCGCGCAGCCACGCCTCGATGTAGCGGATGCCGACCGCAACGGCGTTGCGCAGGCCGTCGTACGTGGGCTTGGCGTCCAGGGTGTCGATCGCGATCAGGTCGCCCGCCGCCACGGAGACGTCCTCGCGCAGGCGTTCCTTCTGGTTCGGCTTCTCGCCGAGGACCGCGTCGAACGAGGCCATCGCGATCGGGACGAGATCCGGGTGGGCGACCCAGGAGCCGTCGAAGCCGTCGTTCGCCTCGCGGTCCTTGTCCGCCTTGACCTTCTCGAAGGCGACCTTGTTGACCTCGGCGTCGCGGCGCGACGGGATGAACGCCGCCATGCCGCCGATCGCGTGTGCGCCGCGCTTGTGGCAGGTGCGGACGAGGAGTTCGGTGTACGCGCGCATGAACGGGGCGGTCATCGTCACCGCGTTGCGGTCCGGCAGGACGAACTTCGAGCCGCCGTCACGGAAGTTCTTGACGATGGAGAAGAGGTAGTCCCAGCGGCCCGCGTTCAGCCCGGAGGCGTGGTCGCGGAGCTCGTACAGGATCTCCTCCATCTCGTACGCGGCGGTGATCGTCTCGATCAGGACGGTCGCTCGGACGGTGCCCTGCGGGATGCCGACGTAGTCCTGGGCGAAGACGAAGATGTCGTTCCAGAGGCGGGCCTCCAGGTGCGACTCCGTCTTCGGGAGGTAGAAGTACGGTCCCTTGCCGAGGTCGATCAGACGATGGGCGTTGTGGAAGAAGTAGAGGCCGAAGTCGACCAGCGCACCGGGCACCGGGGTGCCGTCGAGCTGGATATGACGCTCGTTCAGGTGCCAGCCGCGGGGGCGGGTGACCACCGTGGCGAGTTCGTCGGCGGGCTTCAGTGCGTAGGACTTGCCCGACGTGGGGTCGGTGAAGTCGATGCGGCGCTCGTAGGCGTCGATCAGATTGAGCTGGCCGAGGATGACGTTCTCCCACGTGGGGGCGGACGCGTCCTCGAAGTCGGCGAGCCAGACCTTGGCGCCCGAGTTCAGGGCGTTGATGGTCATCTTGCGGTCGGTCGGACCGGTGATCTCCACCCGGCGGTCGTTCAGCGCGGCCGGGGCCGGCGCGACCTTCCAGGAGTCGTCCGCGCGGATCGCCGCCGTCTCGGGCAGGAAGTCCAGCGTGGAGGTGCGGGCGATCTCGGCGCGGCGCTCGCCGCGGCGGGCGAGCAGCTCGTCACGGCGGGGCGTGAACTGCCGGTGCAGCTCGGCCACGAACGCGAGGGCCGCGTCGGTCAGGACCTCGCCCTGCCGGGGCAGGGGCTCGGCATCGACGATGGCCAGCGGGGACGGCGCTGGTGCGGACATGAGCTGTCACTCCTTCAGCGGGCGGTGCGGGCGGCGCTTCTGCGGCCGCCGGGCCGCCAGAAATGGCACGGCGTGCCAGGGCTCCGGAACGTGGCCGTGGGCGCCGTCTGGGATACAAAGCGCTTCTGACCAGTGGATAGTAGTTTCCTCATGGTGGAAGTTCAATGGTTTGTTGATGTCGAGATTCTCCGGGTCGACAGAAGTGGCGCGGGACTGGCGCAGCGTGCCAGTGCGCGCACAACCCGTTCATTCGAGGTGCGTCAGGTCCTCCGCCGTGTCGATGTCGTACGCCTCCGCCACATCGGAACACTCGACGAGCGTGATCGCATCGCGGTGCGTCCGCAGGTACGTCCGGGCACCCTGGTCGCCCACCGCACCCGCCGCGACATCCGCCCACCGGTCGGCCCCGAACAGCACCGGATGACCGCGTTCCCCGTCGTACGAGGCCGCCGCCAGACTCACCCGGGAGCGGTACGCCGACCGCACTCGTGCCACCGCCTGCGGGCCGATGCCCGGCTGGTCCACCAGCAGGACGAGTGCCGCATCCGCCCCCGTGCCGGCGAGTGCGCCCAGACCCGCCCGTAGCGACGAACCCATGCCTTCCGGCCACTGCGGATTGACGGTCACCGTGCACCCGGAGAGGTCGGCCCGTGCCTGTACCGTCTCCGCCGCGGCGCCGAGCACCACATGTACGGGGCCGCAGCCGCCGTTCCGCAGCGCGCGCAACGCGTGTTCGACGAGCGGCCGGCCGCGGTGTTCGAGCAGGGCTTTCGGTCGGCCGCCGAGCCGGCGGCCGCCGCCCGCGGCCAGCAGCAGACCGGCGATCACCGGCTGTCCCCCGTCGGAGGGACGGGACGATTGCGGAGCGGCGGAAGTGGACAGGGTGTGGGGTGTATCAGCCATGAGGCCCTGAATACCTCACCGCACCGGTGATTTCCTATCGGACCGGCCAGTACGCTGCGTCCCCCGGTGGTCACCCTGATTTCTGTCCGTGGAGTGGCGCGCGGCACCTGTCATGGCGTTAACTTGCGCACACCCCCGGGCACTTGACCACGGCTCGGGACGTGGTCGAAACACCGGCACAAGGATGTGCGAGGGGGAGTGCTTTGTTGCGAAGCGTGGGGCAGACGCGGGTGACCAGCAGTGGCGAGGATCCAAGGGTGACGGAGCTGCGTACGGCCGTCTCCCGGCTCCGTCGCGAGCTGGCCGGGCATCCTGCGGAGTTCCCCGACCGGGGTATCGCCGAGGACGAGCTGGCCGCACTGGACGCCATGGCCATCACCGGCGTGCCCGAGATCCCGCGGCTGCGCCGCTCACTGCTGCTGATCGCGGGGGCGGTCGGCTCGGTCAGCGCACTGGCATCCGCACTCAGGGACGTACGTATCGCCGTGGACCTCTTCGGTGAGCCGCCGCGTCGCTGACGGACCGCAAGTGGGGCGCGGCGGACGCCCGCCGACATGACAGTGCCCGCCGGGTCCCTGCCCGGCGGGCACTGTCATGTCCGACCAGCCTCAGCCGGTGGGGCTGCTGCTGGCCAGCGCCTGCGACAGTTCCTTGGCGACCTGCTGCAGGATCGGCACGATCCGCTCCGTCGCCGCCTCCGTGACCCGTCCCGCCGGGCCCGAGATCGAGATCGCGGCCGAGGTGGGGGAGTTAGGTACGGAGACCGCCAGGCAGCGGACCCCTATCTCCTGCTCGTTGTCGTCCACCGCGTATCCCGCGCGGCGGACCTGGTCCAGCGCGTCCAGGAAACCGTCCGGGGTGGTGATCGTCTTCTCGGTGGCGGCCGGCATTCCGGTGCGGGCCAGCAGCGCCCGTACCTCATCCGGCGAGGTGTGCGCGAGGAGCGCCTTGCCCACCCCCGTGGAGTGGGGGAGTACCCGCCGGCCCACCTCGGTGAACATCCGCATCGAGTGCTTCGACGGCACCTGTGCGACGTATACGACCTCGTCGCCGTCGAGCAGCGCCATGTTCGCGGTCTCGCCGGTCTCCTCGACCAGCCGCGCCAGATACGGTCGGGCCCAGGTCCCGAGCAGCCGGGACGCGGACTCTCCGAGCCGGATCAGGCGCGGGCCGAGCGCATAGCGCCGGTTGGGCTGCTGGCGCACGTAGCCGCATACGACCAGCGTGCGCATCAGCCGGTGAATGGTGGGCAGCGGGAGTCCGCTGCTCGCGGAGAGTTCGCTCAGCCCGACCTCGCCCCCGGCGTCGGCCATCCGCTCCAGCAGATCGAAGGCGCGCTCAAGTGACTGCACGCCGCCGCTGGGACCGGCGGGCTTGGAGTCGGATGTGCTGGCGTGGGACGGCGGCACGTCAACGGTCCTTTCGAGGCGGAAGGGCAAGGCAGCAGCCTACCGGGAGGTTCCCGATCGGCCCACTGCTCCGGCACGGCGTCCTGGCCGGTCAGGGCCTGTTTGTCCGGGTGTCCGCGGTCCACGGGACGGTGCTGTGAAGCCGTACCTGACCCATGCTACGTTCCGCTCTCCGAAATTGCTCTTTTACTTTGTGGAATTCTTCAGTCGCCCATGTGGGTGGTCGTCCTGCCGTGCGGAGAGGAGGGTGGGGTCTTGACGGGCTGGAATCCCACGTGAAGACTCCTTCAACAGTTCGTTGAATTTCTTCGGCGGCCTCAGGCCGCCGAGAGGCCGGAAGTGAGGAGCACGGGTGTCCGGTGCGGACGTGAACCTGGTACTGCGCTCGACGCGCGTCGTCACCCCCGAGGGGACGCGCCCCGCAGCGGTGGCGGTCGCCGGCGGGACGATCGACGCCGTCCTGGCGTACGACACCGAGGTGCCGGCCGGCGCCCGGCTGGAGGACTTCGGCGACGACGTCCTGCTGCCCGGCCTCGTCGACACCCATGTCCATGTGAACGACCCCGGCCGCACCGAGTGGGAAGGCTTCTGGACCGCCACCCGCGCCGCCGCGGCGGGCGGCATCACCACCCTGCTCGACATGCCGCTCAACTCCCTCCCGCCGACCACCACCGTCGACCATCTGCGAACCAAGCGGCAGGTGGCAGCCGCCAAGGCGCACGTCGACACCGGTTTCTGGGGCGGTGCCGTCCCGGCCAACGTCAAGGATCTGCGGCCGCTTCACGAGGCCGGGGTATTCGGCTTCAAGTGCTTCCTGTCGCCCTCCGGTGTCGAGGAGTTCCCCGAGCTCGACCAGGAGCAGCTGGCCCGCTCCATGGCCGAGATCGCCGGCTTCGGCGGGCTGCTGATCGTGCACGCCGAGGATCCGCGCCATCTGGCGGCCGCGCCGCAGCGCAGCGGACCCGCGTACGCCGACTTCCTGGCCTCCCGGCCGCGCGACGCCGAGAACACCGCCATCGAGGGCCTCATCGCCCACGCCAGGCGGCTGAACGCGCGCGTCCATGTCCTGCATCTGTCGTCCGGCGACGCGCTGCCGCTGATCGCCGCCGCCAGGCGCGACGGCGTGCGGGTCACCGTCGAGTCCTGCCCGCACTTCCTCACTCTCACCGCGGAGGAAGTCCCGGATGGCGCAACAGAGTTCAAGTGCTGTCCGCCGATCCGGGAAGCCGCCAACCAGGACGCGCTCTGGGACGGGCTCGCCGACGGCACGATCGACTGCATCGTCTCCGACCACTCGCCCTGCACCACCGACCTGAAGACGCCGGACTTCGCCTCCGCCTGGGGCGGCATCTCCTCCCTCCAGCTCGGCCTGCCCGCCATCTGGACCGAGGCGCGCCGGCGCGGCCACTCGCTCGACGACGTGGCCCGCTGGATGTCCGCCGCCCCCGCCACGCTGGCCGGGCTGACCCGCAAGGGTGTCATCGAGGCCGGCCGCGACGCCGACTTCGCGGTCCTCGCCCCCGACGAGACCTTCACCGTCGACCCGGCCGAGCTGTTCCACCGCAACCAGGTCACCGCCTACGCGGGACGGACCCTGCACGGCGTGGTGAAGTCGACCTGGTTGCGCGGTCGGCGGATCGCGGCGGACGGCGTCCTCACCGAACCCGCCGGCCGCCTCCTCGAAAGGAACCACTGACCATGACGGCGACAGCGCACTTCACCGGCGACGCCGATCCGTACGGCGGCGGCGACCCGTACGCCGACTACCGCACCGCCGACTTCCCCTTCACCCACCTCGTCGACCTCGCCGACCGGCGGCTCGGCGCGGGCGTGATCGCCGCCAACGACGAGTTCTTCGCCGAGCGCGAGAACCTGCTGAAGCCGGGGCCCGCCGAGTTCGACCCGGAGCACTTCGGGCACAAGGGCAAGATCATGGACGGCTGGGAGACGCGCCGCCGCCGTGGCGTCGGCGCCGCGCAGCCGCACCCCACGGACGAGGACCACGACTGGGCGCTGGTGCGGCTCGGCGCGCCCGGCGTCGTACGCGGCATCGTCGTCGACACCGCCCACTTCCGCGGCAACTACCCGCAGGCCGTCTCCGTCGAGGCGGCCTCCGTCGTCGGCTCCCCGTCGCCCGAGGAACTCCTCGCGCCGGACGTGAAGTGGACAACACTCGTACCCCGTACGGCAGTTGGCGGCCACGCAGCCAACGGGTTCGCGATCGACGTCGAACAGCGCGTCACCCATCTGCGGGTCAATCAGCACCCCGACGGCGGGATCGCCCGTCTCCGGGTCCACGGAGAGGTCGTCCCGGACCCCGCCTGGCTGGCCGCCCTGTCCACCTTCGACCTCGCGGCGCTGGAGAACGGCGGTCAGGTCGAGGATGCCTCCGACCGCTTCTACTCCCCGGCCACCAACACGATCCAGCCCGGCCGCTCCCGGCAGATGGACGACGGCTGGGAGACCCGCCGTCGGCGCGACAAGGGCAACGACTGGATCCGCTACCGGCTCGCCGAGCAGTCGGAGATCAGGGCCGTCGAGATCGACACCGCGTACCTCAAGGGCAACTCGGCCGGCTGGGCGAGCCTTTCGGTAATGGACGGGGGGAGCGGCGACGGGGGCGGCGCTGAGTGGACCGAGATCCTGCCGCGGACCCGGTTGCAGCCCGACACGAACCACCGCTTCGTCCTGCCGGAGGCCGTACGGGCCACCCATGTCCGGATCGACATCTTCCCGGACGGCGGCATCTCGCGGCTGCGGCTGTTCGGCTCACTGACGGCGGAGGGCGCGACGCGACTGGCCGCCCGCCACCGCGAGCTGGGCGGCTGACGAGGACGGGTGACTCCGGTTCCTTCCAGGTGTGCCCGATGCGTTCGGATCCAGCGCTTATGGGACTCTGGGCGGATCGCATGTCCCGAGCAGGAGTCGAGTCGCCATGATCTTCATCGCCGTCAAGTTCACCGTCCGCAGCGCCGAGCGCGACAACTGGCTTCCGGCCGTCGAGCCCTTCACTCTCGCCACTCGCCAGGAACCGGGCAATCTGTTCTTCGAGTGGTCGTACAGCGTCGAGAATCCGGACCAGTTCGTGCTCCTGGAGGCCTTCGCGTCCCCGGAAGCGGGCGAGGCGCATGTGAAGTCCGAGCACTTCGCGGCGGCGATGGAGGGGATGGCGGACCTCGTCGCCCGGACCCCGGAGATCATCAACGTCGAGGTCCCGGGCGACGGTTGGTCCCTGATGGCGGAGCTCGCGCCCCGCGGTGAGTGACCCGGGAACGGTGAGCGCCGGCCGGTGAGCCGGGCTGGGTGAGATCCCACGGGTGAGCCCCGGCCGGTGAGGCGCCGCCGGTCAGAACTCCTCGTGGGACTCCGGGTCGCCGCCGAACCGCCGCCGCGGACCGGCGGAGATCCGGGCCAGTTCGTCCGCCGTCAGCTCGAAGCCGAACAGATCCAGATTCTCCCGCTGCCGCCCCGGATCTGCGGACTTCGGGATCGGCACCGCACCGAGCTGGGTGTGCCAGCGCAGCACGGCCTGACCGGGTGTCACGCCGTGTGCCTCGGCGACGGCGACGATCTCCGGGTCCGCCAGCAGCCGGTGTCCGCGGCCCAGCGGGCTCCAGCTCTCGGTGACGATGCCCTTCGCCTCGTGCACGGCCCGCAGCTCCTCCTGCGGGAAGCGCGGATGCATCTCGATCTGGTTGACGGCGGGCAGCACCCCGGTCTCCTGCTCCAGCCGCTCGACATGGGCCGCGGTGAAGTTGGAGACACCGATCGACCGCACCAGACCGTCCTTGCGGAGCTGGATCATGGCTTTCCAGGTGTCGACGTACAGATCGGCCCGGGGCAGCGGCCAGTGGATGAGATAGAGATCCACGTAGTCGAGCCCGAGATTGCGCCGGGACTCCTCGAACGACGCCAGCGTCTTCTCATAACCGTGGTGCCTGCCCGGGACCTTGGTGGTGACGAAGACGTCCTCCCGCGGCACGCCGCTGCGGGCGATCCCGCGACCGGTGCCTGTCTCGTTGCGGTAGTTGAGCGCGGTGTCGACGAGCCGGTATCCGAGGCCCAGCGCCCCGGCGACGGCCTGCTCGGCCGCGTCGTCGTCCATCGGCCAGGTGCCGAGCCCGACGGCGGGAATGGTGCGGCCGTCGTTGAGGGTGCGAGCCGGGGTCTCGATCATGATCTCCCTTTACGTTCGGAAACCTTCCTGGCCAGGGTAGGACGGACAGCGGTGGTCCACCCGTCCGGACGGCCACGGCGGGGATCGGTGACCTCGAGCGCTGAGACGGGTGTTCCCGCAGCCGTGGGCCGCCCGGTACCGTGATCGTTCCGCGTGTGAGCCGGTGAGGTCTCCACATCGTTTCCCGCTGTGGAGAATCAGGAGAACCAGGTGTCCGCTGTCGCCCTGCCCGCCCTCGCACCACCGCGCCGGGCCGGGCTCACCGATCTGCCCGTGCTGCTCGTCGCGGTCGTCTGGGGCGCCAGCTATCTCGCGGCCAAGGGCATCACCACGACGTCCACCGTCGTCGCGGTCCTCGTGCTGCGCTTCGTCATCGTGCTGCCCGTGCTGGCCGTCGCCGGGTGGCGCAGGCTGCGGGCACTCAGCGCGGCGCAGTGGCGCGGCGCGGGTCTGCTGGGGCTGGTCCTCAGCGGGATCTTCCTGGTGGAGACGTACGGCGTCGTGCACACCTCGGCGACCAACGCCGGACTCATCATCAGCCTGACGATGATCTTCACGCCGCTCGCCGAGGCCGCGGTGACCCGGGTCCGGCCGACCGGAGCGTTCCTCGCCGCCGCCGCGTTGTCCGTCGCCGGTGTCGTGCTACTGACCCAGGGCGGCGGTTTCACCAGCCCGTCGGTGGGCGATCTGCTGATGCTCGTGGCGGCCCTCGCCCGTACCGTGCATGTGCTGATGATGGCCCGCATCAAGTCCGTCCGGGCGGCGGACTCGCTGTCGTTGACCACCGTGCAGCTCGGCAGCGCGGTCGCCGTCTTCGCCGTGCTCGCCGCCGTTCCCGGCACCGGGGAGTCGCCCTGGTCGGTGGCCGCGGGGTTCGGCGTCCGGGAGTGGGGCGGGCTGCTGTTCCTCTCCGTCTTCTGCACGCTGTTCGCCTTCTTCGTGCAGATGTGGTCGGTACGCCGCACCTCGCCGTCCCGGGTCAGTCTGCTGCTCGGTACGGAACCCCTGTGGGCGGCCGCCGCGGGTATCGCGATCGGCGGTGAACGACTCTCCGCCCTCGGCGTACTGGGCGCCGTGCTCGTCCTCGCCGGAACCGGCTGGGGCCGCCGCGCGGCAACCCCCGCGGCTCCTTGAGTCGGCTACTCCTTGAGCCGGTCGGCTGCCACCATGACAGCGGCTCCCGTCATCACCAGCACGACGTTGACGAACACCGCGTACCCACCGAGGAACTCCAGTCTCCGCACCACCGCCCAGAGCCGGAACCAGCCCGTCCATTCGTGGAGCAGCCCGGTGACGCCCTGGATGAAGACGATGAAGCCGACCGACTCACAGAGTTTCTTCATCCCGTGAGCCTCGCGCGTAGGGTCCCACCGCCGCGTCGGCCGCCGGTCTGCCCCGTTGCGACTTAAGTCTCCGATCCGGTGCTACCGAAGTCTCCGGTCCGGCGACTTCGGTGGCCTCCCGCTCCCGTACGGCCGGTACCAGCCCGCCACCTGAGTAGTTTTGTCGATATGACGCGCACGGAGTACCCCTGGCTGCTGCCCTCGGCGATGGCCGATCCCGAGCTGCCCGGTGACCAGGGCCGCAGAGCGCGCCGCACGGTACGGGACTGGGTCGTCGACATCACGGCGTTCCTCTGCGCGGCGGCGATCGGCGCGGCCGCGGCAGGCGCCATCGACGCCGACCGCACCACCCCCGACGGGGTCGTCTTCATCGACTCGCTGGTCGGCGCCGCGGCCTGTTGCGCCCTGTGGACACGGCGGCGGTGGCCGGTCGGCCTGGCTGTGACCCTGACACTGGTCTCGGTCGTCGAACCGGTAGCCGCCGGGGCCCTGCTCGTGGCGCTGTTCAGCGTGGCGGTGCACCGGCCGTTCAGACCGGTGGCCGCCGTCGGCGTGCTCGCGCTGGCCGTCGCGCCCGTACAGCCGTATCTGCGCCCCGACCCGGCAACCTCGTTCCTCGCGTCCACGGTTGTCGGGGCGCTGCTGGTCCTGCTGGTGCTGAGCTGGGGAATGGTCGTACGGTCCAGACGCCAGCTCGTCGTCACGCTGCGCGAGCGTGCCCGCCGGGCCGAAGCGGAGGCCGCGCTCCGGGCCGAGCAGGCCCAGCGGCTGGCCCGCGAGGCCATCGCGCGCGAGATGCACGATGTGCTCGCCCACCGGCTGACCCTCCTCAGCGTCCACGCGGGCGCCCTCGAATTCCGCCCCGACGCGCCGGCGGCCGAGGTCGCCCGGGCCGCAGGGGTCATCCGGGACAGCGCGCACGAGGCGCTCCAGGACCTGCGCGAGATCATCGGCGTCCTCCGGAGCCCCGGCGACGGCGACAACGGGGACGGCAACCGGCCGCAGCCCACCCTCGCCACGCTGGACGCACTGATCGCCGAATCCCGACTGGCGGGGATGAAGGTCACCCTCGACAACCGCGTCGCCGACCCGGTCACCGCCCCCGCCGCAACCGGCCGCACCGTGTACCGCATCGCCCAGGAGGGCCTGACCAACGCCCGTAAGCACGCCCCCGGCACCGAGGTCACCGTCACCGTCACCGGTGGACCGGGCGACGGTCTCACCGTCGAGGTACGCAACCCGGCACCCGTCGAACCGTTCGAGCGGGTCCCCGGCTCCGGCCAGGGCCTCATCGGTCTCACCGAGCGTGCCACCCTCGCGGGCGGCCGCCTCGACCACGGCCCGGAACCCGACGGCGGCTTCGTCGTCCGGGCCTGGCTACCGTGGTCCTCATGACCATCCCCAGGGATCCCGTGGCGCGCCCCGTCCGGCTGCTCATCGTCGACGACGACCCACTCGTACGTGCCGGGCTGACGTTCATGCTCGGCGGCGTCGACGACATCACCGTCGTGGGGGAGGGTGCGGACGGCTCCGAGGTCGCGGATCTCGTCGACCGGCACCGCCCCGATGTGGTGCTGATGGACATCAGGATGCCGACCATGGACGGGCTGACCGCGACCGAGGCGCTGCGCGGCAGACCCGACGCGCCCGAGGTCGTCGTCCTCACCACGTTCCACGCCGACGAGCAGGTGCTGCGGGCCATCCGCGCCGGAGCCGCAGGATTCGTCCTGAAGGACACCCCGCCCGCGCAGATCGTCGACTCGGTGCGACGGGTCGCGGCCGGTGACCCCGTGCTGTCGCCCGCCGTCACCCGGCAGCTCATGGCTCGTGCCGCGGGCGGCGCCGACGGCCGGCCGGCCCGGGCCGAACGGGCCCGGCAGCGGATCGCCTCCCTCGCCGAGCGGGAGCGCGAGGTCGCGGTCGCCGTCGGGCGAGGCCGGTCCAACGCGGAGATCGCCGCGACCCTGTATCTCAGCGTGGCCACCGTGAAGGCCCATGTGTCGCGCATTCTCGCGAGGTTCGGCTTCAACAACCGCGTTCAGATTGCGCTGTTGGTGCACGACGCGGGTCTGCTCTACGAGGAGGGCGACGCCACCGGCGACGTAGGCTGAGGGGGGTCGATCCGAGCAGATCGACCGAACCGGCCGGGAGGGGGCGGACCGTGTCCGCAGTGGACGTCGATCTTCGCGGGATCCAGGACTTCACCGCGAATCCGTATCCGTACTACGCGAAGATGCGCGCCGAGGGACCGGTGCACACCATCCGTACCGACGACTTCGAGCGGGTCTGGCTGATCGTCGGTTACGAGGAGGGCCGCGCGGCCCTCGCCGACCAGCGGCTCGGCAAGGACTGGCGGACGACGCCGTACGCGACGGGCGCGGGCGATCCGATCAACGCCAACATGCTGGAGATGGACGCGCCCCACCACACCCGGCTGCGCAAGCTCGTCGCCCGCGAGTTCACCGCCCGCAGGATCGAGTCGCTGCGGCCGCGCGTCCAGCAGATCACCGATGAGCTGCTCGACGCGATGGTGCCCGCCGGGCACGGTGACCTGGTCGACGCGCTCGCCTTCCCGCTGCCCATGACGGTCATCTGCGAGCTGATCGGTGTGCCGGACCTGGACCGCAACGAGTTCCGCCGGCTGTCGAACGGCATCGTCGCCCCGAAGACGGCGCAGGAGGAGGGCGAGGCGGTCCGCTCGATGGGCGCCTATCTGGTCGAGCTCATCGAGGACAAGCGGTGCTCGCCCGGTGACGACCTGTTGAGTGCACTGATCCGGGCGCGTGACGAGGAGGGCGACGGTCTGTCGTCCGACGAACTCGTCGGGATGGCCTTCCTGCTGCTCGTCGCCGGTCATGAGACCACGGTCAACCTGATCTCCAACGGGGTACGCGCGCTGCTCACCCACCCTGATCAACTGGCCGCACTCCGCGCCGACTTCGGGTTGATCGACGGTGCGGTCGAGGAGATGCTCCGGTACGACGGGCCGGTGGAGACCGCCACCTTCCGCTTCACCCGTGAACCGGTCGGGATCGGCTCCCGGGTCATTCCGGCCGGCGAAGCGGTCCTGATCGCCCTGGCCGGAGCCGACCGCGACCCCGCCCGCTATCCGGAACCGGACCGTTTCGACATCCGTCGCGACACCCAGGGGCATCTGGCGTTCGGACACGGCATCCACTTCTGCATGGGGGCGCCGCTGGCCCGTATGGAGGGCCGGATCGCGATCCGCGCGCTGCTGGAGCGCTGCCCGGATCTCGAACTCGCCCCGGAAACCGGGGAGCTCGACTGGCTGCCGGGGATGCTGATCCGAGGGGTGCGACGGTTGCCGGTGCGCTGGTGAGGTAGGAAAGCGTGTCATGACCGGACTTGATTTGCAGATGGCACAGAAGGTCCTCGACAGCCAGCCGTTCAGCCGGCTCGTCGGGGCACGGATAACCGCTTTCGGGGACGGTGCGGCCACCCTCCAAGTGGACATCCGTCCGGAACTCCAGCAGCAGAACGGCTTCGTGCACGGCGGAGTGCTCTCCTACGCCGCCGACAACTCGATCACGTTCGCCGCCGGGACGACCCTCGGACCGGCCGTACTCACCGGCGGCTTCTCGATCCAGTACATCCGGCCCGCCACCGGCCGCACCCTGATCGCCCGCGCCGTCGTCGTCCACACCGGCCGCCGCCAGGCCGTCGTGCGCTGCGATCTGTTCGCCGCAGCGGACGACGGCACGGAAACCCTGTGCGCGGTCGCCCAGGGGACCGTGCTCCCCGCCCGGAGCTGACGGGGACATTCCGCCTCAGTCGGCCGGGATCTCCGCCACCGCCACCGGTCGGTGCTCGCGCCGGGACAGCTCGCACGCCTCCGCGATCCGCAGTGCGTAGAGAGCTTCCCGGCCGTCGCACGGGTTGGCCACCTCGCCCCGCACCACCCGTACGAACGCGTCCAGTTCCGCCTCGTACGCCGGGGCGAACCGCTCCAGGAACCCCGGCCAGGGCTTGGCCGGGGCGGCGGGGCCCTGTGGCTCCACCGATGTCAGCGGAGTGCGCTCGTCGAGCCCGACCGCGATCTGACCGAGCTCGCCCGCCAGCTCCATCCGTACGTCGTACCCGGCGCCGTTGCACCGGGTCGCCGTCGCGGTGGCCAGTGTGGCGTCGTCGAGGGTCAACAGGGCCGCCGCCGTGTCGACATCGCCTGCCGCACGGAACATCGCGGGCCCGGCATCCGATCCGGTGGCATACACCTCCACCACCTCACGGCCCGTCACCCACCGCAGGATGTCGAAGTCATGGACCAGACAGTCCCGGAACAGACCGCCGGAGTGCGGCAGATACGCGGCGGGCGGCGGCGCCGGATCGGACGTCACGGCCCGCACGGTGTGCAGCCTGCCCAGCGCTCCGCCCCGTACGGCGGTGCGCGCCGCGGCGTACCCGGCGTCGAACCTGCGCATGAAGCCCAGTTGGAGCACGCTCCCGGCCCGCTCGACCTCGCGCAGCGCGCTCAGCGTCCCCGCAGGGTCCAGCGCGATCGGCTTCTCGCAGAAGGCGGGCAGCCCCGCACGCGCGGCCGCCCCGATCAGCTCCGCGTGCGTCGACGTGGCCGAGGCGATCACGACGGCGTCCACCCCCGCGCGCAGCACTTCGGCCACGGACCCGGCGGCTGAAGCGCCTGTCCGGGCCGCGACGGCGGCTGCCCTTGCCCCGTCGGTGTCCGTCACCACCAGCGTGTCCACGGCGGGGTGGCGGGCCAGCACACCCGCATGGAAGGAACCGATCCGGCCGGTGCCGATGAGTCCGATACGCATGGACCCAACGTGCCGCCCACCGGCTGCGCTGTCAACTATATGTCCTGACAAACGAGAGAGTGTTCGGGTGCCGGTCCTCAGAGGGGCAGGACCCCGGTCGGTCGTCGTTCAGCGCCCGGCCCTCCGGCGATGCGGCCCTGTCCGGCTGATCTGGCGGCCCGTCAAATCGCCATGGATGCCGAAGGTTCGCAAAGGCGAGTGGTGACTTGCGCCCATTCGCCCCGTCCTGCCCCCGCGGGGCTCGTAACGATCTTCGGAAAGACTGGTACTGCGTGTGTGGGCCACATAATCTCCCGTTGCCGTCGGTAGCCGGAAGAGGCTGCCGTGACCCCTGGGGGGACCGCATGGCCATGCGCGAGCACGAAGTCGACCGCCGTACGCTGTTCAGATTCGGCCTGGGGGGAGCGGTCGCTGCGGTCGTCGGCACCGAACTGGCGCTCCCCGCCGTGGCCCAGGCGGCGCCCTCGGCGGAATTCCCCTGGATCATCGACTGCGACAGCTGGGGCGCCAGGCCGCCGTCCAGCACCATCCAGATCACCGGCAACACCACCAACAAGATCATCCTGCACCACATGGCGTTCCCGAACGTCACCGACTACTCGCGCGAGCACGCCGTCCAGCTGGCCAAGGACTGCCAGGACCTGCACATGGACACCAATGGCTGGGCGGACACCGGCCAGCACTTCACCGTGAGCCGGGGCGGCTACGTCCTGGAGGGCCGTCACCGGAGTCTGGAGACCCTGGAAGCCGGGGAACACCAGGTGACCGCCGCCCACTGTCCCGGCGAGAACGGCAACGCGATCGGGATCGAGAACGAGGGCACCTACATCACGGAGACCCCGCCCGAGGCCCTCCTCGACTCGCTGGTCGAGCTGTGCACCGCCGTGTGCCGCAAGTTCGAGCTGAACGCCTGGGACGTCTTCGGCCACTGGGACTTCCGCGACACCGACTGCCCGGGCATCGCCTTCTACGCGCAGTTCCCGATGATCCGCTCGCGCGTCCTCAAGGCGCTGGGCACGCCGGCCGGCGCGATACCGGAGCGTCGGTGGCCGGACATCTGGCGGTTCGTCGGCGGCCCCGTCGTCAAGGTGGCGCAGTACCTGCTCGCCGACGTCGGATACGAACTGGCCGCCGACGGCGTCTTCGGCCAGGACATGAACCCGGTCGTGAACGACTTCCAGGCGAGGAACGGCATACCGGTCGACCCGGACTGCACCTTCGACCGTGCCACCTGGGAGGCGCTCGTACCCACCCTCGGCAAGCACGCCACCGGCCTGCCCGTCGTGGCCCTGCAGGAGATGCTCGTCCGCAAGGGATACGCCGATGCCGCACCGACGGGCACGTACGACCACGGGACCATGAAAGCCGTCCAGGGCCTTCAGCGACTGCACGGCCTCGTTCCCGACGGCAAGGTCGGGAAGAGCACGTGGTGCGCCGTCGTCGGCGGCTCGGTACGGCAGGCGTTCCAGGTCTGAACCCGTCCGCGGCAGCCGACCGGCACGTGTGCGAAGACCCGCCGGCCTGCGGGCCTTCGCTTCACGGCCGGCCGGCCGGCCGGCCGTGGCGGGGCCGGTGCCCCGGCGGATGGTCAGCCCGGTTGGCTGTTGTCCTTCAGGGTGCCCCAGCCGTGCCAGCGTTCGATCTCGATCCAGGCGCTCACCCGGTCGCGGTCCCGCATGGGGTAGTCGTTGCCCAAGTACTGACGGGCCAGCCTGTCGATGTCGGCGAGGCCCTCGTCCGGGCGTGTCTCGGCGACGCGGCCGATGATGCTGATGTGCGTGTACCAGCCCGCCTCGTCCAGCACGGTGAGAGTGACGCGCGGGTCGCGGCGGATGTGCTCCAGCCGCTTGCGGCCCTCGTCCATGTTCACCAGCACCCGGCCGTCGTCCCAGAGGTACCAGGTCGGGGTGGACACCGGCTGGCCGTCCGGGCGGAGCGTGGTGATGACGGCCGGGTTCGCCTTCTTCAGCATGGTCACGGCTTCGTCCGGCAACGGTGGCTTGGACATCTGCTCTCCCTCACATCGACCCGTCGTACGGCACCGGTGGTGCGCCCCCGGAGCACCCCACCCGCACACTACGATCACCCCGCCCGGGTCGCCCGCCGAGCCGCCCGCGATCGGGTGACCCCGGGCGTATCGCATCTCCTGAGCAACGTTGTCAGGACAACCGGACAACGGGACGACCTGACTACCGGTGGTCCTGACATGAGGGCTACGCTCCTGCCGTGCCCAAACCTGTCGCCGACCCCGCCGCCCTCGAACTCGGTGTGGACCGCAGCAGCCCGGTCCCGCTCTACTACCAGCTGTCCCAGCAGCTGGAGGCGGCCATCGAACAGGGCCGCCTCGCCCCAGGCAGTCTCCTCGGCAACGAGATCGACCTCGCGGCCCGGCTCGGCCTGTCGCGGCCCACCGTCCGCCAGGCCATCCAGTCGCTCGTCGACAAGGGCCTGATGGTCCGGCGCCGCGGGGTGGGCACCCAGGTCGTCCACAGCCAGGTCAAGCGGCCCCTCGAACTGAGCAGCCTGTACGACGATCTCGAGGCGGCCGGCCAGCGCCCCGCCACCCGCGTCCTGTGCAACCGGCTCGAGCCCGCCACCGCCAGGGTCGCCGCCGCCCTCGGTGTCCCGGAAGGCACCGACGTCCACCTCGTGGAGCGCCTGCGGTCCGCGCACGACGAACCGATGGCCCTGCTGCGCAACCACGTGCCGGCCGGCCTGGTCGACCTGGGCACCGAACGGCTGGAGGCCACCGGCCTCTACCGGATCATGCGCGCTGCCGGTATCACCCTGCACAGCGCGCGCCAGAACGTCGGCGCCCGCCTCGCCACGGCCGAGGAGGCCGCCCAGCTCGCCGAGCCCGAGGGCGCGCCGCTGCTGACGATGGAGCGCACCACGTACGACGACACCGGGCGGGCGGTCGAATTCGCCTCCCATGTCTACCGGGCCTCGCGCTACGCCTTCGACTTCCAGCTCCTCGTACGCTGACGAGCTCTGCGGAGGCCCCGTTGACGACGCCGACGCACCCCGCTAGAACACCCCAAGCCGCACTCGGGCGGCCGGGAGAGAAGGCGGACCCACCATGCGTACCCCTCGCAAGGCAGCAACCCTGATCGCCATCTGCACCATCGGCCTCGCGCTCACCACCTTGACCGGATGCAGCAGCTCCGGCGGCAAGAGCGCGGAGGACAAGCCCGGGAGCGGCAGCGGGCAGGGCGTCAAAGGCGTCTCCACACCCCGGATGAAGATCGCCATGGTCACGCACGCGGGGGAGGGCGACACCTTCTGGGACATCGTCCGCAGCGGTGCGAAGCAGGCCGCGGCCAAGGACAACGTCGAGTTCCTGTACTCCGCCGACAAGGAGGGCAAGGAGCAGGCCCAGCTCGTCCAGGCCGCCATCGACCAGAAGGTCGACGGCATCGTCGTCACGCTCGCCAAACCGGAAGCCGTCAAGGCGGTCGTCGCCAAGGCGGTGAAGGCCGGCATCCCCGTCGTCACGATCAACTCGGGCGCGCAGTTCTCCGCGGAGGTCGGCGCGCTCAGCCACATCGGGCAGGACGAGAAGGTCGCCGGCGAGGCCGTCGGCGAGGAACTCAACGAGCGCGGCCGCAAGAAGGCCGTCTGCGTCATCCACGAACAGGGCAATGTGTCGCTCGAGGAGCGGTGCGCCGGGGTGAAGAAGACCTTCAAGGGCGCGGTCGAGAACCTCAACGTCGAGGGCACCAACATGCCCGCCTCCACCTCCTCCATCGAGGCGAAGCTCCAGGCCGATCACGGCATCGACACGATCGTCACCCTCGGCGCGCCGTTCGCCGCCGCCTCCGTCAAGGCCAAGGAGGGTTCCGGCTCCAAGGCCGAGGTCGACACATTCGATCTGAACGCCGAGGTCGTCAAACGCCTGAAGGCGGCGGAGGTCGGCTTCGCCGTCGACCAGCAGCCCTACCTCCAGGGCTATCTCGCCGTCGACGAACTGTGGCTCAACAAGACGAACGGCAACGTCATCGGCGGCGGGAAGCCGGTGCTCACCGGCCCGGCGATCGTCACCGCCGACGACGTCCCGCAGCTGGAGGAGTACACCGCGCGCGGCACCCGATGACCGCCGTACGCGCCACCGCGCACACCACTGTGCACACCCCCTTCCGACGCACACGTCCCGCCCCTGCCGGGCGGCGCCGACTCGGGCTCGGGGATACTTGGCCAGCCGGACCGGGAGGCGATACCCCCAGGCGGCACCAAGCAGTACAGCGAGCAGCACAAGAAGGGCACGGCGTCGTGGCAAGGGTTCGGACAGGGGTACGTGCGATGGGTGCCGTGCTTGCGGCGGTGCTCGGGGCCTCCCTCGTGGGATGCAGCAGCACCGGTGGCAAGCGGGCGGAGGAGCGCGCGGCCCGGGCCGCCGCCGAGGGCCGGTCCGCGGTGAACACACCCCGCTGGACCTTCGCCATGGTCACCCACTCGGGCGACGGCGACACGTTCTGGGACATCGTCCAGCGGGGCGCCGAGCAGGCGGCCGTCAAGGACAACATCAAGTTCCTGTACTCGCACAACGACGAGGCGCAGCAGCAGGCCCAGCTCGTCCAGGCCGCGATCGACCAGAAGGTCGACGGGCTGATCGTCTCGCTCGCCAAGCCCGACGCGATGAAGGACGTCGTCGCCAAGGCCACCAGGGCCGGGATCCCGGTGATCACGGTGAACTCTGGCTCCGCGGAGTCCAAGGCGTTCGGCGCGCTCACCCACATCGGCCAGGACGAGTCCATCGCCGGCGAGGCCGTCGGCGACGAGCTCAACGCGCGCGGCCGGAAGAAAGCCCTGTGCATCCTGCACGAGCAGGGCAACGTCGGCCACGAGCAGCGCTGCGCCGGGGCGAAGAAGGCGTTCGACGGGCAGATGGAGAACCTGTACGTCGAGGGCACCAACATGCCCGACGTCCAGGCGTCCATCGAGGCGAAGCTCCAGGCGGACAAGAGCATCGACGCGGTCGTCACGCTCGGCGCGCCGTTCGCGGACGCCGCCGTGAAGGCGAAGCGGACCGCGGGCTCCAAGGCCGAGATCGACACGTTCGACCTGAACGCGAAGGTCGCCACCGCACTGCAGGACAAGACCCTGGGCTTCGCCGTCGACCAGCAGCCGTACCTCCAGGGGTACGAGGCCGTCGACCTGCTCTGGCTCTACCGCTACAACCGCAATGTGCTCGGTGGCGGGCGCCCCGTCCTCACCGGCCCGCAGATCATCACCTCGAAGGACGCCGCCGAGCTGGCGGAGTACACGAAGCGGGGGACCCGATGACCACGACGGAACAACCACCGGCCCCGGCGGCCGGGTCCGACGAGCGGCTGCTGCACACCTCGGCGCTGCGCAGGCTGCTCGGCCGCCCCGAACTCGGTTCGGTCGTAGGCGCCGCGGCCGTCTTCATCTTCTTCTCGATCATCGCCGACAGCTTCCTGCGCGCCTCCAGCTTCGGCACGGTGCTGTACGCGGCGTCCACCATCGGGATCATGGCGGCGCCGGTGGCGCTGCTGATGATCGGCGGTGAGTTCGACCTGTCGGCCGGTGTCCTGGTCACCAGCTCCGCGCTGGTCTCCTCGATGTTCAGCTACCAGATGACGGCCAATGTCTGGGTCGGCGTCTTCGTGTCGCTCCTGGTGACGCTGGCCGTCGGTGCGTTCAACGGGTTCATGCTGACCCGTACGAAACTGCCGAGCTTCATCATCACGCTCGGTACGTTCCTGATGCTGACCGGCCTCAATCTCGGCTTCACCAAGCTGATCAGCGGAACGGTGTCGACGAAGTCCATCGCCGACATGGAGGGCTTCGACTCGGCCCGCAAGGTCTTCGCCTCGCAGTGGACCGTCGGCGGGGTCGAGCTCAAGGTCACCATTCTCTGGTGGGCGGTGCTCGTCGCGATCGCCACCTGGATCCTGCTCCGTACCCGCTTCGGCAACTGGATCTTCGCGGTCGGCGGCGAGGCCGACGCGGCCCGCGCCGTGGGTGTCCCGGTGATCCGCACCAAGGTCGGTCTCTACCTCGGCGTCGCCTTCGCCGCCTGGGTCTCCGGGCAGCACCTGCTGTTCTCGTTCGACGTGGTGCAGTCCGGCGAGGGCGTCGGCAACGAGCTGACGTACATCATCGCGGCCGTCATCGGCGGCTGCCTGATCACCGGCGGCTACGGCTCCGCGATCGGCTCGGCGATCGGCGCTTTCATCTTCGGCATGACCAGCAAGGGCATCGTGTACGCGGAGTGGAACCCGGACTGGTTCAAGTTCTTCCTCGGAGCCATGCTGCTCCTGGCCACCCTGCTCAACGCATGGGTACGCAAGCGCGCGGAGGCGACGAAATGACGACCGCGGCCCCCCGGGCGCTGATCGAGCTGGACCACGTCAGCAAGTTCTACGGGAACATCAAGGCCCTCCAGGACGTGTCGCTGGAGGTCCACGCGGGCGAGATCTCGTGCGTCCTCGGCGACAACGGCGCCGGCAAGTCCACCCTCATCAAGATCATCGCAGGGCTGCACCGGCACGACGCGGGCCGGTTCCTCGTCGACGGCGAGGAGACCGCTCTGGCCAACCCGCGCGAGGCCCTGGACCGGGGCATCGCCACGGTCTACCAGGACCTGGCCGTCGTTCCGCTGATGCCCGTCTGGCGAAACTTCTTCCTCGGCTCCGAGCCGACGACGGGCGTCGGCCCGTTCAAGCGGCTCGACGTCCGGATGATGCGCGAGACGACCCGTTCCGAGCTGCTGCGCATGGGCATCGACCTGCGCGACGTCGACCAGCCGATCGGCACCCTGTCCGGCGGCGAGCGCCAGTGCGTCGCCATCGCGCGGGCCGTCTACTTCGGCGCCAAGGTCCTCGTCCTGGACGAGCCCACCGCTGCACTCGGCGTCAAGCAGTCCGGGGTCGTGCTGAAGTACGTGGCGGCCGCCCGGGACGCCGGGCTCGGCGTGGTTCTCATCACGCACAACCCGCATCACGCCTATCTGGTCGGCGACCGGTTCGTGCTGCTCAAGCGGGGCGCCATGTCCGGCAGCCACACCAAGGACTCCATCACCCTGGACGAGCTGACCCGCCAGATGGCCGGTGGCAGCGAGCTCGAGGAGCTGAGCCACGAGCTCGAGCGGGCCCCCTCGCCGACCCACCTGGGCGGCCATCCGGTCACCGACGACACCCCGTAGGAGAGGGCGCGGGCGGGGTGCCGCCCGCCCCGACCGCCCGCCCCGACGCTCCGGCAGTGGCAGAATCGAGCCCGACGGGCGCCGTCCGCCGCCGGGAGCTGTCACCACCCGGTCCCCCCAGACAACGCAGGGACGATGAGCACGTACCGCGACTTCACACACCGCGGCTCCGCCCGCGCCACCGTCCTGCGGACCGTCGGCACCCGGGAGCGGCGCTCGCACCTCACGGCGCCCCGGGTACCCACCGTCGGCATCGACATCGGGGGTACGAAGGTGATGGCCGGCGTCGTCGACGCCGACGGGAACATCCTGGAGCAGCTGCGCACCGAGACGCCGGACAAGTCCAAGAGCCCCAAGGTCGTCGAGGACACCATCGTCGAGCTGGTCCTCGACCTCTCCGACCGGCACGACGTGCATGCCGTCGGCATCGGCGCGGCGGGCTGGGTCGACGCCGACCGCTCCAAGGTGCTGTTCGCCCCGCACCTCGCCTGGCGCGACGAACCCCTCCGCGACGCCCTCGCCTCCCGCCTGGTCGTCCCCGTCATGGTGGACAACGACGCGAACACCGCGGCGTGGGCGGAGTGGCGGTTCGGCGCGGGCCGCGGCGAGGACCATCTCGTCATGATCACGCTCGGCACCGGCATCGGCGGCGCGATCCTGGAGGACGGTCAGGTCAAGCGCGGCAAGTACGGGGTCGCCGGTGAGTTCGGCCACATGCAGGTGGTACCCGGCGGGCACCGCTGTCCGTGCGGCAACCGCGGCTGCTGGGAGCAGTACAGCTCCGGCAACGCCCTCGTCCGCGAGGCCAGGGAGCTGGCCGCCGCCGACTCGCCCGTCGCTCACGGAATCATCGAGCGGGTCAAGGGGAACATCCCCGAAATCACCGGGCCGCTCATCACCGAACTGGCCCGCGAGGGCGATGCGATGTGCATCGAGCTCCTCCAGGACATCGGCCAGTGGCTCGGTGTTGGCATCGCCAATCTGGCCGCCGCGCTCGACCCCTCCTGCTTCGTCATCGGAGGCGGTGTCAGCGCCGCCGACGACCTGTTGATCGGTCCCGCCAGGGACGCCTTCAAGCGCCACCTCACCGGCCGCGGCTACCGCCCCGAGGCCCGGATCGCGAAGGCCGAGCTCGGCCCGGAGGCAGGTATGGTCGGCGCCGCGGACCTGGCCCGGCTGGTCGCCCGCCGGTTCCGCCGCACCAACCGCCGTCGTGTCGAGCGGTACGAGCGGTACGCGCAGATCTACGACCAGGCCGCGAGCACCATCCGGTCCACCCGCAACACCCGCACCTCCTAGGGGCCCCAGAACATGACCACAGCAGAGCATCCCGTCCTGCCGCGCCAGTCCTCGCCGCCCGACGAGGGCGGCGGACGGCGCCCGGAGGACCGGCGCCGGATGATCCGGCGACGCCTGATCACGGCGACCACCATCGTCCTGCTGATCGGCGTCCCGGCCGGCTATCTGCTGATCTCCGCCGGCCAGAGCCGCCGCTCCGGGCAGGACAAGGAGGCCGAGGCCTCCGCGCATGGGCTCCGCGAGGGCTGGCCGTCCCGGATGCAGCGCCGGATCTTCGAGGTGCCGATCCCCGGCGACGCGGTGGACGTCCAGTACTACGAGACGAACAACTGGAAGGCCAGCCGGATGTACGCGCAGTTCCGCACGTCGTCCGCCGGGCTCGACCGCTTCCTCTCCCGTCTGGGCTCCGGCCGCGCGGCCCTGACCGACGGCGACGTCACCGTCGGCGCACGCGACACCAAGATCGCGGGCTGGTACTTCGGCCAGGGCGTCGACTGGGCGGGCACCACCCACACCAACAAGGACCCGCGCCCCACCCAGAACATCACCGTCGACATGACCGATCCGGCATCTCCTGTCGTATATGTCGTATCTGCGGCGACCCCCTGACCGGAGGTCGACCGACCGCTCACTAACCTGGAGCGAGTGAGCGACGTGAGTGAGACGAATACCCCGCAGCCCGCGCAGCCGTTCCCGGGCGCGCAGTCCGTACCTGCGGCGCAGCAGTTCCAGGGCCCGCAGACGCTGGAGCCGTTCCTGGGACCGCAGGCAGGGCAGCCCGGGCACACCCTGCAGCCGGTGCCGCCGCTGTCGGCCACGCAGACCGGGCAGGTACCGCTGCAGCCGTCGCACGCACAGCCGGTGCAGCCCGTGCCCCCGCAGTCGGCGCCGGCCGCCCAGCCCCGGCCGATCCCGCAAGGATCCCGCGCCCTGCCGATGCACACCCTCCAGTACCGGTTCGACGGCCCGCAGGACGCCCCCGTCCTCGTCATCGGCCCCTCGCTCGGTACCACCTGGCACATGTGGGACCGCCAGATACCGGAGCTCTCCCAGCACTGGCGGGTCTTCCGCTTCGACCTGCCCGGCCACGGCGGCGCCCCGGCCCATCCCGCCACCGCCGTCGGCGAACTGTCCGACCGGCTGCTGGCCACCCTCGACAGCCTCGGCGTCCAGCGCTTCGGATACGCGGGCTGCTCCATCGGCGGCGCGATCGGCGCCGACCTCGCACTGCGCCACCCGCACCGGGTCGCCGCGCTGGCCCTGGTAGCCGCCTCGCCCCGGTTCGGCAGCGCAGACGAGTTCCGCCAGCGCGGAGTGATCGTCCGCACCAACGGCCTGGAGCCGATGGCCCGCAGCGCACCGGACCAGTGGTTCACCCCCGGCTTCGCCGCCGCCCAGCCCGCCATCGTCGAGTGGGCCGTCCAGATGGTCCGCACCACCGACCCCGGCTGCTACATCGCGGCCTGCGAAGCCCTCGCCGCCTTCGACATCCGTCCCGAACTCGGCCGCATCAGCGTCCCGACCCTCGTCCTGGTCGGCGCCGAGGACCATGTCACCGGGCCGGCCGAGGCCCGCACGCTGGTCGCGGGCATACCCGACGCCCGGCTCGCCCTCGTGCCCGGAGCCTCGCACCTCGCCCCCGTCGAGCAGCCCGGAGCCGTCACCGACCTGCTCCTCACCCACTTCTCCACCAGCTGGCAGGACACCCTCGCCGCCATCCCGGTCCCGGGCACCGGCCCCACGCTCTCCGCCCCCATCCTGCCCATCGCGGAGATCGCCTCCGCCACGGCCGCGCCCGACGCCGCGACCTCCGGCCGCCGGGACCCGTACGACCCGGGGATGAAGGTCCGCCGCGAAGTGCTCGGCGACGCCCACGTCGACCGGGTCATGGCCGCGTCCGACGACTTCACCGGCGAGTTCCAGGAGCTCGTCACGCGCTACGCCTGGGGCGAGACCTGGACCCGGGAGGGCCTGGATCGCCGTACCCGAAGCTGCGTCACGCTCACCGCACTGGTCACCTCCGGGCATCTGGAGGGTCTCGCGCCGCACATCAGGGCCGCCCTGCGCAACGGGCTGACCCCCGCCGAGATCAAGGAAGTATTGCTGCAGACCGCCGTGTACTGCGGCATACCGGCCGCGGGCGCCGCCTTCACCATCGCCCAGTCGGTGATTCAGGAAGAAACCACGCCCCGGCCGTAGCAGGATGAGCATCATGAACGCTGCGAACCCTCTGCACCTGACCCTGACCAAGAAGACGCACTCCTGCATCCGGCTGGAGAAGGACGGGCGGACGCTCGTCATCGACCCGGGCGGCTTCTCGGAGCAGGACGCGGCACTCGGCGCCGACGCGATGCTCGTGACCCACGAGCACGCCGACCACTTCGACGAGGGCCGGCTGCGGGCCGGTCTGGAGGCGAACCCGGCCGCGGAGGTCTGGACCCTGCGCAGCGTCGCGGAACAGCTCTCCGCGGCCTTCCCCGGCCGGGTGCACACCGTCGGTCACGGCGATACGTTCACCGCCGCAGGGTTCGACGTACAGGTGCACGGCGAACTGCACGCGGTGATCCACCCCGACATCCCGCGGGTCACCAACATCGGCTTCCTGGTGGACGGTTCGCTCTTCCACCCGGGGGACGCGCTCACCGTCCCCGACCACCCCGTCGACACGCTGATGCTCCCGGTGATGGCCCCGTGGAACAAGATCTCCGAGGTCATCGACTACGTGCGCGAGGTCAAACCGCGCCGGGCGATCGACATCCACGACGCGCTGCTCACCGATCTCGCCCGCCCGATCTACGACCGGCAGATCGGCAGCCTCGGCGGCGCCGACCACGGTCGGCTGATCCCCGGGGACTCGACCGGTCTCTGACCGGCGCCGGTCCGCCGACTGTCAGTGGGAGCCGCTAGGTTTACGTATATGCGCATCGCCACGTGGAACGTCAATTCGATCACCGCCCGCCTCCCGCGGCTGCTGGCCTGGCTGGAGAGCACCGGCACGGACGTGCTGTGCATCCAGGAGACCAAGTGCACGGCCGAGCAGTTCCCGGCGGACGCTCTGCGCGAGCTCGGCTACGAGTCCGCGGTCAACGCCACAGGCCGGTGGAACGGGGTGGCGCTGGTCTCCCGGGTCGGCCTGTCCGACGTCGTCATGGGGCTGCCCGACGGGCCCGACTACGACGGCGTGCAGGAGCCCCGGGCGATCTCCGCGACCTGCGGCCCGGTCCGCGTCTGGTCGGTGTACGTGCCGAACGGCCGCGAGATCGAGCACCCGCACTACGCGTACAAGCTGCGCTGGTTCGAGGCCCTGCAGAAGGCGGTCGCCGCCGACGCTGCGGGCTCGCAGCCGTTCGCGGTGCTGGGTGATTTCAACGTGGCCCCGACCGACGAGGACGTCTGGGACCCGGCCCTGTTCGAGGGCGCCACCCATGTCACCCCCGCCGAGCGCGCCGCCCTCGCCGCACTGCGCCAGGAGGGCCTGTCGGACGTCATGCCGCGCCCGCTCAAGTACGACCGCGCGTACACCTTCTGGGACTACCGCGAGCTGCGCTTCCCGAAGAACAAGGGCATGCGGATCGACCTGGTCTACGGCAACGCCCCGTTCACGGTGGCGGTCAAGGACAGCTACGTGGACCGCGAGGAGCGCAAGGGCAAGGGCGCGTCCGACCACGCGCCGGTGGTCGTCGACCTGGAGCTGTGACCCGTCGACCGGTGACGAACGGCCTGATCCTGGCGCAGGATGACGGCCTGATCATGCAAAGTCCTGGGGGGGACCATGCACAGCCGTACCCGCACCGTCGCAGCCGCCACCGGCGCCGCCGCCCTGCTCCTCGTCCTCACCGGCTGCGGCGACGAGCCGGCCGAGGCCGATCCCAAGGCTTGCAGAGCCGTCATGGAGAAGCGGTTCGTGGAGAACACCGCCGACGGCACCGTCCCGCCGGAGTGCAACGGCATCGACGACAAGGTCCTGGCCGGCTTCGTCGAGGACCTCTTCAACGCCCATATCGGCGACGCGACGAGAGAGGCCGCCAAGGACCTGGAGGACGAACCGGGCGGCATGAAGGTGACGGTCGGCGACCCACCCTCGCCCCGCCCCTGACCGCGCAACCCGGCGTGATCGGAACGAGAGGACTACGACGCCTCCAGGTGCGGCGCGTGGGTCCGGACCGCGGCCAGCACCTGCCGCTTGGACGGGTTGACCATCGAGTGGCCGGCCACGGACACCGTCGGCACGGTCTCGTTCCCGTCGGCGACCGAGCGGACGAACGCCGCCGCCTCGGGGTCCCGCCAGATGTTCACCTCGGTGTAGGTGAGGCGGCTGAATCGCAGCCGCAGCCGCAGTTTCATGCAGTACGGGCAGCCGGGCCGCCAGTAGACGACCATCCCGTCGTGGTTCTCGGCCATGCGGGTCCCCCGTTCGCGTAGGCGTGTGGTGGATCCTAACCGGCCCGGCCGGAGCCCGGGCGGGCGGCGCTGACCGTGGTCGCCGATACGGTGGATCCTGTCATTGTCCCGCTTGTCGGCTGCTCGCGAAGGCGCGCACCGCGCCCCGCCCGTTCAGCGCCGGGCGGGGCGCGCGGACGGCGTGTGCGGCGGCGCGCGGCCGGGTGCGTGCACCGGGTTCAGTCCTCGAACGACAGGCCGCGCGCCCTGTGGTGCGTATCCCGGCCGGGATGCGACCCTGAGTGGTATGAACATCCCTTTCTTGGACAACTGGCGTAAGCGTCACGACGGTACGCGCGGGGCGGGCCTCGCGGCCGCCGTCGAGGTCGACCCGGAGGGCGTCGCCGAGCTGCTCGCCGAGTGTGAGCTGCTGCGTGTCCGAGTGGGGCAGCGAGGACTGGGACTCGACGACACCCCGGCCTCGTTGACGGCGCTCGACCAGCTGCCACCACGCTGGCGCGACGACCCCGAGGAGCTGCCCTGGCTGGGCAACGACGCCGGGCTGTATCTCGGCACCGTCCTCGTGCGCAACGTCCCTGGCGCGGCCTGGCACATCTGGCCGAGCGGTCAGCCCGTGGTGCGGCTCGCCTCCGGGCGGGAGATCGATGTCGTCGAGGCGGGGCTCGACTGGGCGATGACCGGCAGCCCCGAGCTCTCGCAGGTGTACGCGGAGTCGGCCGAAGGGTAGTTCACCACCAAAACCAAATAAAACGCCTTATGCCCCATTTATGCGTGTCGGGTGCGAAGTCCCTTATCGGGATGGATAGTTTGCGCTGAACTCGACACAGCGATAAGTGGGTAGGGCAGCGTATGGCCGTCGATCCGTTGATCGAGCTGCGGGACGTCAATAAGTACTACGGAGCGTTGCACGTACTGCAGGACATCAATCTCACCGTCGGCCGCGGGGAGGTGGTGGTGGTCATCGGCCCCTCCGGCTCCGGTAAATCCACGCTCTGCCGGACCATCAACAGACTCGAGACGATCGAGTCGGGTCATATCGCGATCGACGGCAGACCCCTCCCGGAGGAAGGGAAGGGGCTCGCGCAGCTGCGCGCCGAAGTCGGCATGGTCTTCCAGTCGTTCAATCTCTTCGCACACAAGACCGTGCTGGCCAACGTCTCGCTCGCCCAGCTCAAGGTCCGCAAACGCAAGAAGGACGAATCCGACGCGCGGTCCCGGGAGCTCCTGGAGCGGGTCGGGCTCGCCTCCCAGGCCGACAAGTATCCCGCCCAGCTCTCCGGCGGCCAGCAGCAGCGGGTGGCCATCGCCCGCGCACTGGCCATGGACCCCAAGGCCCTCCTCTTCGACGAGCCGACCTCGGCGCTCGACCCGGAGATGATCAATGAGGTGCTCGAGGTCATGCAACAGCTCGCCAGGGACGGCATGACCATGGTCGTCGTCACACACGAGATGGGGTTCGCCAGATCCGCCGCCAATCGCGTGGTCTTCATGGCGGACGGCCGCATCGTCGAGGACCGCACCCCGGAGGCGTTCTTCACCGCCCCGGAGAGCGAGCGCGCCAAGGACTTCCTGTCCAAGATCCTCAAGCACTGACGGGAGGCCCCCAGTTGCGTACGAGAAAAGTGCTGGCCGCCTGTGCGGGGCTCCTGCTGGCCGTCCTTGCGGTCGGCTGCGGCAAGGAAGGCAGCCCTCCGGTGAAGGGGCCGAAGCCCGCGCAGCTGCCCGTGTACAAGGTCGACACCAGCTTCCGGCTGCCCGAGTCGAAAACCTGGACGAAGGCGAAGAAGCGCGGCTACCTCCGGGTCGGGGCCAAGGAGGACCAGCCGTACCTGGGGGAGAGGGATCCGGCCACCGGCCTCTACTCCGGTTTCGACATCGAGATCGCCAAGATGATGGCCGCCTCGCTCGGCTTCGACCCGAAGACGATCCGCTTCAAGACGATCGCCTCCGCCAACCGCGAGACCGCGCTGCAGAACGGCCAGATCGACTACTACGTCGGCACCTACACCATCAACGAGATGCGCAAGAAGCTCGTCGGCTTCGCCGGGCCCTACTTCATGGCCGGGCAGTCGTTGCTCGTCCGCACGGACGAGCACGACATCAACGGCCCGCAGGACCTGGCCGGCAGAACGGTTTGCTCGGCGGCAGGTTCGACCCCGTACCAGCGGATCGCGGCCGACTACCCGAAGGCGATCCTGGTCTCCTACGACACGTACTCGATCTGTGTCGACAACCTGCTGACCTACCAGGTCGACGCCGTCACCACCGACGACGCCATCCTGCTGGGCTTCGCCGCCAAGGCACCCAAGGAGCTGAAGGTGGTCGGCAAGCCGTTCTCCGAGGAGCCGTACGGCATCGGGGTACCGCGCAGCGACAACGCGCTTCGGTTCGCACTCAACGACGCCCTTGAGGCCAACGAGAAGAACGGCAACTGGAAGAAGGCGTTCGAGGCCACCCTCGGCCTGTCCGGAGTGCCCGCCCCGACTCCGCCGCCCATCGACCGCTACCCGGCGACCTGAGGGGACGGGCCACACCATGGACGTACTGACAGAGAACTTCTCGACCTACGCCGAAGGCTTCCTCGGCACCCTTGAACTCACCGTCTTCGCCTCGATCCTGGCGCTGGTGCTCGGCTTCATGATGGCCTCGTTCCGGGTGGCGCCCGTCGGCTCGCTCCGGGTGTTCGGCACCGTCTGGGTGATGGTGCTGCGCAACACCCCGCTGACCCTGCTCTTCTTCGCGGTCCTCCTCGGCCTGCCGCGCTTCGGCCTGGTCCTGCCGTTCAAGGTCTTCGCGATCCTCGCGCTCGGCTGCTACACCTCCGCATTCATCTGCGAGGCGCTGCGCTCCGGCATCAACACCGTGCCGCAGGGGCAGGGCGAGGCCGCCCGCAGCCTCGGAATGACCTTCGGACAGACACTGGGCTCCGTGGTGCTGCCGCAGGCGTTCCGCTCGGTGATCCCGCCGGTCGGCTCGACGCTCATCGCCCTCGCCAAGAACTCGGCGATCGCCGGCGCGTTCAGCGTCATCGAGCTGCTCGGCACCTACAAGACCCTCAACGAGCTGGGCTACAACATCATCTGGACCTTCGTCTGGATCGCCGTCGGCTACCTGATCATCACCCTGTCCATCAGTGCGCTCTTCAACGTGATGGAGAAGCGCTGGGGAGTCGCCCGATGACCACCCACGCCCCCGCAGCGACCGCGCTCTACGACATCCCGGGCCCGGTCACGCGCAAACGCCACAGGGTGTACGGGATCGTCTCCACGGTCCTGATCCTCGCCCTGGTCGGCTGGATCATCTATCTGCTCTTCGCCACCGAGCAGTTCACCAGCGCCAAGTGGACACCCTTCGAGTACAAGGGCATCCAGGAACTGCTGCTGCGCGGTCTCGGCAACACGCTGAAGGCGTTCGCGTACGCCGCGGTGCTCTCGCTGACACTCGGGGCGGTCCTCGCCGTCGGGCGGCTCTCCGAACACCGGGCGGTGCGCTGGCTGGCCACGCTCGTCGTCGAGTTCTTCCGGGCCATGCCCGTTCTGGTGATGATCTTCTTCATCTTCGTGGCGCTGAAGGTGCAGCCGCTGCCCGCGCTGGTCACCGGACTGACCCTCTACAACGGCTCGGTGCTCGCCGAGGTGTTCCGCACCGGCATCAACTCGGTGGACCGCGGCCAGCGCGAAGCCGCGTACGCCGTCGGTATGCGCAAGACGCAGGTGATGACCTTCGTGCTGGCACCGCAGGCGGTTCGCGCCATGCTGCCCGCCATCATCAGCCAGCTGGTGGTGGCGCTGAAGGACACCTCGCTCGGATACTTGATCACGTACGAGGAATTCCTCCACGCCGGCAAACTCATCGCGTCCAACCTCGACTACGATCTTCCCTTCATCCCCGTGGTGATGGTCATCTCGCCGATCTACATCGGGATGTGCATGCTGCTCTCCTGGTTCGCCAACTGGGTGGCCAAGCGGGAGCGGCGCAACCCGAAGACCAAGGCCGTGGAGGTCGCACCGGCCGGACCAGGAACGCTGCTGCCGGGAGCGCAGTAGCCCAGACCGGCCGTACAGCGGTCTGGAGGAGCGGTGCCCGCCCGGCAGCAGCCGGTGATCACTTCTCGCGCAACGGAACGGACAGGTACGAGGGGTCCGTGTCCGGCGAGGAGAAGGTCAGCTGTGAGCCGGCCGGGTTGTGCTCGATGTAGAGCGGGTCGACCGTGTCGACAACCAGGGCGAGTCGGTGACCGGCCGGAAGGTCGTAGGCCGTGGAGAACAGCTCCAGGTCCACGCCGAACGGTCGCCCCGGCGTCTGTCCGTGGAAGGTATAGGGGGCGTTACTGACCAGCTTGCCGAGGCCGAGCGGCCCCTCGTCGTATAGATAGGCGACGAGGGTGCCGCTCTCCTTGTTGCTGGTGACCGTGGTGTGGAGCTTCGCCGTGCCGCGGATGTGCTGTGCGGAGCCGTACCGCTCGGACTGCCAGACACCCGCGAAGGTGCGCGGCAGCAGGGGGATCGAGGCGACCGGAGGCAGCTTCACGAACTGGTCCAGGGCGTTCGACAGCATCACGATGCCGCCGTCGGCTCCCGAGTCGACGTTCGCGTAGATCTTCTTCGTACCGCTCAGCGCGATCCGCTTCCGGTCGGCGCCGACCGACTTCCAGTCCGGGTAGCCCTCGTAGCCGCTGTCCGTCCGGGACTTGAGCTGGACCGGCTGTTCCTGGTCGATGCCGTTGCGCTCGCCCTTGAGGTAGCGGTCGAACCAGCGGTGGGCGTCGGTCCAGGTGTCGTTGGGCAGGCCGAGCAGACCGGTGGCCTCGGCGGTGGCGTGGTCGCCGGGGCGGAACTCCAGGCGCTTGGGGCCGCTGAGCTTCTCGTAGAACGAGGCGTACTGGTTGGGTGGGAAGATGGTGTCGCCCCACGCGTTGCCCATCATGACGGCGGCGCCGTTGGCGTTGATCTCGTCCAGATACGTGACGGGGGAGCGCTTCTTCCCCCAGGCGATCATGTCCGGTTCCTTGGCCAGGTCGGACCCGAGGAAGTCGGCGAGCGTCGTGTTCAGTTCGTCGCTCGGGCGGCCGGTGAGCAGACCGGCCCCACCGAGCAGTGCGGCGGCCTGGAGGTGCTGGGTACGGCCGCTGTAGATGGAGTCGATGAGGTCGGCCCAACCGCTCAGCGCGACCACGGCCTTGATCCGCTTGTCGTGGCCTGCCGCGAGCAGGCTGATACCCGCTCCGTACGACACGCCGCCCATGCCGATGCGCTGCCGGTCGGCGGGGGTGTGGGCGAGGGCCCAGTCGATGACGGCGGAGACATCGGCGATGTCCGGCGGCCCGGCGACCTCGATCCTCCCGCCGGAGAGCCAGAAACCGCGTGAGGTGTAACTGACCACCACATAACCGGAGTCGGCCAGTTGCTGTGCCTGCGCGAGATACTCGATCTGCGGCGTCGCCCAGCTGGAGGGCAGCACGATCAGCGGGTTCCTGTCGCCCGGCCGCGCACCGGCGGGGGTGAAGACGTTGCCCTTGAGAGTGATCCCGCCGGAGCCGGGGATGTCGTAGAACTTCAGGCTCGGGGCCGACGCCGCCACGGGTGCGGCGAGGGGCTGGGCGACGGCCGCCGGAGCGGCGCCGAGGGCGGCTCCGGCGATCAGGACGGCGGCGGTTCCGATGGATGCGGTGGTGCGCAGAGCCGGGTACGGACGTCCCACGGGTCACTCCTCACGCGTGTCGGTGCAAAGTGACCCGACGGTAACCCTGGTTGTTTACCGTTGGTAACTCCCCGGTAAGTTTCGTGAGCGTAACGATTGTTGGACGTGGTGTCAGCGGTGACGCGAAGTCATGACATCAGAGGCGTCCGGAGACTCGGGATCAGCCGAGGGCGCTCTTCGCCTGCCAGTCGGACCAGGACACATTCCACGCCCCGTAGCCGTTGCCCTCCGCGACCGTGCCCTTTGCGTCCGCGCCGGTGATCTCGAACGGGTCGCCGACCTGCGCCTTCTGATACAGCTCCGCGGCGTTCGCGTCGCTCATCCCCACGCATCCGGAACTGTGGTTGGCGACCCCGAAGTACGCGGCGTTCCACGGCGCGGCATGGGCGTACATCCCCGACCAGGTCAGCCGCATCGACGAGTCGACCATCTTGTCGTACGCGTCGCCCAGGCCGACCGTCTCGGAGCGCATGTTGATCGTGCCCTCCTTCGCCATCAGTACGGCCGTGCCCCGCCAGGACGCCTTGTCCCCGCCCGGGGTGCCCGCCGACATGGGTACGTCCATGACCGTCTTCCCGTCCCGGTGCAACGCCAGCCGGTGCCGGTCGAGGTCGACCTTGACCACCTGGTTGCGCCCGATCGTGAACGTCGTCGCGTAGTCACGCACGAACCAGCCGCCGGCCGCCGAGTCGATGCCGTTCAGATCGGCGTCGAGCGTGACGCGCGTACCGGACTTCCAGTACTCCTTGGGACGCCAGTCGATCCTGTCCTTGCCGGAGTAGTCCTGCAGCCAGCCCCAGGACCCCTCGGTGTTGTTCGACGTGGTGACCTTCAGCCCTCTCTCGACGGCGGCCTTGTCCTTCACCGGGTTGTCGAAGACGATCGACAGCGGCTGGGCCACCCCGACCGTGGTGTTCTTGCCGGGGGCCAGCGTCAGCTTGTTGACCTTGCCGGCCGCTGCGGTCGAGAACCCCGCGCGGTCGGTGCCGCCTCCGGTGTCCGTGGCCTCGACGCTGTACTCGGTACCCGGTGCGGCGACCCGGTCCGAAGTCCAGGTCCGGCCGTCGCCGGATATCCGGCCGGTCAGCGCGTCACCCTCGGCGGCGGTCACCTTCACCGTCCTCAGCTTTCCGTCGGCCAGTGTCACCGTCACCGGCTTGCCCGCGGCGGCCTTCGTGCCCTGAAGGTTCACCGCGATCCTGGTGTCCGGAGTCCTGGCGGCCCCGGCACCGTCATCGGACCCGGAAGCGGAGTCCGATGCGGCGGCGCCCGAGCAGGCGGTGAGTGCGGCGCCGAGCATCGCCGTACCTGCGATCAGAGTCAGCCGGGTCGGGCGGGCGGGCGAGGTGGTGCGGCGTATGCGCCGGCATACAGAGATCAACGGAAAAACCTCCATGGCAGTGCTTCTCATCGGTGGAGAGGCATGTACTCGACCATAGGTTCCGCAAATACCCGGAAAACCATGGATTCCCTTGTGTGACATGGAATGCAGCGCAACGGTCATCGTTCGGTCACATTCGCCGCGCGGACCCGTCATAGGCTGCTGTGAGCATCCTGTGCAGCCCCGCCGAGCCGTCGGCAGGGCGGAGCCAGGGGAGGGCCACGGACATGTCAGCGCTGCTCGCGACCGATGACCGCAGGGGTGAACAGGGGCTACGGATACGCAGTCTCACCGCTGCCGAGCACCGGGCATGTGTGACCGCGCGCGCCGGGGCGAGCTTTCTGCAGTATCCGTCCTGGGCCGGGGTGAAGGATCAATGGAAGTCGGAAATGGTCGGATGGCACGGCGACGGTGCTGAATTGATCGGCAGCGCCCTCGTGCTCTACCGGCAATTCCCCGGCACCCGGAAATACTTTGCCTATCTGCCGGAAGGACCGGTGGCCGACTGGGCCGATCCCGAAATCGACCGCTGGCTCCTGCCATTGATGGCGCATCTGCGGAAGGCCGGTGCCTTCGCCGTACGGATCGGTCCGTCACCGGCCTACCGCCGCTGGGACACCGCCCGGCTCAAGGCGGCCACCGGGCCCCGCCGGAAGGTCGGCGACGTCCTGGCCACCGAGGTGGACCCGCTCGGCAGCGCCGTCGCCGAACGGCTCCGGGCACGCGGCTGGCACCGGTGCGGCGGGGACGGCGACGCCGGGAACGACGCAGACGCCCAGCCGCGCTATGTCTTCCAGGTGCCGCTCGCCGGCCGCACCCCCGACGACCTGTGGGCGGGGCTCAACCAGGAGTGGCGCCGCAACGTCCGCAAGGCCCAGAAGTGCGGCGTCCGGACAGTCGTCGGCGGTGCGGCCGAACTGCCCGAGTTCCACCGGCTGCTGCGGGTGACCGAGGAGCGGGACGGCTTCCGCCTCGGCCGCTCCCTCGCCTACTACCAGCAGCAGTACGCCGTGCTCAACGCCGAACAGCCCGGCCGGATGCAGCTCTACCTCGCCGTCCACGAGGGCGAGATCCTTGCCGCACACACCATGATCAGCACCGGGCGGCGGGTCTGGTACCAGACGGGCGCGTCCGCCGACCACCGCCGCGAGGTCCGCCCCAGCAACGCCCTCCAGTGGCAGATGATGCTCGACGCGCTGGCTCTCGGCGCCGAGGTGTACGACATGCGCGGGGTACCCTCCACCCTCGACCCCGACGACCGCTCCTTCGGCCTGCTGCGCTGGAAATTCGGCACCGGCGGACAGGTCGTCGAAACCCTCGGAGAGTGGGAGACATCGGTGGGCGGAGCCGCCAACAACACGCTGTACCGCGCGTTCCAGGCGTACTTGGCGCGCCGGTGACCGCCACCGAGGCGACGGGAGAGGTCGCAGAGGACGAGCAGCGGAAGGCGACGGACAGGTCGGGATCGGTGCTGCGCAGCGGCGCCGTCATGGCAGCCGGCTCGGTCGTCTCGCGGGCCACCGGGTTCATACGCTCGGCGGTCGTCGTCGCCGCGCTCGGCACCGGACTCCAGGCCGACGGGTACGCGGTCGCCAACACCGTCCCCAACATCCTCTACATGCTCCTCATCGGCGGCGCCCTCAATGCGGTGTTCGTCCCCGAACTGGTGCGGGCCGCCAAGGAACACGCCGATGGCGGAGCCGCGTACACCGACCGGCTGCTCACCGCCTGTGCGGTCGGCCTCGTCGCCCTCACCGGACTCGCTGTCGTCGGCGCCCCGCTGATCGTGGCTGTCTACACCCCCTACTCGGGTGAGCAGGCGCAGCTCACGATCGCGCTGGCCCGCTACTGCCTGCCGCAGATCCTGTTCTACGGGCTGTTCACGCTCCTGGGTCAAGTACTGAATGCCCGCAACCGGTTCGGCGCGATGATGTGGACCCCGGTCCTCAACAACCTTGTGATCATCTCTGTGTTCGGGTTTTATCTGGGCGTCGCGGCAGGCTCCGACGGCACGCTGACCTCCGCGCATGCCCAGTTGCTGGGGTGGGGGACGACGGCCGGGATCGCCGTGCAGACGCTGGCCCTGGTGCCCGCGCTGCGGGCCGCGAAGTTCCGCTGGCGGCCCCGGTTCGACTGGCGGGGGAGCGGTCTCACCCGGCCGCTACGGTCGGCCGGGTGGCTCGTGATGCTGGTGCTGACGAACCAGGTCGCCTACTGGGTGGTGACCCGGCTCTCCACCCTCACCGGGCAGCACGCCGTGGAGCAGGGCGTGGCAGGCGGCGTGGGCTATACCGCGTACAGCTACGCCTACCAGCTGTGGGTGGTGCCGCAGGGCATCGTGACCGTCTCGCTCGTCACCGCGCTGATGCCGCGGATGAGCCGGGCGGCGGCTGGGGGCGATCTCGCCGGGGTGCGTCGCGATGTCTCCTATGCGCTGCGGACGACGGCCGCGGTGGTGGTGCCCGCAGCGGGTGCGCTGTTCGCGCTCGCGCCGTGGGTGATGGGGGCTGTGTTCGGCTACGGACAAACCGGCGCCGCCGACATCACGGTGATGGCGGGGATGATGATGGCGTTCGCGCCGGGACTGATCGCGTTCTCCGGGCAGTACGTGCTGTCCCGGGGGTTCTACGCGATGGGCGACACCCGCACGCCATTCCTTCTGAACCTGGTGATCGCGGCGTTCAACGCGGGGCTGTCCGGTGTCGCGTATCTGATGCTGCCCGCGCGGTGGGCGGTGACGGGGATGGCCGCGGCGTACTCGGTGGCACTCTTCGCGGGGTTCGCGGTCACCGCGTATGTGTTGCATCGCAGGGTGTCGGGCGGATCCGGCGAGCGGTGGCCTGCGCTGTGGCGGTCGCCGGGACTGTGGGCGCATGCGCGGCTGGTGGTGGCCTGTGTGCCCGCGGGGGCGTTCGGTTACGCGGTGGCCCGTGCATGCGACGGGGCCGGGGACGTGGTGGCAACGGCGGCGGGGGTGATGGTGCTTCTGGCGGTGGTGGGGGTGCTGGCGCGGCCGCTGCGGCTCGCCGAGGTCAGTGCCGTGCTGGCCGCGGGACGGGGCCGGATGCGGCGTTAGCGGGCGCCGGGGCCGTCCGGTGGCCGACCTGTCCTTGCTGGTGCCGGACGGCTCGTCCGTGCCGGTTGGCTCGATAGTGATCGTTGGGATACTGGTGCCATGCCGCGTGTGCTGTTGATCGAAGACGACCCCTCCGTACGTGAAGGGGTCGAGCTCGGGCTGCGAAGGCGCGGTCATGAGCTCCGGGCCGTGGAGACCGGCGAGGCGGGACTCGGCGCGCTGGCGGAGTTCCGGCCCGATCTCGTCCTCCTCGACCTGATGCTGCCCGGCATGAACGGCGTCCAGGTCTGCCGTCGCATACGGGAGTCCAGCCAGCTGCCGATCATCATGCTGACCGCCCGCGGAGACGACTTCGATGTGGTCGTCGGGCTGGAGGCAGGCGCGGACGACTACATCGTCAAGCCCGCCCGCACCGAAGTGATCGAGGCCAGGATCCGGGCCGTGCTGCGACGGCTCGCCGAACCCGCCGGACGCAGCGGCATCGAGTTCCATGGCGAACTGGTCGTGGACCGTGCCGGGTTGTCCGTCGCCAAGGCGGGAGAGCGGATCCTGCTCGCCCCGTCCGAACTGAAACTGCTGCTGCATCTGTCGGCCTCTCCCGAGCAGGTCTTCAGCAGGCAGCAGCTCCTCGAGTACGTCTGGGAGCACAGTTACCACGGCGACGCGCGACTGGTCGACGCCTGTGTACGGCGGTTGCGGCAGAAGATCGAGGATGTGGCGGGCAGCCCCCGGTACATCCAGACCGTCCGCGGTTTCGGGTACCGGTTCGGGCCGCTCGTATGAAGTTTCTCGGCGCCCGGTTCGGTCTGCGGACCCGTCTCATATCGGCATTTCTTCTGGTCGCGGCGATCAGCGCGATCACCACTGCGACTCTGACCTACCGCGAGGCCCGGTCCGCGATCCTCCAGCAGGCCCAGGACACCGCGGTCGCCCAGTTCCGCGACCGGGTCACCGCGCAGACGTTGACCCTCCCGTTGGACGCGGCCCAGCTGCGGCAGGTGTGCCAGACCCTCGCCCGGGAAGGCAAGCCGCACACCTGGATCGTCTTCGCCGAATATGCGGACCTGCGGATCTCGTCGTCGGACCGGTCCACCTCGAACGTGATCACACCCGAACTGCGCGCCGCTGCCCGCACCAACGCGCACGCCTCGTTCCAGCGGGTCGTCAAGAACGGCGAGCCCTGGCTGACGATCGGGATGCCCGCCATGTTCGACCGGGGCTACGGCCCGCGTCGCACCGGGCTCGTCCTCTTCGCGGTGATGCCGCTCCGCCCCGAGCAGGCCAATGTCAACGCCATGGTCACCGCGGCCCGCGACGGCGCTCTGCCCGCCCTCCTCATCGCGCTGGTGCCGGCCCTGCTGGCCGCCCGCAGTGTGCTGCGCCCGGTCCGTGACCTGCGCCGGGCCGCCGCCGGGATCGGACGGGGCGAGCTCGACACCCGTATCGAGGTGAAGGGATCCGACGAACTCGCCGAACTGGCCTGGACGTTCAACGAATCGTCCACCAAGCTCAAGCAGTCCGTGGAGGAGCTCCAACGGGCGGAGGCAAGGGCCCGGCGCTTTGCCTCCGACGTCTCGCACGAGCTGCGCACCCCGCTCGCGGGGATGCTTGCCGTCACCGAAGTCCTCGACGAGGATGCCGCCCAGCTCAACTCCGACACTGCGGCAGCCGTCCGGCTGATCAGTGCGGAGACGGGGAAGCTGGCCACGCTCGTCGACGACCTGATGGAGATCTCCCGCTTCGACGCGAAGGCCGCGGGCCTCCACCTCGACGAGGTCGACGTCGCCGAGACGATCCGCAAGACCCTGCAGGCCAGGCACTGGGAGGAACAGGTCGCCACCGACCTCCCCGACGGGGTGAGGGGGGTGCTCGACCCGCCCCGTTTCGATGTGATCGTGGCCAACCTGGTCGGCAACGCCCTGCGGCACGGCGCACAGCCCGTCCGGGTACGGCTGCGGACAGAGCGGCGGGACGGGGAGGACTGGCTGGTGACGGAGGTCGAGGACAGCGGTCCCGGGATCGAACCGGCCGTCCTTCCGCACATCTTCGACCGGTTCTACAAGGCCGACGAGGCGCGGACCCGGTCGGCGGGCAGCGGACTCGGACTGGCGATCACCCAGGAGAACGTACGATTGCACGGCGGCACCGTCCACGGCGCCAACAGGCCTGACGGCGGTGCTGTGTTCACGGTCGAGCTTCCGCTGGAGGGGGCATGAGGCGCGGGCGGGTCCTCGGCGCTCTGCTGCCCCTTGTGCTGCTGGCAACCGGGTGCGGCATCAGGTCCACGGACGTCGTCCAGGTCGGTGATGCGGCAACCGTGGAGGTGGCCCCGGGCGCCCGGCAGGGCACGGTGCTGTATTTCATCTCGCCGTCGTCCCCGGGCGGACTGCTCCCCGTCGTACGGCAGGTCGACATTCCGTCGGCCACCTCGTCCTCGGGAACAGGGGATGACGGGCGAAGCCGGGGCAAGCAGCTCGCCTTGCTGTTCAAGGGGCCTTCCCCGGCGGAGAGGGAGGCAGGACTGCGGACCGAACTCCCCATGAGCAGTGACCAGGTGAGTGTGACCACGAGCCAGGAGGGGGTACGGGTCCGGATCACTTCCGCCGTCAACCAGCTCTCCGAACTCGCCCGGCAGCAGCTGATCTGCACCGTCGCGTACGAGCGCGGCGCCCAGCAGGGCACGACAGTGACGGTGCTCGGATCGGACGGATCCATCGGGCCGGCCCGCTGCTCCGTCTGATCGCCGGGCCGCCCCCCCCCGCGCAGGAGTGGGGCAGCACGGGAGGCCGGACGGGCGCGGCCCGGGACCGCGGGCGGATCAGCTCGACGCGCGGTGCGAAGTGCGCTGCGCGGGTACGGGCGTCTGCGCGGCCCGCGTCACGTCGGCGACCAGCTCCACCACATCGGGGCCGTACGCCTGCGAGTTGACCACCTTGAGCAGCAGGCAGAACGTGTTGTTGCCATGTTTGCGGGACAGCTTCTCGTAGTTGCGGGCCAGATAGCGGGACGCCGCCTGGTTGGTGATCGCCTGCTGTCCGCAGAACAGGAAAACCGGGCGGGCATCCTGACCGGCCGTCAGTCTGGCGAGCAGAACGTGCTCGGCGATGCCCTTCTCCGCCCGGTAGCGCTCCGTTCCGATCTGGAAGGCACCACGGTCCGGGCCCGGCTCCGGCTCGGTGTTCACCTTCACGCCGGGCAGCAGGGAATGCAGATGGGCGGCCATCCGGCGGTTGGAGACCGGGCCGCCCACGCAGAACTCGGTGCGCTCGCCGAAGCCCTGCTGGGCGGTGTCGTGGGACACGATCTGGGCATGCGCCGAGCAGTCCTTGATCAGCGCGGAGAGTTCGAGCAGGGCGAAGACGTCGTGGCGGTGGACGGCGCCGTCCCCGCCCGCGTCGCGGTTGACGACGAGCAGGCACTCGGAGTTCCCGGGCAGCCCGAAGAACGCCTGCTTCCGTCGGAGTCTGCGGCGCCAGAGATAGGTGCGGGCCGCCCAGCCGAGGGCGGCGCTGAAGCCGGCCGCTATCACGCCCAGCACGATGTTGCGTACGTCGTCAGTCATGGGCGGGCATGTTAGCGGTCATCCGGACCATGTTCACGGTGGCCCTGACGAGACAGGTGAGGCGGAGTTACCCTGCGCGGACGATCCTTCACTGGAGGTGCGCATGCGACGTTCAGTCGCACGGAATGTGTCGTTGTTAAGTGTGCTCGCCGCTGTTGTCACGGTCGGCGCGGCCGCACCGTCCACTTCGTCGCCATCGGCCGTGCCACCGCCCAAGTCCCCCGTCGCGGTGGGATACGGCGGCGCGGTCGCCAGCGTCGACGCGGACGCGACGGCCGCCGGGATCGAGGTGCTCCGTGAGGGCGGCAACGCCGTCGACGCCGCCGTGGCGACCGCAGCCGCGCTCGGCGTGACCGAGCCGTACTCGGCGGGCCTCGGCGGGGGCGGCTACTTCGTCTACTACAACGCCAAGAAGCACACCGTGGAGACCATCGACGGCCGCGAGACCGCTCCGCGCAGCGCGGACTCCTCGCTCTTCCTGGAGAACGGGAAGCCGCTCGCCTTCGCGGACGCCGTCACCAGCGGTCTGGGCGTGGGCACGCCGGGAACCCCGGCCACCTGGGGCACCGCCCTCGACGCCTGGGGCAGCAAGTCGCTGGGCAGGCTGCTGAAGCCGGCCGAACGCCTGGCCCGGGACGGCTTCGTCGTCGACTCCACGTTCCGTTCGCAGACGGAGGGCAACCAGGCCAGGTTCGCCGACTTCCCGGACACCGCGAAGCTCTTCCTGCCGGGCGGGCAGCTGCCGGTGGTCGGCTCCGTCTTCAAGAACCCCGATCTTGCCCGTACGTACGAGAAGGTGGGCCGCGAGGGCATCGACGAGCTGTACCGCGGCGACCTGGCCGACGACGTCGTACGGACCGTGCGCAACCCGCCGGTCGACCCGGAGGCGACCCGGGTGGTGCGTCCCGGCGACCTCACGGCGCGGGACCTGCGGTCCTACCGGGCAGTGCGGCAGGCGCCGACGAAGGTCGGCTACCGAGGCCTCGACGTGTACGGCATGGCGCCGTCCTCGTCCGGCGGTACGAGTGTGGGTGAGGCCCTCAACATCCTCGAGTCCACGGACCTTTCGCGGGCGACCGAGGCGCAGTATCTGCACCGCTACATCGAGGCGAGCCGGATCGCGTTCGCGGACCGTGGGCGGTGGGTCGGCGACCCGGCGTTCGAGGACGTACCGACGCGCGGCCTGCTCAGTCAGCGGTACGCCGACTCGCGGGAGTGCCTGATCAAGGACGACGCGGTGCTGACCAGCCCGCTCGCCCCCGGCGACCCGCGCCACCCGGCCGACTGCGCGAACCGTGGAACGGCCGCCCCGACGACGTACGAAGGGGAGAACACCACGCATCTGACGGCCGCGGACAAGTGGGGCAATGTCGTCGCGTACACCCTGACCATCGAGCAGACCGGCGGCAGTGCCCTCACCGTGCCGGGGCGCGGCTATCTGCTCAACAACGAACTGACGGACTTCTCGTTCGCCCCGGCCGACCCTGCGGTGCACGATCCGAATCTGCCGGGTCCGGGCAAGCGGCCTCGGTCGTCGATCTCGCCGACGATCGTGCTGAAGCACGGGCAGCCGCTGCTGGCTCTGGGGTCGCCGGGCGGCGCCACGATCATCACCACCGTGCTCCAGTCGCTCATCGGCACGGTCGACCGGGGCCTTCCGCTGGTCGACGCGATCGCGGCGCCGCGCGCCAGCCAGCGCAACTCGCCGACGACGGAGCTCGAACCGGGGCTGTGGAACAGTCCGCTGCGGAGCGAGCTGGAGTCGCTGGGGCATGCCTTCAAGCTCAACCCCGAGATCGGGGCGGCCACGGGTGTGCAACGGTTGCCGGACGGGCGGTGGCTCGCCGCGGCGGAGAAGGTCCGGCGGGGTGGTGGTTCGGCGATGGTCGTGAGGCCGAGCGCAAAGCCGTGACGGATCGTCAATAGCCGGGCTCTCGAAGCCGGTTCATGGCGCGTTGTCCGGCGATGTCAGAGCGCGGTGAGGATGCGGGGCCCCGCGTCCGTGATCGCCACCGTGTGCTCGGCGTGCGCCGCCCGGCTGCCGTCGGACGTACGCAGTGTCCAGCCGTCCCGGTCGGGGTGGAACGCGTCCCGGCCGCTGCCGATCAGCATCGGCTCGATCGCCAGCACCATCCCGTGCCGCAGTGGCATGCCGCGACCCGGTCGTCCCTCGTTGGGGACGGCCGGGTCCTCGTGCATGGACCGGCCGATGCCATGGCCGCCGAAGCCTTCCGGGATGCCGTATCCGGCCGTCCGGCAGACCGTGCCGATCGCATGCGCGATGTCACCGATCCGGTTGCCGACGACTGCCGCCGCGATCCCCGCCTCCAGCGCCTCGAAGGCCGTGTCGATCAGCCGGCTGTCGGCGGGCCGGGCGCGGCCGACGGTGAAGCTGATCGCCGAGTCGCCGGCCCAGCCGCCGAGCGTCGCGCCCGCGTCGATGCTCACCAGATCGCCGTCGCGCAGCCGCTGGTCGGTCGGGATGCCGTGCACGATCGCGTCGTTGACGGACGCGCAGATCACGCCGGGGAACGGGGTGGGCGCGAAATGCGGCTTGTAGTTGAGGAACGGCGACCCGGCGCCCGCTTCGCGCAGCACTTCGCGCGCCACCTCGTCGAGCTCGCGCAGCGACACGCCGACCGCCGCCGCCTCCCGTACGGCCGCCAGCAACTGGGCCACGACCCGGCCCGCCTCGCGCATCGCCTCTATGGATGTATCCGTCTTGAGCTGAACCATGCCAATTACTATACCGGTGAAAGCGGTATGAGAATAACGGCGGTATGAGAATAACGGCAGTACTAGACTGTCGGCATGGTACGAACGCCTCTGACCCCGGAAGAACGCCTGCGCGGCGAACGGCTCGGCCGACTGCTCCGCGAGGCGCGAGGCGCCCGCAGCATGGTCGAGATCGCGGCCGGCGCCGGTATCTCCGCCGAGACGCTGCGCAAGATCGAGACGGGGCGCGCCCCGACCCCTGCGTTCTTCACGGTCGCGGCGCTGGCCGGGGCGCTCGGCCTCTCCATGGACGAGCTGCTGATCCGCTGCGCCCCGGAACCGGACGTGGCCGTCCCCCTGGCCGGCTGACCGCGGATCCGTAGCGGTGTCGTCCGGCCGGCGGCTGCCTGCGCCCGTCGACCGGTCGGTACCCACGGGAGGTGCGTACCCGGCACTCGGGCGCGTAGGGTCACCGCCGTGACTTCCCGGACTCCGCAGGACTTCGCCCACAGCGAGTACGTCAGCCTGACCACGTACCGGAAGGACGGCACCACCGTTGCCACGCCCGTGTGGGCGGCGGCCGACGGCGAGGAGCTGTTCATCTGGACCCGCGCCGACTCGTGGAAGGTGAAACGGCTGCGCAACGACAGCCGGGTCGTCGTCACCGTCTGCGACGTGCGCGGCCGGATCGCGGAGGGTGCGCCGAGCGCCGAGGGAACGGCGCGGCTGCTCGACGAGGCGGGGACACGTGCGGTGCGCCAGTTGCTCGCCCGCAAGTACGCCTGGAAGTTCTGGCTGGTCGACTGGCCGGCGACCGTCGTCCGGCTCGGCAAGCGCCCGCACATCGGGATCGCCGTCACCTTCTGATCCGGCCTGCCGCGGGCGCGTGCGGTGGCGGCGTTGCGCCGACCGCACCCTCGCCGAAAAGTGCGCGTAGCCGTCCCGTAACACGCCTGCGGTCGAATGCCTGCGGACTGGAGTGCTCCAGTCGACGGTGGGTGAGGGCGACGATGACGGTGCATCAACTTGCTGGAGAAGTAGCCGAGTTCGCGCAATATCTGCGGAACCTCACGGCCCTGCTCGACCCGGGGCGCGGCTGGTACGGGGTGTTCTGCCGACGCGATCCCGCCGGCATGCGGGCCTGCCTCGACGGCGCGGAGATACCGCCGTGGGACGTGGTGGAGTCACTGCTGCAGGACCTGGCCGGCGAGCGTGGCGCCGCGTTCGCGGCGCGTGAGTCGGTACGCGCCGCCGCGCTGTACTCCGCATCGGCCGCCGCCCACGACCGGCGGCCGGGCGGGCGGCAGGCACTCGTCGAGCGGTTGGAGCTGATGCTCCGCGAGCAGGCGTACGCCGCCCAGCGGGTGCGCGCTGCCGGGGTGGACAACGGCGCGCAGCCACCGGACCCGGACACGCTGGCATGGGCCCAGGACGACCACACGCGCGCCTCGGCCCGCTGCACGGAACTGCGCAAGCGGCTGTCGGCCGTGACTGTGCCGCAGGGGTGGTTCCGGCCGGAGGAGGAGTCCCCCGCCGAACCCGCGAGGCCACGGGCGCCGGGCCCGCGCACCGCACCCGGCCCCGCAGCAGGAAGCGAGCGGGCCCCCGCCGCCCGGAAGTCCCCTGCCACCGGACCGTCGTTCTCCGCCCCCGGGATGCCCCAACCCCCGGCCCCCAAGCGCAAGAAGCCGCGCGGCGCCCGCTTCGCCGGACTCGAGGTGGACGACGACACCGGCGCCCCCCTCGCCGTCCCCGTGCTCCCCGTCCCGCCGACGGACGCCGCCGTCCCGCGCGGCGCCCGATTCGGCGGCGCCCCCACCGCGGCGGGGGCCGACGCCCGGGGCCGTGATGCCGCCCGGCCCGCCGCGGACCCGGTCGCGCGACGCGCCGCCACCGAGGCCGTGGACATGCTCGTGCGGCTCCGTACGGAGGGTCGCAGCGGCGAGGCCCATGGCGTGCTGTGCGAGGCGGCCGGCTGGCCTGCGGACCGGCTGCCCCTGCTCGCCGTGGAGCTGCACAGGTCGGGTCTGGCGGCCGACTGGGCGACCCTGCTGTGGGAGGTGTCCTCGCTGCCGCCCGTCGAGCTGGCCGCCGCGGCCGGTGCGCTGGCCGCGGCGGGCCGCACCGACGACTGCGGGCAGTTGCTGCGCCAAGGCGTGGCGCGGCCCGCGGCGGAGATCGCCGACGCGGTGCTGGCTCTGGACCGGGCCGGTCTCGAACCGGAGGCGCAGGCGCTGATGGGCGCCTTCGTCCGCGTACGCACCCCGGAGGATGCGGCCCTGATCGCGGCGGGCGATCCGCGCCAACTCGTTCCGCAACTGCTGGCCGCTGCCCGTGCGGTGTCACCTGAGCGGGAGTGGGACGTGGTGCACGCCCTGCGCGTCGCCGGCATCGCGGACACCCCTTAGAGCATTCGGTGAGGGCGCAGTCCGCCGAGGTGACGTCACGGGGGTCGGGACGCGGGGTGGCGGCGCGGCGCCGCCCGTGGGGCCGGAGAGTGCACCCGGGTCGCGAGGTGAGGGGGAAGTGTGGACCGCACGGGTACGAAACATGATCGACTCAGCCGGTTCACGGCGATGGTCTTGCCCCACCGTGTGGCGGGGCTTACGTTCTCCTCCTATGCACCGAGTCTACGTGCGTAGAAAACGCGTAGAGGCTCTCTGACGCCGCGTCGAAGGAGCAGCTCATGTCCCACGTCGTACGCGCCGCACTCGTCCAGGCGACCTGGACCGGCGACACCGAATCCATGATCGCCAAGCATGAGGAGCATGCTCGCGAGGCCGCCCGGCAGGGGGCGAAGATCATCGGCTTCCAGGAGGTGTTCAACGCCCCCTACTTCTGCCAGGTCCAGGAGCCCGAGCACTACCGCTGGGCCGAGGCCGTCCCGGACGGGCCGACCGTCCGGCGGATGCAGGAGCTCGCCCGTGAGACGGGCATGGTGATCGTCGTGCCGGTCTTCGAGATCGAGCAGTCCGGCTTCTATTTCAACACCGCCGCCGTGATCGACGCCGACGGCTCGTACCTCGGCAAGTACCGCAAGCACCACATCCCGCAGGTCAAGGGGTTCTGGGAGAAGTACTACTTCAAGCCCGGAAACGTCGGCTGGCCGGTCTTCGACACCGCCGTCGGCAAGGTCGGTGTCTATATCTGCTATGACCGGCACTTCCCCGAGGGCTGGCGTCAACTCGGTCTCAACGGAGCCCAGTTGGTTTACAACCCGTCGGCCACCTCGCGGGGCCTGTCCAGCTACCTCTGGCAGCTGGAACAGCCCGCTTCCGCCGTCGCCAACGAGTACTTCATCGCCGCGATCAACCGCGTCGGTCAGGAGGAGTACGGCGACAACGACTTCTACGGAACCAGCTACTTCGTCGACCCGCGCGGCCAGTTCGTCGGGGAGGTCGCCAGCGACAAGGTGGAGGAACTCCTCGTCCGTGACCTCGACTTCGGTCTCATCGAGGAGGTGCGCCAGCAGTGGGCGTTCTACCGGGACCGCCGCCCCGACGCGTACGAAGGACTGGTCGAGCCGTGAGCAGTCTCCACCACCGTCATCTCGCCGTCAGCCCCGACTGGCTCGCGCTCTACTACCGGCACCCCCTGGAGCTCACCCACGGAGAGGGCCGCCACGTCTGGGACGCCGACGGCAACCGCTACCTCGACTTCTTCGGCGGCATCCTCACCACGATGACCGCACATGCCCTGCCCGAAGTGACCAAGGCGGTCAGTGAGCAGGCCGGGCGGCTGATCCACTCCTCGACGCTCTACCTCAACCGGCCGATGGTCGAACTCGCCGAGCGCATCGCCACGCTCTCCGGCATCCCGGACGCCCGGGTCTTCTTCACCACCTCCGGCACCGAGGCCAACGACACCGCCCTGCTGCTCGCCACCACGTACCGCAGCTCGAACCAGATCCTCGCGATGCGCAACAGCTACCACGGCAGGTCGTTCTCGGCCGTCTCCATCACCGGCAACAAGGCCTGGTCGCCCACGAGTCTGTCCCCGCTGCAGACGCTGTACGTCCACGGTGGCGTCCGCACCCGAGGGCCGTACGCGGAACTCAGCGACGCACAGTTCATCAAGGCGTGCGTGGCCGATCTGGAGGATCTGCTCGGCCACACCCGCGGCGCCGCCGCGCTGATCGCCGAACCCATCCAGGGCGTCGGTGGATTCACCTCCCCGCCCGACGGCCTGTTCGCGGCGTTCCGCGAAGTGCTCAGCCGGCACGGCATCCTGTGGATCTCCGACGAGGTGCAGACCGGCTGGGGCCGTACCGGCGAACACTTCTGGGGCTGGCAGGCGCACGACCGGAACGGCCCGCCGGACATGCTCACCTTCGCCAAGGGCATCGGCAACGGCATGTCGATCGGCGGTGTCGTGGCCCGCGCCGAGGTCATGAACTGCCTGGACGCCAACTCCATTTCGACGTTCGGCGGCTCTCCGGTCACCATGGCGGCCGGCCTGGCCAACCTCTCGTACCTCCTGGAACACGACCTCCAGCGCAACGCGCGACGCGTCGGAGGGCTGCTCATCGAGCGGCTGCGGGCGATCGGCGCCGGAGTGGAGTGCGTACGCGAAGTGCGCGGCCGGGGTCTGATGATCGGCATCGAGCTGGTGAAGCCCGGCACCGACGAGGCCGACCCGGAGGCCGCGACCGCCGTACTCGAAGCGGCCCGCGAGGGCGGGCTGCTCATCGGCAAGGGCGGCGGGCACAACACCAGCGTGCTGCGGATCGCCCCGCCGCTGTCGCTGTCCATCGCCGAGGCGGAGGAGGGCGCGAGGATCCTCGCCGACGCGCTGCACGCGGTGGAGTGAGGTGCCCGACTGACCGGCACGGGCCGGAATGACGGTCGGCGAGTGTCCGGCCGCGATCCGTCGGACGCCCCCGAAGGGGGACGCCTGAACCGGCGTCCCCCGGGGCCGCACGCCGCGGCCGAGGCGATGAATTCGTTTCTGATCACGGGCCGGGGCCAGGACGCCGTCGTTTCCGGTTCCGGCGCCCCGGCAGACCCCGCCCCGTGGGGTGCGGCGGACTCGCTCACCAGGACCTGGACCGTCGTGCCGGACGGCTCACCTGTCGCCACATCGACGCACCGATGTATACGACGTGACGCGGTGTCGGCTTTGGGCCGACGGTGTACGCCATACCTGGAAACGGAAACGTCTTCAGCGGTTAGCCGCAGTGGTATTGCCACAGTGGGTAGCCCACTTCTACGTTCTTCACCACGCACTTTGTCTACGTGCGTAGACCCATTCCGCCACAGTGAGGAGGGGTACATGAGCCGCACCGTCATCCACGGCGGCCTCGTCGTCACCGCGTCCGACGAACTCCACGCAGACGTACTCATCGAGGGCGGCCGCATCGCCGCACTCGCCGCGCACGGCACCGACGCGGCCGAGAGCTGGACCGCCGACCGGACCATCGACGCCACCGGCAAGTACGTCATCCCCGGCGGTGTCGACGCGCATACGCACATGGAGATGCCGTTCGGCGGTACCAACGCGGCCGACACCTTCGAGACCGGGACCAGGGCGGCCGCCTGGGGCGGCACCACCACGATCATCGACTTCGCCATCCAGTCCGTGGGCAGCGCGGTCCGGGAAGGACTCGACGCCTGGTATGCGAAGGCCGACGGCAAGTGCGCCATCGACTACTCCTTCCACATGATCCTCTCCGACGTGAACGAGTCCTCGCTCAAGGAGATGGACCTGCTCGTCTCGGAGGGCGTCACGTCCTTCAAGCTGTTCATGGCCTACCCCGGTGTCTTCTACAGCGACGACGGCCAGATCCTGCGGGCCATGCAACGGGCCGCCGGCAACGGCGGGCTGATCATGATGCATGCCGAGAACGGCATCGCGATCGACGTCCTCGTCGAGCAGGCGCTGGCCGCGGGCCGCACCGACCCGCGCTACCACGGCGACGTCCGCAAGGTGGCGCTGGAGGCCGAAGCCACCCACCGCGCCATCCAGCTCGCCCGCGTCGCCGGATCCCCGCTGTACGTCGTGCATGTCTCCGCCGACGAGGCCGTCGCCGAACTGGCGGCCGCCCGCCACAAGGGACTTCCGGTCTTCGGCGAGACGTGTCCGCAGTACCTCTTCCTCTCCACCGACAACCTCGCCGAGCCGGACTTCGAGGGCGCCAAGTACGTCTGCTCCACCCCGTTGCGGCCCAAGGAACACCAGGAGGCGCTCTGGCGGGGCCTGCGGAACAACGAGCTCCAGGTCGTCTCCACCGACCACTGCCCGTTCTGTTTCTCCGGTCAGAAGGAGATGGGCCGCGGCGACTTCTCGAAGATCCCGAACGGGATGCCCGGTGTGGAGAACCGGATGGACCTGCTGCATCAGGCGGTCGTGGAGGGCCGCATCTCCCGCCGCCGCTGGATCGAGATCGCCTGCGCGTCCCCGGCCAGGATGTTCGGTCTCTACCCGAAGAAGGGCACCATCGCCCCGGGCGCCGACGCCGACGTCGTCATCTACGACCCGCACGCCGAGCAGACCATCTCCGCCGAGACCCATCACATGAACGTCGACTACTCGGCGTACGAGGGCAAGCGGCTCACCGGGCAGGTCGACACAGTCCTCTCGCGCGGCGAAGTCGTCATCGACCAGCGGAAGTTCACGGGTCGAGCCGGCCACGGCATGTACACCCCGCGCGCCACCAGCCAGTATCTGGACTAGGAGCACCTGTCATGGACTTCGGACTCGTCCTCCAGACCGACCCGCCCGCCTCAGCCGTCGTCGGTCTGATGCGCCGCGCCGAGCGCAACGGGTTCCGCTACGGGTGGACCTTCGACTCGGCGGTGCTCTGGCAGGAACCGTTCGTCATCTACAGCCGCATCCTCGAACACACCGAACGCCTCGTCGTCGGGCCCATGGTCACCAACCCGGGCACCCGCACCTGGGAGGTGACCGCCTCCACCTTCGCCACCCTCAACGACATGTACGGCAACCGCACCGTCTGTGGCATCGGCCGGGGCGACTCGGCGATGCGGGTCGCCGGACGCAAGCCCAACACCCTGGCCCGCCTCGGCGAGGCCATCGATGTCATCCGCGACCTCGCCGAGGGCCGGGAGGCGACCGTCGACGGGCAGAGCGTCCAGATCCCGTGGATCAAGGACGGCAAACTGCCTGTCTGGATGGCCGCGTACGGTCCGAAGGCGCTCGCCCTCGCCGGGCAGAAGGCCGACGGATTCATCCTCCAGCTCGCCGACCCGTTCCTCACCGAGTGGATGATCAAGGCGGTACGGGACGCGGCGGCGGAGGCGGGCCGCGACCCGGAAGCCGTGACCATCTGCGTCGCAGCCCCCGCCTATGTCGGCAACGACCTCGACCATGCCCGGGAGCAGTGCCGCTGGTTCGGCGGGATGGTCGGCAATCATGTCGCGGACCTGGTGTCCCGGTACGGCGCACACTCCGGTCTGGTCCCGGACGCGCTCACCGAGTACATCGCCGGGCGGTCCGGTTACGACTACAGCCACCACGGCCGCACCGGCAACCCGGACACCGCTTTCGTGCCGGACGAGATCGTCGACCGGTTCTGCCTGCTGGGCCCTGCCGAGGCGCACATCGAGAAGCTGCAGGCACTGCGCGACCTGGGCGTGGACCAGTTCGCGGTCTACAACATGCACGACGCGCGTGAAGCGACGATCGACGCCTACGGCTCCGAGATCATCCCCGCACTGTCCTGACCCGCCTCTCCGTATCCCCCGCGTCGTCACACCCCCGCCCCACACCCCGCGCCCCACAGCCCCGCACGGCACCGCTCCCGAGCGAAGGGTCCAGCCGCCATGGCATCGACAGCCCCACCCACCCCGCCGACTCCACCGTCCCCATCGCAGGACCTGATAGCCGATCTGTCAGGACGCGTGGAACTCGCACCCGGCTCCGTCCCCGCCGACAACCGGTTCACCAATGACGACCTGCTGCCCGTTCCCCTGGAACGGCGCAACTGGACGACGTACAACTTCGCCGCGCTCTGGGTCGGGATGGCCCACAACATCCCGTCCTGGCTGCTCGCCTCCGGCCTCGTCGCCCTCGGCATGGACTGGAAGCAGGCCGTCTTCACCATCGCGCTGGCCAACCTGATCGTGCTCGGCCCGATGCTGCTCACCGGCCACGCCGGACCCAAGTACGGCATCCCGTTCCCCGTTCTGGCCCGCGCATCCTTCGGCCTGCGCGGCGCCAATCTGCCCGCGCTGATCCGCGCCGCGGTGGCCTGCGCCTGGTTCGGCATCCAGACCTGGATCGGCGGCGTCGGCATCTTCACGCTGCTCGGGAAGATCTTCGGCGGCTGGGCGAGCGCCTCCGAGATCGGCGGGCAGCCGTGGACGCTCTGGCTCTGCTTCGTCCTCTTCTGGGCACTCGAACTCGCCATCATCTACCGGGGGATGGACACCCTGCGCCGGTTCGAGAACTGGGCGGCGCCGTTCGTCATCGTCGGCGCCGTGGTGCTGCTGATCTGGGTCGCCGTCAAGGCCGGTGGCTTCGGCCCGCTGCTCGACCAGCCGTCGAAGCTCGGCTGGGGCGCGGACTTCTGGCCGGTCTTCTTCCCGTCCCTGATGGGCATGATCGCCTTCTGGGCCACGCTATCGCTCAACATTCCCGACTTCACGCGCTTCGGCGCCGGCCAACGCGCCCAGGTCTGGGGCCAGTCGCTGGGCCTGCCGACCACGATGACCCTCTTCGCGCTGCTCTCGGTCCTCGTCACCTCCGGCTCGCAGGCCGTGTACGGCGAGGCGATCTGGGACCCGGTCCAGCTCGTCGCCAGGACCGACAACGTCTTCGGTCTGCTCTATGCCCTGGTGACGGTGCTGGTCGCGACGATCTCCGTCAACATCGCGGCGAACGTGGTGTCACCCGCGTACGACCTGGCCAACCTCGCCCCCAAGCTCATCAACTTCCGTACGGGAGCGCTGATCACCGGGGTCGTCGGCGTCCTGATCATGCCGTGGAAGCTCACCGAGACCCCCGAGCTGTACATCTTCACCTGGCTCGGCCTGGTCGGGGGTCTGCTCGGTACGGTCGCGGGCATCCTGATCGCCGACTACTGGATCGTCCGCCGCACCGTCCTCGACCTCGCCGACCTCTACCGCCCCGGCGGCCGCTACTGGTACACGCAGGGCTGGAACTGGCGCGCCGTCGTGGCCTTCGCCGTCGGTGGCATCCTCGCGATCGGCGGCTCCCACTCGGCCCCCGGCAAGGGCCCGTTCCCGGCGGACGGCCTGATCCCGTTCCTGAAGCCGCTCGCGGACTACGGCTGGGCGGTCGGCCTGGCCTCCTCACTGGTGCTGTACGTGCTGCTCAGCGGCAGGCCGGCCGTCAGGTCGCACGGGTCTCCTGCACATTGATGCCGACGGTCTCGTCCGGCGGCGGCGTGGTCGTGGGTACCGGCTTGTCGAAGGCGGAGAAGCCCACGGTTGCGTCCGCCTTCGGCGAGCCGCCCGTCACATCGATCCTCAGCGGATACGGCTTGCCCGTGGCCGCGACGTACATCGTCACCTTCTGACCGTGCCACGTCCGGACCAGCGGGACGACCGGGGCCCCCGCGAGTGTGGTCTTCTTTCCCTTCGTCAGCGTCCCCTTGTCGCTTTTCGCGTTGTCGCTGACCACCTTCTGGAACGTGGCCAGGTCGCAGGCGCCCGACAGGCTGCTCAGCCGCGGGTCCGAGGCCGAGCCCTTCATATAGCGCCCGGCGAGAATCGCGGCGAGGGCGGAGCCGACGTCAGGGTCCCGGTTCTTCCAGAATTGGGCATCCGGTCTGACCCAGACAGTGTCGCCCCGCTTCACGATCCGCACGGACCCCTGCTTCCCGCCGAGGCCCACCGACCCCGTGCAGTTGCCGGCCCGGTCCACGATGAGATCCAGGGTCGTCGGCGCGCCGCCGTCGGCCGGCGCGCTGCGGGTGCTGAGGTGCATGGAACGCGCGCCCCGCAGGGCGTCGCTGGAGCGGTCGGCGATCTGCCGGGCGGAGAGTGTGTCGATGGGGTCGTCCGCCCGCGCCGTACCTGAGCCGAGCACGCCGCCACTCGTGAGACCGAGCACGACGGTCGCTGCCCAGACGGTCGTGCGTATGCCGATGTGTGGGCCGGTCACGTCGCCTCCCTCGGCAGGGGCTGTCGGACCGTTCAGGTCCGCGGTCCGACTTTTTGAGCGTACGCCGCGGTGGGGTCGGCCGCGATTTCGGCCCGGGACCTCCACCCGCGTACACAGGGTGATGTCCTGCCTTGTTTTTGGTCACGGACCGTGGGGGACGGTGTCGGGGCACCGAGTTCGTGACCGCGAAGGGGAAAAACGAAACATGAAGCCGTTCATGTCGATGTCCATGTCCATGGGGAGTGCGTCCAGGGCCGTGCTGCGGAGCGCCGTGGTCGCGGGGGCGACCGCCGCCCTCGCGGTACCCGCGACCTCGGCCACCGCCGTCACGCCCCTGGCGACGCCGCCCGGTCTGTCCTGCGAGACCGGTAAGCACGAGATCGACGACTACACGGGATACGCGCTGTGCCGGAACAACGGCACCGGTGCGCAGACCTTCTGGGTGCACCTGGTCTGCGGCTGGTCGCCCGACGTGGACGGTGAACACGTCACCCTCAACCCGGGCCAGTCCGGCCAGTCCACCGCGCACTGCGCCGGCCTCGGCACCGGGATCGGCGAGATCAGCGTCCAGCCGTAAGGCCTGCACGGGACAAGTCGGGTCCGGTCCCTGTGGCGGCCGATGTCGTGCGCCACCGCGGGTACCGGCCCCGAGACCGTCTCCGACCCGTCGTCCGGGACATCAGCGCTCCGGAGCCGGATCCAGGAGAGCGGCGAGCGCACCGGCCAACCGCGCCCGCAGCCCGTCCGGATCGCCCTCCACCCACCGGTGTTCCGCGTGGAACGCCGACCAGTCCACCAGCCAGTCCAGTACCGTCTCCGGGCTGAAGCCGGCCGCGTGCGGGCCGAGCACCGCGCGCAGCAGCCGCGACGGCAGCAGGGTCCGCGGGTGCTCCGCCAGCAGCACCGCGTCGTACAGGTCCTTGGCTGCCGAACGTCCCTCCGCCTGCTGGTCCTCGGAGAGCCACAACAGCTTCCAGGCGAGCGAGAGCCCCTGACTCGCCGTGCGCACCGGTATGGGCTGCCCGCCGTCGATGCGCGGGCAGGCCGTCCACACAGGGGCTTCGGGCAGCCGCTCGTCCTGGGCGAAGTCCATCCGCAGCTCACCCGGCGGCAGCCCGTCCGCCTGCCAGGGGACGACGACTCGGACCCCGGGCGTCTCGTACGTCCGGTACATCCACACGCCGTCCGACGTCACCGCGCCGGGCTCGATCCGGAGGCCCTCGGGCGGTGGCGGACCCGCCTTGAGCGCTGCGACGACCTCGTCCCGAGGATCGGAACTCGGCTCCAGGGCGTCGGAGTCGAGCCAGTGCAGTCCGTCGGGTGCGAGCGCCGGCCGGGCCCCGCCGGTGGCGTGGCAGTCTCCGTCCGTCCACAGCTCGGGGGCGGCCGCGCCGTCGGCGGCTTCGGGCCACTGCTGGACGACGTCGATCCCGTCGACGTACGGATAGGGGTCGAGGCGGTTGACGAAGTCGTCCGCCGAGGGCTCCAGCACGATCCAGTCCAGATCGCCCGGTTCCCGGGCAGCAGCGCCCACCCAGGCCTGGAGGGGCAGGCTGCCGCGCAGGATCAGGCCGTCGCCCCACGACGACTCGGTGATCACCCGGAGCAGATGGTCCTGAACGGTGCGCCGGGCGGTCCGCCAGCGCGGTGCGAGGGAGGGGTCGCGGAATGTCGGCTCGCCGGGGAACGGCCGGTCCGGCGCGCTCATACGGTCACCTCGGGCCACCGCTCGCCTCGTTCCCCGGCCGGTCGCTCGGTCCGTTCGTCGATCCAGCCCGCGTCCACTGCCGGATGGTCGTCGTACACCACGAACTCCTCCTCGACCTCAGCCACTTCGAAACCGGCGGCGGCCAGCGCACCGAGCAGGTCGTCGAGCCGGGCACGGGCTTCCGATCGGCCGACCCCGCGGCAGCGCTGGGTGACGAACCGTTCGTGGCGCCCGTGCCCGGCGGTGCGGCGGGCGTTGCGCGAGAGATGTGCGCTGTGCCGCTCGGCCACGTCCCGCGCCGCGGACACCTCCGGCTCATCCGACAGCAGCAGCTTGACGTGGTGCTCGAAGTGGCAGACCGACGACAGCTCGGCCGCCTCGTCCGCCGTCCGCGGTATGTCCTCGTTCCAGGGAGCGGCTTCGATCTTCACCCGTACGACGGAGAAGCCCGCCGCCCGCAGTTCGGCGGACCGGAGCCGGGCGGTGGCCCGCTGCTCGGCGAGGGTGCCCCGGCCCTGTTCGGTCAGCATGGGCTGGTCGGGCACGGCGCCGCGATCCAGGACGATGCGGGTGAGCTTCAGGCCGTGCTGACCGGCCCAGCGCTCCAGGCGTGCGCCGCTGACGGTGTGGGCATCGGGACGCACCGTCAGGTGCGTCTCGAACTCTCCCCGGAACGCTCTCTCGACGACTGTTCCCACTGGCCCCACCTGCCCCGTTGTGCTGCGCGCGCTGTCTCGGCCCGCTTTCGGAGAACGTAGCAACCGGCACTGACACTCAGCGCCACGCCCTGCACTCCGCGTGGATCGGTTGAGTGGACCGCCCCCACTCGTTACCCTCCAGTAAGTCTGTACGGGCCGTCAGGTGCGGGCACGCACCGATATGCGGGAGGCGGGCACCCCATGTCCTCAGCAGAAGCCGTGGAACTCACCGAGCCGACCGATTCGGCCGGACTGGTCGACACCGCACGGGCGTTGGCCAACGGCCGCACCACCTCGACACAGCAGGTGTCCGCGGCCCTCGCACGGATCGAAGCGAGCCAGAGCACTCTCAACGCGTTCCGTCATCTGCGTGCCACGTCCGCGCTTGCCGAAGCCGAGGAAGCCGACCGGCGGCTCGCCGCCGGTGAGCGGCTGCCGTTGCTCGGGGTGCCGGTCGCGGTCAAGGACGACACCGATATCGCGGGGATGCCCACCCACTTCGGCTGTCGCGGCGATCTGCCCGCGGCCGCCGAGGACAGCGAGGTCGTGCGCCGGCTGCGCGCCGCCGGGGCAGTGATCGTCGGGAAGACCAACTCCTGCGAGCTCGGCCAGTGGCCCTTCACCGAAGGACCCGCCTTCGGCGCCACCCGTAACCCGTGGCACACCGGGCACACCCCGGGAGGTTCGTCCGGAGGTTCGGCGGCGGCCGTCGCCGCCGGGCTGGTGCCCGCCGCGCTCGGTTCGGACGGTGCCGGGTCCGTCCGGATCCCCGCCGCATGGACACATCTCGTCGGTATCAAACCGCAGCGCGGCCGGATCTCCGTCCACCCGCACCACGACGCCTTCCAGGGCCTCACCGTCAACGGCCCGCTGGCCCGGACCGTCGCCGATGCCGCACTGCTGCTCGACGCCGTAGCCGGAGCGCACCCCGACGACCTGCACCGGCCGCCGCCCGTCGCCGCCTCGGCCGCTGCGGGGCGCGACCCGGGCAGGCTGCGGATCGCCCTCGCCTGGCGGCCCCCGCTCACCCTCACCGGCTCGGCCCCCCACCCGGCCGTACGACGGGCCGTCACCGCGCTCGCCGAGGCCCTCGCCCGGCTCGGCCACCATGTCGAGGAGGCCAGGCCGCGCTACGGGCTGATCGGCCTCGGCTTCGTCCCCCGCGCCACCGCCGGGATCGCCGAACTCGCCGCGCTCCACCCCGAACCCGCCCTCCTCGACCCGCGCACCCGCAGCGCCCTGCGCACCGGCACCCGGCTCGGCGGCCGGGTGGTGCGAGCGGCCAGGGCACGGGAGGTGCGCCAGCACCGCAGGATCGGCAGGCTCTTCCGGACCTCCCCGGCCGGGGCCGGGTACGACGTGCTGCTGACCCCGACCACCGCCGAGCCCCCACCCCGGATCGGCGCATTCGACGGCCTGAGCGCCTGGCGTACCGATGTTGCGATCACCGAGGCGTGCCCGTACGCCTGGCCGTGGAATGTGCTGGGCTGGCCCGGCATCAATGTCCCGGCCGGGTTCACGGCCGACGGACTTCCCGTCGGTGCCCAGTTGCTCGGCCCGTCCCGCAGCGAGGAGTTGCTGATCTCCCTGGCGGCCCAGCTGGAGGCCGATCAGCGGTGGTACGAGCACCGGCCGCCGGCCTCCGGGGGTTCGTGACCCATCGCCGGTCAGAGCGGCAGGCGGGCGCCGACCACCCACACCCCCGCCCTCAGCAGTACGCCCTCCGCGGTCTCGTACGGCAGCAGGGTGTCCATCATCGAGGCCCGGGTGGCGTCGGAGACGGTGAGACCCGGCGTACGGGAGACGAAGAAGTCCACCGCGTCCGCCGCGTCCCGCCCCCAGCGGGTCGTGGCCGTCACGGGGACGATGCCGATCTCCTCGAAACCCGCCGCGCCCAGCACCTTCCGGACGCGCTCCGGGTCCGAGAGCGAGGCCATCGCCACCGCCACGGCGTTCTCCACCGCGTGCTCCTGTCCCAGCAGGGAAGCCAGCAGCCCGAGCGCCTTGCGCTCCTCGCCGTCCGGCGACGGGGGCTGCGGGCAGATGAACGCCAGCCGGCCGCCGGGGCGCAGGGCACGGGCGATATTGGTGAACGCCGCGACGTGATCGGCGAAGAACATCACGCCGCCCCGGCTGATCGCCACGTCATGGCCGGCCGGCTCGAAGGGATGGACCTGCGCGTCCCCCAACTCGTAGGAGACCGAGGGGTACTCCCCGGCGTCGGTGTCGGCCCTGGCGCGCTCTAGGAGCGGCACCGAGACGTCGACGCCGGTGACCCGGCCCCGTGGGGCGCGCCGCGCGGCGCGCCGGGTCGAGAACCCGCTGCCGCAGCCGATGTCGACCACCCGGTCCTCCGTGCCGATCGCCGCGGCGTCGAACAGCGGCTCGTCGAAGCGGGCCACCATGGCGTTGTAGCGGTCGGGATGGTCGGCCCAGTGCCGGCCGAGCTGCCCGTTCCACGCGTCGGTGACGGTCATGCGTGCTCCTCGGTCCGTGCGGTCAGGGTGGCCTCCATGCGCTCGACGGCGCAGATCGCGCCGAACGCGATCAGATGAACCAGGCAGTGATCGGTGAACGGCGGTGCCGGCCAGGCCGCCACGTCCTCGTCCGTGATCCAGTACGGGGCGCGCGCCGCGAGCAGCGCCAGCCGTGCACCCGGCCGCTCCGCCCGGTCCGGCAGCCCCTCACCCTGCAGGGGGAACGGTGAGACGCCGTCCCAGGCCGCCACCGATGTCCGTACCAGCTCCGCGTCCTCGTCACTGAGCAGCCCCGCACCCAGGTGCGCCGCCTTACGCAGCGCGCCGAACGCGGTGCCGATCGGGGTGTCCGCCGCCCACCCGGGCGCCGCTCCCTCCGTCTCCAGCAGGACGAGGCTCTCGCCGGGAACAAGTTCACGACGGACCGTACGGGCCAGCGAGCGGCCCGCCACGCTCCGTACCAGGCGGTATTTCTGGGCGCCCCCGGGCAGCATGTCTTCCGTCAGCAGGGACGACACGATTCGGTTGATGAAGTGGAAGGCGAGCGCCGTCCCGATGTACTCCGGTGCCTGCCCGGAAGGGAACGGCTGTGACGTACTCATGTCCTTTCCCCACGCCAGCAGTTGACGGTGTTCAGGGTTCTCGGGCTGCTCGCCACGGGCGATTCTCTCGGCCAGCGCGTGGTCGCCGGTGGCATGCAGGAGCACGGTGTGCGCGGTGACGCAGTACGGGCACCGGTTGGCGAGCGACACCCCCGCCGCCACCACCTCCTTGCCGGTGCGCGATGCCTGCCCGGCCAGCAGGGACTCCCGCATGACGGCCCAGGTGCCGGCCAGCAGAGGTGGCGATGCGGACAGGACGACGAAGGTCGTGGCGCGATCGATACCGAAGTCGGTGGCCAGCTGTGCGTACACATCGGCGACCACTCCCGTCGCTGCTCTCGGCGGTTCGGGTGAGGTGTATCGGAAGGTTCCGGTCATGGCGACGATGCTCGCCCGCCGCACCGTGCCCGGTCGTCGTACCTCCGAAGGCAGTTGAGGGTGATTCCGGACGACCGGAGTCGGCCGCGACTACTACCCCGGGAGTAGCGCGGAGCCCGTCCAGCAGGATGATGACGGGGCTGTCGTGCGGGAGTTAGGGTCCGGCTCATGCAGGGGGACATCGACCGGCGGATTCGCCTGCTGGACGCGGCGCTCGCCGTCGCCATCGGGGCGGCGGTCCTCGCCGCGGCCTGTGCCGCATCCAGACCGGACACACTCGACCTGCTGCTCATGGCAGCGGGCACCCTGGCGCTTGCCGGGCACCGGTGGGCTCCGCGCGCCGTGCTCGCCGTCACCACCGTCGCCATGCTGGGGTACGTCGTGCACGCGCACCCCGGCAGCTGGGCCGCGTTCCCCGTGCTGGCAGCCGTGCACACGGCGGCGCGCGGCGGACGGCGCGCGTGGGCCATCGCCGCGGGCACCCTCTTCCTCGCCGGCTACTTCACGGTACTGATCATCGCCGCACCGGGCACGCAGGACACCGTCGAGCGGACGCTGCTGCTGCTCGGCTGGTTCCTCTGCGCCGGGGTCACCGGACTCATCGACAAGAACTGGCAGGCGTATCTCCGCCAGACCGAGCAGCGGGCGCTCGACGCCGAACGCAACCGAGAGGAGACAGCGCTGCGCCGTGCCGGTGAGGAGCGGCTACGGATCGCCCGGGAGCTGCACGACTCGCTGACCCACTCCATCTCGATCGTCAAGCTCCAGACGGGAGTTGCGGTGCACCTGGCGCGCAAGCGGGGCAGCGAGGTGGAGCCGGCGCTGCTCGCGATTCAGGAGGCGAGCGGCGAGGCGATGCGGGAACTGCGGGCGACTCTGGAGGTACTGCGCACCGATGTGGTGGCGCCGGGCACGGGGCTGGACCGCATCGACGAGCTGGCCGAGCGGGCCCGTACCGCGGGCATCGAACTCTCCGTCACCGTGACGGGCGTCGAACGCACCCTGCCGTCGGACGTCGACCGGGCCGCGTACCGCATTGTGCAGGAAGCACTCACCAATGTGGCCCGGCACGCCGACCGCGCCAGGACAACCATCGAACTGGTCTACGGCGAACATGTGCTGACCGTGCGCGTCGACGATCAGGGGCCCGGCGCCCCCGGCGCCCCCGGCGAAGCCGTCACCGCGGGCACCGGACTCACCGGCATGGGAGAACGTGTCAGGGCCCTCGGCGGCACCCTTGCCGCCGCATCACGCCCGGACGGCGGCTTCTCCGTCCGGGCCGAACTTCCCCTGCAGACATCGGGAACCATCGTATGAACCACCAGGACACGATCCGGGTGCTGATCGTCGACGACCAGGCCCTGATGCGTGCCGGGTTCCGCGCCCTGCTGGACGCCGAGGACGGCATCGAAGTGATCGGAGAGGCAGCCGACGGCCGTCAAGGAGTGGAACTGGCCCGCCGCCATGTCCCGGACGTGGCCCTCGTCGACGTACAGATGCCCGTGATGAGCGGCATCGAGGCCACCCGCGAGATCGCCGCCGACCCGCTACTGGCCGGTGTGCACGTCGTCATCCTCACCAACTACGGGCTCGACGCGTACGTCTTCGACGCGCTGCGCGCCGGGGCCGCCGGGTTCCTTCTCAAGGACACCGAACCCGCCGAACTCCTCCAGGCCATCCGGGTAGCGGCCCGCGGCGACGCCCTGCTGTCGCCCGCCATCACCCGTCGGCTGATCGGCGAGTTCGTCTCCCGGCCGCCCGACCGGGCCACGGCCCCCGGCTTCGAGACCCTGACCCGCCGCGAACGCGAGGTGAGTGCGCTGGCCGCACGGGGGCTGACCAACGAGGAGATCGCCGCGCACATGGTGATCAGCCCGTTCACCGCGAAGACCCACATCAGCCGGGCGATGACGAAGCTCGGCGCCCGCGACCGGGCCCAACTCGTCGTCTTCGCCTACGAGTCCGGCCTCGTCACGCCACGGGACCCACACTGAGAGGTCCGGGTCGGCCTACGGGAATCACGGGGCCCCGCAAGTACCTTCGCCCGACCGCAGTTCTCACGACGGAGAGCGAGTACGTGAGAGTGCTGCCGGGCTCCACGAAGGTCGTACGGCGAAACACCACAATGCTTCTCCGGCGACAGCAAGAGGCCCTGAACTGACAGTACTTGGACGGAGCGACACGGCCTCGGAGCAAGTCGACAACTGCTACGGCACCCGTGCCGTCCACTCGGGAGTGCCGAACTTGATGCGCACGAGTTCTTCCGCCTCTGCCAGCTCTTCAGCGGTCACTGCCCCCTGGGTGAGGCCGTGGCGCTTGCGGAAGGAGTCGATCATGTTGTCGATGACAGTCTCGCGCGGCAGGCCGGTCTGCCGGCGGAGTGGGTCGACGCGCTTCTTGGCGCTCGTCGTGCCCTTGTCGGACATCTTTTCCTTGCCGATGCGCAGGACATCGAGCATCTTGTCGGCGTCGATGTCGTAGGACATCGTGACGTGATGCAGCACGGCGCCGGGCCCGCCGCCGGGGCCCACGATGCGCTTCTGGGCCGCTCCGGCGATTTTCCCGATGTCGGTCGCGATGTCGTTGAGCGGCTGGTACCAGGCCTTGATGCCCATGTCGCCGAGCGCCTCGAGCACCCAGTCGTCAAGGTAGGCGTAACTGTCCGCGAAGGAGAGGCCGGAGACGAGGGCGTCCGGGACGGAGAGCGAGTACGTGATGGTGTTGCCGGGCTCCACGAACATGGCGCCGCCGCCGGAGATACGCCGGACGACGCTGACGCCGTGACGCTCGGCGCCCGCCGGGTCGACCTCGTTGCGCAGGGACTGGAAGCTGCCGATGATCACGGCGGGGGAGGCCCATTCCCAGACCCGCAGCGTAGGCGGCCGGCGGCCGGCCGCGACCTCGGCGGTGATGACTTCGTCGAGCGCCATGTGGAGTGCGGGGGACTGCGGCGCCTCGTGGATGAGCTGCCAGTCGTAGTCGCTCCACTCGGTGGCCTGTGCGAGGGCCCGGCGTACGGCAACGGCGATGCCTTCGGAGGTCAGGCCCAGCATGAGGGTGGAGGCGGGGAGTGCCGCGTCGATGCGGGCGGTGAGCCCGGCGGCGTCGGTGTTGGCCGGGGCGCCTTCCAGGGCCGCGTCGATCGCGAGGATGGCCTCGTCGGGCTCCAGGAAGAAATCGCCGGCAACCCGTACGTTGCGCAGCGCGCCGCCCTGAACGTCCAGATCGACCACGACCAGCTTGCCGCCGGGAACCTTGTACTCACCGTGCACGGCCCTGCCTCCAGATCCGCCCGACTCGCTTCCATCTACGAATCGGCTCCGACCGACATAACCCAGCCGCCATGCGGTTTAATCCGCATATTCAATCTGATGAAGCTGTTGTCCGGGATCACGTCAACCGAAGGTTGCGGGCCGGCCGGTGAGCGCGTTCGGAGCCTGAGCAAGCACGTGGACGCCGGGAGAGGTGGCTACCTCGCCGTGGCGGACGTGGCCGAGCGAAGGGCCGTAGAGCAGCTCCGGGACGAACTGCTCGCCCCGCGGCAACTCCTGCGGGAGGCGGCCCAGGCCCTGTGTCCGCTGGCCCGCCGCACCATCAGCCGGGCGCGCCTGGGCCATCCCGCCTGGCGGACGCTGAGGGCCCTCGGCCTGCTCGAGCGGGACCGCTACCGGATGGACCTGTGCCAGCGCAGAGCTGACCTCCGCGCTGGCACAAGCCCACCGTGGGTCCCGAAGCGCGGGTCACGGGCACCGGCGCGTTATAGCGGCGGCTACTCGTAGCCGAGGACTTTGAAGTTCTTGCTTACGAAGACGTGGTGCGGCCAGTTGACGCTGATGTTGTGGACCTCGTACTCGCCGTTGCTCAGCTTCACCACCCGGTCGTTGATGCCTCCGGGGACGATGGCCTGCGCGGCCTTCGTCGCCTTGTCCGCCGCCGCCCCGCTGACGATCGTCCCCTCTCCCTCGGTGTAGTCCGGGATCCGACCGACCGACTTCGCCGGTGACGGCGTCCCCTGCTTGAAGGGGATCACCCCCGCCGCCTCGGCAGCCGCAACTCCGCCGTCACCCCGGGGTTGCACGATGACCCGCGCAGCCGCGATGGTCGCGCTGTCGACCGTCCCCAGGACGAGGACGCTTGCACCCTTCTTCACGGCGCGGGCCGAGGCGCGGTGGGTACCCCTCGTGTATTTCGTGGAGGACGCCTCGGTGACGGTCACCTCCACACCCGTTGCCGTCGCAAAGGTGAAGCCCGACGTGGACGTGGTTTCGACGATGCCGGTCGCACCCCCGGCGGCCGGCCCGGACACTGGCCCACCGCCCGTGGGCAGGCTGGGCCTTACGGTCGGTGAAGACGTGGCTGTGGCCGAAAGGGACGACGCGGACGACGGGAACTCCGCCGCCGCGGACGGGCCGGCATCGGTGAGTCCGGCCACCGCACACGTCAGCCCGGCGGCCACGATCCATCCACCCCTCTTCTTCGACAGCAACCGCCGTACGCTCGGCCGGCGTGCTTGCACGGCCACGGTTCCCGGGGCTGACCCGGCCGGCGAGTGTCTTGTTGCGTCGTAGTCGTTCATGACGGCTCTCCTCATCGCTTGTGCAACTGCGCAGAGTCTTTCGGCCGTTCATAAGAGGACTCTGTAGTTGACCTGAGGAACTCCTCACAAGGCGCAAGGTTGACCAGGGTGAACCGATCCCCTCTCAACTGAGTTGTGTGGGGGTGGCAGGCAAATGTGGCGCCGCCCCTGGAGCGCAAGGGCTTCCTGGCGGAGCTGGAACAGTGCGGCGAGGTCCACCGCCTCGGGATGCCTGAGGACGGAGCCGCGCGATGTGCTCGCGACGCCCACGGGGTGCCGCCGGCTTCGGCCTGCGATCGTCGATCCGGTCGTCGGCGGCGGTCCACCGCAGTTCGGGCTCCGGGGTCGTCAGCGCGCGCCGAGCAGGTTGCCCCGGCGTTTTCTTGGTGTCCTCCCGCTTCACCACGATGCCCGGGTGTAGCCGGTTGGTCACTCGGCACCCGGTGGGAATTGCGCGGCCCGGTCGGTCGCGGGCAGGCGGGCCGGCCAGTTCCGTAAAAGCCAGCAGGTCCGGGTCAGGTGCCGGGCGGCTGGTGTCGCGTACCAGCCGGTGCAGCCGCCCGACCGGCAGCGCGTCCAGCCCGGCCGCGGAGTGCCACGTTAACTCGACACTTCCTCCCGTCGCCGGTCATCGCTGGCTGTGGCGGGGATGGCGTTGTCGATGAGGACGGCGGCGATGGCGGCGGCGGTGGGGAAGGCGTCGGCGTTGAGGACCCGGGTGCGGGCCGCGGCGCCGTCGATGAGCAGCGCGAGCTGCTCGCCGAGCTGTTCAGGGTCGGCGGCGCCGGCTTCGCGGGCGGTATCGGCGAGCCGCGCGGCGACGGCCTTCTTGTAGTCGCGTGCGTACTGGGATGCGGGGTGCTCGGGGTCGTGGAGTTCGACGGCGGCGGCGATGTAGGGGCACAGCGGCGTGGTGGGGGGGATGTCGAAGGCGGCGAGGAGCCGTTCGCGGGGCGTGAGGTCGGTGCGGTCGAACACGCCGGACAGAACAGAGGGGTCGAACCGGCGCAGGTACTCGGCGACGAGTTCGTCCTTGCCGGTGAAGTGCTGGTAGGCCGTGCGCTTGGACACCTGGGCCGCCGCGCAAAGCTGGTCCATGCCGGTGCCGTTGATGCCCTGCTCGCGGAACAGTTGCTGGGACGCGCTGAGGATGCGCTCGCGGGCGCCCCGGCCGCGGCGGCGGCCCGTGGGGCCCTTCTCCAACTCCGTCATGGGTCCATCGTACCGCAGCTAGGTAACGACCGGTGTACATAGTTTGCGTCCCGCCCGCCCGCCCAGTACCGTAAGCACACAGGGCGGTGTACTTAACGCCGTCGGCCCAGGTACACACGACACCACCGACCCAAGGGAATGACTATGGGAAAGCTTGACGGCAAGGTCGCGGTCATCACCGGCGGCACCACCGGCATGGCGCTGGCAGGCGCGAAGCTGTTTGTCGACGAGGGAGCGCACGTCTTCATCACCGGCCGCCGCCAGGACGCCCTGGACGAGGCCGTGAAGCGGATCGGCCGCAACGTCACCGGCGTCCAGGGCGACGCCGCCAACCTGGACGACCTGGACCGCCTGTACGACACCGTCAAGCGGGAGAAGGGAAGCCTCGACGTGCTGTGGGCCAGCGCGGGCGGGGGCGAGCCCGCCCCGCTCGGCGAGATCACCGAGGCCCACTTCGACGCCGCGTTCCACCTCAACGCCCGCGGCACCCTGTTCACCGTCCAAAAGGCCCTCCCGCTCTTCAATGACGGCGGCTCCATCCTCATGACCGGCTCCAACGCCTCCCTCGGCGCCTTCCCCGGCTGGAGCGTCTACGCCGGCAGCAAGGCCGTCCAGCAGGCATGGGCCCGCGTCTGGCTCAACGAGCTCAAGGACCGCCGCATCCGCGTCAACGTCCTGACCCCCGGCCAGGTCGCCACCGCCAAGCAGGAAGAACTCTTCGACGAGGCCACCAAGCGCCAGTTCGAGTCCCTCATCCCCCGCGGCCAGATGGGCCGCCCCGACGAAATCGCCACCGCCGCCCTCTTCCTCGCCTCCGACGACTCCAGCTACGTCAACGGCATGGAACTCGTCGCCGACGGCGGCACCACCGTCATCTAAACCGAACAACACACAACCAGGGCAGGGCATCTCATGAGCAACATCAGCATCATCGGCACCGGGAACATGGCCCGCACCATCGGAGCGCGGGCGATAGCGGGCGGCAACACCGTCGAGGTCATGGGCCGCGATCAGTCCAAGGCCGCTGACCTGGCCAAAGCTCTCGGTGGCGGCGCCACGACGGGAGAATGGGGCACCGCCCCGGCCGGGGACATCGTCATCGTGGCCCTGTTGTACGACGGCGTCGTGCCGGTCGTCGCCCAGTACGGAGACGCTCTCGCGGGCAAGGTCATCGTCGACATCAGCAATCCCTTCAACTCCACGTTCGACGGGCTAGCCCACCGCGAGGAGACCTCGATCGCGCAGGAAGTCGCCAAGGCGGCCCCGGCCAGCGCCAGCGTGGTGAAGGCGTTCAACACCATTTTCCGTCATGTTCTGGAGCAGGGTCGGCCCGACGTCTTCATCGCTGGCGATAATGCGCAGGCCAAGGCAAGTGTGGAGGCGTTCATCGAGAGCCTCGGGCTGCGCCCGCTGGACGTCGGCGGCCTGAAAATGGCGCACTGGCTGGAAGGAGCGGGCGTGGTCACGGTGGGCCTCGCCAACCACGGGGTGGGGAACTTGGACTTCGCCCTCAGCATCACCGAACTTGCCGTCTGAGTAAACGGTTGACGGATCACCGAAGGGAGTCGCCAAGTGAGCCCGTTGGCGAGTCGGTGGGGTAGCGGTCCTGCACGTCCTTCTCGAAGGCGAAGATCACTTCCGTCAGGTCAATGACCGCTCCGTCCAGTCGTGCTTCGGCCGCCTCCAGCCCCCGGGCCGCCAGGCAGCCGTCGGTGAACTCGGCAAGCAGCCTCATCACGCGCGTGTAGGTCTGGCTGTTCGTCAAGGCCGTAGCCCGGTGGTGGGCGATCCAGGCGTGCTGCAATGCATTCGCCCACTGCCGCGGACGCGCCACAGCGCCAGCACGTGACACCACCTCAGGCCGGCGATCGACCGCAACCCGGCATGCGCGCATCACGGAACCCGGAACCTGAGCCAGAACCAGTTCTCGTGAACATTCCGACACGCCCCTGGGGCAAAGTGACTCCCCAACCGGTGTCGTGGCCCGTGCTCAGGGAGCGTGGGAAGGCGCAGCCCTCACGGGCGCGGGCACGGTGACGGTAACTGGAGCGGGCGCGGACAGAGCTGCAGGGCTGACCCGCCCTCGCCGCACGGAAGAACTGAGAGACGTCTGCATGATGAACTTCTCCACCTGGCCCGCACTGCTCGTCGTGGACGTTGAGGGCAACGGCACCCATCCGCCGGACCTGGTGGAAGTCGCCGCGCTGCCTGTTCGTGACGGGAATCTGGACACCAGCACAGCCGGGGCGTGGCTGATTTGCCCGCCCCGCCCTGTCACGCCCTATGCGGCCCGCGTGCACGGCCTGACCAACGAGGTTCTGGCGAAAGCCCCGGCATGGCGGGAGATTGCCGATCAGGTCCACGGCGTCCTGGGCACAGCGTGGATCTGCGCCCACAACGCGCACGTCGACTACCGCGCGCTGACCGCGCACTTGCCGAAGTGGGCGCCGGCCGGGGTCATTGGCACCCTCCGCCTCGCCAATGCCACGTACGCGAACCTGCCGTCATACGGACTCGACGCCCTGATCGAGCATGTTCAGCCGGACCTCTCAGCAGCCCCCGCTCGCAGGCATCGTGCTACCTACGACGCGTACGCCACGGCACAGCTCCTCGTCGCGATGGCGAGCTGCTACGAGACCTGGGATCAGCTCGTTGCCGTTGCCGTTCCGCCCGGCATGCCCGGCGCACCAGACTAGGCACCCACGCTCTGGTGACGGGCGAACGGCGCAGCGCGCTGGCTTACGCAGATTGTTGGGTTCGGCCGCCTGCTGGGCTGCAGCGTCGCCGACCACAGAGTGTGTACCAGAACCCGTTCTCATGGGCATAGCCACAGGCGGAAGGCCAGTGGCGCCGAGCCGTGCGGCCCGAGGCGCTGCAACTGCAGCCTGGCACTCCACCAACTCCCTCCAGGGAGTCGGCTGGGGCCTCCCGTGCAGATACTCGTCGACTGTTGACGCAATGCCGACGCCGCGTTGACGTGAATCCACCTCTCAGGGCGTGGGCGTATCAGGGGATACCCCAGGCTCACCGGTCCTGGATGTCCGGCAAGGTGGTATCCGCGGCGGCATAGAGGAACTTCAGGAGCTTGCCGTATGCCTCGCTGTGCGCTCTATTCGACTCTGCCCCGTGCTGCGGCGTTTCGGTTTCATGGTCAACCGCGTGCAGCCAGTCGATGACTGCACCGAAATACGGCACCAAGGCGCCCGTTGCCGCTTGCGCGGCAGTGCCCATCTCGCTGGGACCTTCCATGAAAACAATGTGCTGAAGGCGGTCGAGTTGGCGGTTCAGCGTTCGTGCTTCGTTCCAAAGGCGGCGGGCGGCTTGGCGGCGCTCTTCGCGTTCCTCGGGAGGGTCGCTTGCTTCGATGCCTCCAAGTTTGATGCTCGCTTCGCTCAGCGTCCCCTGTACCAGGTGACAGCTTTCGGCGAAGGCCAGATAGGCACTCTTGCGAGATCCGAGAAGAGCACGAGTCCGTTCAGCATCTATCTGAAGGCGGACTTGCCCTAACTGTGTCTCGGACTGGATCTTGGCCTGTTGCTCTGCCTTCCTTCCGGTGATCCAGGCGGATGCCGTAGCGCCGACTGCGCCGACCGCGGCGCCGATGACGCCACCGAGGAGTCCTGCAAGTCCTGCGTCCATGGCGTGATTCTGGTGGCCAAGCGGTGCGCGTTGCCAGTGGGGCGCGATTGTTGTGCCTGGCCATTCAGTCAGGTTGCTGGGGGTCTCCGCTGCTGACATCGGCAGCGTTGGTGGCCCGGTCTCCGGGGGCGGCTCGCTGCCATTTGACGGCGGCGGTGATGTCGATGCCGAGGGTGCGAGGACTGCGGCGGGCAACTCGGTGGCAAGCTGGAACGGGCAGTCGAGCGAGTCTCTGCGAGCCGATGGCTCCTCGTGACCGGCGGTGACCTCGCGGAAGGCCGGCTTCACCTCCACGACGTGCTGCCGGTAGAAGAGATCGAGGCGGTTGTTGTCCCGCTTGAGCGCCGGGGTGCTCACAGCCTCGACCTGAACCCCAGCGCGCCCTGCAGCGCTTCGGCGGCCATCCGCACGATGGCAGCGACTGCGAGTCGATCGGATCGAGTCCGGAGTCGACCAGCGAGCCGACGCGAACCGGCCGAGGGGCAGGCGCTGACGCATCTCCGGCAGGCGTCAGAACGCTCCGCCCATGCGATCTGAAACCCGGGCGGTGCTTTGCCTCGCCTGGCTGTGTGCCTCACCTGTCAGTGATCTCGGAGGCCAGGCAGAGTCCTCCGGGCCCGGTTTCTCGGCCTATTTTGCGACCGCGTACCCGGCTGAGCGTGAGCGACGACGGGTGCCATCTTGGGCGGCGGACGCCTTCCGACTCTGCACGGACCCATTCGCCGTCATTTCCGGTCGTTCGCGGGCCGGGCCCCAGAGGGGGCTGCCGGAGGGCTGAACGTCCCCGAACGGCTGCGAATGAGATTGCTGGACTGCCCGGACAGCAGCCGTGGACGTGCAGCACGTTCGAGTTGGGACGGAGGTTCTGGCACCTGCTGCCGAGAGGCGGGGCGACCCGGGGCGACGGGAGTCGGTGAGAAGACGGTCACTGTCGGGGAGGACTGCACCACGCCAGAGCAGCGCCAACGCCCCGGCTCTCGTCAGCGCTTGCCCTTGCCGCCGTGCTTGTCCGGCTTGTCGGGCCTCGGCTTTGTGTCGTCGGCCGGCGGTCTGCGCCTCGAGGCGGAAGCGGGAGGCCGCGGTGGGGTCGGCATCCCGGGTGAGAATCAGTATCACGGCTACCGGTCTGTCCAGTGTCTCGTCGAAGGCGCGCCAGACCTCGCCCATCGCTCCGCGCCCGATGGCGTCCCGCAGCCGGTATCGGTCCGCTATCAGCACCGTGTCTCTTCCTCATGCCCGAAGCCGTCTTGATCGCCGCAGGCCATGAATGACCGCGAGAGCACGGATGAAAGGGGGCGCCGCAGCGGCCTTAGCGCACCTGCTCCCGTGAGGGCCGCATTCGGAGCCGACACCCCCTCCAGGAGGCGCCCGTGCGAAATCGAACGGTACGACACTTACGACGCAGAGTTGCCGAGTTGCGCGTCGCGCCGATCCTGTGGGAAGCGTGGCGCTCACCGGGATACGTGCATGGAAGGCGACTGAGTCGTGACGGTCTCAAGCGGATTTCCTCGCAAGAGTGTTGACTCCGTGACCGTCCCCCATCGCCGGTGATGTTTCCGACGCGCGGTGCGCTGGACAAAGTGACTCGATCACGCGGGTCGGGGCGCCTGCTCTCATGGGGAGGTATGTGGGCGCCGACAGCAGGAGCGGGCTGGCCCCCGTGCCAGCTCGCTCCTGCGCCTGGATGGCGGCTCGGGCATTTCCACGTGGCAGTGGTGCCCGAGCCGTCGTCGCAACGACTCGGGGCGCAACCCGCCGGACTGACCTCAAGCCTGCTGGTTCCTGCACCTCGGCCCCCACCCGCACCGCGTCGCCGTGCCTGACCCAGAGGAAAAACTGGGGGGCCGGTGCTCTACCTGTTGATCGTCGGGTGCGAGATCTCCTTCTGGGTGGTGCTGGTGACCGCTCTCCTGTGCCGCTACGGCGCAGGCTGGACACGGGTGAGTACCGCGCTGCTGCTCACGCTTCCCGCCATCGACCTTCTGCTCTTCACGGCATCCACCGTCGACCTCGCACGAGGCGCGATCCCGACTTCGGCGCACGGACTGGCGGCGGTCTACCTGGGGGTATCAATCGCTTTCGGCGGGCAGTTGGTGGCATGGGCAGACAGCCGCATCGCCCCTCGGTTCGGTGGACCGACCCCGAGTCGGCTACCGCGCGCGGGTCGAGAGCACGCGGCCCGTGAACGACGCCTGTGGTTGCGTCACCTGCTTGCCTGGAGCATCGGTAGCTGCCTGATCCTTCTCGACACCGCGATGGTCCATGACCTTCACCGCGCCGCTCCGCTGATCGGCCTCGTCGGCTCCTGGGCCTTGATTCTCATGATCGACTTCGCATGGTCCTTCAGCTACACCTTCTTTCCCCGCAGACCCCGCCCAGTACGACGCAGTCCTCCCACCTGACACGGCCTGCTTGCCAGCCCGGGCACTTCCAGTGCATCCGGTCCTGAGGAGCGCGAAAGGCATCGGGCCATCGAGGTCGGGGGTGGAGAAGCGTGGCGGTCGAAAGCCCGTTCACCGTGGGCGAACTGGCCCATGGGCCCAGTCTGCCCACCCTGCTACGACCGCATCCGCAGCCGCCCCGGACCTTGCGCGCGCTGCGGCGCCCGCCGCCCCCTCACCGGCACCGCTCACTTCCCCAGCGAGGCCGCGATCTGCGGACCCTGCGCCGGAGCAGGCCCCGCCGCACCCTGCACCACCTGCGGAAGCGAGGAGGGTGCCTACGCCGACGGCCAATGCCTGCGCTACCGGGTGCATCGGCGGGTCCGCGACCGCATCACCTGCCCCGATGGCACTCAGCATCCCCAACTCGAGCCACTCCTCCGCACCTTGGACGACACGACGGAACCGGCCGGCACCCTGCACCGGCTGTCCGACAGCCCTCCGCCCGGCTGCTGATCCGCCTGGCCGCCGACCGCCGGCCGATCACCCACGACCTGCTGGACGAACTTCCATCCGGGCACGCCGAGCGATACCTGCGCCACCTGCTGATCGCCACCGGCATCCTGCCGCCCCGGAACGGCGACCTCGAACGCATCCCCACCTGGCTCGACGGCCTACTTGCCGACCGGCCCCGCACCACGGCCGCCTCGTGCGCCCGTTCACCACCTGGGTGCTACTTCGGCGCGCCCGGCGTCAAGCCGGAGGACGCCTACACACCACCTCGGCACCCCAGCGGATCCGCCGCCGCGTACGCCAAGCGCTGCTCCTCCTGGACCGGCTCGACGCCCACCACCTCGACCTGGCCACGCTGGACCAGAACCGACTCGACACCTGGTTCAGCGCAAACCGTTCGCACTACGAGGTCAAGCAGTTCCTCGACTGGGCTGCCCAGCGCGGCCTCACCGATCCATTCACCATCGCCACCCCACCAACCGCGACGGCCGCCCCGTCCTCGCCGAGGAAGAGCGCTGGCAGCAACTCCGCCGCTGCCTCACCGACACCGCGCTCCCACTGGAAGTCCGCGTCGCCGGATCCCTCGTCCTCCTCCACGGCATCCCCGGCGAACGTCTGCGTCACCTGACCACCGACCAGAAACATGGCACCTCGGATAGGATGTTCCTCCAGCTCGGAAATGCACGGCTGTGGATTGCGCCCCGCCTGGCTGAACTCCTTCACCAACTCGCCAAAGCACCCCGGCAGCGCTCCAATCTCTCCCGTCGCCCGGCCCACCGGATTCCGTGGCTGTTCCCCGGCGTGCTTGCCCCGCCATCCCCTCAGCCGCAAGGCGTTCAACGACCAGCTCGCGCGCCACGGCATCCAGGCCAGGCCGGCTCGGACAGCAGCCCTCATCGCACGCGCCGCCGAACTGCCCCCGTCAGTCCTGGCCGAGCTGCTTGATGTCCACATCCACACCGCACTCAATTGGGCCCACCACGCTCAGCGTGACTGGAGCGCCTACCTCACCGCCCGCATCACCGCCCGTGATGGGGGTGGACGAACTTCCACATCAACCACCGGAAAAGACCCAAGGACTTGCCATGAAGCGGTTCATCCTCACCGGCGCACCCGGCGCAGGTAAGACATCGATCCTCCGGCAGCTGCAAGAGCAGGGGTTCGACGTCGTCGATGAGGCAGCGACTGCGATCATCACGCGCGAGCAAGCTGAGGGGAATGCCGAGCCCTGGACCCAGGCAGCCTTCGTCGTGGCAGTGGTCGCCCTGCAGCGTCAGCGACAAATGCAGTCCGCATGCAGCGACGTGACCCTCCAGATTTACGACAGGTCTCCGATCTGCACCCACGCCCTCAGCACTTATCTCGGACGCCCCGTCCCAGAGACGCTCTCCGCCGAGATCGACAGGATCACCCGGGAGCGGGTTTACGAGCAGCAGGTCTTCTTCATTCGCAACATCGGCTTCTGTCAGCCCACCGCTGCCCGCCGGATCAGCTTCCAGGAGTCGCTTGCCTTCGAGCGGATCCACGAACAGAGCTATCGGCAGTTCGGTTACGAGCTCGTCGATGTCCCAGCCGGTGAAGTGGTCAACCGGGTGGCGATGATCGCAGACACCATCTCGCAGCTCACGTGATGCGTGTCCCCAGCCGGAGTCAGGCCCACCCCGCCGGTGAACCCCAGGGCGAGGGTCCAGCCGCCGGCGCGACCGAGCCCCGCACACGGCCGACCGCCTACTGCGGCTTCGTCGCGATCTGGATCAGGTTGCCGCAGGTGTCGTCGAAGACGGCGGTGGTGACGGGGCCCATCTCCAGGGGTTCCTGGGTGAAGCGGACTCCGAGGCCGTGCAGGCGCTCGTACTCCGCCTTCACGTCGTCGACGGCGAACTGGGCGAGCGGGATGCCGTCCTTGACGAGGGTGTCGCGGTAGGGCTTGACGGCCGGGTGGCCGGCGGGCTCCAGGAGGAGTTCGGTGCCGCCGGGCTCGTCGGGCGAGACGACGGTCAGCCACCGGTCCTTCTCGCCCACCGGGACGTCGTGCTTCTTCACGAAGCCGAGGATCTCGGTGTAGAAGCGCAGAGCCTTGGCCTGGTCGTCAACGAAGACGCTGGTCAGATGGATCTTCACGGGGTGCTCTCCTTTGGTTCGGACGTATCGTGCACGAGCCATCGTTCAGCGATCTGCCGCAGCGGGGCCGTGTTCAGGTCGTGGAACTTGTAGCGGCCCTCCCGCCTGGTCTCGACGAGCCCTGCGGCCTCCAGTACGGCGAGGTGCTGGGAGACCGCCTGGCGCGAGATGCCGAGCTGGTGCTTCATGCTCAGTCGCGAGCAGATCTCGAACAGTGTCTGTCCGGACTTCTCCGTGAGCTCGTCGAGAATGGTGCGGCGGGTGGGGTCGGCCAAGGCTTTGAAAAGGTCGTCGGCCACGACCACAGAATAAGCAAGTATTCACTTGCCTATCAAGTCGAGGTGGGCTGCGTCCCGAGTCGACCCGCCGTTGGCGGCATCAGGCCCGCGGGTGGCGAGGACGCGATGGGTGGAATGGGCGGCCTCGGGGCGGCCGGTGGCGAGCTGGATGGGGAGCAGCTGCCGGCCCTACATCATCTGGCGGAACAAGCACGCCGCTGACAAGCCCCTACGTCAGGTCGTTGCCCGCGCCAACGTGGGTTGACCAGCGACTGCCCGAACGACCAGTCCTCAGTCCGCGGTCGTGGTTTTGATGAGCGGCGCGTCCCGCGAGAGCTCCCGGAACCTGCCGCGGCTTCCGGGGCGGGTGCCCCGTCGGGGGGCGGGGCCCGGCGATCTGCGGCTGCGCCGTGTGGGCGCGAGTGACCGGGAGCGATGCCGGAGGCAGGCAGCGGGGTCATGGGACCCCGGCTGCGTGCCCGGCGGGACGGTGTGTCAGACCATGGCGAGCCGGTCCACCAGCAGTTCCACCCTGCGCTCGGTGTCCTCCGGCGGGAGCCGTCGCGCCCGGGTCAGGGTGGCCAGCCCGTGCAGGCCTGCCCAGAACACCTCGGTGAACAGTGCCGGGTGGACGCCGTCCCCGGCGACCTCGCCGAGGCTTTCCAGCAGGGCGGCGAAGGCGTCCTTCAGCGGCTCGGGGGTGTCCTCGTGTGCGAACGCCAGGCCGCCGTCGAGCTGGAACATGGCGTCGTAGACCGCCGGGTTGTGTTCGGCGAAGTCGAGGTAGGCGCGGGCGAGGGCGGTGACCCGGATGCGGGGGCCGTCTGCGGCGGAGGTCGCGGTCCGCAGCGCCGCGGCCATCTCGGTGGCACCCTCGAGGGCGACGGCGCCGATGATCTCGCGCTTGCCGCGGAAATGGCTGTAGAGGACGGGCTGGCTGTATTCGATGCGCTCGGCGAGCCGGCGGGTGGTGACCGCGTCCCAGCCCTGCTGCTCGGCGAGTTCGCGGGCCGTGGCCACGATGAGGCGCTCGCGGCCCGCCCGTTCGCGCTCCTTGCGTTCCTGTACCGACATTATTCGATCCTAGCACTGCTAGACAATCGAGCGGCAGTAGTATTAGCGTTGCCTCATCGGCTAGCAGCGCTAGATCCCTGGAGGGGTCATCATGCTCAACGCACTCGAGGTGTTCACCACCGTGGTCGTCGGCCTGATGGTGGGGGTGGAGTTCTCCGTCGCCTTCGTCATCAACCCGATCCTCAACGGACTCCCCGAGGACAGCGGCGTGCTCGGCCGCGCCCACGGGGGCCGGATGCTCGGCGCACTGATGCCGGTCTGGTACATCACCTCGCTCGTCCTCACCGCCGTCTGGGCCGTCGCCGGATGGCGCCGCCCCGGCGCCGGCCTCGTCGTCATCGCCGGCGCGCTGCTGATCCTCAGCGTGGTCATGTCGATCCTGCTGCTCGTCCCGATCAACAACCGGGGCAAGACATGGACCCCCGAGAATCGGCCCGAGGACTGGAAGGAGCAGCAGAATCGCTGGGACCGCTTCCACTACGTCCGCGTCGCCGTCATCATCGCCGCCTTCACCCTGCTGGTCGCCGCCCTCGCCTGAGCCCGCGGGGTCACCCGCCGGGTCGTCAGCCGCAACCGCTCGGCCGTGCGCCCGAAGTGCAGTTCCTCGGCAAGTGTCAGGAAAGCCTCCGCCTCCGCGCGCTCCGGCAGGGCACCTCCGGCGTTGAGTACGGTCCAACGACCGTACGTCGATGGTGCCTTGTTGAGGCCCACCGGGCGGCAGACCATAAGAGGCATCACCCCAGCACCCTCCCGAAGGGAAAATCCATGGTCACTACGGTTCGCGTGAAGGCGTTCGACCACCTGGTCCTCAACGTCGCCGATGTCGAACGGTCCCTGGACTTCTACACCAACCTGCTCGGCCTGGAGCCGATGCGCGTAGCGGAGTGGCGGGCCGGCAAGCTCCCCTTCCCGTCGGTGCGGATCACCCCGGAGACCATCATCGATCTGGTCGCCGGCCCGCGCGGCGAGTCCAACGTCGACCACCTCTGCCTCACCGTGAATCCGGTCGACTGGGACGAGGTCATCAAGTCGGGCACCTTCACCGTCCTGGAGGGCCCGGTCCAGCGCTTCGGTGCCCGCGGCACCGCCACCTCCATCTACATCCAGGACCCGGACACCAACACCCTCGAACTCCGCTGGTATCCCCAGGACGCGGGCCCCAGCGACACCCACTGACCGATAGCGAGAGGAAGTACCGAAAATGGCCAAGCTGCAGAGTCTCGACCCGCACACGCCGATGTTCGCGCAGTTCAAGGAGAAGACCGGGCCCATCGTCCTGGCCAACACCTTCGTCGTCCCGAAGGAGAGGGCTGAAGTGTTCCTGACCCTCTTTCGGAGGCAGGCGGAGTTCATGAAGGCTCAGCCGGGATTCGTCTCCCTGCAGATGCACAAGGGAACGGCGGACAGTCAGCTTCTGATGAACGTCGCGGTCTGGGAGTCGACCGAGGCGCTCGCCGCGGCGTTCGGCAGCCCGGAGTTCCAGCGCATGGCGGCCGAGTTCCCCGACGACATCGTGTCGTACCCACACATCTTCGAGCAGATCGACGCATGACACGGCAGCTGTAGCCGCGTGACGGAGGTGATGTCCTCGTGCTCAGACCTGCGGGCGGGCGATCCAGCTCCGGATCTCCTGCGACACCGCGGGCCGACACCGCGCTGGTGGCGCACGACCCCCACTCCTCGGGCGGCAGCGGGCCACCGAACTCCCGACATCCGGGAATGCGGCTGCCGCAGACAGTCCACAACTGCGATCCCGACAAGCTACGTCCCTCGATGACCTGCGCGGCTATCGGCTCTGGTTCGGGTGAGGTCTTTGATCCAGATCACCGAGGCACGCAGCTGAAGCCCGGCGAGGTAGCTTTCCGGGGTCTTGTCGTAGCGGGTCGCGATACCCCGCCACGCCTTGAGCTTGTTGATCACGGGCTCGACGGTGTCTCCCTGTGGAGCTCGGCGTCGATGTCGACGGGGCGTCCCCCTTTGCGGCCCTCCCTCTTCCGGTTGGCGGCCTGGTCCCGTTTCTCCGGGATGACGGCCTTGATGCCGCGCCTGCGCAGGTGGGCGCGGTTGCCGCGGGATGTCTTGTCCCCGGCGACCGCGTCCGGGCGGGTGCGGGGACGGCCGACCAGGCACCGAACTCGGCGGGCATTTCCCGCCACTGCCCGCCCGTCCGAAACCGCCACATCACCCCCTCGAACTGCTGCCGCAGCCGCACCGGGTACGGGCCATACTCGCCGATCGGCAGGTACGGCCCGATGAACTCCCGCTCCACATCGGTCAGTTGCATACGGGTCATGCAAGGCGATCTACCGGATCGAAGATCAGCGCGAGGGGAGAACCCGCTCATTGATCACGATCCGATACGCGCCCTAGGGGCGGTAGTCGCGCACCGTCGGTGAAGAGTTATGTACTGCGGCGGAGCTGTAGGTAACCCGGTCGGTCCGCGCCCGTACCCGGCTCGCTTGCTCGATGAGGAATCCGTCGACGTTCTCTGTGCGGTTGCGCCGCAGCAGCTTGACGACCAGGGCAACCGCCGTCACACCCATGAGTCCGAACATGACGCCAAGCTCGATCAAGGATCCCCCTCTGTGGCTGCTCAGTTCATTCAGCGAAGGATGACCATGACATGCTCTTCGGGCTCGCGGTATCCAGGGCTGAAAAGCTTGAGGATCTTCTGAGCTCGGCCGGACTTGTATGCAGGGCCAGTTCGTAACTGCTGCCCGTCGCCTGGGGGCGCTGCCCCGGCTTCCTCCGAACCGGACGTTCGGCTGCTTCGTGGCAGCGGCGCAGCTGATGCTGTCCGTGGCGGCCCTCTTCGGCGGAATGCCGACGGAGAATTTGTCGGTCGACCGGAGGAGTATCCGAACTGCGACCCCCGCTTTAGGAGCCAGGTGGGGCGAGTTGAGGTCTGACCTGCGGTATGCCGACTTCGACGGACACAGGCTGCGCGCACTGTCTGCGACCGCAGTTCCCCGTGGCTCCCCGCCAGATCTGGCGCGGTTGTGGCACGGGGAACATCTGATCCTTAGTTCTGGCCAGACCCACGCGGGGCGCGAGGCTACGCGGCCTGGGCCAGGCTGACTGCGACGTCCACCATCGAGATGGCGCCGAGGACCCCGCAGGTGACCCTCACCGACATGGGGGTGATCAAGCTGTTGATCCCGGTCCAGTTCGCCATGAAGTCATGGATCCGCAGGGCGGAGTCGCGAATGTTAAGTGCCACCATCAATGTGGCGGCCCCAAAGACCGCCTGCCATAGGCATTCGCCCCAGTCACTCAAACGACTCTCCCCTGTGCTGTCGACGCTCATTCCCCATTGGGCGCCGGCCACCAGTTGCAGGCGGAGCCCCGACGGCACGACCTTTGCCGTCTGACCGCATCCCTATCAGGTCGGTCCGTGGGCGTCGCGCACCACGGCCAATCCTGGACGGTGCTGGGTCCACCTGCCGCGTGAGTCCGGCGGGGTTCGCCGGTAACCGGCAGTGTTGGTGTCAGCCGCTGATGTCATCGCCAGCTGGCTCTCTTGACACGCCTTGTGTCGCCTCTACCTCCTCGTCCTCGTTCGCCACCCATGGCGTCTGGCAAACGCTGCCGTGCCTGCTCCGGACGACCACCGAGGTCGGGCATGAAGATCTCAACGAGCGACTTCTCCAGGGTGCCGGAGATCGCGTATCCGTAGTTCGAACTGTCCGATGGCCACTGTCGTGGTCATCCCGGATCGTTCGTAGAGGCGGTGAGCGCCGGTAGGACTCTCACTGTCGACATCAAGTCCGACGGAAGTGGCACCACGTTCGGCAAAGAGCGCGAAACTGGCCAGCAGCAGCGCCCGGCCGAGCCCGAGCTGTCGGGCTTCGCGCCGAACGCCGAGCTGACTGACCTCGCCGGCGACTTGGTCGTCGACCTGGCGGAAACGGCACAGGGACGCACCGACTACTCGCCCGGCGCGTTCAGCGACGAGCCAGAGCGCAGGGTCGAACCCCTCGTAGATCATGTCCTCGGCCCACTGATCATACGAGCGCGGCGCCTGGCCCCAGCGGTCACCGAAAGCATCCTCGACGCACTCGTGTACTCGCCTCAGATCCTCCGCAGTCCCGGTGCACGTGCGCACACTGACCTCACCGGGCCAGACTGGCGCGACCAGTGGTGTGTCCAGGGTTGTCCGCATGCGCTTGTGGATTCGCGCCAGGTGGTATCCGCGGGCGCGGAGCATCCGATCGGCGTCTCCGCCGAGCAGGACGTAGTTCACCAGGGCGACGTCTGTGGCTTCGTCACCGGAGGCGATGCCAGGTGTTATCGCAGCGGCGCGAGCTTCGATATGTGTAAGGAGCGTCGTTCCGATTCCCGCGCCGACATGGTCGGGATGCGTGTACGCGTCGGCGAAGATCCGGCCCTCAGGCAATGCGGCGATCACGTGCCCGTATCCGTAGATCCCGTCGTTCGGACCGGTCACAACCCACGCGTCCTCGGCACTGTCCATCTGTGCCCAGGCACGCAAGAACTCGTCTTCGGTCTGGGCCCCAGCCGTCGAATCGTTTGCCCGAGCGGCCGCGTTCACAGCATCGACAATCAACGGGAGATCAGATTCCCGCGGTGTTCGTACGTCGTATCCAGCCCGCATCGGAGCCCTCCATCGCTGCTCAACACGGCAACCCACCGCGCACAGGCATGATTAGCAGTGCTCACTCCAATCCGGAAACAGATTTGCCGGACGGTCAGCGCGATGGCCGCATGTCGGGGCACCAATGTGGACTCTCACGACCTGCGGCGCTGAGATCAGGGGGTTCCACACCTCAACCCACCACTCGCCCCAGCTTCCATCCCGTCCGCCTTCGGCCCACACACCGTGGTTCAGGGCGTGGTTCAGGGCGTCAAGGCGGAGCGCGCGATCCCGACGGCCCCGTCGGCGTTCGTGCCGCTATGCCGCGTGTTCGGGGATGGCGACCCCGGTACCTCACTGGTAACGAGGTCTCAGTGCCGCCGGATGGTCAGATGTGCGCGCCGATGTACTTCGGAACCGACCCGTACTTGTTGTCTCCGGGCCGGCTGTCGCTGCAGAAGAAGAAGAGCAGGACGATGTCGCCGACCAGCGGGATCAGTCCAATCAGGAGCCACAAGCCGGAGCGCCCGTCATCATGCAGGCGGCGGACGCCCACGGCGAGTGAGGGGAGGAGCATCGCCACCGCGTAGAGCACCTGAAGCGGGGTGAAGTCGATTGCGCGTCCGACCATGAACAGCACGATGTTGATCGCGACGTTGAACAGATTGAACACCCAGTATTCGGTGCGACGCGCGCGCCCGCTGAACACCGCGTACTTCTTGAGCACGTCTACGTACCAGTGCATGTGATGCCCCCCACGGCCATCGTTGGACGCCGTCCTGAGGTGATCAAGCAGGCAGAACGTATGGTCCTGTCCTGTCCCGTGCAGGTCAAGACACATCTCGGTGACCGCGGCTGTGGGACGGCGTGGCTCTGTTCACGAGTTGGCTCGCGTACAGCTCCAGTCGCCCGCGGCCGGGGCCATGGACTGCCTGCAGCAGTGTTGAACGGCAGCGAACGAGACTGTCGATGAGACTGCTGCCCCGCCCGGCCGGCAGCCATGGACCCGCAGCTGGGCTGCGGCCTCATTGCTGGCGACGGCTCGAGAAGGCTGCCGGACCATGATCGCGGAATCCCCCGTGGCGGCAAGTTCCCTTGTAGAGGGCGGCGAGTACGCCGGGGCACCCTCCACGCGCTCGCTCGCTACTCACCTGTCTCGTGTTGCGAACGATCCATGGCCGGCGGCTCGTTGTAGGTGAGCACGACCGGCGCGTTTGCCTCCGCCCGCGCTCGGTCCGACGCCGTCGCGATCTCCTGGTAGGTCCATTCCCTGTGCAGGCGCTCCCCGTGGGCATCGGTGATGTCGATGACCACGCCGGTCCACTCCTCGGCGGGCTGTTCGGGGACGAGTCCCAGCTCGTACGTAGCGTCGTGGAGGAGGGATTCGGTGACGCGTATGCCGGTGAGTCTCTCGGCCAGAGCGAGGACCGCCGCCTTCCGGTCGACGTCCGGGGTGCTCTCGTCGTGCTCTCCCTCGGAGGTCAGAGGGAAGCCGACTTCCCGCAGCAGGGGGACCAGTTCATCGGGGGTGTTGCCGTCGCGCGACGAGGGGCCCTCGAACGTCGTACGGAGCTCACCGTCCTCGAACCAGTGGAAGAGGTGGATGGGCTTGCCGCCGTTGGTCGAGTGCGCCACGACCCGGCCGCCCTTCGACAGCGTCTCCACGCACGGCGCCGCTGTCCCCAGGCCACCGTCGAAGCCGAGGACGAGTGTCCAGTCTCCGTTCTCGCCCGGAGCGCTGAAGGCACCCGCGACGTAGGACTCGTCCCAGTAGTCGTAATCCACCTCGGCGCGGTGAGCGTCGTCCGCCTCGATCAGCCCGGCCGTTCCCTCCCCGGTGCCGCGCGGTTCCGCCTCCATCGCGCGCAGCACCTCGCGCGGGGTCCGCCCCCGTATCAGTGTCAGGGTGTATCCGCTCTCCATCATGTGGCGGAAGAGCGGCGAGGTGCGGATCCAGGCGTAGTCGTGCGCGGTCACCAATTTCATACGGCGCAGTGTGCCTGATGCCTCTGACAACGCCCGGTCCCAAGCCGGTTCTTACGGCCGGAGCTGGTTCTCGGGTCGCCGCCGAGTCCGTGTCAGCAACATGATCGTGTTACGAGCTCTTAGGAGTGAGATAGGGCGAGTTGGGGCCGGATCTCGGCGAGCACCTTTCGATCACCTGTGCATTGTCGGCAGCGCGGGGAGGGTGAGAGGCTGCGCCGGGTTACCCAGCTCAGGGTGCTGGGTTTGATGCTCCACTATGGGAGCTGTGGGGGGAGTGTGGAGTGACAGCAATACTTCTGGCCGTCATGGGCCTGGCCGGAGCAGCCTGGGGGGTTGTCTTTTTGTTCAATGTCCGCGGCGCGGCGGACAAGGCAGCTCAGCGACGGAACGCGGTGAGAGCCGCTGTTGGAGCCCGGACCATGCAACCCGAGCTCATGGAAAAGTCGATCTTTGGGCCCTGGTTCTTCCGGCTTGCCGGAGGTGTGGTCGCTCCGGGCGGGCTCCTCCTCATGGTCCTTGGCCTCGCTTTTGCCTTTGGGGACTGAGCGGGACGTCGTGCACGCGCACCGCATGCACGACGCCGATCCGCCGAGGCCGGCAGGGCTCCCCTTAACCCCTCTCACCTGCAGCTTCTCCGTCGCTGGACACCCCTGGGGCACACCTGGGGGAAGGGGCTCCGAGAACACGCTTCAGGAGTTTGATCACTCGGGCCCTGTCCCAGCATCGACATGAGGCACTGGCTCCGTCCGGGACCGCCGATGTCCTCGGCACCATCGACATCCTCACAGTCAGACGTGGATGTCACGGGCCAAGTGCGGAGGTGACCGGAGCCGTTCAGTGTGCCGCTGTCTGGGTGCTCTCGGGTAGCGGGTAGCGGGTACGGAGAGGCGCGGGTCAGGTCGTGCCTGCGGTGGCGAGACTGACGGCCAGCGGTATGAAGCCCGAGACGAAGAGACCGATGCTAAGGGCGACGCTGCGCAGCGTGCGCAGAATGTACGTTTGCCAGGGGCGGCTTCTTGATGGCGCGCGCCCCAGCCGCTCGGCCGCGCGGCGGGAGAGGGCACGCGTGTGGCACGGCGCTGGGACCGCCGTTGCCCTGATCTGCTATTGCCGCAGGTCCGCATGGGCGATCGCTAAATGAGTGGTTCACGCGACGCAACCTGCCTCATCCTCAATTCGTGGAAGAACCGAAGAACGGGATTCGCGCGTGCTACACGCCCACCACTGTCACCGTCTACCAGGCGTACCGCCCGGAGATCGGACTGCCCGCAGCACGGGAGGGACGCTTCCCCGCAGCCTGGCAACGAGACCGAATGACATGGATCAAGCCGTCGTTCCTGTGGATGATGTACCGCTCCGGCTGGGCCACCAAGGGAGGCCAGGAGACCATCCTGGCCATCGAAATCTCCCGTCAGGGCTTCGAGTGGGCACTCCGTCACGCCTGTCTGTCCCACTATGAGCGGGGCCTGCATGCTGACCGCGTCGCATGGAAGCGGCAGCTGAAGCGAGCCCCCGCCCGCGTGCAATGGGATCCCGAACGTGATCTACACATGCAGCCGCTGCCGTACCGCTCGCTACAACTCGGCCTCACCGGAGAGGCAGCGAACCGGTACGCAGACGAGTGGACAGTCGCCATCACCGACGTGACGCCGCTCGCTCAAAAGGTCCACGCGCTGGTACGTGACGAGAATCTGGCAGCCGCCGTCCGTCTACAGCCTCAGGAACTTCCTTATCCCGTCGAGGACAGCCTCTTGGCTCACTTGCGTTCCTGACTGCCGCCGATCCACGACGCGGCCGGTGGAGTCTTAATGGCCGAGTCAAGAGCCTCTGCAGGGCTACTGGTGCTCTCAGGCGTCGTGGTCGGCGGCCTCTTCGAGCAGGTCCATGGCGTGGTTGTGGAAGCGGCGCTCGGCGTCGCGCATGGGGCGTTGAACCTCAGCCGGGAAACGCCCCAGTCACCACTCGAGGCGGATGTCGTGACCAATGACTGCCTGTCGCCGTCGAGCCCCTAGACGATCGGCATGTGCCCGGCCGCGGGCCGGCCGAGGATCAGCCCAGGCGGGTGGCGGTGATCCCGCCGTCGACGTAGAGCGTGATGCCGTGGACCATGGCCGCGTCGTCGCTTGACAGGTACAGAACGCCCTTGGCGATGTCCTCCGGCCGGACGACGACGCCCGCCGGGGTGGTGGCGGTCATCGCGTCGAGCTCCGCGCGGGCCTCCTCGTTGCCGGGCGTGAGGGTCGCTCCGGGCGCGACGGTGTTGACCCGCACGCCGCGCGGCCCGTACTCCGCGGCCCAGCTGCGGGTGAGCTGCTCGTCAGCCGCCTTCGTGGCGCTGTACATCGCCGCGTAGGGAGTGCCGAGACGGGCCATCCAGGAGCCGATGGTGACGATGGTGCCGCTGCCCCGGGCGGCCATGGCCGGAGCCATCGCGCCGACCAGGACGTGCGGGGCGCGGATGTTGACCGCGAGCATGGCGTCGAGGTCGGTGTCCGGTAGGTCCTCGGTCAGCGTCGCCGGGTAGATACCGGCGTTGTTGACCAGGATGTCGACGCGTCCGCCCAGCGTCTCCGTGGCCTGCGCGACGAAGGCGCGCAGCTGTTCGTAGCTGCCTCCGAGGTCCGCCGCGACGAAGTCGGCGCGGCCGCCGGCGCCGCGGATCGCCTTGACGACCCGCTCGCCGCTGGTCTGCTGCCGGCCGCTGACAACGACGTGGGCGCCCTCAGCGGCCAGTAGCCGGGCGGTCGCCTCGCCGATCCCGCTGGTCGAGCCGGTGACGACGGCAGTGCGGCCGATGAGCCGGGAGCCGGGGGCGGTAGGTGTGCTGTCGTTCGTGTGAAGTGAAGAAGTCATGAGTCCTTTTGTACGGCGGCCTCAGGTACCGGGCCAGGACAGGACAAACCTGGGCACGGCAGGACCACCCAGGGCGCCGCCGGGCGTCCTACGCTGGAGGAATGTCACGCGACCGCGCCGCGCTCGGGGCGTTCCTGCGCTCCCGCCGGGACCGACTCACCCCGTCCCAGGCGGGCATCGAGGCCTTCCCCGGCGCCCGTCGCGTGCCGGGACTGCGTCGGGAGGAGCTGGCCGTACTGGCCGGCCTGAGCCCCGACTACTACAGCCGCCTCGAACAGGGACGCCAGGCCAACATCTCCGACGAGGTGCTCGACGCGCTGGCCCGCGCACTGCGTCTGGACGAGGTCGAGCACGCGCATCTCCGCGACCTCGCCGCGCCCACCGCACAGCATCGCGCCGCCACCCCGCACGCCCCCCAACGCCCCGATCCCGGTCTGTTGCGGCTGATGCAGGCGCTCGACCACGTCCCGGTGCTGCTGCTCGGCCATCGCGGTGAGGTCCTCGCCCGCAACGCCCTGCTGCCGGAGGTGCTGGGCCGTCCGCTGGAGCCGGGGTCGTCGTTTGTGCGCTTCATGTTCCAGGATCCTGTCGCCCGCGAGCGGATCGTGAACTGGGCGGAGTTCGCGTCGGCCACCGTCGCCACGATGCGTCGGGAGATCGCGCGCCGCCCCTACGACAATCGCCTGATGGCGCTCATGGAGGAGTTGCGCGCGAGTGATGACGACGTGGCCCGGTGGTGGGATGACCACGGCGTCCGCGACTACGCATCGGTCACCAAACGGGTCGAGCATCCCGCCGCAGGTCTGATGTCCTTCAACATCGTGATCGTCTGCGCGCCGCACGACCCCGACCAGCGGCTGATCGTCTACACGGCCGAGCCCGACTCCGCCACCGCCCACGTCCTGCCGATCCTGATCAGTTGGAACACCGCGGTCCGTCCCTGAGCAGCCCGGCACTCGCCGTGGTCGGGCCGCCTCGACGGTTGCCCGGCAGGCGCAGGGGGGTGCCGCCGAAGCCGTAGCGGTGGCATGGCTGGTGGCGGCGCGCGCACCGGCCGACGTGCGCGGGTGGGCAGTCCAGGGCGGCGGAGGCCTTGCGCTGGACTGGTGCAGGTGTGGTCATAGTGCTTACTTTCGAACTCGCGTTCTATCAGAGTTCCGGAGGCTCACCGGGCTGCGACACCGGTCCGTCGGCCGCGCTGCAGGTGCGGCTCAGCCCTCCAGCTCTGCGTCCGCTTTCTCGAATTGCGCGACCGTCACCGTGCCGGTGCCCGGGAGGCCTGCGTTCTCCCACGCTCCCTGAGCACGGGCCACGACACCGCCGGCGTCGTCGAGGAGGACCTTCTTCGCCACGTTCACGGAGATCGCGCCGTCGCCCAGGTCGACGAGGTGCGCGAGCATGCGCGCGTTGTGCGGCCGGTTGCCGACCGTCGTCAGCGTGACCCGCGGCGCCAGGACAAGCTGCTTGACGCCTGAGGCGGCCGGCATCGTGTGGTCGAGACGCAGCGAGCCGGCGGTGGACTCCGACGGAACGACGCCCGGGGCGAAGGACAGCGTGGCCTGTGCCGGTGCGGTGCGGTGCGGTGCGGTGCGGGGTGAGCTTGCCGTCCTCGTACGAGGCGAGGGACGAGGGCACGATCCGGACGTGGACCTGGCCGGCTGCCGGGTTGGCGAACTGGTCTACGGAGTGCACGGGGAGCGGGATGGAGCCGCTGGCGACGGTGGTGATCGTCTTACCACCGTTCACCACGACTTTGTCGGCCGCTCCGGCCTCCTTGGCGGTGGGGTAAGAGAAGATGCCGTTGGCGACCGGGCGCTCGGTGTTGCCGGGCAGGTCGGACGGCGTGTTGACGACCTCGGCCTGGGCACGGGTCACGCCGGAGGCCGTGGAGGCGCGCGGTGTCCGGCGACGACGATGGCGTGCTTGCCGTCCTGGGTCTCGGGGTTCATCAGGGCCCGCACCGCGCCGAGGTGGCGAGCGGAGCTGATGAGAGTCCGGCGTCCGTGCGGGAAGTGGGTGGGGATGGTGAGCCATTGCCACCGCTGGGGGTCGTCGAGCGTGGCGAGGCGGCCGTCCCGCCTACCTGCTGAGACGTCGCGCAATGCAGAGAAGAAGGCGGCGTGGGCAGACTGTGCTGGGCGCACTGCTCGTACGCGGCGACCCGCGCGGTTCGAGGCGTCACAGCCGTGCCACCTTCCGGCGGACCGCTACGAATGGGCCACGACCTCGCCGGCCGTGACCTGGGGAGGGTTGGGGAGCAGGGCGGCGAGGCGGTCCCGTACGAAATCGCCCGCCCTGTCGGTCGACTCCTCGGCGCCCGTCGGGTCCTGAAAGACACTCATCGAGACCATCACCCCGCCCCCGGCATCGACCCAGTAATAGGCCACGAAACCTTGGACTTGGCGAAGGAGCGGCAGGAATCCCTCGTTCACCTGGCGTCCCGCCTCGGCAGGATCGGTCACCCCTTCGTACCGCCGAACCACTGCATACATGGCTGATCTCCTCACTGGATCGCTGCGCCGTCTTCTGCGGAGACGGCCTACCCGCCGAAGGACGTAGGGCGTGTGCGATACGTGCCGCATTCACCGGAAGGACCCCCTATCCGTGATCCGAACGGCGGCTTCCGGCACCTGAAGCCGCTCGCCCGGTCAACGGTGAGTAGTTGGTTCACCGCCAGTCGCCGCCGGATGGCTTCGACCAGCTCCGGGCCTTGGTCGAGGTGCCGGCACCGTGATCTCGGCCAGAATGTTCATGCTGGTATAAGTGCGAATTAGATCGAACGGCGGCCGAGTTGTCGCTTGTCGGAGCTGGTTCGTACATATGGCGGCGACGACGGTGACCTGCAGGACACCGTCGAGCCGGCTCTGGCGTCGATCACCGTCAAGGGTGCCAAGGACCCGATCGCCAAGGGCGACCACGTCAACCTGACCGCGACCGGCGACCAGACCGCCGGCGACAACATCGCACCGCTCGCCATCCCGATCGCCGACCCGGCCTCCCACGTCTGGACGTCCAGCAACCCCAAGGTCGCCTCGGTGGGCCCCTCCACCCGCGCCCTGACAGCCCATCGCCCCGGCACAGTCACCGTCTCGGTGACCTCCGGCGGCATCACGGGCAGCGCCCAGGCCATCGTCGAGTGACCTGACCCATGACGGGGTGCCCGAGCAGTCTCGGGCACCCCGTCGGCATTCTGCAGCTGCACGCGATGCTGGGCGACCTGCTGATCACGACGGCGGGAGCAGACCTTGGAAGCGGCCGCGATCCCGCCAGGGCCCCCGGCCCGCAGGGCAGTTGGCGTGGATTCACACCTCGACGAGATCGCCCGGGCTACTTGCTGTGGCGGATGTGGCGATGGTACGGCGCCGGGCGATAGTTCCGGAGATCCAGTAACCGACGATCATGACGGCGATGACGGCGATGGTCTCAGTGGTGCCCCACACCCACGTGGACGTGCTGACCGCCTTGTCAGCGATCTTTGGCAGCTCGTCCAACGCGACCGTGGAGTGCTTGGCTACGTCAGCCTGGAATGCCTGATCACGGGCCGAGCCATGAAGAAAGGGGGCGACGAACAGCAACGCGATCCCGAGCAGCGCCTCGACGGTGATCACGACGGGGAACTCCCGGACGAGAAGCTTGCGCAGAGGGCGCTCGTCACCGGCGGCGCGCAGTGCGTCGACACGCGGGTGCAGCCAGAACTGGTTGAAGACGCCGAGAAGCAGCAGGGCGCCGAAGATAAGGATCTTCACGCCGAGCACGCGCCCGTACATCGTCGTGAACAGCTGAGAGGGACCGTCGACGTGCCCCCAGTACAAGAACAGCCCGGACAGTGTGATGGCGGCTACGCAGCTCATCGCGGCCGCGGAGAAGCGGCGTATCACAGGGGACCAGAAGGCCCCTCGATCGGCCGGAGCGACCACGCGGGAAAGGGCGAGCACCGCCAGGCCCGCCACTCCGCCGAGCCAGACCGCCCCGCCGAGCAGATGCAACATCCACATGAGCGTCTCGAAACTGGAGCGGCCCCAGTCGTCAGGTACCTCATCCGGGAACTTGGTCGTACCGAGCGCGACCGCCCCCGCGCACAGTCCTGCCGTAAGCAGCCACTGCCGGGCCGGTCTCGCCGCGACTCTGCGGACGGCCAGGGGAGCTATCAGTGCGGCACCGACGAGGACGAGGGTCACTTCCAGTCCCGACAGGCGGCCTGCGTTGCTGCCGTCGTACAGCGAGTTCCATGCTGCGCCGAAGTCGTAGCCACCCTCCTCCGATGCGTTGTGGGCGAGGCCGGCGAGCACCGCCGGCGCGGCCAGGACCCCTAGCACAACCGCCAGTCGGGACAGGCGCACCGTCACCGCGGTGAGTGTGTCCGATCCGATCGCGCGGGCGACCGGGCCCGCGGACACCAGGGCCAGGACGGTTACGCCGACGAATCCCATGAGCGTCACCCAGGTCGACCAGGCCACGGCGCTGTCCTCGAACGGACCGAGCGGGGTCGACGGAGCCGCCGCGGAAAGCGGCAGGGCATGGGGGAACTGACTGGGCAGGGGCATGGCTCGCCATCCTCGTGTGCGAACAAATACAGGCGAGTTAGGTTAGGCATGCCTAAGTTCCCTGGTCAATGCGGGAAATTGACATGCTCGGCACGGAACCTCGATCCACCGACCCGTCCGGGCCCACGCGTTCGACCCGCCGATCGGTGGTGGACGGGGTGTCGGCAACGCGTGGAGCACTTCTTCCAAGTGGTGATAAAGCGGAAGGGCCCCACTTCCGTGGGGCCCTTCCGTGACTGCTGAGACGTATTACTTCGTGAAGTAGAAGTACTTCCAGGCGCCGTAGGTGGTGGAGTTCACGTTGTCGCCGGACGAGCCGTTGATGTACGAGGCGCGCATGCGCATCCGGTAGCCGGTGTCGTGCGTGCCGGTCAGCGTCACGACGGACTTGCCGTTGGTCCCGAGCTTGAAGTACTGCGAGCCCGCGTCGTACCACTTGCCCTGGTAGTAGATCTCCAGGTTCAGCCTGTGCGAGCGGTTCTTGTAGTACGTCATGGTCGTGGTGAAGACCGGGTTGGTCTTCTTGTGGAAGTACGCGTACGACGTGGAGCCGATCTTCGCCGTCTTGTACTGCTTGGAGACGGAGGTCGAGACCTTCACCTTGGCGTAGGCCGTGGCCTTCACCGTCTTGGAGGCCGAGCGGGCGTCACCGGCGAAGACCGCCGTGACCGTGGTGTCCCGGGTCATGTCCACCGTGGTGGACAAGTTGCCCTTGGAACTGACCTTGCCCGTTTTCACGAGCTTGTTCGGCTTGTCCGAGCCGAACGGGTTCACCCACAGCTCGACGGTGCGGTTCTTGTACGTGGATCCGAGGTGCGCGGTGAACGAGACATCGGTGCCGTAGGAGTACAGCGAGCCGTTGTGGTTGAGGGTGAGGGAGGTGGCGGTGCGCGACACGGCGACCGTGTCCTTGCCCGACGCCGGTGCGTGGGTGGCATCGCCACCGTACTGCGCGGTGTAGGTGACGTTGCCGCCGGCGGGCGGTACGTCCGTGAAGGAGAACGTGCCGGAGGAACTGACCGTCCTCGTACCCAGCGACTTCCCCTTGGGCGAGTCGATGTCGGTGCGGGTGATGGTGACCGTCGAACCGGACGGGAAGGACTTGTCGGAGGTCAGCTTGCCGGTGGCACTGAGCTTCTTGCCGCGGGTCGCCTTGGCCGGTGCGGAAACGCTCGCCTTGACCGGGTAGCGAGTGGCGTTGTCGAGCACACGCAGATAGGTACCGCTGTTGCCGGACGCGATGGCGAACAGCTTGCTTCCATCAGGGGCCCAGGTGAGCCCTTGGCCGGCGATGGTGTCGCCGCCCGATGTGTTCAAGTCGTACGTATAAGTGCGGTAGGGCGTCTTCGCGCCCGGCTTGAAGATGAAGATGTCCTTGTCGTACCAACTGAACGTGGACAGAGCGATCGTCCCGTCCGGTGCGATCGCGGCGGAGTTGGGGTTGCCCGCCTCGACCGGGTAGCCGCCGGTGCGGCTGAGGTCATCGGTATTGATCGCGGTCGCCGCGTAGGGCGATTCGCCGGAGGCGGCGACGATCTGCTTGGCGTCGGCGCTGAGCGCGAAGTCGTTCATGTAGTTCGCGGCCTCGGCCGGCATGCCCTGCTTGCGGAGCACGGGTGTTCCGGAAGACACGTCGTACACGGCGAGACCCGACCAGGTGCCGTGGATACCGATCACGAGAGTGCTCCCGGCCGACTCCAACTCGGGGGCGTCGTAGAAGCCCAGGTCGGGGAGTTGGTCAAGAACCATCTCGGGGGTGCTCTGCGCAGGGTCGAACGATCCCAGGTGGTGCGACGGCTGTTGCCCGTACATGAACCAGACCCGGCCGCCCGCGACCGCCAGGGTCTGCGGGTCGGTGTTCTCGCCGGTCGAGTAGCGTGCGGCCGTGGTCGAGGTGGACGTCTCGATGGCCACGACGGCGTCCTCACCCGGGACAGCTGCGTAGACGGTACGGGAGTCGGGCGTGATCGCAAGGTCCCGCACCCCGGAGAGATCAGGGACGGTCGCCACGAGCTTGCCCGCGTAGTCGGTGACGACGACCTTGTTGCCGGCCGGATCGCTGATGTACACCCGCTTGTGGACACCGTCCACGGCGATGTCGCCGTACGAGGAGATCGACAGGGCCGTGCTGGAGTCCGCCGCAGCAGGACCCACGGTGCCCGCGGCCAGGGCCGTCGAGCTGAAGAGGACCGCGAGCGCGGTCGCTACGGTGCGCATGCGCACGTTGATTCGTACCCCCCACAGAGAAGCCCGGTGGACAGACCGGGCGATGAGTCGGGCCGCGCGACACCCGAATGCCGTCCATGTGAAGACGACGTGAAGGGCGCGGCCGCAGGCGCAGCGTAAGCCATCGCAGTGACGGTTGGGGAGCGGGTTTTCCGGATCTTCCGCGCCTGTCCCGTCGTCCGCGTACTTCGCGTGCCGCCTGCCCGGCCGCACGACGTGTAACCGGTCCCGCACTCCGGCCTCGCTCCACGCGGCAAGGCGACGCCGGCACGTCCTCCCCGACCCGAAGTCCAACAGTCCGACTCCTGGTACTCCCACTGGATTTCGGTGGTTGCTCCGCTGAATTACCCAACTCGTCACCGGTACTCCAGCCGTGCCGCCAGCCCGTCGGGGAGAGAGTGCCGGTTCGCCCGGGTCACGGCGATGAGCTCGGTGTCGGCGCGCCGTTTCAGGGCGTCGGTGAACGGGTCGCTGTGCGCATGAACGGTCGCGACCACATCGACGCCGGCCTCGAAGACGGACCGGACGGCCTCCCTGAACGAGGCAGAGGCCAACTCCATCCGCCCGAGCTCGTCGATGAGCACAAGCTGCCCGGGGACAGGATCCGCCGAAGCCGCCATCAGCGCCGGCAGCGCCAACCGGTCCATGACGCCCAGGTCGACGCCGTAGCGCCCCACCTTCGGCGGCCCCGGGAAGCCGACATGGGCGAGCACGGCACGGTGTCCCGCTGCTGTCTCCAGAGCGAAGCCGACCCGGGCGCCGCCTTGCCGGATCTCCTCCGTGGTGAAGCCGACGATGTCACGGCCGTGCAGAAGCGCAGCCAGTCGGCGGATTGCGGTTGTCTTCCCAACCCCGGGGCGTCCCTCCAGCAGGACCCTTGTCGGCATGTCGTACTCCGTTTCAGGCGTTGGCAGTACGGGAAACGCCGCTCCTTCTTTCGCCCGTACGCCGTGTCCGAGCGGCTTCCTCAACACGGCCGGCCGGGCTCCGAACCGCGTACGCGTTCATCGCCGTCAGGACGGCGTCCCCAGGTCGGCGTACCGAAGCAGCGCGCCCACACCCTCGTCCAGCGGCAGCTCGCTCTCCGGTACGACGACCAGTTCGGCACTGGTGCCAACAAGGGTCCGCACCAGGGCCTCGTCGGCGCGTTCCTCGCGGGGTGCCCGCACGCCGAAGGAGATCAGCTCCTCCTCGGTCAGGGTGAGCAGGGTGGGCTGGGGGCCCGCCCAGAGCCGCAGGGAGCGGCCGGGCGGGTGGTTGAGCAGCAACGCGGCGACCTGGCCGCGCTGGAGGGCGGCGACGGTGGCGGACAACCCCTCCGTCGCGGCCCCGTGCAGTGCGTGCCGGCCGATGAAGATGTCCACGAGCGCCCGGTCGTGCGCGGCCATGCGGCCGTGGAAGACGGTGTTCAGCTGCGGCTCCAGGAGGGCGCGTCCGGTGTCCGTCGCCGTGGGACCCCCTACGCGTACGACCCTGTCCCGCAGGGCGTGCGGGAGGCGGCGGATCAGTACGTTGGACGCCCACTTGTCCCCGCCCATGACGACCGCGTCGGCGTGGACGCGGCGCGCCCATTCGTCCAGTTGATGGCCCAGCCGGACCGCGGTGCGGTGCCAGGTGGCCACCGCGACCCTGAGGTGCAGCCGCTCACCCGGGGTGACGTTGGATGCCGGCCAGGTCCCGGTCTCCGCGTCCAGCGTCACCCAGCCATGGGTCTCGGCGGTCGGCAGTCCGCCGTAGTGCACGGTCACGGCCAGGTAGGGGATCTCCGGGACGTGCTGGGTGACCAGGGGCATCGCGTCCGGCAGCGTGCCGTAGCGCGCGGAGTCGTGCGCCGGCGGCCTGGGCAGCTCCCCGTCCAGTACGAGCGCCCCGTGCGCGGCGAAGATGGCCTGCCCGTGCATCCCCGGTATCGCCGTATCGGCGCCGACCACCTCCTCCAGCACCTTGAGCAGGGACCGATCCGCGCCTTGACGGGTCAGGCGGTCCCGCAGCCGCTGCCAGCGCAGCGCGATCGCCCGTTCCGGATGCTCGACGTCACGCGAAGTGTCCAGATACACGGAGGCGAACGGGCCGGGCTCCGCGTAAAGGGGCTCCAGGAACGACAGCCTCATTGCCACTCCTTGTCGACGGTCTCCCCACGTTCGATGATGCGCGCTCCTACTGAGCATTTTATCGAATGGTTATTCGAGTTGCCTCGATTCGTCGACGCTTCAGGACGGCCCTCCAAGGGGTCTTTGCGGCACGCGGCGCCGGCACGCTTCCGTGAGGTCGCCGTGGGCGGAGGGCTTGACGGCCGCGGGGGCGGTGGTGTGGCGGCGACCTGCCCACCCCTGAGGCGTCCAAGAGCTGCTCATTATGCGAGATGGAGTGTCTTGCATTATGGATTCGCTGTCATAGTTGTAACCCACACACACCGGGGAGGACTGCTGTGCGCCGTTGGATGATGCTGGCTCTCGGGACCGCGGCGCAGACGGTCGCGTGCACTTTCCTCTACGGGCTGCCGTACACCTCGGAGACGTTGAGACGCGACAACGGGCTGACACTCGGGCAAGTCGGATTGCTGATCGCCTGCCCGACCGTCGGCCTCGTGTTGACCCTCGTCGCCTGGGGAGCCCTGGCCGACCGTTTTGGTGAGCGAGGCGTCATCACCTCCGGTCTGGCCATGACAACCGTCCTCCTCTCCCTGGGGGGTGTGGTGAACGGTCTGGTTCCCCTGGGTGTGCTCCTGGCGCTGGCCGGGGCGGCGAGCGCGTCGGTCTCCGCGGCCAGCGGGCGGCTCGTCGTCGGATGGTTCTCCGCCCGCGAGCGCGGGCTCGCCATGGGAATCCGGCAGACATCGACCCCGCTGGGCATGGGCATTGCCGCTCTGATCGTCCCCACGCTCGCCGCGCGCAGTGGCGTGAAGGGGACCGTCTTGTTCTGTGCGGCGTTGTGCGGTGTCGTCGCCGTGCTCGTCGGCTCGCTGGCCTCGGATCCGCCCCGCACCGTGCAGTCCGCGGCGCAGGAGCCGGCCGCCAACCCCTACCGTCACTCCAGCCTGTGGCGCATCCATGCGTCCAGTGCGCTGCTGTGCGTTCCACAGTTCGCGGCGAACGCCTTCGCGATGGTGTTCCTGATCGACGTCCGGGGCTGGAGCGCCGTGCACGCAGGTCAACTCCTGGTGGTGTCGCAGGTGCTGGGGGCTGTCTCGCGTGTCGTGGCGGGCCGTTGGTCCGACCGGGTCGGCAGCCGGGTGCGGCCGATGCGGCAGCTGTCCGTGTGCATCGCCGTCGTCATGGGCGCGACTGCGCTGGGCGCCCTCTGGCCCTCGCCGGTGACGGATCTCGCCATGATCGTCGCCTGCGGTATCACCGCAAGCACCAACGGCCTGGCCTTCACCGCCACCGCCGAGCTCGCGGGGCGCTCCTGGTCGGGACGCGCCATGGGCGTCCAGAACACCGGCCAGAATCTCGCCGCATCGCTGACGCCGCCGCTGCTGGGCGGGCTCATCGGCTCGGCCGGCTATGCGTGGGGCTTCTTGCTGGCCGGAGTCCTGGCCGGCGCGGCGCGCTTCATGATCCCGACCCTTGAGAGCGGGGCGCTGCCGGGCTCCCGCCAGGACGTTGCCATCGGGCCGGATGGGCTCGTGCACGCCGCCCGGCAGAAGGGAAAGGAGAAGTCTTCCGGCGCGGATCCGGTGCAAGGCGGCTAGCGCCGTCCGGGGATGCCGGCCTGCTCACGATGGCGCGGTTGCGACATGTCCCACCTGCGCCACCGATAATCGGTGACACTGCGCCCGCCGTCACCGGATTCTGTGCAGCACCGCATGAACAATTGCCGTGCATTCATGGAAAGGTGCCGAACGGATGAGACCGATCCGCCTCGCTGCGTCCTCCGCGGTGCCCGCACTCGCCACCCAACCGGCCCCAGCGTCCGGCAGACCGTAGTGCACGCCTCCCTGCACGGAGGGTAGTCACGTCAGCCCCCCTGTACATGGCAGGTACGCGGCCGTTGAACATGCCCGCACACCTCCCGCCGCACTGGAGGGGTGTAGTACGGTATTCAACTGTTGGACGGGTGGCATCAAGGAGAACACCGTGACACTGGAAGCCGCCGGAGTCAGCGATGCCGAGGAGTCCGCCTACCGGATTCTGGTGACGATGGGCCGGGCTTCGGCGCACGACTTCGCGGTACGAGCCGGTCTCGACACCACGGACGCCGAACAGACACTCACGGCACTGACCGCCAAGGGACTGGCCAGCCACACCGACGCGGTGCCGAGGCAGTACCGCGCAACGCCTCCCGACGTGGCCCTCATGCCCCGGCTCAAACAGCAGGCCGACGCCCTCGACCATGCCCGCGCCACGGCCACCGGACTGCTGGAGATCTACCGGGACACCATGCGCCGCAGCGACGCCGACCAGCTCATCGAGGTGATCACCGGGGCGGACGCGCTGCGCCAGCACCTGCGCCGCATCCAGGCGGACACCCGCGACGAGATGCTCTGGTTCTGCAAGGCGCAGTACGTGGCCATGCCCTCGGGCAGCAACAGCGAGGAGTTCGACGCCCTCGCGCGGGGTGTGCGCTATCGCGTCCTCTACGAGAAGGCGTTCTTCGACGACGAGGGGGCCGTGGACAACGTTATCGAGGGGGTACGGGCAGGTGAAGTCGCCCGCGCCGTCCCCCACTTGCCGCTGCGCCTCGCCGTGTCCGACCGCGCCATCGCGATCTGCCCCCTCGTGCCGGGAGGCCCGTACGGCAGCCCTGAGGAACCCACCACGGCCCTGGTACGCGACAGCAGCCTGCTGGCGGCGCTCGTCGCGCTCTTCGAGCGCTACTGGGACGATGCCGTCCCCCTGCACGTCGACGATTCAGGAACGGTCAGCGGCACCGACGGAGTAGTCGGCGCCGACCCCCTCTCAGCAACGGACCGACGGCTGCTCTCCCTGCTCGTCGCAGGTGTCGCGGACAAGGCGATCGCCTCCCAGATGGGCCTGAGCCGACGCACGGTCCAACGCCACATCCAGCAGCTGATGACGTTCGCCGACGCCGCAACACGCATGCAACTGGCATGGCAGGCCGCTCGCCGGGGCTGGGTGTAGCGGGCGCGGTCATACCGACGCTCGCTCCCGGACCGAACTCAAAGATCTTGCCGTCGGCCGGCGAGTCACCCGCGGTGTGTTCAGCCCGCACCCCCGTGCCGCCGTTCGTGCCGGTGCTCGCCCCCGCAGTCGGCTTCGGTGCACCCGTCACCTGCACCGATGCCACCGCCGTCTCCGGCAGGATGCGTCCCCTTGCCACCGCGGTCGGTGGGGAGGAGCACGGTCTCGGGCGCATGGGTGAAGGGGACGACGGTCTTGGTATCCGTGCAGACCCTGACGTTCTGGTTCCCTACGGGGACCGCGTCGGCGTCGACCATCTCGAACGCGAAGGCATGGTCGTGCGTCGTGTCGATGCCACGGGTGTCGGCCACGGCTGTCACTCCTGCTGTGGGTGTTCCGGGCCGGGATGAGAGGGCGATGGCGGCGGGGGCCAGGACGCCGGCGCCGACGGCGACGACGATGCTCGTGGCGAGGGTGAACTGACGGGCACGGCCGCGGATGGCGGTGAAAAATGGCATGCTGAAAACGCCCTTCCTGGCAGGGGGAATCTCGGACTGTCGGGGAAATCGGTGTGGAAGCGCAGCGCGCTCGGGTGGTGCGTCGTCCGCCGCGGCGCCGCGCCACGGTGATGGCGGCAAAGCGCGGCCACCGCGCTGATCGACGGTCCGGCCCGTGCCTTGCGCAGCAGCCGTGTACCAACGTATGGAGCCGTGCCATCACTGCGAGACGGCCGAGGGGGCACACCACACCCCGACGAAAGTCGGTCGCCGGTCGCACGGCGGCGGACGAAGGGACGCCGGTGAAGTCGAGCAAGGAGCAGGATGCTGCCCGGCGCTTGGCACTTTCCTTGCGGCGGTGCGCACAGCCTCGGCGAGCGACTTGTGGCAACCGGCTCGACCGGCTCACTGCGTGGGCGTGTGTCAGTCCTGGCCGAGGTTCGCGTTGCGGGCGAGAAGCGCCGCCTGGACCCGGTTCTCGACCGCCAGCTTGGCCAGGATGCGGCTGACGTGCATCTTGACGGTGCTCTCGCTGGCGAAGAGGTGCTTGGCGATGTCGGCGTTGGACATGCCCTGGGCGAGCAGGACCAGGACCTCCCCTTCGCGCGGTGTCAGCGAAGCCAGCCTCGTGCGCTCGTCCGCGCTGACGGTGTGCTGCACGCGGCGCACCGTGTCCAAGAGCTGCCGGGTCACCTCGGGGGAGAGCATCGCATCGCCGCCCGCCACGGTGTGTACCGCACGAACCAGTTCGGTGGGCGGGGTGTCCTTGAGCAGGAACCCCGCGGCGCCCGCCTGCACGGCCTCCGCCACGTACTCGTCCAGCCGGAACGTCGTCAGGATCACCACGGCCGGCGGGGCGGGGAGTGCCAGTAGGGCCCGGGTGGCGGCCAGACCGTCCATGTGCGGCATGCGGATGTCGACCAGAGCCACATCACATGCGTGGGCGCGGGCCGCCTCGACGCCCTGACGCCCGTCGCCGGCCTCGGCGGTGACCTCGATGTCCGGGTCGCTCTGCAGGATGGTCCGCAGCCCATGACGGACGTAGGGGTCGTCGTCCACGAGCAGCACCTTGATCACGTCGTCTCCGTTTCGTGGAGTCCTTGATCACAGCCTCCCTGACGGCCCGGTCGGCGGCACTCCGGCCCGCGCGGGCAAGGCCGTCCGACCGATCGCGGACGCTGCGCATCCGGATGGTCCTCATGGGTGGCGCAGTGGTCGTCCCCCTCGGGGGCGCTTCCCCGGCGGGGCCGCCTCGGGACGGCCGGGCCGCAGGAGGTGGCGCCCGTCCGGGTGGGTCGTACTTTCGTCTGCCCCCGGAGCAGCCGAACGTCCGATCCGCCGGGAGAGGCCCGGCTCCTACCGTGGAGAGCAGGTGGGGGACGCACCACATATCGGGGGCCGATCACCAGGCGGCAGCGGAGCGGTCACAGGACCGCAGGACCGCTCCCTCGCCCCAAGATCCCTGGAGTGTTCTCAATGCGTGTCCGACGCTTTGCCCACCTGTACCTCCCCGCCTGCAAGCGCTCCGTCGGCCAGGCCCGCCGCGCCCTGGCGGCTCTGGTTCCCGCCGGCGACGTCGCCGACAACGGGAAGCTGCTGGTCTCCGAAGCGGTCGCCAACGCCGTCGAGCACACCGGCAGCGACCAGGTACGGGTCCTCTTCGACCACGACGACGCCTCCGGCGAACTCGTCTGCGCCGTCCGCGACAGCAGCACCCACACCCCCGTTGCCACCGGAGCGGCCGATGTGGACTCCGAGAACGGCCGCGGCCTGCACCTCATCGACACACTCGCGGACGCCTGGGGCTACCTCCCCGACAGCCACGGCAAATGGATCTGGTTCAGTCTCACCGCCGCAGCGTGAACCCGGTGGCCTCAGCCACCACGGGCGGTTCGGAGCCTGCCCGGCCGGCACCAGGGGCGGCATCGCGAGACTCGGCAGCGCGCCGCCTCGGTCGTGGCGTGCCGTTGTGAGCGGGGCCGACGGGCCCCGCCTACGGCCTCCATCCACCTGCACGGAGTGTTCCCGGAGTCCGGGTATGCGGGCACCGTACGGCGAGGGCCGCGATGTCGTCGTTGAGCTTTCCGCCGCTGTAGTGGAGCAGGGCCCGGTGAAGCCGGTCGAGCAGCTCGCGGGGCGGCGTCGGGCCTTGCCGTCGCATCCAGTCCGGCAGGGGGAAGAATTCACCGGTGCGGTCCCGGGTCTCCGTTACGCCGTCGGTGTAGAGCAGCAGCTGGTCGCCCGGGGCGAAGGCGACGGTGTCGACGTAGTAGTGGTCCCCGATCAGTGTCGCGAGGTTGAGGGGCGGTGAGGGAGTGGTGGGCTCCAGGACGCGGATCTCCCCGAGGTGCACGATGAGCGGCGGGGGATGCCCGCAGTTGAGAAGCCTGACGTGGCCGCCGCCGTGCGGGATCTCGGCGATAAGAGCGGTGGCGAAGCGCTCCGGCAGGTCGTGGGCGGGGAACGTGGCGCTGTGGCGGGTGATGCTGGTGTCCAGGCGGTGGGTGATGCCCCTCAGGTCGGGCTCGTCGTATGCGGCCTCCCGGAAGCAGCTGATCACCGCCGAGGCCGCCCCGACCGCGGACAGGCCCTTGCCGCGCACGTCGCCGATGAGCAGTCGGACTCCGTACGGTGTGTCGGCCGCCTCGTAGAAGTCGCCGCCGATCCGGGCCTGCTCCTGAGCCGCCAGATACAGCGACTCGATCTCGATGTTCTTGATGCGGCGCGGCAGAGGGCGCAGCAGCACCTTCTGGGCTGTGTCGGCGACGAGCCGGATCTGGAAGAGCGCCTCCTCCCGCTGGAGCCGGACGTGGCTTGCGTATGCGGCGGCCAAGGTGACCGCGACGATCGCGGCCGCCGTGTACGGCGTCCCCAGGTCGGTGTACACGAGGCTGAGGCCGACCATGACCAGCAGGCAGAACGTCCCGAGCAGGATTGTGGGAAGCACCGGCCACATCGCGGCGGCCAGGGCGGGTGCGGCGGGCAGGAGGCGGCTGACGGCGATCTCCCTCGGTGTGGAGAACGCCAGTGCGGCGATGAGGACGGTAAGGATCACCGGTGCCAGCGGAGCAGCTTCCAGCCGGCCGCCGTAGGGAGGACGACGGCGCCGCAGCTGCCCGGGCGTGATCACAAAGCGCATCATATCGTGACGAAGCGCCCATCGAGCTCGATGGGCCATGGGCGGTCGGTGGGCTCAGGCAGCGCGCCGCGGGGCTGTGAGGCACCCGGTAGGGGAGGGGCGTCGGTCGTCAGTCACGCCCGCCCGACTCAGGGGCCGCCGGTGCCGGTGCCGTACTTCCGCGCTCGATCAGTCCGGGCAGCGGTACCTGCACGGTGCGGGCCGCGCCGCCGTCGAGCAGTGCGGTCAGCTCCCGTGCGGCGATCCGTCCGAACGCGACCGTGTCCCGGGACAGCGCGGTCAGCCAGGGGACCGTCAGCCGGCACAGCGCGGAGTCCTCCCACGACACGACCGAGACATCGCCGGGGACGGAGCGGCCGAGGCCCGCGACGACCGTGGCACCGGCCGCGGCCATCACATCGTTGTCGTAGATGATCGCGGTCGGCGGCGTGGACTGTTCCAGCACTCTGCGGGTGACGGCCGCGCCCTCCGTGTCGGAGTAGTCCGTGGTCACCGAGTGGGCCTCGGCCAGCCCGCGCCGGTCGGCCTCGATGCGCAGGGAGCGGATGCGCCGGTCGGTGTGGGCGAGGGAAGGCAGCCCCGCGATGTGCACGATGCGCCGATGGCCCAGCTCGTGCAGTCGGCCGACGATCGCCGCCATGGCGCCCGCATCGTCCGCGCGTACCTGCGAGAGCCCCGGGTGCGGACCCGTGTCACTGCCGGGCAGTGCGCCGATCACGACTCCCGGCAGCCCGAGTTCGTCCAGCAGGCCGGGGCGGGGGTCGTCCGTGCGGGGATCGACGACGAGCACCCCGTCGACGCGGTGCTCCGCCCACCAGCGCCGGTAGACGGCGCACTCGGCCTCCACATCCTCCACCACCTGGAAGAGCAGCCCGAGTTGACGCTCGGCCAGCACCTCCTGGATGCCGGAGATCAGCTGGAGGAAGAATGAGTCGACGCCCAGGCTCGCCGCCGGGCGCGCCACCACCAGCCCCACGGTGGCCGACCCCTCGCCCGACAGCGCACGGGCGGCGGTGCTCGGCCGCCAGCCCAGCTGTTCGGCGACGCGCCGGATCCGGTCCCGGGTGATCGCCGAGACGCCGGGACGGTCGTTGAGCGCGAAGGAGACGGCGCTCTCCGACACACCGGCGCGCTGGGCGATGTCCTTCATGGTCGGCCGTCGCGCGGGTGTGCGCCTGGCCGGCCGGGTCTCCTCGGCCGGCGGCCCCTTCGGTGTCACCCGGTGCCCCTCTTCCTGCGTTCCCCGTTGCTCCTGGAAGACGCGGTGCTCGCTCGCCCCCGGTGCATCGTAAGCCTTACCGGCGTATTGGTCGACCGAAGTGATCGGTCAACTAATGCGCTTGAGTCCAGGCGCTCTAAAGCGCATTAGTGAACCGTCATCAATAGGCTCGTGTACCGCTCTGACCTGCGAATATCTGGAGAGGTGCGGTTAACTTCAAGCGAATGTATTGACTTTGCACCGTGTGCATTGGAGGGTCTGCTGGGCGTACGCAGCCGGAGCGTCATCGACCTCGGCCCGCCGTGCGCACGCCTGGTCCGAGCAAAGGAGCCGTTCACCGTGCGTATCTCCCGCAGAGCAGTAGCCGCTGCCGCCGTACTCGCCACCGTCCTGCCGCTGAGCGCCTGCGGAGGAGGGTCCGGCGACAGCTCGTCCGACGCCTCCGGCAAGGTCGAAGGGAAGATCACCTTCCAGACCTGGAACCTGCAGGCGAACTTCAAGGACTACTTCAACGGGGTGATCGCTGACTTCGAGAAGAAGTACCCGGGGACCGAGGTCAAGTGGGTCGACCGGCCGGCCGAGGGCTACGCGGACAAGATCAGCGCCGACGCGGCCGGCGGCACGCTGCCGGACGTCGTCAATGTCTCGCCGGATCTGGTCGCACCACTGGCCAAGGCGGGGCTCGCACTGGACCTCGACAAGGCGGCGGCGAAGTACCGCAAGGAGTACCTGCCGGGCGCCTGGCAGAGCCACCGGATACCGGGCATGGAAGGGACCTACGCCTTCCCCTGGTACCTCAACACCGGACCGCTCTTCTACAACAAGTCCCTCTTCAAGGACGCCGGACTCGACCCCGAGAAGCCGCCGACCACCTACGACGAACTCTTCGACGAAGGTCTGGAACTGGCAACGAAGAGCAAGGGCAAGGTCGCCACGCTGGCCAACGTGCCCACCATCGAGGACTTCGGCCGCTACGGCGGACAGCTGATGAACAAGGAAGGTACGGGCTTCGCCTTCAATGACGCCAAGGGTGTCGAACTGCTCACCCACTACAAGGAGCTGTACGACGCCAAGGCGCTCGACCCGCAGGCGCTGACCGCGACCCCCGAGTCGTCCGGCCACAAGTTCCTCACCGGGTCCGTGGCGATGAACCCGGGCAGCGCACTGGACCTGGAGAACTTCAAGAAGCAGGCCCCGAGTCTCTACAAGAACATCGGGATCACCGACCAGATCAGCAGCACCGGCAAGGCCAACATGTACGTCATGGGCGTCATGGTGAACGCGCAGACGAAGCAGAAGCCGGCAGCCGTGGCCTTCGCCCACTACGTGACCGACGCGACGCGGCAGATGGACTTCGCCAAGCAGGTCGCCATCTTCCCGAGCACCGCCGGATCCCTCGACGACCCTTACTTCACCGAGGAGGACGGCACCGACGTGACCCGGGTCCGGGTCGCCGCCGCCAAGTCCCTCAAGACAGCGGTCAATTACACGCCAGTGCTCTTCAGTGATCAGATGAAGACCGAGCTGCGCAACCAGGTGGCCAAGGCGCTGCAGGGCAAGCAGAGCCCAAAGGAAGCTCTTGACAACGCTGTCAAGGCCTGTGACCGGCTGCTGCAGCAGAGCTGAGCCCCCGGTGAAGACCCCCCTCGTGAAATCGGCCATGGCATCTGCGCCGATCCGGGACACCGGCACAGCGGTACCGGCGGCCCGGGGCGCACGTCCCGGCGACCGCCGGTCCGGCCGGGGCCCCGGCCACCGGATACGCCGCCATCTCCCCGCCAGCCCCTGGCTGTTCGCGGCCCCCGGCCTGCTCGTCGTCGGGACCTTCAGCCTGTTCCCGTTCTTCAGCACCCTGGTCAACGCCTTCACGGACCGCCGGACGCTGATGCCCGGGAAGTTCGTCGGCCTGGCGAACTTCCAGGAGCTGATCCACGACGAGATGTTCTGGATCGGGCTGCGGAACAGCACGCTGTACGTGGTCGGAGTCGTCCCCGCCCTCGTTCTCCTGCCGCTGCTCCTGGCGATGCTCGTCCAGCGGAACATCCCCGGCATCACGTTCTTCCGCTCCGCCTTCTACACCCCCGTCGTCGCCTCCATCGTCGTCGTGGGGCTGATCTGGGTGTGGATGCTCGACGACCGGGGGCTGATCAACGCGGTACTGGAGGCGGTGGGGATCGGCAGGGTCGGCTTCCTGAGCGACCAGTGGCTGCTGCTGCTCAGCGCGATGACGGTCACGGTCTGGAAGGGCCTCGGCTACTACATGATCATCTATCTGGCGGCGCTGGCCAACGTCCCCAGGGAACTGCACGAGGCGGCCTCCGTGGACGGCGCCGGCGCTGTCCGCAGGTTCTTCACCGTGACCGTTCCCGCCGTCCGCTCCACCATGGTCCTCGTCGGGGCGCTGGCCTCGGTCGCCGCCTTCAAGGCGTTCTCCGAGGTCTATCTGATGGCCGGTCCATCCGGCGGCCCGGCCGGTGAGGACACCACCCTGGTGATGCTCGTCCAGCGCGTCGGCACCGGACTGACCGGGCGGGTCGGCTATGCCTCCGCGATCTCCGTCGTCATCTTCGTCGTGACGGTCGCTCTGATGCTCCTGGTGCTCCGCGCCGACCGCAAGGAGGACGCATGAGCATCCTGACCCTCACCGACGCCGACGGCCGACGCATCCCGGTCTGGCAACTCCTGCTGCGCTACCTCCTGCTGCTCGCCGTACTGGCGCTGACCGTAGGGCCGTTCCTCTGGCAGCTCTCGACCTCCCTCAAGGGACCCGGCGAGGACATCTTCAGCTCACCGCCGAAGTTCTTCCCCGGCCATCCGACCCTGGACAACTACACGCGGGTCGCCGAGACCATCCCGGTCTGGGACTACGCGCTGAACTCCGTCAAGGTGGCGACCGCCAATGTGGTCACCAACTGCGTCGGCTCCGCACTGGCCGGCTACGCGCTGGCCAGGATGCGGTACCGGGGGCGCAGGGCCGCGACGCTGGCGTTCATCCTCGCCATGCTCGTACCCGTCGAGGGCATCATCATCGCCCAGTTCACCACCATGCGTGAGCTCGGTCTGAACAACACCCTGATCGGTGTGCTGCTGCCGGGATCCGTCGCCGCGATGAACGTCCTGCTGATGCGCAACGCGTTCCTCAACCTTCCGCACGAGGTGGAGGAGGCGGCGTTCGTCGACGGCGCGAATGTCTGGCAGCGGTTCTTCTGGATCGCCCTTCCGTCGGTCAGAGGAACCCTCGCCGTCGTGGCGATCTTCGCCTTCATGGGGGCCTGGGACGACTTCCTGTGGCCGCTGATCGTGCTGAGCGACCCGGCGAACTTCACCCTGACCATCGGGCTGAACTATCTGCACGGCACGTTCGCGAACGACGAACGGCTCGTCGCCGCGGGCACGATCATCGCCGTGCTCCCACTGATCGTGCTCTTCGCCTGCCTGCAGCGCTTCTTCTTCCGGGGCGTCGGCGAAGGCGCCGTCAAGGGCTGACCGCCCCGCCTTGCCCACCCCTTCGCACCACAGAACCAGGACACCCGTACCGTATGCCTCACTCCCCGCTGCGCTTCGGCGTCAACTACACACCCAGCCAGGGCTGGTTCCACCACTGGCTGGACTTCGACCTCGACGCCGTACGCGCCGACCTGGACTCGATCGCCGGCCTCGGCCTCGACCACATCCGGGTCTTCCCGCTCTGGCCGCTCTTCCAGCCCAACCGCACCCTGATCCGGCCGCGCGCCGTCGAGCAGCTCGTCCAGCTCGCCGACGCCGCGGCCGAGCGCGGCCTCGACGTCAACGTGGACGGACTGCAGGGCCACCTGTCGAGCTTCGACTTCCTGCCCGCGTGGACGCAGACCTGGCACCGGCGCAACATCTTCACCGACCCGGACGTGGTGGCGGGCCAGGCCGAATACCTGCGTACGCTCGCCGCGGCCCTCGCCGACCGGCCCAACTTCCTCGGTATGACCCTGGGCAACGAGATCAATCAGTTCTCCGGCCCCCCGCACCCCGACCCGGACACCATCACCCCCGAACAGGCGGGCCGTTGGCTGCGCACCCTGCTCGACGCCTGCGAGGAGGGAGCGCCTGGCAGGCTCCATCTGCACGCCGAGTACGACGCCGCCTGGTATCAGGACGACCACGCGTTCACGCCCGCCCACGCGGCCCGGATCGGCGCGGTCACCGCCGTGCACTCCTGGGTCTTCAACGGCACCGCCCAACGACACGGCCGCACCGGGACCGCCACCGAGCACCACGCCGCGTATCTGATCGAACTGTCCAAGGCGTGGGCCACCGACCCGCACCGGCCCGTCTGGCTGCAGGAGGTCGGTGCTCCGGCGCCGCTCGTTCCCGCCGAGCACGCGGCCGCGTTCACCGAGGCGACCGTGGTGAACGCACTGGACTGCGAGGACGTGTGGGGCGTCACCTGGTGGTGCTCCCACGACGTGTCCCGGTCGCTGGCCGACTTCCCCGAACTCGAGTACAGCCTCGGCCTGTTGACCAACGACCGGCAGGTCAAGCCGGCCGGCGAGGCCATCGCCGGGATCGTCGCGGACCGGCGGGGCACCGAGTACCGCCCGGCGCCCCGCACCACCGCACTCGTCGTCGACACCGGAGACGACGACACCGCGCCCCGGCGCTCCACATGCGCCCCCGGTGGCGCGTTCTTCGAGGCGTTCGCCCGGCTCACCGCGGACGGGGCCCGGCCCACCGCCGTCCTCGCGAGCCGGGCCGGGAACCAGGAACACCTGGCCGCCCGCGGGATCACCGACGTCCTCACCCCGGATCAGGTCCGCTGACGCACACCGGCCACGCAACCGGACCCGCTCACACAACAGGACCCGCACTCAACCCACCACGGAGTCACCCTCATGCATGACGACCGCACTCTGGTCGAAGCGCGCCTGAAGCGCGTACTCGACGAGCGCATCCGGCCCGCCGTCCACCCGGAGTCCGTACCGCTGGACGTCGCCGTCTGGACGGCGCCCGGTGAGCCAGTCCCCGTCGCCGAGGGCCTCGCGGCCCCGACCGTACCCATCGCGGTCGGCGACCGGTGGGGCGCGCCCTGGGGCACCAGTTGGTTCCGGGTCTCCGGAACCGTCCCGCAGGCATGGGCGGGCCGCACCGTCGAGGCGCTCCTCGACCTCGGCTTCGACGAGAACATGCCCGGCTTCCAGTGCGAAGGCCTGGTCCACCGGCCCGACGGCACCCCGGTGAAGGGCCTCAACCCGCGCAATCAGTGGGTGCGCATCGGCGCCCCGGTCGCGGGCGGCGAGGACGTGCTGCTGCACATCGAGGCCGCCTCCAATCCGGTCATACTCGACTACCACCCCTTTCTGCCGACGCAGCTCGGTGACAAGGAGACCGCGGGCAGCGAACCGCAGTACACCCTCGCCCGGATGGACCTCGCGGTCTTCGACGAGAACGTGTGGAACCTCGTCCAGGACCTGGAGGTGCTCGGCGAACTCATGGCGGAACTTCCGGTCGAGGGCGCCCGCCGCTGGGACGTCCTGCGTGCCGTCGGCCGCGCTCTCGACAGGGTCGACCTGCAGGACGTGAACGGCACCGCGGCCGCCGCCCGCGCCGAGCTGGCCACGGTGCTCGCGGCACCCGCCGAGCCGTCCGCCCACCGGATCAGCGCCGTCGGTCACGCGCACATCGACTCCGCCTGGCTGTGGCCGCTGCGTGAGACGGTCCGCAAGGTCGCCCGTACGACCTCCAACATGACGGCCCTGCTGGAGGACGAACCCGACTTCGTCTTCGCGATGTCGCAGGCCCAGCAGTTCGCCTGGATCAAGGAGCACCGCCCCGAGGTCTACGCCAAGGTCAAGAAGGCCGTGTCGGACGGACGGTTCGTGCCGTCCGGCGGCATGTGGGTCGAGTCCGACACGAACATGCCGGGCTCCGAGGCGATGGCCCGTCAGTTCGTGCACGGGAAGCGGTTCTTCCTCGACGAGTTCGGTGTCGAGAACGACGAGGCATGGCTGCCCGACACCTTCGGCTTCGCCGCCGGTCTGCCGCAGATCATCAAGGCCGCAGGCTCCAAGTGGCTGCTCACCCAGAAGATCTCGTGGAGCCAGACCAACAAGTTCCCGCACCACACCTTCCAGTGGGAAGGCATCGACGGCACCCGGATCTTCACCCACTTCCCGCCCGTCGACACCTACAACTGCTCGATGAAGGGCAGCGAGATCGCCCACGCGGCGAAGAACTTCAAGGACAAGGGCGTCGCCCGGCACTCCCTCGCGCCGACCGGCTGGGGTGACGGAGGCGGCGGCACCACGCGTGAGATGGTCGCGAAGGCGGCCAGGATGCGCAGCCTCGAAGGGTCGGCCACCGTGACCTGGGAGACGCCCGCCGAGTTCTTCACCAAGGCGGAGGCGGAGTACCCGAACGCCCCGGTGTGGGTCGGCGAGCTCTACCTGGAGCTGCACCGCGCCACCCTCACCAGTCAGGCGAGGACCAAACAGGGCAACCGGCGCAGCGAGCACCTGCTGCGCGAGGCCGAGCTGTGGGCCGCCACCGCCGCGGTGCGCAACGGGTTCCCCTACCCGTACGCGGAGCTGGACCGGATCTGGAAGACGGTGCTGCTGCATCAGTTCCACGACATCCTGCCCGGTTCGTCGATCGCCTGGGTGCACCGTGAGGCCGAGAAGACGTACGCGGCCGTCGCCGACGAACTGAACGGCATCGTCGCCGCCGCACAGCGCGCCCTGGCGGGCGACCCCGCATCGGGGGAACTGCTTGTCTTCAACTCCGCGCCGCACACCCGCGGCGGGGTTCCGGCCGGTGGCGCCGGGGCGGTCACGCTCGGCAGCCCCGGCCGGCTCGCACCGCGCGAGGCCGGCGGCTACGTACTCGACAACGGCCTGCTCCAGGTGGAGATCGACGGCCGCGGTCTGGTGGTGTCGGCGTACGACATCGGTGCCGAGCGCGAGACCGTGGCGCCCGGGCAGGCCGCGAACCTCCTGCAGATCCACCCCGACTTCCCGAACATGTGGGACGCCTGGGACGTCGACGCGTTCTACCGCAACACCGTCACGGATCTGACGGAGCTCGACGAGCTCACCCCCGTCGAGGACGAGGGCGCGGTCGGCGTCCGTATCGTCCGCAGCTTCGGCGACTCCCAGGTCACCCAGGTGCTGACGCTCGCCCCGGGCGCCAAGCGGCTCGACATCGACACCGAGGTCGACTGGCACGAGACGGAGAAGTTCCTGAAGGCCGCGTTCCCGCTGGACATCCACGCCGAGCGGTACGCCTCCGAGACGCAGTTCGGGCACTTCTACCGGGCCACCCACACCAACACCAGCTGGGAGGCCGCCAAGTTCGAGGCCTGCAACCACCGCTTCGTCCACCTGGAGGAGCCGGGCTGGGGCGTCGCGCTCGTCAACGACTCGACGTACGGCCACGACGTGACCCGTACCGTACGCGACTCGACCGCCGGGACGACCACCACCGTCCGGGTCTCGCTGCTGCGCGCCCCGCGCTTCCCCGACCCGGAGACCGACCAGGGCGTGCACCGCTTCCGCCACGCGCTCGCGCCGGGCGCCGCGATCGGTGACGCGGTCCGTGAGGGCTTCAGGATCAACCTGCCGGAGCGCCGGGTCACCGGCGACCGTGTGGTGGCACCGCTGGTGACCGTCGACAACGACGCGGTCGTGGTCAGCGCGGTGAAGCTGGCGGACGACGCGAGCGGCGATGTCGTCGTACGGCTCTACGAGTCGACGGGCGGCCGTGCCAGGGTCCGGCTCGGCACCGGCTTCGAGTTCGCCGATCCGAAGCTGACCGATCTGCTGGAGCGGCCGCTCGCCGAGGGGAACGCGCCGGTGCGGGTGGACGGCGGCGTACAGCTGTCGCTGCGCCCGTTCGAGCTGGTCACGGTCCGTCTGACGCGCCGCTGAGCCGGGCCGGGACGGAGCGGGGCGGCCGGGCCCCGACGGACCGGTGGAAACAGGCCGGGCGGACTGACCTCGATGTCGTAACAGGGCATCCAGGTCAATCCGCCCGGCCCGTGTGTGTCCTACACCTTTCGTTATTCGATCGTCAGCGAAAACCGTCCGCTATGTGGACACCCCCCTTGCCCTGCGGACTGTATGCGAAATACGGTCGGCGATATTCCTTGATCACCCTCTGGCAGGAGGTAGGCCCTCGTGCGCCGACAAGCGGTTGCCCTGGTGGCAGTTGCATTGGTGTCCCTCACCTCGGGCTGCGCGTCGTTGCAGTCCTCGGCGACCGAGGTCGGCGGTGTGCGGAAAACCGATGAACGGTCCGTACGCGACGGCGGGACACTCACCGTTGCTCTCAACTCCGACCCGGACAAACTCGACCCCACCCTGGCCCAGACCCTCGTCGGCCGCACGGTCTTCGCGGGCATGTGCGAGAAGCTCTACGACATCGACGAGGACGGCGCGGTCGTGCCGCAGCTCGCCGCCGCACTGCCCGCCACCTCGGCCGACGGTCGCACCGTCACCGTCCGGCTGCGCCACGACCTGAAATTCAGCGACGGCACCAGGCTCGATGCCGACGCCGTCGTCACTTCGCTGCTGCGCCACCGCGATCTGCCCGGATCCGCGCGCGGCACCGAACTCGCCCCGGTCAAGTCCGTCCGTGCCACCGGCCCGTACACCGTACGGATGGAACTCGACCACCCGTACGTCCCGCTCACCGGTGTGCTCGCCGACCGGGCCGGGATGGTGATGTCACCGACCGCGCTCAAGAAGTACGGGAAGAACTTCACGAACCACCCGTCCTGCGTCGGACCGTTCCGGTTCGTCGAGCGGGTCGGCGGCGACCGGATCGTGCTGAAGAAGGACCCCAACTACTACGACGCGGACAAGGTCCACCTCGACGGGGTCGTCTACAAGCCGATCCCCGACGGCAACGTCCGGCTCGCCAATCTGCGCTCCGGCGACCTCCAGGTCGGCGACCAGATGGGCCCCATCGACGTCCAGAGCGCGCTGACCGAGCCCAAACTCCAGCTCTTCAACTCGCCGTCGCTCGGCTACCAGGGCATCGGACTCAACGTCGGCAATGTGCACGGCCTCGGCAAGAAGCCGGGCAAGCTCGACACCCCGATGGCCCGGGACGTTCGGGTCCGTGAGGCGTTCGAGCTCGCCATCGACCGCGAGACCCTCAACAAGGTCGTCTTCCAGGGTATGTACGAGCCGGCCTGCAGCCCGATCTCCCCGCAGTCCGCCATCGCCCCCGGCATCAAGCCCCAGGACTGTCCGAGGCGTGATGTCGCCAAGGCGAAGAAGCTGCTGAAGGAGGCCGGGGTGAAGACCCCGGTGAAGATCGAGCTGAAGACCTCCACCACCCCCGAACAGGGGCGCGTCGGGCAGGTCCTCCAGGCCATGGTCAAGGAGGCCGGCTTCGACCTCTCCCTGCGGCCCACCGAGTACGCCACCATGCTCTCGGAGACCGACGCCGGGCACTACGACGTCTTCACCAGCGGCTGGTCGGGACGGCTCGACCCGGACGGCAACGTCTCCAACTTCCTCAAGACAGCAGGCGCCATGAACGCCTACGGCCTCGGCGACCCCGAGATCGACCGGCTGATCGATGAGGGCCGCGCCGTGGCCGACCCGGCCCGGCGCACCAAGATCTACAACGAGCTGACCCGGCGCGTTCAGGACGCCCACACGATGATCTACCTCTACCGGCAGAAGAACTACGTCGTCGCCACCAAGTCCGTCGCGGGCATCCGCGTCTACGGCGACGGTCTGGTCCGGGTCAAGACTGCGGGGTACACCCGATGACGAAATACCTGCTGACGCGCCTTCGTCAGTCCCTCATCACGCTCTTCCTCGTCTCCATCGTGGTGTTCGCCGGAATCCGGGCCCTGCCCGGCGACCCGGCGCTCGCCCTCGCCGGCGAGGAACGCAGCCCCGAGGCACTCGCCGCGATCCGCGAGGCGTACGGGCTCAACGACAACATCGTCGTGCAGTACGGACGGTTCATCGGCCACGCCCTCACCGGCGACCTCGGCACCTCCTCCCGTACCGGACTCCCGGTCGCCGACGCCATCGGCCAGGCCCTGCCCGTCACCCTGGAACTGGCGGCGCTCTCCCTGCTGCTCGCCGTCGTCCTCGGTATCGGCGCCGGAGTCGTCGCCGCCGTGCGGCGCGGCAAGCCGGAGGAATGGCTCGCCAACGTCATCGCGCTGATCGGCCTCTCCGTGCCGACCTTCTGGCTCGGCATCGTGCTGGTCCTCGGATTCGCCATCGCCGTCCCGGTGTTCGCCGCCTCCGGCTACGTACCGTTCGGCACCGACCCGATCGACAACCTGCGCCGCATGGTGCTGCCCGCGATCGTCCTCGGCTCCGGACTCGCCGCCGTCGTGATGCGGCAGACCCGGGCCGCGATGCTCGACTCGCTCTCCGCCGACTACGTCCGCACCGCCCGTGCCAAGGGGCTGTCGAAGCGGTCCGTCGTCGGCGGGCACGCCCTGCGCAACTCGCTCGTCACCGTGGTGACCGTCCTCGGCCTCCAGCTCGGCCACCTGATCTCCGGCGCCGTCGTCACCGAGCAGATCTTCGTCCTGCCCGGCTTCGGCAAGCTCACCATCGACGCCGTCTTCACCCGCGACTACGCGACACTTCAGGCCGTGGTGCTCTGCACCTCCGCCGCGTACATCCTCATCAATCTGCTGGTCGACGTGGTCTATTCGGTCATCGACCCGCGCATCCGGCTCGGAGGTGCCCGGTGACCACCGCGACCACAGCGCTCCCCACCACCCCAGAGGCCACCAGGAAGCGGCCGAGCAGCGGCCGGCTCCGTGCCCTGCGCAAGAACCGGCTCGCCCTCACCGGCGGCATCATCGCCGCCGTCTTCGTTCTCGTCGCGCTCCTCGCGCCGCTGATCGCCCCGTACGACCCCGCCCAGCCGAACTTCGGGAACGTACTCGCCGAACCCAGCTGGGCCCACTGGCTCGGCACCGACGACCTCGGACGTGACCAGCTCTCCCGCATCGTGTACGGGGCACGCGCCTCCATGCAGGTCGGACTCGTCGCCGTCGTGCTGGCCTTCGTCATCGGCGTACCCCTCGGCCTGGTCGGCGGCTACTACGGCCGGTTCGCGGACAGCACCATCTCCCGGCTCACCGACACCATGCTGGCGTTCCCGTTCCTGGTGCTCGCCGTCGGCCTGGCCGCGATCCTCGGCCCGTCGCTGACCAACGCCACCATCGCCATCGGCATCTCGCAGATCCCCGCAGTCATCCGCATCACCCGGGCCGAGACCCTGCGGCTCAAGCACGTCGACTACGTCGGCGCGGCCATCGCCAACGGCGGTGGCGACGGCACCGTGCTCTTCCGGCACATCCTGCCCAACGCCACGTCGGCCCTCATCGTGCAGGCGACCGTGGGCATCCCCGCCGCGATCATCGGCGAGGCGCTGCTCAGCTTCCTCGGGCTCGGTGTCCAGCCGCCCGCCCCGTCGCTCGGCGTGATGCTCTCCGGCGCCCAGTCGTTCCTGGCGCCCGCCCCCTGGCTCGCCGTCTTCCCCGGCCTGGCGATCGTCGCGGCGACGCTGGCCTTCAACCTGCTCGGCGACGGACTGCGTGACGTCCTCGACCCCCGCGGAGGCACCCGATGACCGAGACCGTCCTCGAACCCGTACGGGAGCCGGTGCGTGAGCCGGTCCTCAGCGTCCGCGACCTGTCGGTGTCGTTCCGCTCCGACACCCGGACCGTGCACGCCGTCGACGGTGTCTCCTACGACCTCGCCCCCGGCGAAGTCCTCGCCGTGGTGGGGGAGTCGGGGTGCGGCAAGTCCGTCACCTCCATGGCCGTGATGGGCCTGCTGCCGCCGACCGCGCACGTCGGCGGGTCCATCAGGCTCGGCGGCCGGGAACTGGTCGGCGCCCACGAGAAGGAGCTCCAGAAGGTCCGCGGCAAGGACATCGCGATGATCTTCCAGGAGCCGATGACCTCGCTCAACCCGGTCCTCACCATCGGCCGGCAGATCGGCGAGGTGCTGCGCAGGCACCAGGGGCTGAACAGGAAGGACGCCAGGGCGAGGGCCGTCGAACTCCTCGAACTGGTCGGCATCCCAGCCCCGCAGCGCCGTATCGACGAGTACCCGCACCAGCTCTCCGGCGGCATGCGGCAGCGCGTGATGATCGCGATCGCCGTCGCCTGCGACCCGTCCGTACTCATCGCGGACGAGCCGACCACCGCACTCGACGTCACCGTGCAGGCCGGCATCCTCGAAGTCCTCCAGTCGCTGCGTGAACGGCTCGGCACGGCGATCGTCCTGGTCACCCACGACCTCGGCGTGGTGGCGGACGCCGCCGACCGGGTGCTGGTGATGTACGCCGGACGCTCCGTCGAACAGGCGCCGGTACACGACCTGTTCGCCTCCGCCCGACACCCGTACACCCAAGGCCTGCTCGGCGCCGTCCTGCGGCCCGGCGGCGAGGGCAAGCGGCGGCTGCCCGAGATCCCCGGCCTGGTGCCGAGCCTCGACAGCCAGCCGGACGCCTGCACCTTCGCCCCGCGGTGCAGCCGCGCCGACGACACCTGCACCGGTGGCCGGCCCGGCTTCAAGGCCATCGACCCGAAGGCAGGCGCGGACGCCCTCCACCGGGCGGCCTGCTGGCACCCCTATGGCGCCGACGCCGCCGCGGACACCACCCCCGCACCCGACACGACCGACACACTTGACCAGGAGGCCGGAGAGTGACCACCGCACAGACGGTCCCCGCACCCCGCGGCAGCGACGGAGCCGCCGGGCAGAACGTACCGGTGCTCGAAATCACCGCCATGGAACGGCACTTCGATGCCTCCGGCGGTGGCACCGTCCGTGCCGTCGACGGCGTCTCGATCACCATCGGCCGCGGCGAGGTCGTCGGCCTCGTCGGCGAGTCCGGCAGTGGCAAGTCGACCGTCGGCCGCTGCGCCGTACGCCTCGACGAACCGACCGGCGGCACCGTTCGCATCAACGGCACCGACATCACCCACCTCTCGCGCCGTGCCGTGCGCCCCCTGCGCAAGGACTTCCACCTGGTCTTCCAGGACCCGTCGTCCTCGCTCGACCCGCGCATGACCATCGGTCAGATCATCGCCGAACCGATCAAGCTGCACCGCCAGGCCCGGGGCGAGGAGGTGCGCGCCCGGGTCGAGCAGCTCCTCGCCCAGGTCGGCCTGCGCCCCGAGCACGCCGACCGGCATCCGCACGAACTCTCCGGCGGCCAGCGCCAGCGCATCTCCATCGCCCGTGCGCTCTCCTGCGACCCCGATCTGGTGGTCGCCGACGAACCGACGTCCGCGCTCGACGTCTCCGTACAGGCGTCCGTCCTCAACCTGCTCGCCGACCTGCAGCGCGACCGCGGGTTCGGCTGCCTGTTCATCACCCACGACCTGGCCGCCGTCGAGTTCCTCGCCGACCGGATCGCCGTGATGTACCTCGGGCAGATCGTCGAACAGGCCCCGACCGCCGAACTGTTCGCCTCCCCGAAGCACCCCTACACCCAGGCGCTGCTCTCCGCCGCGCCCGTCCCCGACCCGGTCGAGCAGCGCTCCCGCGAGCGCATCGTGCTCCACGGCGACCTGCCCAGCCCGCTCGATCCCCCGGCAGGCTGCCGCTTCCACACCCGCTGCCCGCTCGCCACCGACCGCTGCCGCACCGAGGTGCCGGCCCTGCGCGAGCTGTCCGGCGGACGGCAGGTCTCGTGTCACCTCGTCGAGGAGGACGGGACCGCCCCGGACGCGGCCTCCTGACCTCCCGTACATACGATCCGAACCACACGCAAGTACGTCGCACAGTACGTCGCAGCTAGGAGCCACATCCGTGTTCACCACCCGGCCGACCCTTCAGGGCACCTTCGGCATGGTGTCCTCCACCCACTGGCTCGCCTCGCAGTCCGCGATGGCCGTCCTGGAGGAAGGCGGCAACGCCTACGACGCCGCCGTCGCCGCCGGATTCGTCCTGCACGTCGTCGAACCGCACCTCAACGGCCCGGCCGGTGAGGTGCCGATGATCCTGGCCCCGAGCGACGGCGACGTGCAGGTCCTCTGCGGCCAGGGCCCGGCCCCCGCCGGCGCCACCGTCGCCCACTACCGCTCCCTCGGCCTGGACCTCGTCCCCGGCACCGGACCCCTCGCCGCCGCGGTCCCCGGGGCCTTCGACGCCTGGATGCTGCTGCTGCGCGACCACGGCACCAAGTCCGTCGCCGAGGTGCTGCGCTACGCGATCGGCTACGCGGAGGACGGCCACGCACCCGTCGAGCGGATCGGCCAGACCGTCGAGACCGTCCGCGAACTCTTCGAGACCGAGTGGCACTCCTCCGCCGACGTCTACCTCCCCGGCGGAAAGTCCCCGAAGCCGGGCGAGCTGTTCCGCAATACCGCCCTCGCCGCGACCTGGCGCCGCCTGATCGCCGAGGCCGAGAAGACCGGCGGCGACGACCGCATCGCCCAGATCGACGCCGCACGGAAGATCTGGAGCGACGGCTTCATCGCCGAAGCCCTGGTCCGCCAGGCCGCCCGCCCCACCATGGACACCAGCGGCAGCCGCCACACCGGCACCCTGACCGCCGCCGACCTGGCCGGCTGGTCCGCGTCGTACGAGGCGCCCGCCACGTACGACTGGAACGGCTGGACGCTCGCCAAGGCCGGCGGCTGGAGTCAGGGCCCCGCCTTCCTCCAGCAGCTCGCCCTGCTCCCCGCCGAGCTCCCGCAGTACGGCTCCGCGGAGTACGTACACCTGCTCATCGAGGGCTGCAAGCTCGCCATGGCCGACCGTGAGGCCTGGTACGGCGACGCCGCCGACGTGCCCCTCGACGTGCTGCTCTCCGAGCCGTACAACGCCGAGCGGCGCGCACTGATCACCGACGAGGCGTCGCGCGAGCTGCGCCCCGGCAGCCCCGGCGGCCGCACCCCCGTCCTCAGCGACCACGCGCACGCCGTCGCTTCCGGCGAGGGCGGGTTCGACGCCATGGGCATCCCTGCGGCGGGTGTCGGTGAGCCGACCGTCGCGAAGGACGGCGCCGCTGCCGGAGAGCCGACCGTCGCCGAGGACGGCGCGACCCGTGGCGACACCTGCCACGTCGACATCGTCGACCGCTGGGGCAACATGGTCTCCGCCACCCCCAGCGGTGGCTGGCTCCAGTCCAACCCGGTGGTGCCGGAGCTGGGCTTCCCGCTCGGCACCCGCCTCCAGATGGCCTGGCTCGACGAGGGCCTGCCGAACTCCCTCACCCCCGGCCGCCGCCCCCGCACCACCCTCACCCCGTCCCTCGCCCTGCGCGACGGCGTCCCGGTGATGGCGTTCGGCACGCCCGGCGGCGACCAGCAGGACCAGTGGCAGGTCCACTTCTTCCTCGCCGTCGCGCTGCGCGCCGAGGTCCGGGGCGGGCTCGACCTGCAGGGTGCCATCGACGCACCGAACTGGCACAACGACAGCTTCCCCGGCTCGTTCTTCCCGCGCGGCATGCGGCCCGGCAGCGTCACGGTCGAGGAGCGCATGGACCCGGAGGTCGTCGAGGAGCTGCGCCGCCGCGGCCATGACGTCACGGTCGGCGATCCGTGGTCCGAGGGCCGGATGTGCGCCGTCGCCCGCGACCCGGAGACCGGGGTGCTCTCCGCCGCTGCGAACCCCCGTGGCATGCAGGGGTACGCCGTAGGCCGCTGACCGGCCATCTTCACGTCATGACCAGGTCGTCAGGGACCCGGTGGACCGTGCTTAGCTGGGGTCATGATCGATGACTTCCTTGCCGGGGACCTGACCGAGGTCGAGGAGGCGGTCCGCGCAGCGGCCGCCGCCGAGATCATGCCGCGCTACCGGCAGCTCGCCGCACACGAGATCGTCGAGAAGAGCGGTCCGCACGACCTCGTCACCACCGCCGACCGCCTTGCCGAGGAACACCTCACCGCGTCCCTGACCCGGCTCCTGCCCGGCTCGGTGGTCGTCGGTGAGGAGTCGGTCCACGCCGATCCGAAGGTGTACGACGCCCTGGGCGGCGAGGCACCGGTCTGGATCGTCGACCCGGTCGACGGCACCCGCCAGTTCGTCCGCGGCGAGCCAGGCTTCTGCACGCTCGTCGCCCTTGCCCACCACGGCGAACTCCTCGCCTCGTGGACGTACGCCGCGGCCCTGGACGAGATGGCGGTCGCGGTCCGTGGCCGGGGCGCCACGCTGAACGGCGTCCCCGTACGTTCCGGATCGCCCGTGCCGGGCGCCGTGCTCGAGGTGGCCATGTCGCACCCGGACTACACCTCGGATGCCCAGAAGCGTGCCCTGCTCGGCCTGCGCACCGAAGGCATCAACGCGCGCCCGTGCGGCTCGGCGGGCCTCGAATACCTGGCCGTCGCCCGCGGCGACCAGGACGCGGTCGCCTTCAACTGGGAGTACGCCTGGGACCACGCGGCGGGCCTGCTCCTGGTCACCGAGGCGGGCGGCGCCCAGGCCACGCTCTCGGGCGCTCCGTTCCGTATCACCGGCGGCAACGCCCTGCCCTTCACGGCCGCCCGTGACGAGGCGACGGCCGAGCGGATCCTGGAGGCACTGCGCGCCGGAGGATGACCTGGCCGCACGGGACTCGCGTCGGCCGGCCGTCCGCGACGAGCCGGGCCGTCTGCCGCGAAGACCGGGCTACGGCTGCTCCGCCCGGTGCAGGACCAGGCAGAACGGATGCCCAGCCGGATCGGCATAGATCCGCCACGGCCGCTGGGCCCGCTCCGGGTCGGCCTCCCCGGCACCGTCCGTGCTCCCGTCGTCGAGCACGGAAGCTCCGGCCGCGACGACCTCCGCCTGCGCCGCGTCCAGGTCCGGCACACCGAAGTCCAGATGGAACTGCTGGGGCCGCGCCGGGTCCGGCCACTGCGGCGGCCGATGATCCGCCGCCCGCTGGAACGCCAGGACGAGACCGGTGTCGGTGTGCAGCGTCGCCCAGTTCTCGTCGAGCCCCCACCGCCGGTCCGGCTCATTGACCCGGCCGCCCACCACCGACCGGTAGAACTCGGCGAGACGTACGGGATCGGGGCAGTCGAGCACCACGCACTGAAGTTCGGCGATCATGACCGGATCCTAAGCCGGACCCGGTCACCGGAGCACTGCCCGCACATCGCGCACCACGGCCGCCGCCGTCTCCACCGCCGCCACGTCCAGCCCCCGCAGCGCCACGCCCACCCGCTCGGCGAAGTCCGCCGGAGTCTGCGGCAGCAGCGCGGCCGCCGCCAGCGCGCCCTTCTCGTTCAGACACCAGGTGCGGTGATGGGCGTGGAGGGACTGGGCGAGGATGCCGAACGCCCTCGACAGGCACAGTGCGACATGCAGGGTGTCACCGGAGGAGGCCGATTTCCGTGCTGCGGCCACCGAGAAGTCCGCCTCCCAGGCGGCGTCGGCGAGTGCCTTTCGCAGCGGCTCCGGGTAGCTGCGGGTCTCCTGTTGAAGCCCCGTCAGTTCACCGGAAGGATCGGCCAGTACGCGGCCGAGCGCCACCTCGCCCGGATAACAGGGGGACCAGAACCCCAGTGGGTGACCGGGCTGGACGCCCACCTCGAAGCGGCCCTCACAGCAGTCGGACCAGACCTGCTCGACCCGGTCCAGGTCGCGGAGGATCCAATCCACCGGTGTCCCGTCGACCCGTAGCCAGGCACCGCCGTTGACCCACGGTCCCCAGCCGCCCGGCCCCGCCACCTCCACCGGGGAGCCCTGCACCTCGCACGCCAGTGCGGTCAGTGCGGCCAGGTCGGGAGCGCCCCGGTAGTAGACGCCGAGGTCCCAGTCGGAGTCCGGGCGGTGTGTGCCACGGGCGCGGCTGCCGCCGAGGACGACGGCCCGGACACCTGGCAGTTCGGCCAGTCGCGCCGCCATGTCGCCGATGAGTGATACTGGCACCGAATCCCTGTTCATCGGCAGGGACGTTACCCGCGGCCCGGCTGTCGGTGCGGCGGAATATCCTTCAGTCTCATGGCCGTCGGCTGACAAAGGAGTCCGCAGGTGCCGTCGATGCTCGATGCCGTCGTCGTGGGGGCGGGACCCAACGGACTGACCGCCGCCGCAGAACTGGCCCGCCGTGGCTTCTCGGTGGAGGTGTTCGAGGCGGCTGAGACCATCGGAGGCGGCGCCCGCACCGAGGAACTCACCCTCCCCGGCTTCCGCCACGACCCGTGTTCCGCCGTGCACCCGCTGGGCATCGGCTCACCCGCGTTCGCCGCGATGCCGCTCGCCCGGCACGGCCTGGAGTGGCTCCAGCCCGAGCTGGCGCTCGCCCACCCCTTCCCGGACGGCTCCGCCGCGATCCTCACCGGGTCGGTGGGGGAGAGCGCCATGTCGCTGGGGCCGCAGGACGCGGGGGCGTACCGCAGACTGCTCGCCCCGTACCTCGGCCACTGGGACACGCTCGCCGAGGACTTCCTGCGGACCCCGTGGGACGGGCTGCCGCGCGATCCGTACCACTGGGTGCGGTTCGGACTGGCCGCGATCCAGCCCGCCACACTGCTCTCCCGCCGGTTCCGGGGCGCGAAGGCGCGCGGCCTGTTCGCCGGGCTCGCCGCCCATGCCATAGCTCCCACCAGCGGAATCGCCACCGGCGGAATCGCCCTGCTGTTCGCACTCGCCGCGCACGAGAACGGCTGGCCGGTGCCGCGCGGCGGCTCACAGGCCATCTCGGACGCCCTCGCCTCGTACGTACGCGAACTGGGTGGCGCGATCCGAACCGGCACGGAGGTCAAGCGCCTCGACGAACTCCCGCCCGCGCGCGCCTATGTCTTCGACACCTCGCCGACCGCTCTCGCGCGGATCGCCGGACTGGGCAACGCCTACCGCGGCTACCGGTACGGCGCCTCCTGTTTCAAGATCGACTATGCCCTGTCGGGCCCGGTCCCCTGGACCGCGAAGGAGGCACGGCGGGCCGGCACCGTCCATGTCGGTCCCACGGCCGGTGAGATCGACGGGGCGCTGCGCGCCGCGGTGGCGGGCCGCGACCCGAGCGTGCCGTTCCTGATCACCGCGCAGCCCAGCCTCTTCGACCCGTCGCGAGCGCCGGCGGGCCGCCATGTCTTTTGGGCGTACGGGCATGTCCCGGCGGGCTGGGAGGGCGACGCCACCGAAGTCGTCGAGCGGCAGCTGGAGCGGTTCGCGCCCGGCTTCCGCGATCTGGTGCTCGCCCGCGCCGTCGCGGGTCCGCCGCAACTCGCCGCGCGCAACGCCAATTACGTCGGCGGTGACATCGCCTGCGGCGCGTTCGCCGGACTGCAGACGGTGATCCGGCCGAAGCTCGCCCGCGTGCCGTACGCGACGGCGCACCCGGCGGTGTTCCTGTGCTCCTCGGCCACTCCTCCCGGGCCCGGGGTGCACGGGATGTCCGGTCACCATGCGGCGAAGGCGGTCTGGCGACGGCTCCGGGCGGTCTGACCCACCGGAGCAGCCCGGTGACGGCATGATGGCCCGCATGAGCACACCTCCGACCGTCAGAGTCACTCTGGTACGCGGTGACATCACCCAGCAGTCCGTCGATGTCGTCGTCAACGCGGCGAACTCCTCGCTGCTCGGCGGCGGCGGGGTCGACGGAGCGATCCACCGCCACGGCGGTCCGGAGATCCTCGCCGCGTGCCGGGCGCTGCGCGCCTCGCAGTACGGGAAGGGGCTGCCCACCGGCCAGGCGGTCGCCACGACCGCCGGCAGGCTCGACGCCCGATGGGTGGTCCACACGGTGGGACCGGTCTGGAGCAGTGCCGAGGACCGGTCCGCGCTGCTGGCCTCCTGCTACCGCGAATCGCTGCGTGTGGCCGCCGAACTGGGCGCGCGTACCGTGGCCTTTCCCGCCATCTCGACCGGCATCTACGGCTGGCCCATGGACGACGGAGCGCGCATCGCCGTCCGTACCGTGTTGGCGGAGGCTGCCGCGCCGGTCGAGGAGGTGCGGTTCGTGCTCTTCGACGCACATGCGTTCGTGGAGTTCGAAGAGGTCCTGGCAGCGCAAGGTTGATGTCGGATTCTCGCCAGCCCCCACCCTTCCGGTGACCCATGCTTGAAGCATGTACACCGACACCGAGCGCTGCGTACGGGCCGTCCGGTCCAAGGATGCCCGGTTCGACGGCTGGTTCTTCACGGCGGTCCTGACCACCCGGATCTACTGCCGTCCGAGCTGCCCCGTCGTGCCGCCCAAGGTCGAGAACATGACCTTCTACCCCAGTGCCGCCGCCTGCCAGCAGGCCGGATTCCGCGCCTGCAAGCGGTGCCGGCCCGACACCAGCCCCGGCTCCCCGGAGTGGAACGCCCGCGCCGACTCGGTCGCCCGCGCGATGCGCCTCATCGGGGACGGGGTCGTCGACCGCGAGGGCGTGCCGGGGTTGGCCGCCCGGCTCGGCTACTCCGCCCGCCAGATCGAACGCCAGCTCCTCGCCGAGCTGGGAGCCGGCCCGTTGGCCCTGGCCCGCGCCCAGCGCGCCCAGACCGCCCGGCTGCTCATCGAGACGACCGAACTCCCCATGGCCGACGTGGCGTTCGCGGCCGGGTTCTCGTCCGTCCGCACCTTCAACGACACCGTCCGTGAGGTCTTCGCCCTCGCGCCCGGCGAGCTGCGCACCCGCGCCGCCCGGTCGGTGAGGTCGCCGGCGACACCGGGCGTGATCGCGCTGAGGCTGCCGTACCGGGCCCCGCTCAACCCGTCCAACCTCTTCGGCCACCTGGCCGCGACAGCGGTACCCGGCGTCGAGGAGTGGCGCGACGGCGCCTACCGCCGCACGCTCACCCTCCCGTACGGGCACGGCATCGTCGCCCTCACTCCGCACCCCGACCACATCGCGTGCCGGCTCCTGCTCACCGATCCGCGCGACCTCACCCGCGCCATCAGCCGCTGCCGGTGGTTGCTCGACCTGGACGCCGACCCGGTCGCCGTCGACGACCAACTGCGGGCCGATCCGCTGCTCGCGCCGCTGATCGACAAGGCCCCGGGGCGGCGGGTGCCGCGTACCGTCGACGGCGCCGAGTTCGCCGTACGGGCGGTGCTCGGCCAGCAGGTCTCGACGGCCGCCGCCCGCACCCACGCGGCCCGTCTGGTCACCACGCACGGCATCCCTGTCGACGACCCGGAGGGCGGCCTCACCCACCTCTTCCCGACGCCCGAGGCGCTGGCATGCCTCGACCCCGAGCAGCTCGCCCTGCCCCGCAGCCGCCGCACCACCCTCACCACACTTGTCGGTGCGCTCGCCGACGGCTCGTTGCGGCTCGGCACCGACAGCGACTGGGAGAAGGCCCGGGCCGAACTGATCGCACTGCCCGGCTTCGGCCCGTGGACCGTCGAGGTCATCGCCATGCGGGCGCTCGGCGACCCGGACGCCTTTCTCCCCACCGACCTCGGCATCCGGCGGGCGGCGCAGGAACTCGGCCTCCCGTCCACGCCCGCGGCGCTCACCGCACGCGCCGCGGCCTGGCGGCCCTGGCGGGCGTACGCGGTCCAGTATCTGTGGACGGTCGACGACCACCCCATCAACCACCTGCCTGTATAAGGGAGTTCCCGCATGACTGCGACACATCTCGCGACCCGGCGGCACACGGTCGTCGACAGCCCGTACGGCCCGCTCACCCTCGTCGCCACCGACGGCGTCCTCTCGGGCCTCTTCATGACCGAACAGCGGCACCGACCGCCCGAGGAGACCTTCGGTGACCCCGATCCACGCCCCTTCGTGGAGACGATCCGCCAGCTGGACGCCTACTTCGCGGGCGAACTGCGGGAGTTCGATCTGCCACTGCACCTGGACGGAACGCCGTTCCAGCGCAGTGTGTGGGAGCAGCTCCGGCAGATCCCGTACGGGGAGACACGCTCGTACGGGGAACTCGCCGAGCGGCTGGGCAAGCCGGGCGCCTCACGCGCGGTGGGCCTCGCCAACGGCAAAAACCCGGTGGGGATCATCGTTCCGTGCCACCGGGTCATCGGGGCCTCCGGCGGCCTCACCGGATACGGCGGCGGTCTCGACCGCAAGCAGCGGCTGCTGGCCTTCGAGAACGGCACGGGGGACGACATCCCGATGCTCTTCTGAGGGCTGTGATCCGGACACGGCGAAGCCCGGCGGTCGCACGGGGCGACCGCCGGGCTTCGCTCTGGCTGCGTTACGGAACCGGCTCAGGCCGCGAAGATCTCGACCACCGACCAGATCGCCAGCCCCAGCATGCACAGGCCGCCGATGCGCTGGACCGTGCCCAGCGGAACCCGCTTCGCGATGAAGCGTCCCGCGAGCAGCGCCAGCGCGGAGACGGACATCAGCGCGGCCAGGGATCCGATGGCCGTGGACCACGTGCCGTTACTGGCGGCCAGGTTGGCCGTGGTGATCTGGGTGAGGTCGCCCCATTCGCTGATGAACACCGCCATGAACGCGGTCGAGTAGACAGGCCAGAAGCCGGTCACGGTCTTGACTTCGCTCTCCTCGTCGCCGTCGTCCCCCCCGCCGCGCAGCAGCATGAACGCGCCGAACGCGAAGAGGACCGCCGAGACGAGCTTGACGATCCAGTCGGGCAGGAGCCCGATCAGCCCGCCTGCGCCGACGGCGATCGCGACATGCACGAGGAACGCGGACGAGGTGCCGAACCAGACATAGAGCGGCCGCATGCGTGTGCCCATGGCCAGCGACGCGAACATGGTCTTGTCGGGGAGCTCCGCGAGGAAGATCAGCCCGAAGGCGGTGACGATCGCCAGGGGGTCGAGATGCATTCCGGGTGGCTTTCTGTGAGAGCCGGGCCCCGGGTCTTTCCGCGAAGCGCCACTCGGGCTTTTCGGAGGACCACTCGGCCCGGCATGACTGCAGCGCCCACAGGGCGCGGGCGTGTCATACCTGACCGAAGGTCTCGCCCACCCGTAACGATCTACGAGCCCGGCCACCGGGAACCCGAGGGTTCCAGTGTGTCGACGACCGGTTTGCGGGGCTACTCCCCTTCGCAGCCACCAACTTTACCTCACCCGCCCGCAGCCACCGGTGCCGGAGGGGCTCAGGTGTTCGACATCACGCTGCGCTCGGTACAGTCCCACGGTGATCATCCGCGCCCTCGCCCTCGCCCGCGTCACGACCGGAAGCGTCCCCGTATGAGCCGCCGCACCCGTAAGGCCGCCACGTCCGCGCCGGGCGCATCCCGGCCCACCGTCAGTGTCTGCCGGGGCTGCTGCTGCGGTACGCCGAAGATCCCGGACGTGGACCATGCCGGCCAGCTCGCAGCTCTGCGCCGGTCCCTCGGCGAGATCGCCGCGGTGCGTGCCGTGGAGTGCCTGGACGCCTGCGAGCAGGCCAATGTCATCGTCGTGCAGCCCTCGGCCGAGGGCAGAAGGGCGGGGGGCCGTCCGGTCTGGCTCGGCCTCGTCAACGACCCGGATGCCGTCGCCGACATCATCGCCTGGGTCGAAGCGGGTGGCCCTGGCCTCGCGGACGCCCCCGACATCCTCGACCTCTACACCTTCCGCCCCTCGCGCCGCATACAGCAGGAACTCGGTTCGTCCTGAGGGCTGTCCCGTAATCCCCTGGTGGATCAGCGCGCGGAGGTGCCGCAACCGTCGTCGCGCGCCGACCAGGGATCACGGGACAGCCAGGTCTTTCGCTCGGCCGGCCGCCGTCCCTCGCATGTCAGCCGCCGGCCCCCGCGCCCGCCTCGGCGGTCAGCCGCCCGAGCAGCGACGGCAGCGCGGTTCCGATGGGCTCGCGGATCGTCTCGGCGGCCAGTTCGTCGTACGGCGTCGGCTCGGCGTTCACCACGATCAGCCGCGCACCGTGCTCCGCAGCGATCCCGGCCAACGACGCGGCGGGCTGCACCTGCAGCGTCGTACCGACTGCGATGAACACCTCGCAGGCCTTCGCGATCGACATGGCCTCGCCGAGCACCACCGGATCGAGCCGCTCACCGAACATGACCGTCGCGGACTTCAGGATGCCGCCACAGACCGTGCACGCCGGGTCGGCCTCACCCGCCTCGACCCTGGTGAGCGCCTGGGCCATGGGTGACCGGGCATGGCATCGGGTGCAGACCACCTCGCGGGCGGTGCCGTGCAGTTCGAGGACCTTGCGGGCGGAGACACCGGCCAACTGGTGCAGCCCGTCGACGTTCTGCGTGATCACCCGCACCGGAACCCCGGCCCGCTCCAGGTCCGCCACGGCCCGGTGGGCGGCGTTCGGCTCGGCGTGCCAGGTGGCGCTGGTGCGGCGCATCTGCCAGGAACGGCGTCGGATCTCCGGATCGGTCATGTAGAAGTCGTACGTGACGAGCTTCTCGGCCTCGGGGTCCTTCCGCCAGAGGCCGTTCGGCCCGCGGTAGTCGGGGATGCCGGAGTCCGTGGAGATGCCGGCGCCGCTGAGGATCGCGACGAGAGTCATACGGCGAGCGTACGCAGCGAGGGCCACCGCCCGCGAGGCGTTTTGATCACGCTGTCAGGGCCCTCCCATGGCCGAGTCCACCGGCGGTCCCGATGCGGCACCCGTGGGGGAAGCGATGGTCCCCGCCGGCGTCGGCCGGCCCGGGACGCCGGCGAACGGGACGGTCAGGGGGCGACCGGCCTGCCGTCCTCCAGCTCCACGGCGCCGATTCCGGAGTCGCTCACCTCGAGTGCCGCCCGCAACCGGTCTCCGAGCGGGCCGAGCAGATACTGGTCGAGAGCGTCGCGCTCCACCAGCTTCCAGGACAGGAGCTCCTCCTCCTGCAGCCGGATCGCCTTCAACTGGACGTCGTCCAGGACTCCGCCGTCGTACAGATACGCGGCGATCGGTGGCCGTGCGGGGCTGCGCGCCCAGTCGACCGCGAGCAGCCGTCCGGGCTCCAGATCGAGGCCGATCTCCTCGGCAGTCTCACGGCGCGCGGCCCGGCGCGGGGTCTCGCCCTCGTCGGACTCGATCGTTCCGCCGGGCAGCGCCCAGCCGTCGCGGTAGTTCGGCTCGACGAGCAGGACCCGTCCTTCCGTGTCCTGGAAGACGGTTGCGGCGGCGGCCAGCACCCTGGGCAGTCCCGCGATGTACGTGGCGTAGTCAGTGGTGGTCACGTGCGCAGCGTAGTGGGGGCGCCGGGCCGGCCACCGGAGCCCGGGTCCAGGGCCCGGACACCCATGGGCAGAGGGCGGGCGCTCCGGATAGGGTCGGGGCGGCGCGACTGCCTGTTCGAAAGCAAGGGATGCAAGGTGACGGACGGAGCAGTGATGGAGACCGCCCGCGTGCTCGTCGCGGCGGACAAGTTCAAGGGCTCGCTGACCGCGGTACAGGTCGCGGAGCGGGTGACAGCCGGGCTGCGGCGCATCGTCCCCGAGGTGCAGGTCGAGACCCTGCCCGTGGCGGACGGCGGCGACGGCACGGTGGCGGCGGCGGTGGCTGCCGGCTTCGAGCGGCGCGAAGCGCGTGTGACCGGGCCGCGCGGGGAGACCGTGACCGCCGCGTACGCGCTGCGGGACACCACCGCGGTGGTGGAGATGGCCGAGGCCTCGGGTCTCCAGCACCTTCCCGCAGGGGTCTTCGCCCCGCTCACGGCCACCACGTACGGCTCCGGCGAGCTGCTTGCCGCGGCGCTGGACGCGGGCGCCCGGACCATTGTGTTCGGGGTCGGCGGCAGCGCGACGACCGACGGCGGCGCGGGCATGCTGGCCGCGCTCGGCGCCCGCTTCCTGGATGCGGACGGCAAGCCCGTCGGTCCCGGTGGCGGCGGCCTCGCGAAGCTGGCCGAGGCGGACCTGTCCGGCCTCGACCCGCGGCTGGCCGAAGTGGACCTGATCCTCGCCAGCGACGTGGACAACCCGCTGACCGGTCCGAAGGGCGCCCCGGAGGTCTACGGGCGGCAGAAGGGCGCGACCGAGGACGACATCGCGACCCTCGACGCGGCGCTCGCCCACTACGCGTCCATCCTGGGACCGGACCATGCGAAGCTCCCCGGAGCGGGTGCGGCGGGCGGTATCGGCTACGGGGCGCTGGTAGCGCTCGGCGCCCGGTTCCGCCCCGGCATCGAGGTCATGCTCGACGTACTCGGCTTCGCGCCGGCACTGGCCCGCGCCACGCTGGTGATCACGGGCGAGGGTTCGCTCGACGAGCAGACCCTGCACGGCAAGGCCCCGGCGGGCGTCGCGGCGGCCGCCCGCGCGGCGGGACTGGAGGTGGTGGCGGTCTGCGGCCGCCTGGCACTGCCTCCGGAGGCGCTGGGCAGGGCCGGCATCCGGCGCGCGTACGCCCTCACGGAGCTGGAGCCGGACCCGGCCGTGTGCATGGCACAGGCGGGCCCGCTGCTGGAGCGGGTGGCGGAAGGGATCGCGCGCGACTTCCTGTCGTGAGCTGAGCTGAGCTGAGCTGAGCTGAGCTGAGCCGAGTCGAGTCGAGTCGGATCGAGGTGGGCTGAGCCGGGACGGTCCTTGGCCCGCCCGGAACGTCCGACCGGTCGCCGGACGGGCCCGAACCCGTCCGGCGACCGGTCGCATTCCTCAGCTGGTGTACGCCTCCAGTTCCGAGAGCTGACCCGCGGGCCACCCCGTGTTCGCGGTGAAGGTCAGCCGCAGATAGCGGGCTGATGTGCCGGGCAGAGTGATCGTCGCCGTATTGCCGTCGGCCGGGTCGAAGACATAGCCGGCCGACCCCTTGAGCGAGCTGTACGAGGAGTTGTCGGCACTGCCCGACACGCTCAGCGTCTGCGTGCGGGTCGCCCATGCAGTCGCCGGGGGCAGCTTCAGGACCACGCGTTTGACGGCCTTGGGAGCGCCCAGGTCCACGGTGATGGTCTGCGGGAAGGCGTGGTTGGTGCTCTCCCAGTAGCTGTTCGCATTGCCGTCCACGGCGTTGGCCGCACCATAGACGTCCGCGTGCCCCGATTCGGTGACCGGTCGGCCCAGCGCGAGGTTGCCGGGATCGGCCGGAGGGTCGGTGGGCGGGTCGGTCGGGTCGGTGCCACCCCCCGGCACCCCGCCGTTGGTCCACACCGGGTCCGGCCAGGTGCCGGTGCAGGCCGGCGGGTCGGCGTACCAGCCGGAGTTTCCGCTGCCCCGGGTGATCTGGAAGCCGCTGCCGACACAGTTGTGGATCGGGTTCGACTGGGCGATGTGCGTGGCGACGACATTGGTGAACGTGGCCGTCCCCGGCGCCTGGATCTGCAGGGCGTAGGTACCCGCGCCGTCGATCCTCACGTTGTCGAAATGCAGCCCGTTGGTCGCCCCCTCGATCAGATGGATCGCGGCGTACGAGCTGTCGAGTATCTCGGTGTCGGTGATGTTGATCGTCGCGTTGATGGGTTCGTTGAGTCCACTGAACCAGACCGCGCCGACCCCGAACCGCCAGTTGAAGTCGTTGTTCCCGGTACGGATCAGAGTGTTCCGGGCGGCTGTCGTGATGCCGGAGACCGCCGTGCCCTGACCCGAATTCACACCGGGATAGCGATTGGCGACGTGAAGACCGCCGCCATTGGTGATCGTGTCGGACATGACGTTGTCGGAGATGGTGATGTCCTTGCCGCCGTACGTCACGATGTTGTTCGCGAGGATCGGCAGGATCACGGTGTTGAACGTGAACTTGTTCTTCACATTCGGTACGTTCTCCGCCCACATCGCCAGGCCGTCGTCACCGGTGTTGCGGACGAATGTATTGGTGACGGTGGAGTTCGTGACGCCGTAATGGAAATTCACGCCGTCTGCGGTCTGGTCCAGAATGCGGCTGTTCTTGACGGTGAAATTGTCCATCGGTCCGTCCATCCAGGCGCCGCACTTGGTGTGCTGCATCCAGATGTTGTCGACGACCGAATTGGACATCGCCCCGCCGATGGCGTTGACCTGGTCGTTGTCCACCCGTTCACGGATGTCGCCGATGATGGCGAAGTCCTTGAGGGTGACATTGCTGCTGCCGCCGTCCGCGGCGTACTTGCCGTAGACACCGACCGCCTTGCTGCGGTTCGACGGATCGCGCCCGGTCAGCACGCTGTACCAGGGGCCGGCCCCGCGCAGTGTCACCTTGTCGACGACGATGTGATCGCGGACCTGGAAGGTTCCCTGCGGGATGTACACCTCCTTGCCCTGCGCCCGGCCGGCGTCGACGGCCGCCTGGATCCTGCCGGTGGAGTCGGTCGCGCCTGTCGGGTCGGCGCCGAAGTCGCTGACCACGTCCAGCGCCCCCGACGGACTGCCGACCGGGGCGCCGACCTGCTCGAAGTCGGCCAGGTCGATGGTGAACGTCGGCGACGCGGCGGTGGAGGAGACCTGCAGCCGCACCTTCGTGCCGATGGGGAGCGCCGACCCGAACGTGGTCCGGGCCTCGTCGTAGAAGTGGTGCGGGTTGGTGTCGCCCGGGTTGTTGTTGAACGGGTAACCGCCGTAGTACCAGCCGTACTTCGATGTGACCGGGACACTCTTCGGCGCCCCGTCGCCCACGCGCACGTCGATCGAGGCGTCACGGCCCGTTCCGTCGGGGCTGTCCGGCAGCGAGTAGCGGAAGGACATCGCGTTCGCCGGGGCGGTGAGGGTGAATTCCACGTACTCGCCGACGGCGTCCAGCGTCACGGCCTGCCGACCGGAGGCCTCGGAGGGCAGCGTGCCGTACAGCCGGTTGGGTCCGATCAGCGTGCCGTTCGTGGCCGCGTACTCGGCTTCCTGCTCCTTGAACGGAACGGTCGCACCGCGGCCGGGGACCGCGAGGGGGGAGGGCGCGGGGACACCCGCGGCCCGGGCGGGCGGGGCGCTGGACAGTACGACCGCGGCGGCGGTGCCGAACGCGGCGAGGGCCAGGGAGAGGGAAGCGGACAGAGAGCGTCTGAGCAGGAGGCGTTTCGGTGGTGGGGTCACGTGATCGTCGTCCTTGCGGCTCGTGGGGGCTCTTCGGACGCCCCACAGGCTAGGAGTGGACCGCAAAGACGTCTATACTCTTCGCAAAATATTGCCTTGATCACTCAAAATTGAGACTCTCGTCGGGGGCTTTTGCGAAGAGCATCCAGAAAAATAGGTGTGCGCAACGGTGGGTATCGAAGTGTCCCGTGGCATGTCTTGACTCCAGGCACACGATCAAGCGGCCCTCTGACGCAAAAGATTCACATGATGTTGGAAGATTTCGTTCATTGCGTGCCCCGGTCCACCGGGTGCGCTGCAGGGCCGCCGGGGCGCATCCTGACTGTGTGACCTGGTACGGCGCTACCCGGCACAGTCCGCGGGATGAAGGCAGGGCGGTGCCCGGGGCGGTGAACGGCGGCCGAGTGCCGGGCGAACTGTCCCTGGTGCTCGCGCAGGCCGCAGTGAGCGCGGTCGAGTCCGCCGACGGGTACGCAGGCGGCGTATATCTGCGCTCCGGGAACCCTGAGCTGCTGCGGCTCGCGGTGCTCGCGGGGCTGCCGGGTCGACTGTTCCGCCCCTGGTGGCGCATGCATGTGAACCGGCCCTTCCCGGTGTGCGAGTCCTACCGCTCGTACCGGTCGATCCTGCTCCCCGACGCCGAGGAGGCCATGCGCCGGTTCCCGCAACTGATGGCGGGCCTGCCGTTCCCGTTCGGTTCGCTGTTCGTGCCCATCGGCGGCAGCCACCAGAAGTTCGGGGTCCTGGCGGTGCTGCGGCCCGCCACACCCGGGAGGCCGGTATCGCCGGCCCACCGGCACAGTCTTCAGCAGGTGGCCCGGCAGCTCGGCTCCGACCTCGCGGAGCTGGCGGGCGAGGGCACCCAGGTCGTGTGGGACGGCGAGCCGGTGCCCGTCCAGCTGCCCCCTCGGCCCTCGCACCACCGGTCAGGATCGGACACTTCGAGTGGGACCTCGACACCGGCGCCGTCGAAGCCGACGCGGAGCTGTGCGCGATCCTCGCCACGGAGCCCGCACAGTTCGGGGGCACCGTCGACGCGCTGACGGCGTTGCTGGCCCCGGAGGACGTGTGCGGGCTGTGTGCTGTCGCCCGCGGGGCGGCCGGATCGCCCGGCCCGGTCGTACGCCGGTTGCGGCTGCGCGGCCCCGACGGCCGGACGAACCTCCTCGAACTCTCCAGCCCCGGGACCCGACCGCCCGGTGACGGCGCGGCCGGTCATCTCACCGGCTTCCTCGTCGACCTCGGTGCCGGGACGGTCGTCGCGGAGGCGGCCGACCGGCTCCCGCGCGGCATCTTCTCGCTCGACCGGCTCGGACGGATCACCTATGTCAACGATCTCGCGGAGGAGCTGCTCGACCGGGCGCGCGCCGACCTGCTCGGTCGCGTCCTGTGGGAGGTTTTGCCGTGGTTCGGACACCCCGCGTACGACGACGATCACCGGGCCGCCCTGCTCTCCCACGACCCGGTGCACTTCCTCGTGCGGCGCTCCACCGACGACTGGCTGTCCGTGTCCCTGTACCCGGGCCACGACGGAGTGACGGTCACGCTCGCCGCCACGGAACCGGCCTACACTCCGGGGTCCGTCGTCACACCGGGCGTGGGGATCGGTTCCCCGGCCGACCGGGCGTCCGCGCTCTACCGGCCGGTCGCCCTCGCCATCGCGCTGACGGAGGCCGTCACCGCACGCCAGGTCTCGAGAGCGCGGCCTGGCCCTGGTCATCGGGGACGTCCAGGGGCACGGCGTCGCCGCGGCCGCGACCATGGGCCAACTGCGCAGCGCGGTAAGGGCCTTCGCCCTCAGCGGGCACGATCCCCAGGAGGTGGTGAGCGGCACCAACCGGCTGCTCATCGACCTCGACCCCGGCCAGATCGCCAGCTGCTGCTACGTCGTCCTCGACCCTGTCACCGGCCGCACCCAGGCGGTCCGGGCCGGGCACCCGCAGCCCTTGCTCCGCCATCCCGACCACACGACCGAGGTCCTGGACCTGCCCGGCGGCATCGTGCTCGGGGTCGCCCCCCGTGCGTCCTACCCGGTCAGCGACCTCCTCCTGGACCCCGGCGAGATCCTGGCGCTGTACACCGACGGACTGGTCGAGCACACAGGGACCGACATCGATCTGGGCATCGAGCGGCTGCGCTCCACGATCGAGCGAGCCGACCTGCCGTCGCTCGCCGACATGGCGGATCTGGTGATCCGGGAGGCGAAGCAGGAGTCCGACCGGCCCGACGACATCGCGCTGCTGCTCGCCGCCCGCTGGGACCCGGCGTAGCGGTCGCCGCACCGACCCGCGGAGTCGGCCGGGAGACAGCGCGCCCGGCCTGCTCCATGACGTCAGCACATTGCGTTCACCGCGGGTGCTGAGGCAGCGGTCACCAGGACATGCAGGAGGGCCCGGGTGCTGGGGAAGCACCCGGGCCCTCGTAGGTCTTGCGCTGTACCGCTAGGGCAGCTGAGCCGCCCGTGCCTCGCGCCGGTTGTCGCGGAAGGTGTTCACCCGCCGCGCCGTCGCGAAGAGCGGGATGACCGCTCCCAGGACCACCTGCAGCGCGCAGCCGGTCTGCAGGAGCAGCTGACCGCCGGGGGCGTCGAACGCCCAGGCGGCGAGCAGCCCCATCGCGCCGACGATCCAGCTGAGCATCGCCACCGCGAGGACACCCCGCGGCTTCGGGTACTCGACCCGGCTGACCATCAACCACGCCACTCCGACGATCGCGAGCAGCGTCGGTACGAAGGGCAGCTCCAGGAGGACGATCGAGACGACCGTGAGCGCTCCGAAGGGGCTCGGCATGCCCTGGAACATGCCGTCCTTCATGGTCACGCAGGAGAATCTGGCCAGTCTCAGCACCACGGCCAGCAGCACGACGATCGCCGCGAGCGCCGACACCCTCTGGTGTGCGTCGTCCGCGACCATGCCGTACACGAGTACGAAGTACGCCGGGGCGAGGCCGAAGCTGATCAGGTCCGAGAGGTTGTCCAGCTCAGCGCCCATCGGCGAGCTGCGGAGCTTGCGCGCCACCAGCCCGTCGAAGAGGTCGAAGACCGCGGCGAGGAGCATCAGGATCACGGCGGTGGCCGCGGAATGCCGGGCCATGCCGCTTTCGTCGCTGCCCGTGAGGTGCGGGATGAGGATCCCCGTGGTGGTGAAGTACACCGCCATGAAACCGCACGTGGCATTACCGAGAGTGAGGGTGTCCGCTATCGACAGCCGCAGAGACAGCGGCATGTCCTCGACGTCGTCCTCCGACTCGGCCTCCGGCACCCAGCCGGCCTGTGTGTCGGGATCAATCACGGTCAATTCGAGTCACCCCCGCGGTGGTGGCCTGGCCGACCTCGACCGCGACATCGATACCTTCCGGAAGGTAGATGTCGACCCGGGAGCCGAAGCGGATCAGGCCGATGCGCTCGCCCTGTTCCACCTTCGTGCCCTGCGGGATGTACGGGACGATGCGACGGGCAACCGCACCCGCGATCTGCACCATCTCGATGTCACCGAGCTCGGTGTCGAAGTGCCAGACAACGCGCTCGTTGTTCTCGCTCTCCTTGTTGAACGCCGGGACGAACCCACCGGGGATGTGCTCGACCGATGTCACCGTGCCGGCCAGGGGCGCACGGTTGACGTGGACATTCAGCGGGCTCATGAAGATCGCGACGCGGGTGCGCCCGTCCTTCCACGGCATGATGCTCTGCACCACACCGTCGGCCGGAGAGATGACTCGGCCCTGGGTGATCTCGCGCTCGGGGTCGCGGAAGAACCACAGCATGCCCGCCGCGAGCGCGGTGGTGGGCACGGCCACGGCGGCCCAGCGTCCGGACTTGCGGGCCCGGGTGAGGCTGAGCGCCGCGGTGGCGACGGTCGGGAGGAGCCACGGCGAAGCTCCGCGCGCTAGGCGGACTCCGCCGCGTGATGCAGAGGTTTGGCTGTCGGGCATGGATGACCTTCGTAGCGGATGATGCCGCGCTGGCAACGGGGGACGGCGGCTTTTCCGGCGATGCTATCGGTTGCGAGCCGCAACTGGGCAAGCCAGCAGCCGAGTCGGACGGCTGGAAGGCACCGGCTGAGGATGACAGGGTGTGATCTTCTTCGCGGCTAAATCACCTCGAAGGGGACAATCAGCCCTGGAACCGGTACTCCTCGAGGAGTCGGCGCCCAATGATCATTTTCTGGATTTCGGCGGTACCTTCACCGATCAGCAGCATCGGGGCCTCCCGGTAGAGGCGCTCGATCTCGTACTCCTTGGAGAAGCCGTAACCGCCGTGGATACGGAAGGCGTCCTCGACGACTTCCTTGCAGTATTCGGAGGCGAGGTACTTCGCCATCCCTGCCTCCAGGTCGTTTCGTTCCCCGGAGTCCTTTTTGCGCGCTGCATTCACCATCATCGCATGCGCCGCTTCGACCTTGGTGGCCATTTCGGCCAGCTTGAACTGGATCGCCTGGTGCTGAGCGATCGGCTTTCCGAAGGTGTGGCGCTGCTGAGCGTAGGAAACGCCCAGCTCGAATGCACGCTGCGCGACGCCGCAACCACGCGCGGCCACATTCACCCGGCCGACCTCGACACCGTCCATCATTTGGTAAAACCCTCGGCCGGTGGTGCCGCCGAGTACACGATTGGCCGGAATGCGTAGTCCGTCCATGATGAGTTCCGTCGTGTCGACGCCCTTGTAACCCATCTTGTCGATCTTCCCGGGAATGGTGAGCCCCGGCCGGACCTCGCCGAAGCCCGGCTCCTTCTCCACCAGGAAGGTCGTCATCGACTTGTGCCGGGCCGTCCCCTCGGGGTGGCCTTCGTCACTTCGGCACAGCACGGCGACGAGCGAGGACGTGCCGCCGTTCGTCAGCCACATCTTCTGGCCGTTCAGGACGTACTCGTCGCCGTCCCTGACGCCCTTGGAGGTGATGGCCGAGACATCGGAACCCAGCGCCGGCTCGGACATCGAGAACGCGCCCCGGACCTCGCCCAGCGCCATCCGCGGCAGGAACGTGTCCTTCTGCTCCTGGGTGCCGTGCTGCTTGAGCATGTACGCCACGATGAAGTGCGTGTTGATGATCCCCGACACGCTCATCCAGCCGCGCGCGATTTCCTCGACGCAGAGCGCGTATGTGAGAAGCGACTCACCCAGGCCCCCGTACTCCTCGGGGATCATCAGCCCGAACAGGCCCAGTTCCTTGAGCCCCTCGACGATCTCCGTCGGGTACTCGTCGCGGTGCTCCAGCTGGGTCGCGACCGGAATGATCTCCTTGTCGACGAAATCCCGGACCGTGGAGAGGATTTCCTGCTGGATGTCGTTCAGGCCGGCGGTCTGGGCGAGTCGCGTCATGGCTACTTCTCCACGTTCTTCTGCGAAGGCTGGTTCAGCTCCGGGCGGCCGGGCTGCTCGCCGCCGCGCTCCTTGATGTACGTCTCGGTGGGGACCATCACCTTGCGTCGGAACACGCAGACGAGTGTCCCGTCCTGCTTGTAGCCCTTGGTCTCCACGTAGACGATTCCGCGGTCACTCTTGGACTTTGACGGAGTCTTGTCGAGGACGGTCGTCTCGCCGTAGATCGTGTCGCCGTGGAAGGTCGGTGCGACATGCTTGAGCGACTCGACCTCCAGGTTGGCGATCGCCTTTCCGGAGACGTCGGGGACGGACATGCCGAGCAACAGCGAGTAGATGTAGTTGCCGACTACAACGTTCTTGCCGAAATCGGTCGTCTTCTCCGCGTAGTTGCTGTCCATGTGCAGCGGGTGGTGATTCATGGTGAGCAGACAGAAAAGGTGGTCGTCGTACTCGGTGACCGTCTTTCCGGGCCAGTGCTTGTACACCGCACCGACCTCGAACTCCTCATAGGTGCGCCCGAACTGCATGGTCAGGCCTCCGGAGCTTCGAACTTGGAGGTGCGCTGCATGCCGGCCGCGCGGCCCTTGCCCGCGATGACCAGGGCCATCTTCCGGCTGGCCTCGTCGATCATCTCGTCGCCGAGCATCGCCGAACCCTTCTTGCCGCCCTCCTCCGAGGTGCACCACTCGTACGCGTCGAGGATCAGCTCGGCGTGGTCGTAGTCCTCCTGCGAGGGCGAGAACACCTCGTTGGCCGCGTCGACCTGGCCGGGGTGCAGTACCCATTTGCCGTCGAAGCCGAGTGCCGCCGCACGGCCGGCGACCTCGCGGTACGCGTCCACGTCACGGATCTGCAGGAAGGGACCGTCGATCGCCTGGAGGTCGTGCGTACGAGCCGCCATCAGGATGCGCATGAGGATGTAGTGGTACGCGTCAGCGCCGTAGCCGGGCGGCTGCTGGCCGACGACCAGGGTCTTCATGTTGATCGACGCCATGAAGTCGGCCGGGCCGAAGATCAGCGTCTCCAGACGCGGTGAGGCGGCGGCGATGTCGTCGATGTTCACCAGGCCCTTGGCGTTCTCGATCTGCGCCTCGATGCCGATCTTCCCGACCTCGAAGCCCATCGTCTTCTCGATCTGGGTGAGCAGCAGATCGAGGGCGACGACCTGCTGGGCGTCCTGGACCTTCGGCAGCATGATGCAGTCGAGGTTCTGGCCGGCACCCTCGACCACCGTGATCACATCGCGGTACGTCCAGTGCGTGGTCCAGTCGTTGACGCGCACGACCCGGGTCTTGCCCGTCCAGTCGCCGTTGTTCAGCGCGTCGACGATGTGGTGCCGGGCGCCTTCCTTGGCGAGCGGGGCGCAGGCGTCCTCGAGGTCCAGGAAGACCTGGTCGGCCGGGAGGCCCTGGGCCTTCTCCAGGAACCGCGGGTTCGAGCCCGGCACAGCCAGGCAGGAGCGACGCGGACGCAGACGGTTCACAGGCTGGGTCATGCGGGGACCTCCAGAGGGTCGAGCTTGTTCGCTTTCCGGATCTCGTCGACGATACGGCCGATGATCTCCGTGATGCCGAAGTCCTTCGGGGTGAATACGGCGGCGACGCCCGCCTCGATCAGCGCGGTGGCGTCGGCGGGCGGAATGATCCCGCCCGCGATGACGGGTATGTCGTTGGCGCCGGCCTCGCGCAGCCGGTTCAGCACGTCCGGCACCAGCTCGGCGTGCGAGCCGGACAGGATCGACAGACCGACGCAGTGCACGTCCTCGGCGAGCGCGGCCGAGACGATCTGTTCTGGGGTCAGTCTGATCCCCTGGTAGACGACCTCGAACCCGGCGTCACGGGCCCGTACGGCGATCTGCTCGGCGCCGTTGGAGTGTCCGTCCAGGCCCGGCTTGCCGACCAGCAGTCGCAGCCGTCCGGTGCCGAGGTCGCCGGCGGTGCGGGCGACCTTCTCGCGGACCAGGGCGAGTGGCGTGCCCGCCTCCGCGGTCACCGCGACCGGTGCGGACGAGACGCCTGTCGGGGCCCGGAACTCGCCGAACACATCGCGCAGCGCCCACGACCACTCGCCGGTGGTTACACCCGCCCGGGCGCACTCCACAGTCGCTTCCATCATGTTGTCGGTGCCGGCCGCGGCCTTCTTCAGCGCGGCCAGCGCCTCGGAGGCGCGGGCCTCGTCACGGTTGTCGCGCCACTCGTGGAGCGCCGCGACGACCCTGGCCTCGTTGGCGGGGTCGACCGTCATGATCGCGCCGTCGAGGTCCGAGGTGAGCGGGTTCGGCTCGGTCGTCTCGTAGATGTTGACGCCGACGATCTTCTCCTCGCCGCCCTCGATCCGGGCCCGCCGCTGCGCGTGCGAGGAGACCAGTTCCGACTTCAGGTAGCCGGACTCGACGGCCGCCATGGCGCCGCCCATCTGCTGGATCCGGTCGATCTCCGCGAACGACTCGGTGACCAGGGCGTCCACCTTGGCCTCGATCACATGCGAACCCGCGAAGATGTCCTCGTACTCCAGCAGATCGCTCTCGTGTGCGAGGACCTGCTGGATCCGGAGCGACCACTGCTGGTCCCAGGGGCGGGGGAGCCCCAGCGCCTCGTTCCAGGCGGGCAGCTGGACGGCCCGGGCGCGGGCGTCCTTGGAGAGGGTGACCGCCAGCATCTCCAGGACGATGCGCTGGACGTTGTTCTCCGGCTGCGCCTCGGTCAGCCCGAGGGAGTTGACCTGGACGCCGTAGCGGAACCGGCGCTGCTTGGCGTCGGTGATGCCGTACCGCTCGCGGGTGACCTGATCCCAGATGCGGCCGAAGGCGCGCATCTTGCACATCTCCTCGATGAAGCGGACGCCCGCATTCACGAAGAAGGAGATACGGGCGACGACATCGCCGAACTTCTCCTCGGGCACCTGCCCGGAGTCACGGACCGCGTCGAGCACGGCGATCGCCGTCGACATGGCGTACGCGATCTCCTGGACCGGAGTGGCCCCCGCCTCCTGCAGGTGATAACTGCAGATGTTGATCGGGTTCCACTTCGGTATGTGGTTGACCGTGTACGTGATCATGTCGGTGGTCAGCCGCAGCGAGGGACCGGGCGGGAAGACATGGGTCCCGCGCGAGAGGTACTCCTTGACGATGTCGTTCTGCGTCGTGCCCTGGAGCTTCGTGGCGTCGGCGCCCTGCTCCTCGGCGACCACCTGATAGAGCGCCAGCAGCCACATCGCGGTGGCGTTGATGGTCATCGAGGTGTTCATCTGCTCCAGCGGGATGTCCTGGAACAGCCGCCGCATGTCACCGAGGTGCGAGACGGGCACGCCGACCCGGCCGACCTCGCCGCGGGCGAGGATGTGGTCGGGGTCGTAACCCGTCTGGGTCGGCAGGTCGAAGGCGACCGACAGACCGGTCTGGCCCTTGGCGAGGTTGCGCCGGTAGAGCTCGTTGGACGCTTCGGCGGTCGAGTGACCGGCGTACGTCCGCATGAGCCACGGGCGGTCCTTCTGACGCCCGCTCATGTCAGACGTCCCGGAAGCGATTGATGGCGTCGATGTGCTGCTCGCGCAGCTCCTCGTTGCGCACACCCAGACCCTCGCGGGGGGCCAGCGCGAGCACGCCGACCTTGCCCTGGTGGAGGTTGCGGTGCACGTCGTACGCGGCCTGACCGGTCTCCTCCAGGGAGTAGACCTTCGACAGCGTCGGGTGGATCTTGCCCTTGGCGATCAGCCTGTTGGCCTCCCACGCCTCGCGGTAGTTGGCGAAGTGCGAGCCCACGATCTTCTTCAGCGACATCCACAGGTAGCGGTTGTCGTACTCGTGGTTGTAGCCCGACGTGGAGGCGCAGGTGACGATCGTGCCGCCCTTGCGGGTCACGTACACCGAGGCGCCGAACGTCTCGCGGCCCGGGTGCTCGAAGACGATGTCCACGTCCTCGCCGCCGGTCAGCTCACGGATGCGCTTGCCGAACCGCTTCCACTCGCGCGGGTCCTGGTTGTGCTCGTCCTTCCAGAACTTGTAGCCCTCGGCGTTGCGGTCGATGATCGCCTCTGCGCCCATCTTGCGGCAGATGTCCGCCTTCTGCTCGCTGGAGACGATGCAGATCGGGTTGGCGCCACCGGCCAGCGCGAACTGCGTGGCGTATGAACCGAGTCCGCCGCTGGCGCCCCAGATCAGCACGTTGTCGCCCTGCTTCATGCCGGCGCCGTTGCGCGAGACGAGCTGGCGGTAGGCGGTGGAGTTGACCAGGCCGGGAGCGGCGGCCTCCTCCCAGCTCAGGTGCTGCGGCTTCGGCATCAGCTGGTTGGACTTGACGAGCGCGATCTCGGCGAGGCCGCCGAAGTTGGTCTCGAAGCCCCAGATCCGCTGCTCGGGGTCGAGCATCGTGTCGTTGTGGCCGTCCGAGGACTCCAGTTCGACCGAGAGGCAGTGCGCGACGACCTCGTCGCCGGGGTGCCAGGCGTTGACGCCGGGGCCGGTGCGCAGGACGACGCCCGCCAGGTCGGAGCCGATGACGTGGTACGGCAGGTCGTGGCGCTTGGTGAGCTCGCTGAGCTTCCCGTAGCGCTCCAGGAAGCCGAAGGTGGACATCGGCTCGAAGATCGAGGTCCAGACCGAGTTGTAGTTCACCGAGCTGGCCATGACGGCGACCAGTGCCTCGCCGGGCCCGAGCTCGGGCACCGGGACGTCGTCGAGGTGCAGCGACTTGCGGGGGTCCTTGTCGCGGGAGGCGAGCCCGGCGAACATCTCCGTCTCGTCCTTGCGCACGGTCACCGCGCGGTACGACTCAGGGATGGACAGGGCCGCGAAATCTGCGGCTGTGCTGTCCTGCGATTGGATCGCGTCCAGGATTTCCTTCACGGTGTGCCTCCGGGATGGTGTCTCCCCTGCTCGACCGGAGCCGAGTGCTCGGGGAATGGCGTCGAGGGACGCCTGAGGGTCCCTGCCAACGGGGGTGCGGTGCGTTGTGGAGGTGCTGCCGTCGGTTCGGCTGGTAAGGCTTCGGCCTGCTCTGGTGGAGCAGAAGGGTTCGCCTGTGACGCAGGCGTCCGGGCGCGCAGGCACATGGCTTGCGGGGACAGCCGGCGTACGTGAGGTCTCTGCACGCCGGCCGCCCGGACAACTTCAACGTATGGCACTCCGTGACACCTGGCAAGGCACTGGGTGCCAACAATTTCTCTCACATGTCATCCGGCCGGCACGTATGAGCAACATGCGAGGTGTTTCGGGCTGTTCTGTCCCGCTCGGTACGGTCAGGACGTGTGCCGGTAGACGTGCGGCGTGGTGGTGCTCAGCGCGGTGAAACCGAGCCGCTGGAGGATCGGACGGCTCTGGTCGGTCGCGTCGACCTGCAGATATCTGTAGCCACGCTCGGTGGCGATCGCGGCACGGAAGGCCACCAGTGCCCGGTAGATGCCCTTCCCGCGCCATGGCTCGACCGTCCCGCCGCCCCAGAGTCCCGCGAAGCCGGTGCCCGGGTACAGCTCCATGCGGGCCGAGCTCACCGGCTCGTCGCCCACCATGGCCAGCACCCCGACGAAGCTGTCCGGGGCCTCGGTGAGCCGGGCCAGCACCTGATGCCGCAACCGCGACCAGTCGGAGCCGAACGCCCGCCCATGGGCCCGGGCCATCAGCTCCACATCGGCCGCATCGGTCACCGTACGCAGCCGGACGCCCTCGGGGAGCTCCACCGCGGTCGGGAGGTCCGCGACCGGGGCGACCAGCAGGGTCTCCGGCTCCTCCGCGACGAAGCCGGCCGCCCGCAGCCGCTGCCCCAGGTCCGCCGGCCGGTCGTGTGCGTACAGCTTCCACTCGAACTCGTCGAGGCCGAGCGCGGTGAAGCGCTCCACCTGGGCCGCGATCGCCGCGTCCGCCCGGACGGCGTCCAGATCCGGCGCCGACCAGACGACGCCGTTCCAGTCGTCGGCCGCGCCGACCTGACGTACGACATCGGCGGTGCGCTCTACGCGGACACCGGGGCCGTCGGGTCGCGCATGCTCGCGCATCTCGTGGTCGAAGAGGGACAGCAGGGCGTCATGATCATGAGTCATGCGCCCACCACAACACCGGCGGGTCCGGGCCGCAACCAGTTTCGGAGGCCGGGCACGCGCATGCCGGACGGGCTCGGCAGCGAGCCCGTCCGGCATGCGGGGGTCGACGGAGCGGTTCGGCCAACAGGCCCCCGCTCAGTGGTCCTTGAGCGCCTGCTGGATCGTGCGCATCACTTCGTCGAGCGGTGCGTCGGTGCGCGCCACCGCGACCAGCACCTCGCCCTCCGTGCTCACCGAAGCGGCGGCCGGGCCGGGGGTCGCGGGCTCGGTCCCGGCGATCCGGCCCGCGCCGATCCCGGTCCCGAACGTGTCCCGGACGATCGCGAACGCGTGGTCGAGTTGGGCCTCCACGTCGCCCTGGCCGCCCGCCCGCAGCCAGCGGCGCAGCACATGGTTGTGCGCGGTGACGACGGCGGACGCCGCGACCTCCGCCAGCAGCGGATCGTCATTGCCGACATGGTGGTCGCGCTCGTCGAAATGGCCCAGGAGATAGCGCGTGAACAGCCGCTCGTAGCGGGCCACCGAGGCGATCTCGGCCTCCCGAAGGGTGGGGACCTCGCGGGTCAGCTTGTAGCGGGCCACGGAGACCGCGGGCTTGGCCGCGTACATCTTCATGACTTCCTTGATGCCGCGGCAGACGGTGTCGAGCGGGTGCTCGTGCGCGGGGGCGGCATTGAGGACGGCCTCGGCCCGGACGAGGGTGTCGTCGTGGTCCGGGAAGATCGCCTCTTCCTTGGAGCGGAAGTGCCGGAAGAAGGTCCGCCGGGCGACGCCCGCGGCGCCCGCGATCTCGTCGACCGTCGTCGCCTCGTACCCCTTCGTGGCGAAGAGCTCCATCGCTGCGGCGGCCAGTTCGCGGCGCATCTTGAGCCGTTGGGCGGCGGCGCGCGTGCCGGCGGCACTCTCCGGGGCGTCGGGTGCGGCGGAGACACGGGGGGACCTGGCGGGCTGGGACATGGTGTGAACGTACTGCATCGGCGCAGGAGAGCGCGCCTGCGGGGGCGGGCCGCCGGGCGGCACCTCCCACGCCGAAGGCGGTGGCGGCGGATCGAGCAGCCCTCCCCAGCCGACTCCCGGTCCGGGAGCCGGCTGGGAGCCGGCCGGGCGGTCCCGCCCGGCCGGAGACCCGACCGGCCGGGCGGGAGCCCGCCGTCCCTCAGCGCCGGGCATATTCGCGGAAGCCGCGCCCCGTCTTGCGGCCGAGGCAGCCGGCGGCCACCAGATGCTCCAGCAGCGGCGCAGGGGCCAGGCCCGGGTCGCGGAACTCGCTGTGCAGCACCTTCTCGATGGCGAGCGAGACATCGAGCCCGACGACGTCGAGGAGCTCGAACGGGCCCATCGGGTAGCCGCCGCCCAGCTTCATCGCGGCGTCGATGTCGTCGAGGGTCGCGTAGTGCTCCCCGACCATCTTGATCGCGTTGTTGAGGTACGGGAACAGCAGCGCGTTGACGATGAAACCGGCCCGGTCCCCGCAGTCGACCGGGTGCTTGCGGATCTTCCCGCACACCTCACGGACGGTGGCGTGGACGTCGTCGTCCGTGAGCACCGTACGGACCACCTCGACCAGCTTCATCGCGGGCGCCGGGTTGAAGAAGTGCATCCCGATGACGTCCTGCGGACGCGAGGTGGCCCGTGCGCACGCCACGACCGGCAGCGACGACGTGGTGGTGGCGAGCACCGCACCCGGCTTGCACACCTTGTCCAGCGTGGCGAACAGCTGCTGCTTGACCGCCAGGTCCTCGGCGACCGCCTCGACCGCGAGATCGACGTCGTCGAACGAGTCCAGCGAACCGGCCGCGGTGATGCGGGCGAGGGTCTCGTCCCGCGCCTCGGCCGTCAGCCGCCCCTTGGTGACGGAACGTTCCAGCGACTTGGCGATCCGGCCCTTCGCCGTGTCCGCCTTCTCCTGACTGCGCGCGGCCAGCACCACGTCGTAGCCGGCCTTCGCGAAGACCTCCGCGATGCCCGAGGCCATCGTTCCGGAGCCGGCGACGCCCACGGACCGCACGGTGCGCCCGGTCGCCGCTCCGGTGCTCTCCTGCGGAGTCTTCGTGTCCGGCACAACGGTCTGGCTGCCCGGCGCCGCGTACGTGTAGAAGCCGCGGCCCGACTTGCGGCCGGTCAGCCCGGCCTCGCTGAGCTGCTTGAGGATCGGCGCAGGGGCGTGCAGCCGGTCGTGCGACTCGGAGTACATCGCCTCCAGGACGGTACGGGCGGTGTCGACCCCGATCAGGTCGAGCAGGGCGAGCGGGCCCATCGGCAGCCCGCAACCCAGCTTCATGGCCGCGTCGATGTCCTCACGGGAGGCGTAGCTCGCCTCGTACATCGCGGCCGCCTGGTTCAGGTAGCCGAACAGCAGCCCGTCGGCGACGAACCCAGGCCGGTCGCCCACCGCGACCGGCTCCTTGCCCAGCTCACGGGCGAGCTCGGTGACCGCCTCGACGGCCGGCGGCGCGGTCAGCACCGAGGAGACCACCTCGACCAGCTTCATCGCGGGCGCCGGGTTGAAGAAGTGCAGACCGAGCACGCGCTCGGGGTGCTGCGACTCGGCGGCCAGCCGGGTCACCGACAGGGCGTTGGTGCCGGTCGCCAGGATCGCGGTGGGGGAGATGATCGCGTCGAGCTCCCGGAAGAGCTGCTGCTTGATCTCGTACGACTCGGGCACGACCTCGATGACGAGCTGCGCGTCAGCGGCGGCCTGCAGATCGGAGAAGGTACGGAACCGAGCGAGGACGTCGTGCCGCTCGCCCTCGGTGATCCGCCCCTTCTGCACGGCGCGGGCGGTGGAGGCTTCCAGGGCGGCAACGGCCTGACGCGCGGCCGCCTCGCTGATGTCGATACCGATGACCTCGCGGCCGGCCCGGGCGAGGACCTCGGCGATGCCGGTGCCCATGGTGCCGAGGCCGACGACGGCGATGGTGGAGAGCGGGATGTCCATCACGGGACTCCAGGGATGAGTGACGACTGTGTGGGCGCACGAGGCGAAAGGATCCGGTGGGGCCGAGGGGCCCGACCGGCGCATGGCGTGCGGGAATTGCGTGTCGTGGTGCTCAGGACCCGGGGTGTACCGAACACACCCGGACCCGGGATTGGGGTGACGGACTCTGTCCCGGAGTCACGTCTCGCAAAGCTGCCGAACCGACAAGCACTCCGGATGGCTGCGTCACCAGGCCACTGGAGTCGGCGGGGAGTGTGTCCCGCTCATATGAGGTTAACCGGCGAGTAACGAGCGCGCCAGTCCCGAGTTGTTGTGTGCCCGCTCACACTCGCCGTGTCCGCCGATACGCTGACGGTCATGGACGAGGAGTTCCGGTCGCTGGCCGACCGGCTGGGGGACGAGGCGGGGGAGTCGGCGGCGTACCGCAGACTGCTCGCCACCGAGGACGACGAGGAACTGGCCCGGGTCCTCGTCGAACGCGAACGTCCGCTCTGGGCGCGCGAGATCGCCGCGTTCCGGCTCGGCTGCGGCGGCGACAGACGGGCCTTCGAGGCGCTGGTCCTGCTGCTCAACCACCGCGACCCGGAGCGCTGTGTCTCCGCGGCCCATGCCCTGGTGCGCCTCGGCGACCCGCGCACGCCCCGGGCCGCCGCCGCCCTCGCGACCAACACCCTGCGTACCGCCTACGCCCTGCACCCGGTGCGGCTGCTCACCGCCCTGCGGGCCCCCGAGTCCGTCCCGACGCTGATCAGCACCCTGGAACGGCTGCTGGCACCGGACGAGCCGCACTGGCGGGTCGCACTGGCCTGTGTGGAGGGGCTGGGACAGCTCGGCGACGCGCAGGCCCGCCCGGTCCTGCAGGCGGCGCTGCCGCACCCGAGGCTCGGCGGCGCGGCCGAGGAGGCGATCAGCCGGCTTCCGGCGGGCTGAGCGGACGTACGTAACGCACCTCGGGCACGAGGACGCCGCCGACCTGGAAGGGTTCCTCGGCTCCGTCCGGAGCGAAGCCCGCACGCTCGTAGAAACGGCGAGCCGGTGCGTTCTCCTTGAGGACCCAGAGCGACAGATCGGGGAACCCGTCCGCTGCGGAGCGCGCCAGGATCTCCGCCATCAGGGCGCGACCGACCCCGGTCCCGCGCTGCTCGGGCAGCACATAGATGGCGTACAGCTCGCCGCGGGCGAGCCGCCTGCCGTCCGCGCGGTACGGGCCGTAACAGGCCCAGCCGATCACACCCGGGCCCGGCCGCTCGGCCACCACATTGACGACCGTGTTGCGTTCGGCGAAGAAGCCGCGCCGCCGCTGCGCGTCCTCGGCGATGTCCATCGCGTCCAGATACGCCTGCGGGATCAGCCCGGTGTACGCGGCCTGCCAGCCGCGTACCCGGATCGTCGCGACGGCCTCGCAGTCGTCGATGGTCATGGCTCTGACGGACAGGTCGGGGGCGTACGCGGATATGGGCCGTGTCGTCATACGGACCATGGTGGCGTACGCCCCCGAGGGCGTGAGCTCGGGTCCCCGCGGTCGTAGTTCGGCCCCTCTCCCGTCAGCCGCGGAAGCCGAGCATCCCGTGCAGTGCGCCGCCTACTTCTGCCGTCGCGCTCCGCAGCGTCTTCGCCGATGCCCCGGCGGCCGGCGGCTCCGGGTCGGGCGACTTCGGGCAGACCGCGTCCGCGTCGGCGCTGCTGCCGTTGGCGCGCGGGACGATTCCCTTGTCGAGGTAGTCCACCAAGTACCCGTCCAGGCACTTGTTGCCGCTCAGCGTGATGCCGTGGTTGCCGCCGCCCTGTTCGACGACCAGGCTGGAGCCGCGGAGCTTGCGGTGCAGGGTGACCCCGCCCTCGTACGGCGTGGCCGCGTCCTCCGTGGCCTGGAAGAGCAGCGCCGGCGGGAGCGCGTCGTTGGAGACCTGCACCGGGTTGAGCGGCTCCACCGGCCAGGATGCGCACGGTGCGTTGTACCAGGTGTTGTTCCAGGTGTAGAAGGGCGCCTTGCTGTGCACGTTCCAGCTCTCGCTGCGCCAGGTGTTCCAGTCGCGTGTCCACTCGGCGTCGTGGCACTGCACGGCCGCGTAGACCGAGTAGCCGTTGTCGCCCTTGTCGTCGACGGCGCCGAGCATCTTGTACGCGCGGACCAGCGCGTCCTGGTCCTTGTGGTTCACGTACGAGGCGAACGCATCGGCCAGGAAGGGCCAGTACCCGTTGTTGTAGCCGCCCGGCAGGAACGTGTCCTGCAGCTCGCTCATACCGACCGTGCCGCCCGCGGGTTCCTTCCTGACCGCTTCGCTCATCGCGTACCAGGCGGCCTCGACCTTCGCCGGGTCGCTGCCGAGTCCGTACGTCGAGTTGTGCTTCGCGATCCAGGCGGCGAACGCCTTCTGGCGGGCGTCGAACGCGTAGTCCTGGCCGATGTTGTCGTCGTACCAGACCCCGTCCGGGTCGACGTTCGAGTCGAGCACCAGACGCCGTACCCGCTCCGGGAACAGCTTGGCGTACACCGCGCCCAGATAGGTGCCGTACGAGTATCCGAAGTAGTTGATCTGCGGGGAGCCGAGGGCCTGCCGGATCACATCGAGATCCTTGGCGGTGCTCACCGTGTCCATGTACGGCAGCAGATCGGGGTACTTCGCGCCGCACGCGGCGGCGAAAGACGCGGCGCGGTCGCGGTTGGCCTGCTCGGTCCGCAGGTCCAGCGGCACCGGGTCGGGGCGCAGCGGCTCGAAGTATTTCGGTACACAGTTCAGGGCCGGGGAACTCTTCCCGACCCCGCGCGGGTCGAACCCGATCACGTCGTACTGCGCGGCGGTCTCCTTCGGCAGCGAGGCCGCCACGTAGCCGGCCATCGTCAGCCCGCTGCCGCCGGGGCCGCCGGGGTTGACGAGCAGAGGGCCCTGCGAGGTCTTCGCGGTGTGCGGGATCCGCGACAGGGCGAGGGTGATGCTCCTGCCCGACGGATCGTCATGATTGAGCGGGGTGCGCACGGTTGAACACTGCAGCGTCGGATACGACTTCGTGGCGCAGCCGGTCCATGTGAGCTGCGCGGCAGCCGGCGCGACTCCGTCGGCTGCCGCCGGGGACGGAACGCCGGTCAGCAGACCGGCGACTGTCGCACCGACGGCGAACAGAATTCCTGAACGATTCGTCATATGGCCTCCCGTGGTGGAGGGAACGCGGCTGCGGGTGGTGCAGCCCCCGCCGCATGCTCCCCACATTCGGACACGGAAGGACATGTTCTGATGAGAGTTGACCCATTTGCCCGACCCCGGCTCGTACAGACCCACGACAGCTTCGGGGTGACGTCCGGAACAGCGCGCGGGCCGAGGTCAGAGCAGGGTCAGCTGGGTGGGGCCGGGACCGTCGAGCGGCGACTGCTGCTCCTGCTGTACGGGGATCCGGCGGGGCTCTCCGCGCCGCGCCGGACCGATGCCGTACTCGGCGGCCAGCTCGTGCACCCGGCGGGTGACGGTGCGCTGGTACCACGTGGGCGCGTACGCCCCGTCGGCGTACATCCGCTCGTACCGCCGCACCAGTTGGGGGTGGTGCCGGCCGAGCCACTGCATGAACCACTCGCGGGCGCCCGGTCGCAGATGGAGTACGAGCGGGGTCACCGAGGTCGCCCCGGCGGCGGCGATCGCGCGGACCGTGGCCCGCAGCTGGTCCGGGCGGTCACCGAGGAACGGGATGACGGGCGCCATCAGTACGCCGCAGTCGATGCCGTTCTCGCTCAGCGTGCGCACGACGTCGAGGCGGCGCTCGGGGGAGGGGGTGCCGGGTTCGACCGTGCGCCACAGCTCGGGATCGACGAAGCCGACCGAGACGGAGATGCCGACTTCGGTGACCTCCGCGGCCTGTCGCAACAGCTCCAGATCGCGCAGGACGATCGTGCCCTTGGTGAGGATCGAGAACGGGTTCGCGTGGTCGCGGAGGGCCTCGATGATGCCGGGCATCAGCCGGTAGCGGCCCTCGGCCCGCTGATAGCAGTCGACATTGGTGCCCATCGCGATGTGCGCGCCGTGCCAGCGGCTGGAGGCGAGGTGACGACGGAGCAGCTCCGGGGCGTTGATCTTGACGACGATCTGCGAGTCGAAGCCGAGCCCGGTGTCGAGGTCCAGATAGCTGTGGGTCTTACGGGCGAAGCAGTAGACGCAGGCATGCGTACAGCCCCGGTACGGGTTCACGGTCCATTCGAACGGCATCCGGGATGCGCCCGGCACCCGGTTCACGATCGAGCGGGCCCGGATCTCATGGAAGGTGATTCCCCGGAATTCGGGGGTGTCGAAGGTGCGCGTGGTCACCGCATCCGCGGCGAAGAGCGCGCCGGTCCCGGTCTCCCGGGTGTTCTCGACCAGATTGTCCCAGCGCATGGACGCCTCCTCGGTAGCGCTGGGCACAGAATAGAACACTTGTTCCCTTGATCGTTTCCTCCCCTTCGTGCCGGCCCGGATTTTGAGCGGCGTGCCGGAGGTGATTGGCTCAGCACACCCCGAACAACCGAGTGGTGGAGGAGCAGCCATGGCGCAGGTCGAGGCCACGACAGAGCGGATCATCGCGGCGGACGCGGAAACGGTGTTCGATGCGCTGGCCGACTACAAGGAGGTCCGGGGCAAGGTGCTGCCCGGCCAGTTCAGTGAGTACGAGGTGCGCGAGGGCGGTGACGGCGAGGGCACCCTCGTCCACTGGAAGCTGCAGGCCACCAGCAAGCGGATCCGCGACTGCCTGCTGGAGGTCAGCGAGCCGACCGACGGTCAGCTCGTCGAGAAGGACCGCAACTCGTCGATGGTCACCACCTGGACCGTCACCCCGGCCGGTGAGGGCAAGTCCAAGGCCGTCGTGTCGACCGTCTGGAACGGTGCGGGCGGCATCGGCGGATTCTTCGAGAAGACCTTTGCGCCCAAGGGGCTTGGGCGCATCTACGACGAGCTGCTGCAGAACCTCGCGACCGAGGTCGAGAAGTAGCACCGGACACCCCTGGCCGGCCTCACCGGTTCGGGTGGTTTTCCCGGCCCGCCGGTTGCGCGCCGTAGTGGCTCCCACCGGGGCATAAGCCCCCCCGAGTGCGCCGTCAGCGCCCCCCGTCGCGTTTGCCTCTCTATGTCGCGCAATGCGAGAAATGGGCGGCGCAGATGCGACGAGGGGAGCGGCACGTGGTGGGTGGTATCACTCTGGTGAAGGACGAACCGGACGGTGCGGGCGGCGCCGGGGAGCCGACAGCCGCCCCTCCCGGCGCGGCGACCGCGCCCCCGTCCGCATCGGCTTCCACGGATCCCACCGCCACGGATCCCACCACCACGGATCCCGCCGCCCAGGAGATCAGCCCCCGAGGGATCCGGCTGGTCTTCCTCGGGCTGATGCTCACCCTGCTGCTCGCGGCGCTCGACCAGATGATCGTCGCCACCGCGCTGCCCAAGATCGTCGGTGAGCTGCACGGCCTGGAGAAGATGTCCTGGGCGGTCACCGCCTATCTCCTCGCCTCCACCATCGGACTGCCGATCTACGGCAAGCTCGGGGATCTCTTCGGCCGCAAGAGCGTCTTCCAGTTCGCGATCGTCGTCTTCGTCGTCGGCTCCGCGCTGGCCGGCTGGTCCCGCACCATGGACGAGCTGATCGCCTTCCGTGCCGTCCAGGGCGTCGGCGGCGGCGGACTCATGATCGGGGTCCAGGCGATCATCGCGGACGTCGTGCCGCCTCGCGAGCGCGGCCGCTTCATGGGGCTGATCGGCGCCGCGTTCGGTCTTGCGTCCGTCGCGGGCCCGCTGCTCGGCGGCTTCTTCACCGACCACGCCTCGTGGCGCTGGTGCTTCTACATCAACGTCCCGTTCGGCCTCGTCACCCTCGCCGTCATCACCGTCGTACTGAAGCTCCCCAAGCCCACGGTCCGGCCCCGCCTCGACGTGCTCGGCGCCCTCCTGCTGGCCGCCGCCTCCACCTGCGTGGTGCTGCTGACCAGTTGGGGCGGCACGGAGTACGCCTGGGGCTCGCGCACGATCCTCGGGCTGGCCGCCGGAGCTGCCGGAACGACACTGCTCTTCCTCGTGGTCGAACGCCACGCACCCGAACCCGTCATCCCGCTGCGGCTGTTCCGCGACTCGATCTTCAATGTCACCGCGCTCGTCGGCGCGGTCGTCGGTGTCGCCCTGTTCGGCGCCGCCAGCTATCTGCCGACGTTCCTGCAGATGGTCGACGGCGCCACCGCCACCGAATCGGGGCTGCTGATGCTCCCGATGATGGGCGGCATCGTCGGGGCGTCCGTCGTCTCCGGCCAGCTGATCTCCCGTACCGGCCGATACCGCATGTACCCGATCATCGGCAGTGCGATCTCGGTGGTCGGCATGTGGTTGCTCTCGCGCCTCGAGACCGATACTCCGCGCATCGAGTACAGCATTGCGCAGGCCGTGCTCGGCATCGGGATCGGCCTGATCATGCCGGTGCTGATCCTGGCCGTGCAGAACTCCGTGCCGCCCGCCGACCTCGGCACCGCCACCAGCGCGAACAACTACTTCCGGCAGATCGGCGGCAGCGTCGGTGCCGCCGTGTTCGGGACGCTCTTCGCGGGCCGTCTCGCGGACGCTCTCGCCGTCCGCCTCCCGTCCGGAGCCGACCTCCCCGACCCCGAGTCGATCACCCCGCAGCTGGTTCATGCCATGGAGCCCGCGCTCCGCGACAGCTACATCCAGGCGTACGCCGACGCGATGCCCCGGATCTTCCTCTACCTCGTGCCGGTGCTCGCGCTCGGCCTCGTCATCGCCTTCTTCCTCAAGGAGAAACCGCTGGTGTCCCACCACAGCCCCGATTCAGCTGCCGAGTCCGCCTCGATCCCCGGCGCACGCACTACCGCCGCCCCGCCGCCTCCCGCCCACCTCTCGGGCGTGCCGGTGTGCGGCAGCGTCCAGCACGCCGACGGCTCGAAGGTCCCGCGCGCCGCCCTCACCCTCATCGACGTCCAGGGGCAGCAGGTCGGAAGGGGCGCGAGCGGTGACGACGGGCGGTACGCGCTGAGCGTGCCCGGCTCCGGCAGTTACGTCCTGATCGCGGCGGCCGGCGGACACCAGCCGCAGGCCGTCAGCGTCACCGTCGGCGAACGGCCCGTCGAGCTCGACGTGGTGCTCGGCGGCGCGGGCAGACTGGCCGGGACCGTCGTCACGGCCGACGGGATCCCGGTGCGGGACGCCGCCGTCACCCTCACCGATGTGCGCGGTGAGGTCGTCGCGTCCACCCGCAGCGGCCGCGAGGGCGGCTATGTGATCTCGGAGTTGGTGGCCGGCGAGTACACCCTCGCCGCCAGCGCCCCCGCCTTCCGGCCCGCAGCGCTGCCGGTCAGCGTGCAGGCGGCCAGAGAGACCCGGCAGGACATCGAACTGGCCGGTGGCGCCGTGCTGCGCGGCATCGTACGGGCGAGCGGTGGGCGGCCCGTCGAGGACGCCCGGGTCACGCTCCTCGACGCGGCGGGCAATGTCGTCGACACCCTGACCACCGGGCCCGACGGGGCGTTCCGCTTCGTGGATCTGTCGACCGGCGAGTACACGGTGATCGCGGCCGGGTATCCACCGGTGGCGACCGTGCTCCAGGTCGCGGGCGGCGGGCGCACCGAACGCGACCTCCAGCTCGGGCATGCGGACTGACGCAGGGGGCCATGGTCGGAGCCCTGGGGGGCAGGCTCTTGTGAGGACCCGGTTCCGGTCGCCCCCCGCCCGGTTGTGCGCGGTGGGGCGCGCGGGGCGCACGACCCCGGGGTCGATTCCGCCGATGACCGGCGGGGGCCGGACACGGAGCCGTACCGTGGAGTCACAAGCCGCAGAGCCTTGCGGTGGGGAAGGAGCCTTCCACCCATGGACCTTGGTGTACCGCCGCAGAGGGCACCACAGCCGCGCGACGCCACTGCCGGACGGGTGCCGCTCGCCGTGGTCGTCGTCGACGCGACCGGACTCGTGTCGCACTGGTCCACCGGGGCCAGACGGCTCTTCGGCGTCTCCAGGGAGGACGCCATCGGCTGCCCGGCCGGTGAACTCCTCCCGGTCTCCGGGGCGTTGCGGCAGGACGGGGAGCCCGGGCCGGACGGTACGTACGCCGGGTTCGGCCACCCACTCGACAGTTCGCTCAGCGGGAGCGTCGCCTATCCGGCGGCGGGGCGGGCCCGTGTCGACGAGCCGCGGCGCGGCCGGATCGACGTTCTGTGGTGGGCCTACCCGCTGGTCGGCCCCGGTCCCGAACGGCTCCTCGTCCTGGCCGCGGACGCCGGGCAGCTGCGCGACGCCGAGGCGAACGGCAGCCGGGACAGCGAGACGATCGCCCCCGGCTTCGCGCTCCACACCGACTTCCCCGGCTACCAGGACCTGGCCGGCCGGCTCCCCGAGATCCTGCCCAACATGAGCGTCCACCAGGCGACCCGGATCGTCTCGCAGGTCCTCGAACTGGGCTACCCGATCCTGGAGTTCAGCCACCGTGACCGGTTCCCGGTCACTCCCGACTGGGGGGTGCCGCGCCGGACGCCGCGCCCTCCGGCCGAGGATCCGGAGGCCACCGGCGACGGTTCACCCGCACCCCGCGCCGTGCCGCGCCCCGAACTCGACCTCGAGTACGGCGCGGTCCGCGAACGGCTGGAGTTCCTCAACGAGGTCAGCGGCCGCATCGGCACCTCCCTCGATCTCGAACGCACCATCCGCGAGGTCACCAGCGCCGCCGTCCCCCGCTTCACCGACTTCGCGGGTACGCATCTGCGCGCCGCGGTCCTCGCCGGTGAGGGCTTCCCGGACGGGCCGCCCGACGTCACCACCGTCTGGCACCGGGTGTGGGTCGAGCACAACGACGAACCCGGCCGGTGGGACGACACCGTCCCGGTCGGCGAGTCCATCGCCTTCCCCGAGCACACACCGTTCTTCCAGTGCATGGTCACCGGTGAGCCGGTCCTCATCCCGTACGTCAGTGAGGAGATGAGCAACCGGATCTCGGGCGAGTTCGAGAAGCGCGACCTGCGTCCCCTGATCACCCACCGGTCGCTGCTCATCGTGCCGCTCAAGGCGCGTGACGTGGTGCTCGGCTTCATGGTCCTGATGCGCCGTCCCGGCCGTGAGCCATTCGACGACATGGACCGCACCACGGGCGCCGAACTCGCCGCCCGCGCCGGTCTCGTACTCGACAACGCCCGCATGTACACGTACCAGGAGAATGTCGCCGACACCCTCCAGGACAGCATGCTGCCCCAGGTGGAGGCGCGCATGGCGGGCTGCGACATCGCCACCCGCTATCTGCCCGGCGCCCGGCTCGGCCGGATCGGCGGTGACTGGTTCGACTCGGTGAAACTGCCCGGCTCCCGGACCGCGCTCGTCGTCGGCGACGTCATGGGGCACGGACTCAACTCGGCGGCGATGATGGGTCAGTTGCGCACCGCCGTACTGACGATGGCCACCATGGAGATGCCGCCTGCCCAGCTGCTGCGCAACCTCGACGACCTGGCACAACGCCTCGGCGAGCAGTATCTGGCGACCTGCCTCTACGCCGTCTACGACCCGATCCACTCCGAGCTCCAGATCGCCAACGCCGGGCACATCCCGCCCGTACTGGTCCGCGCCGAGGACGGCCGGGCGGAGCTCCTCGACCTGCCGACCGGTGCGCCCATCGGCGTCGGCGGTGTCGCCTTCGAGACCGCGACCGTGCAGGTGCGGCCCGGCGACCGGCTGGTCCTGTGCACCGACGGTCTGGTCGAGGTGCGCGGTCAGGACATCGGCGCGGGACTCGCCGCACTCTGCGCCTCCGCCGCGCACCCCGCCGCCTCGATGGACGACGCCTGCGACACGATCATCCGCGCCCTGAACCCGAAGGGCGGCCGCAAGGACGACGTGGCACTGCTGATGGCCCGGTTGAACGGCATCCCGGACGGCGACGTCGCCGAGTGGCAACTCGCGCTGGACCCACGCGAAGTGGCCCGCGCCCGGCGGCTGGTCCGCGGCCGGCTCCTCGACTGGGAGCTGCCGGAGGCGGTGGAGTCGGCCGAGCTGATGGTCAGCGAGCTCGTCACCAACGCCGTGAAGCACGGGCGCACCCACCACATCGGGCTGCGCCTCGTCCGGACCGGCGCCCTGCTGTGCGAGGTCAGCGACGACGAACCGGCCCCGGCCGCGCTCCTCAACGCCTCCGCCCACGACGAGTTCGGCCGCGGACTGCTGGTGGTGAGCGGCCTCGCCCGCGAATGGGGGACGAGCACCACGGCACGGGGCAAGACCGTCTGGTTCGAACAGGCACTCACCCGCATCCCGCGTCCCCGGTCGAACATCAGGTGAAAGACGCCGCCCCGCACGACGGATGACGCGCACACCCTTGCCCCGGGGGCTCCGGGGCGGTAGTCCGTTGCAGAGCGGACAGCGGTGGATACAACGGATTCGGGAGTGCGTATGGACGTGTCGCAGGGCTACCGCGAGTCGTGGGAAGGCTTCTGGTCGACCACCTCCGACGCCCCCGGCGAGGCGATCTGGGACTCCGACCCGTCCCTCACCTCCGTACCCGACAGCAATCTGCTGCTTCCCTATGCCGACGTCTCGCTGCCCGTCGTCGACCTCGGCTGCGGCAACGGCACCCAGACCCGCTACCTCGCCACCTGCTTCGCCCGCGCCATCGGCGTGGACCTCTCGCATGCGGCGATCGAGCACGCACGCCGCGCGGACACCGCGGGGGTCGCGGAGTTCGCCCAGCTCAACCTCGTCGACGGGGACGCGGTGCGGGCTCTGCACGAGCGGATCGGCGACACCAACGTCTATATGCGGGCGGTGATCCACCAGAGCGAGCCGCCGGCCCGGCCGGTGGTCGCCGCAGCCGTCGCGACGCTGATCGGCAAGCGCGGCCGGGCCTTCGTCGCCGAGCTGACCCCCGCCTCCAAGACCGTGCTCCAACAGGCCGCCCAGGCGCCGGGCGGACCGCCCGAGAAGCTGCGGCGGGTCTTCGAGCACGGGCTCAAGCCGGCGAGCGCCACCGAGGAGGAGGTTCCGGAGCTGCTGCGGGCGGCAGGGCTGACGACGCTGGCCACCGGGGACACCGCACTCGCCCAGACCGAGTACCTGCCCGACGGCACCCGCATCGACCTGCCCGCCCGCTGGTTCGTCCTCGCCGGCGGCTGACACGGGGATCACGGCAGCAGTCGTGGCCCCCGTTTCGCTGCGATGTCCTCGACCCAGCCGAACAGGGCCACGGCCGCCGCGATCAGCACCCAGGCGATCGTGAACTGGAACCACATGCTGTCCAGCGGCAGATCCCGCTCGAACGCGGGAACGTTCCACATCAGATCGATCAGGGGGACGCTCGCCATCAGCGCGACCTCGTGCCACAGATAGATCGTCACGGCACGGGCATTGAAGACCTTCACGATCCGGTCGGCCACGCGATGCCGGGCGAGCCCGCCGAAGTCGGGCCGGAAGCGGAGCAGCAGCAGGACGAATCCCGCGGACCACAGTGCCTGGGCGAGCGGGATGTCGTCGAGATCGTAGGAACCGTCGACCCGGTGGTGGAAGGCCCACCAGGCGCCCGCCGCCAGCAGGGCCGGCGCCACGGTGACGACGAGTGCGGGGCGCATCCGGTCGAGTACACCGTCGCGGTGGGCGAAGCCGAGCAGCCAGCAGAACAGGAAGACCGACAGGTCGCTGAGGGCACTGCCGAGGCGCCCGTCCGGCACACTCCCCACGGTCTCCAGGACCACGACAGGCACGAGGGACAGTGCGAGCACGGGCAGCGGGGCCAGGCGGAAGGCGCGCAGCAGCACCGGCGACAGGAGCACGAACCACAGATACGTGCGCAGGTACCACAGCACCGCCCAGGCCTGCTCGCCCCACGCATTGCCGGGAGGATCGCCGACCGGCAGTACCCAGTTCAGGACATCGGGTCCCGGCAGCCAGCCGTGCAGCAGCATCGCCGTACCGATGACCAGCGCGAACACCCAGAGGGGGACCAGCAGTCTGCGCAGCCGGCCGCGGATGACGCGCAGCGCGGGCCGCTCCAGCGAACGAGCCATGAGCGATCCGGCGAGTGCGAACATCACGCCCATGGACGGGAAGACCAGCCCCAGCCAGGGCCACTCGAACGTGTGGTACGTGATGACGCGGACCAGTGCGAAGGCCCGCAGCGCGTCGAAGTAGCGGTCGCGGCCGCCTTTCTGCGCAGCCGGCACCACGGACTCGGCCGCGACCTCTTCCGTACGGACCGCGACCTGCGGTCCACCCCTGCGGTGTGCGCCTCCCATCAGCGCACCCCCGTGCCGGGGGCCGGTGTACCGACCTCGCCGGTGCGCTTCAGCTTCTGCCAGCGCAGCCGGCCGCCGGTCGCGGCGGTGACGCACGAGTGGATCAGCACCAGATACATCAGCTGCCGGTACGCGATCTGCTGCAACGGCAGCATGAGCAGATACCGGTACCGCTCGCCGTCGAGACGGAACGCGTAGGCGGCGCAGACCAGTTGGACAAGCAGCACCGCCAGCCAGGCGAGCAGCGACGCCTTGAAGTCCACAAAGATCATCGCGTAGACCGTGAACACGTCGATGAGCGGTGCGAAGACGGGCGTGACGATCTGGAAGAGGACCACCAGCGGCATCCCGACCCTGCCGAAGCGTCCGGACGGCCCCCGGTCGGTGACCGATTTCCGGTGCTTCCACAGCGCCTGCATCGTGCCGTAGCTCCAGCGGTAGCGCTGCCGCCACAGCTGCCCCAGCGAGGCGGGCGCCTCGGTCCAGGCTCGCGCGTGCTCGGCGTAGACGACCCGCCATCCGGCGCGGTGCAGCGCGATCGTGATGTCGGTGTCCTCGGCGAGAGTGTCTTCGCTCATCCCGCCGACCCCCAGCACCGCATCGCGGCGGAACGCCCCGATCGCGCCCGGGATGGTGGGCATGCAGCGCAGCAGGTCGTACATGCGGCGGTCGAGGTTGAAGCCCATCACGTACTCGATGTGCTGCCAGGCGCCGATCACGGTGGTGCGGTTGCCGACCTTGGCATTGCCGGCGACCGCGCCGACCTCCGGGTCGCCGAACGGCTGCACGAGCCGCTGCACGGTGTCGGGTTCGAAGACGGTGTCGCCGTCCATCATCACGACGATGTCGTAACGCGCGTGCCGCACACCGTTGTTGAGCGCGGCGGGCTTGCCCGCGTTCGGCTGGCGGATCACCCGCACGTTCGGCAGTCCCAGGGACTCGGCGATTTCGGCGGTGCCGTCGGTCGAGCCGTCGTCGACGACCACGATCTCGATCGGGTGGGTGCTGGCGGCCAGCGAGTTCAGGGTGTTGGCGATGCACTCCTTCTCGTTGTACGCGGGCACGATCACGCTGACCGGTCCGGTGACCGACGGCCCCCAGGAGAACCTGCGTCTGTTGCGTTGCCGGTAGTGGCGCCGTGCGAGGACGAGCATCATCGCGAACCTGCCCAACACGGCTACGCCCACAACCGCCAGCACCGCGGCCAGACCGGGCACCGTCCACTCCGCGACGGCGACCGCACCGAGGAGGGCGCGGCCCTCCCAGAGCGTGGCGGTGTCGGCCGTGCGGTGCGCGGCCTGCTCCGGGTTGCTCTGCCGGGCGTTGCCCGCCGTGGCGGGGGTGCCCTGCGGTGCCTGCGCCCGCTGTCCCTGTGCCTGCTGCCCTTGTTCCTGCTGTCCCTGTGCTTGTTGCTGGGCGCCGCTGACCGTGGTGAAGGTGTAGCCCTTCGACTTCATCTTCTTGATGTACCGGGGGAGCGCTTCGAGGGTCTGGGCACGGTTGCCGCCCGCATCGTGGAAGAGCACCGAGGCGCCCTTTCCGCTCTTCGGTGTGGCCCACTTGATGATCTTGGATGCGCCCGGCTGCTGCCAGTCCTCGCTGTCCGTGTCGACGAAGACACTGGTGTAGCCCATCGCGCCGAGCTTCTTGTAGACGGGCCAGCTGTAGTTGTCGATCGCGTCGTTCGTCGACGAGTACGGGGCGCGGAAGAGTGTCGTCGTGATGCCCGCTGCTCCCGCCAGTGCGAGCTGTGTCTGTGCGATCTCCCGAGTGACGCGGGCCGCGCTCTGGTACGAGAGATCGACGTGGGTGAAGGTGTGGACGCCCACCTCGTTGCCGTCGTCGACCATCCGGCGTACCACGTCCGGGTAGCGCGAGATCATCGAGCCGACCAGGAAGAACGTGCCGGGCACATCGTTGTCGTCCAGGATGTCGAGCACCTTCTGGGTCCACTCGGGGTCCGGGCCGTCGTCGAAGGTGAGCACGATCGTCTTGTCCGGCACGGCCTGGGTCCGTGCCGTGCCGCCCTGGAAGCTGAGGAGCGGCCCGCCGTCGAGGACGCTGTCGGGCACCTTGCTCGCGCTCGCGTCGGAGCGGACACGCTGGTCGTTTCCGACCTCGGCCCGCAGATAGCCGTCGAGCAGCATCACGGAGACGAGTCCCAGCAGGAGCAGAAGGGCGATGATCACTCGTGGCTTGGGAACCGCCTGCCGGCGGACGCGTTCGATCCGGCTCGGCGTGGCATGCCGTCGCTGGGGTCGTACCTGATTCCGGTTCATCAAGGATCAGCCGGTCCCCGTGGTCGCGGACACCGACACGGACACGGATGCCGAGGGCGACGGGCCGGCCCCGTCGGCGGGAGGGCCGCTCGGGGGTGCGCCGGTGACTCCCGGAGGCGCGATCCCGTCGCGGCCGCCCTGGGCGGAGGGCGCGCCGTCGAAGGGAAGCAGCTCCGAGGGCGACATGGAGATGCCACCCATGAAGGCGAGGCCCAGTACGGCCGCGTAGCCGGCACAGGCGATGCCCAGGGCGATACCCGCACGGCGGAGCAACCGGGCCCGGCGCCCGGAGCTGTCCACGAAGACGGGACCTTCCTGCGCCGCGGTGCCGGCCAGGGGCCTGCGCAGGCCGGCGTGTTTGCGCCGGCCGTGTCCGGTCGGATTTTTCTCGATGGCGGTGTCGGAATGCATTTGCGCATGCTGACGAACTGCGATGTGCGAAGTCTGAGCCGTTCCTGGCCGAACGCTGTGAGAACGCGGAAAGTCTGTGGATGCACTGAGAACGCGACCGCGGGCCAGGCCTCATAGGCGGCATGTGATGTACCGTCATATCCCTTTTTTTAAAGGGGGAATGGATAATCGAGGGGTGGCTCTTCGGTGGACCCGCGGGGAAAAAATATCCGGGTTCCGACACATGGTGATGTGTGAGAGGTTTTCGGTGTTCCCAGTTCTTCATTGTTGCTGTTTCGGGACAATTCTCATGAGAGCAGGTGCAAACTTTATGCGCATTTCACCGAACGGCTCTCCGAAGGGAGCGGCGGGCCGTGCGAGGCGGGCGACCGCAGTCGTCGCCGGACTCGTCGCGCTCGGGCTCGCCTGCTCGGCGTGCACGACGGGTGCGGCGGCGAACCAGGGCGGCGACTCCCGCTCCCGCCCGGGCGGCCCCACGGCCTCGGCCGCCACGACCGCCTACACCCCGTACGTCAGCGCCACGACCGCGGCCGATACCGACTCCGTCGGTTCCCCGGACACGTACAACCTCGCCTTCGTCGTCGCCGACGACGACACCTGCGCCCCGCTCTGGGGCGGCACCGCCGAGCCCACCAGCCGTGCGGTGGCCGCACGCGTCGCCGCACTCACCGCGACCGGAGCGGACATCCGGGTCTCGTTCGGCGGGGCCGCCGGGTCCGAGCTGGCGCTCGCCTGCGACAGTGCCGAGGACCTGGCCGACGCCTACGCCCGGGTGCTCGACGCCGTGGGCGCCACCAAGGCCGACTTCGACATCGAGGGCGAGGCCCTGACCGACCAGGCGTCGATCACCCTCCGGGACAAGGCGCTCCGCCTGCTCCAGAAGAAGCGGCACCTCGACGTCACGTACACCCTGCCCGTGATGCCGGACGGCCTGGAGACCACCGGGACGGACCTCCTGAGCGACGCCGCCGAGCAGAAGGTCGACCTCTCCGCGGTGAACATCATGGCCATGAACTACAGCACATCCCACGACGGCGACATGAGCGACTACGCGCAGCAGGCCGCCGAAGCCACCCACGACCAGCTCACCGACGTACTCGGTCTGTCGGACTCCGAGGCCTGGCGGGCGCTGCACCTCACGGTGATGCTCGGTGTCAACGACACGGCCGGAGAGACGTTCACCCTCGCCGACGCCGCCACCCTGCGCGCCTTCGCCCGGCGGACCGGCGTCGGTGCGCTCTCCATGTGGGCCACCTTCCGCGACCGGGAATGCACCGACGAGGACACCACGAAGGCGAACGACACGTGCAGCGGGGTCGAGCAGGAACCAGGAGCCTTCGCGACGGCGCTGGGCGGGTGACCGCTGGTCAGCGCGTGGCGCCGTCGCGTACGTCGCTGCGTACCAAAGCCATCAGCGAGCGGGCGCCGGGGCTCATGGCCCCGGCGGCCGGAAGCACCACGACACTCTCGTAGAAAGGCTGGTCGGCGCCGTCCAGCTCCACCGCGACCAGCCCGCGGGCCTCGGGCTTGCGCGAGAAGTGGTGTGGCACCACGGCGATCCCCAGCCCCTCGTGCACCAGCTCCAGCAGGCTGTGTACGTCGTTCACCTCAAGGCCGACGGTGCGGCGCACCCGCGCCGTCGCGAACGCCTCGTCGGCGGCGCGGCGCGGCCCCCAGTCCGGATGGAAGTCGATGAACGACTCACCGGGAAGCTCGTCGAACGGGACGCGGAGCGCCTGCGCGAACCGGTGGCCGGGGGCGCACAGGACGACCATGCGCTCCCGCGCCAGCGGGATCAGTTCGCCGCGCCACTCCCCGGCACTCACCGTCGCGGCGAACGCGACGTCGAGCCGCCCGCCCGCCACTCCGTCCACCAGACTCGACGTGCCCTCCTGGCGGAGCCGGATCTCCATCTGCGGGTGTTTGCGACGGAAGGCCGCGAGCAGCCGCGGGACCCCCACACCGGCCACACACTGCTCGAACCCCACCGTCAGTGTGCCGCGCAGCAGTCCCCGTACCGCGTCGACGGCGTCCTTCGCCGCCCGTGCGCCCGCCAGCGTGCGCTCCGCCTCCACGAGCAGTGCGCGGCCCGCCTCGGTCAGCCGCACGGTGCGGGTGGTCCGGCTGAACAGCGGGGTCTTCAACTCCTGCTCCAGGGAGCGGATGGAGGCCGACAGCCCGGACTGCGACACGGCGACCCGTTCGGCGGCACGGGTGAAGTGTTGCTCCTCGGCGACGGCGATGAAATGTTCCAGCTGGCGCAACTCCATGATTGAGAAACATAGACGATAAATCCAACCTGAATCTTCTGTTGGACTGCTGGATCGATGTCGGGGAGCCTGGAGAACCACGCATCCCGCACCCCTTCCCCTCTCCGTGGAGCCCGCATGTACCTCCCGTCCCCCGACCGCTACCAGGCCATGCCGTACCGGCGCACCGGACGCAGCGGTCTGCTGCTTCCCGCGCTCTCGCTCGGCCTCTGGCACAACTTCGGAAGCGACCGGACCGCGGACACCCAGGGGCAGATCCTGCGCCGGGCGTTCGATCTCGGCATCACACACTTCGATCTCGCCAACAACTACGGCCCGCCGCCCGGCGCCGCCGAGAGCGCGATGGGACGCGCCCTGAGGACGGACTTCGCCCGGCTCCGGGACGAGATCGTCATCTCCACCAAGGCGGGCTACCTGATGTGGGACGGGCCGTACGGGGAGTGGGGATCGCGCAAGTCCGTACTCTCGTCGCTCGACCGGAGCCTCACCAGGCTGGGCCTCGACTACGTCGACATCTTCTACTCCCACCGGCCCGACCCGGACACTCCGCTCGAAGAGACCATGGGGGCGCTGGACTCGGCGGTACGGCAGGGCAAGGCGCTCTATGTCGGCCTCTCCAACTACTCGCCGGAACAGACCCGGGAGGCGGCCAGGATCCTCAAGGACCTCGGCACCCCGCTGCTGATCCACCAGCCGCGCTACTCGATGCTGGACCGCTGGGTCGAGGACGGCCTGCTCACGGCGCTGGACGAGCTGGGCGTCGGCTCCATCGCCTACTCGCCGCTGGAACAGGGCATCCTCTCCGACCGCTATCTGCAGGGGATCCCGGCCGGCTCGCGCGCGGCGGGCGACAGCCCGTTCCTGACGCCCGAGTCGGTCACCCCGGAGCTGATCAGCCGGCTGCGCGCGCTGGACGAGGTCGCCTCCGAGCGCGGGCAGTCCCTGGCGCAGATGGCGCTGGCCTGGGTGCTGCGGGGCGGACGGGTCACGTCGGCCGTGGTCGGGGCGAGCAGCGTCGCTCAGCTGGAGAACAGCGTCGACGCCGTGCGGCACCTGGAGTTCAGTGACGAGGAACTGGCCCGGATCGAGGAACTTCTGAAGACCTCCTGAGGGGGGTGCTGCCCTTCGGAGGAGGGGGGCGGACCGGGCAGCCCGCCCGGTCCGCCCGGGAACGGGGCCGTACCACCGGCCGGTAAAAGGTGACCCGATCCGCCGGTCGCCATGCGGTCAGGAGCCGTCTTCACCCGGACGGTCGGCCGATGTCACCCGGCTGCTTCCCGGGCCGCGCCGTACCGGCCGGCTCCGGAAACGCTGGATGTGTCGCCCCCTCCTCCTGAAGAGAGAACCGCATGGCTGTGTCACCCGTTCACGCGCCGCGGCACCGGCGAATACGTCCGACACGTTCCCGGCGTGGGCAGGCGATCGCTGCGGCGCTGACCGCGACGGTCCTCGCCGGAGCCGCCGGATCGGCAGCGGCCGACACGGGTACCACAGTCGTCACCAAACCGACCGTCGTGCTGGTGCACGGTGCGTTCGCTGACGCCTCCAGCTGGAACGCCGTCGTCGAACGGCTGCAGCACGACGGGTTCAGCGTCGTCGCCCCGGCCAATCCGCTCCGGGGACTGGCGGGGGACTCCGCGTACATAGCCGACTTCCTCAAGAGCATCCAGGGACCGATCGTGCTGGTCGGGCACTCCTACGGCGGCGCGGTGATCAGCACCGCCGCCGCCGGCAACTCCCAGGTGAAGTCGCTGGTCTTCGTCAACGCGTTCATGCCGGACAAGGGCGAGGCCCTCGGCGCACTGGGCGACAGGTTCCCGGGCAGTGAACTCGCCGCGGCTCTCAAGCCCGTACCGTTCCGCAACGCCGACGGCACCAGCGGTATCGACCTCTACCTGCGGGCCGCGAAGTTCCACCAGGCCTTTGCCGCGGACCTCCCGGCGGCCGTATCGGCAGTGATGGCCGCCACCCAACGCCCCATCGTCGCCTCCGCGTTCATGGACAAGGCTGCCGAAGCCGCGTGGAAGACCATCCCGTCCTGGGCCCTGGTCTCGACCCGGGACAAGGCCATCTCCCCGGCCCTCGAGCGTTTCGAGGCGCAGCGCGCCCACGCGCAGACGGTCGAGATCGACGCGTCCCACGTCGCCCTGGTGTCGCACCCGGACGCGGTCACCGATCTCATCCGCCAGGCCGCCACCGGCGGCGGGTCATATGCACAGCCCGCCCTGGCCGGCACGGGGCTGAACACCCTGGTCCTGGCAGGCCTCGGTGTTCTCGCGGGCGGGACCGTACTGATGGGCTTCGGCCTCTCCGGGGCAGCCCGCAAGCGACGCGAACCCGGGCGCTGACCCGCACCGCCGAGCCCCGCCGCCGGCCCGGTCACCGACCGCGTACCGCCGGCGCCGACATCGCCGCACGCCCGGCTCCGAGATCCCGACGGTCTTGCACTGGACTGGACCTCTGGAGCTGAAAACACCTCTGGCCTGGGACTCCGCCGCCGCGTACGGTGTTGCGGCAGGAAGATCGCAACGACTTCTGACCTGTGAGAGGACCGGTACATCGTGAAGATCCTCATCAGCGCGGACATGGAGGGCGCCACGGGGGTGACCTGGCCGGCCGACGTGTTGCCCGGCACCCCGCAGTGGGAGCGCTGCCGCTCGATGTTCACCTCCGATGTGAACGCGGCGGCCCTCGGCTTCTACGACGGGGGTGCCGATGAGGTGCTCATCAACGAGGCGCACTGGTCCATGCGCAACCTCCTGCTCGAGCGGCTCGACGACCGGGTCCAGATGCTCACCGGCAAGCACAAGTCCCTCAGCATGGTGGAGGGCATCCAGCACGGGGACGTCGACGCGATCGCGTTCGTCGGCTACCACACGGGAGCCGGTACGGAGGGCGTGCTCGCGCACACCTATCTCGCCAATTCCATCACCGGAGTCTGGCTGAACGGCGTCCGTGCCAGCGAGGGGCTGCTCAACGCCCATGTCGCCGCCGAGTACGGCGTGCCCGTCGTCCTCGTCACCGGCGACAACCTGACCTGCGTGGACGCGGACGGATATGCCCCCGAGGCCCGCAAGGTCGCGGTGAAGGACTATGTGTCGCGGTACGCGGCGGTGTGCCGCACCCCGGCCCGTACCGCCGCCGACATCCGTGCTGCCGCCAAGGAGGCGACCGCGCTTGCCGGGCGCCGTGATCCGGTGCGGGGCGGCTCGTTCACCGTGGAGCTGGAGTTCGACGCGGAGCACCTGGCGGCGGCCGCGACCGTCGTCCCCGGCGTGGCGCCGAGCGGTGAGCGGCGTGTCGCCTACACCAGTACGACGATGTACGAAGGCATTCGCACGTTCAAGGCGGTGACGACGATCGTGTCGTCCGCTGTGGAGGAGCAGTATGGCTGAGGTGACCACCCCCCAGGACTCCGTCGACGATCTGGCGCTCGACGAATCGGTGACGTTCACCTCCGAACTGATCCGGATCGACACGACGAACCGGGGCGCCGGCGACTGCAGGGAGCGCCCGGCCGCCGAGTACGTGGCCGAACGGCTGGCCGCCGCCGGACTGACACCCGAGCTGCTGGAACGTACCCCGGGCCGCACCAACGTGGTCGCCAGGATCGAGGGCACCGACCCGTCCGCGGACGCGCTCCTGGTGCACGGGCACCTCGACGTCGTGCCCGCCGAGGCCGACGACTGGACCGTGCACCCCTTCTCCGGGGAGGTCCGCGACGGTGTCGTCTGGGGCCGTGGCGCGATCGACATGAAGAACATGGACGCGATGGTCCTCGCCGTCGTCCGGTCCTGGGCCCGGGCCGGCATCCGGCCCCGCCGGGACATCGTGATCGCGTACACCGCCGACGAGGAGGCCAGCGCCGCCGACGGCTCCGGTTTCCTCGCCGACCAGCACCCCGAACTCTTCGAAGGGTGCACGGAGGGCATCAGTGAGTCCGGTGCCTTCACCTTCCACGCCGGACCGAGAATGCCGCTCTACCCGATCGCCGCGGGCGAACGCGGCACCGGATGGCTGAAGCTCACGGCCCACGGCAAGGCCGGCCACGGCTCCAAGGTCAACAAGGCGAACGCGGTCAGCACACTCGCCGCCGCCGTCGCCCGGATCGGCGCGCACGAATGGCCGGTGCGGCTCACCCCGACCGTACGGGCGGCGCTCACCGAGATCGCCGCGCTGCACGGGATCCAGGTGGATGTCGACGCTCCCGGATTCGACGTGGACGAACTCCTCGGCAAGCTCGGACCGGCCGCCGCGCTGGTCGAACCGACCGTCAGGAACAGCGCCAACCCGACGATGCTGGAGGCCGGCTACAAGGTCAATGTGATCCCGGGCCGCGCCGTCGCCTACATCGACGGCCGGATGGTGCCCGGCGGCGAGGACGAGTTCCACGCCACCCTGGACCGGCTGACCGGACCCGATGTCGACTGGGAGTTCCACCACCGCGAGGTCGCCCTGCAGGCCCCGGTGGACTCGCCGACGTACGCGAAGATGCGCGCCGCCGTCGAACGCTTCGACCCGGACGGTCATGTCGTCCCGTACTGCATGTCGGGCGGCACGGACGCCAAGCAGTTCTCCCGCCTCGGCATCACCGGCTACGGCTTCTCACCGCTGAAGCTCCCGGTGGGCTTCGACTACCAGGCGCTCTTCCACGGCGTCGACGAACGCGTGCCCGTCGAGGCGCTGCACTTCGGCGTCCGGGTACTCGACCACTATCTGCGCACGGCCTGACCTGCACTGGGGGGATTTGATCATGGTGTCCACAGGGGCCTACGGAACATGGCCGTCACCGGTCGACGCACGGCTGGCCGCGTCGCACGACGGCCGCCCGGAATACGTCGGCGTGGTCGGCGACGAGGTGTGGTGGACGGAGCCGCGTCCGGCCGAGGCGGGCCGCCGCGCCCTGGTCCGCCGCCGGGCGGACGGGACCACCGACTCCGTGCTGCCCGTTCCGTGGAACGTCCGCAGCCGCGTCATCGAGTACGGCGGACGGCCCTGGGCCGGCGCCGGGCGCACCGACGGCGGACCGCTCGTGGTCTTCGTGAACTTCACCGACCAGCGGCTGTACGCGTATGCGCCGGACGGGGCCGGCGAGCCGTGGCCGATCACCCCGCTGTCGGGTGTCGGCGGCGGACTGCGCTGGGTAGACCCGCAACTGCACCTCGACCGGGGCGAGCGGGGCGAAGTGTGGTGTGTCCTGGAGGAGTTCACCGGCGAAGCGCCTACCGAAGTACGACGGGTGATCGCCGCCGTGCCGCTGGACGGATCGGCGGCCGACGACCGCGGCGCGGTGCGCGAACTCTCCGACGACCGGCACCGCTTCGTCACCGGACCGAAGATCTCGCCCGACGGGCGGCGGGTGGCGTGGATCGCCTGGGACCATCCGCGGATGCCGTGGGACGGCACCGAGGTGATGCTCGCCGACATCGCCGACGACGGCACGTTCCACAGCGCCCGGAGCTTCGGCGGCGGACCCGAGGAATCGGTGCCACAGATCGAATGGACCACCGACGGACAGCTCCTTTTCGCGAGTGACCGCAGCGGCTGGTGGAACCTCTACCGTGCCGATCCGCACCGGGGCACGGTGGCGCTCTGCACACAGGAGCAGGAGTTCGCCGGACCGCTGTGGAAGATCGGGCTCGGCTGGTTCCGGCCACTGGAGAACGGACTGATCGCCACCATCCACGGCAAGGGCACCACGACCCTCGGCATCCTCGATCCGGAGACCGGCGAACTCGCCGACATCGCGGGGCCCTGGACCGAATGGGCCGAGACGCTCGCCGTGCACGGCAGCCGGGTCATCGGTGTCGCCGCGAGCCCGCGGAGCGCGTACGAGATCGTGGAGCTGGACACCACGACCGGCCGTAGTCGGATCATCGGCGCCCGGCACCGGGACGAGGTCGATCCCGCGTACTACCCCGAACCTCACGAGCGCACCTTCACCGGGCCCGACGGCCGCGACGTCCACACCCACATCTACCCGCCACGCAACCCCGAACGGGTCGGTCCGGAAGGCGAGTTGCCGCCCTACGTGGTGTGGGCGCACGGCGGTCCCACCGGGCATGCCGCGCTCGTCCTCGACCTGGAGATCGTCTACTTCACCTCGCGCGGCATCGGCGTCGTCGAGGTCAACTACGGCGGCTCCACCGGCTACGGCAGGACGTACCGCAACCGGCTGCGCCAGCAGTGGGGCGTCGTCGACGTGGAGGACTGCGCCGCCGTCGCCCGGGCGCTGGCAGCCGAGGGCGCCGCCGACCCGAACCGGCTCGCCATCCGCGGCGGCAGCGCCGGCGGCTGGACCACCGCCGCCTCGCTGACCAGCACCGATGTCTATGCCTGCGGCACCATCAGCTACCCCATCCTCGACCTGACCGGCTGGGGCACCGACGAGACCCATGACTTCGAGTCGCAGTACCTGGAGTCCCTGGTCGGCCCGCTCGCCGAGGTCCCGGACCGCTACCGCGAACGGTCGCCGATCAACGGGACGGACCGGCTGACCACCCCGTTCCTGCTGCTCCAGGGGCTCGACGACGTGATCTGCCCACCGGCCCAGTGCGAGCGGTTCCTGGCTGCGATCGAAGGCCGAGGCATCCCGCACGCGTATCTGGCGTTCGAGGGGGAGAGCCATGGATTCCGGCGTGCCGACACCATGATCGCCGCGCTGGAGGCCGAACTCTCCCTCTATGCACAGACCTTCGGGATCGACCGCCCCGACGTACCGCGACTGGAGCTGAAGAAGTGACGCTGACTCCTCTGACTCGCGCCGCCCGCCTGCGACCGGGTGCCAGGGTCGCCGTCGTGTCGCCCAGCGGACCGGTGCCCGTCGACCGCCTGGAAGCAGGCCTCGATGTGCTGCGCGGCTGGGGCCTTGAGCCCTTCGAGATGCCTCATGTCCGCGCCATGCACCAGGAGTTGGACTATCTCGCGGGTGCGGACGAGGAGCGTGCCCGGGACCTCCAGGAGGCCTGGTGCGATCCGTCGGTCGAAGCGGTGCTGTGCGCCCGCGGCGGGTACGGCGCACACCGCATGGTCGACCTGGTCGACTGGGCGGCGATGCGCGCGGCCGGGCCCAAGGTGTTCGTCGGCTACAGCGACATCACCGTGCTGCACGAGGCGTTCGCCCGGCACATGGGGCTCTCGACGCTGCACGGCCCGATGGCCGCCACGGAGACCTTCCTCAAGGACCCGGACACCCAGGAATCGCTGCGGGCCACCCTGTTCGAGCCGGAGTCGGTACGGACCCTCGGCCTTCGCACGGCCGGGGTGCTGGTGCCCGGCCGGGCCCGCGGCATCACGTACGGCGGATGCGTGAGCCTGCTGGCCGCCGACATCGGCACCCCGCACGCCCGGACGTCCGCGCGGGGCGGACTGCTGATGATCGAGGACACGACGGAGGATCCGTACCGCCTCGACCGCATCCTCACCCAACTCCTCAGGGCCGGGGCGCTGTCCGGGATATCCGGCGTCGCCTGCGGTTCCTGGCAGGGCTGCGAACCGTACGAGCAGGTGCGTACGGTCCTCGCCGACCGGCTCGGCGGGCTCGGCGTGCCCGTCGTCGAGGAGCTGGGCTTCGGGCACGGACCGACGGCGCTCACGATCCCGCTCGGTGTGCCCGCGGTGCTGGACGCGCCGGAAGGCGGCGGTCCGGGCACCCTCACGGTCGAGGTGCCCGCGCTGATCTGAACGTACTCCGGATGCGAAGAAGTTGAACATCCTTCAGGAAACGCTGTCGCGAGCGTTGACATCGCTATGACGCGTATCACAGCATGGGCGCGCCCCAGTACCTACTGGTCGGTATGCTGCCCTCGCTGTGGAGGTCTTCGTGTCACGCGCTGTTCGCAGATCCCGGTCCCGTAAGTCCTTCGCCTACGTAGCCGGGGCGGCGCTCGCCGCACCTCTGGCCCTCACCGGCGCGGCACACGCCGCCACCACGGCTGCCGCTTCCGAATACACCGTCACCGCACTGAAGTTCACCGTCGCGGCAGGCGGTCGCTCCTGCACCGTCGACGCCGACCTCTACCGCCCCGCCGGGGCCGACGCCGCTCACCCCGCCCCCGCCGTCCTCGCCACCAACGGCTTCGGCGGCAGCAAGTCCGACGGCTCGACCGACGCCATCGGCAAGGCTTTCGCCTCCCGCGGCTATGTCGGCCTCGTCTACTCCGGCCTCGGCTTCGGCAAGTCCGGCTGCCTGATCACGCTCGACGACCCGGCGATCGACGGCAGGGCCGCCACCGGACTCATCGACTTCCTCGCCGGGACCCGCGCCGCCGACGACGGGACGAAGGCCGACTTCGTCACCAAGGACGGCAACGGCGACCCGCGCGTCGGCATGATCGGCGGCTCGTACGGCGGCGCCATCCAGCTGGCCACGGCGGCCGTCGACCACCGCGTGGACGCCCTCGTCCCGCTGATCACCTGGAACGACCTGTCGTACGCGCTCGATCCCAACAACACGGCCACGAGCAAGGGCGTCTCCTCGGAAACCCCCGGTGTCTTCAAGTGGCAGTGGACCAACGGCTTCTACCTGATGGGGGAGGGGCAGACGATCCTCGCCCCCAGCCTCGACCCGTCCCGGTTCGGCAACCTCACCTGTCTGCACTTCGCCGCGCAGGCCTGCGACACGATCCGGCTGCTCAACTCCGGCCGCTACCCGGCCGACAGCGCCGGCGCGATGCTCGACTACGCGCGCAGCGTCTCCCCGGTCTCCTACCTCGGCAAGGTCAAGGCACCCACCCTGCTGGTCCAGGGTCAGACCGACAGCCTGTTCAACCTGAACGAGGCCACCGCCACGTACCGGACGCTCAAGTCACAGGGCACCACGACAAAAATGATCTGGCAGTCCTGGGGCCACAGCGGCGGCCAGGTGCCCGGTGAACTCGACCTGAATGAAGGCAACCTGGAGACCAGCTACGTCGGACAGCGCGTACTCGCCTGGTTCGACCGCTACCTCCGGCACAGCAGGAGCACCGACACCGGACCCGAGTTCGCCTACTACCGTGACTGGGAGAGCGGCTACGGCACCGCGGCCGCCGTGCCCTCGCTGTCGCAGAAGGTCTACCTCTCCGGTGACGGCAAGCTCGTCGACAACCGCTCCAAGGTCACCCGCGGCAGCCGCCAGTACGCCAACTGGCTGGTGCCGACGAGTCACTCGGAGAGCTCGCTCGCCGGCATCGTCGGACTGCCCGACCCCGAGCCGTACGACACCCATGGCACCTACCTCGGCTGGACCAGCGCCCCGTTGACCTCCGCCGTCGACGTCGTCGGCGCGCCGAGGGCCACCCTGAAGGTGGTCTCGCCGAAGACGGAACGTGTGCAGAACAGCGGTGACGCCGCCGACAAGCTGGTCCTGTTCGCCAAGGTGTACGACGTGTCGCCGGACGGCTCCAGGACACTGGTGAACCGCCTCGTGTCCCCGGTGCGGGTACCGGACGTCACCCGGCAGTTCACCGTGCAGCTGCCGGGCATCGTGCACCGGTACCGGGCGGGGCACCGGCTCGAGTTCGTGATCGCGGCCAGCGACAGCGCGTACTTCGGCAACCGTGGCATCAAGCCGGTCACGGTCGTCAGCGCCCCGGACGACACGGGGGTGCTGGAGCTGCCCGTGGTCGCCGGCCGGGTGAACTGAAACCGGGCAGACCGACGCGGGCCGGACCGTCACCCGTACGGCCGCTCACCACCGCCCCCTGGGCGCCGGATGGAGACATCCTGGTACCGGGGGCGGTGACGTATCAGGACCAGAGAAGGGGCCGGACCATGAGCCCGAAGGACGTGTCGAGCGGCGGCAAGGGCGCCGTGGGAGCGTTCTCGCCTTCCCGCATCGTTGTCCTCGTCATCGCGATCCTGTCGCTCGTCTTCATCGTCGAGAACACTGATGAAGTCACGATCCGGCTGCTGATCCCCCTGGTGACGATGCCGCTCGCGGCGGTGCTGCTGGCGATGTTCGTCGCCGGGTTGGTGTGCGGCGGCTATCTCTTCCGACGCCGCGCGAAGTGAGGCCGACGGCGGTTGCCTACGCTGTCCGGATGTCTGAGAACGCCTACCTGGCCGAGGGCGCGCGCACCGCGATCCGCCCCTTCACTCCCGCGGACGCCGAAGAGTTCACGGATCGCGCCAAGGAGAGCCACGGCATGCACCATCCGTGGCTGTTCCCGCCCGACGACGCGCGTGCGTACGCCGCGTACTCGGGCCGGCTGACGGAGGACGCCACGAAGGCGGGCTTCCTCGTCTGCGAACGTGCGGTCGACGACGGGAACGGGACCGCGAGCGGCCCCATCGCGGGATTCATCAACATCAACAACATCGTCGGCGGCGCCTTCCGCTGCGGCGCGCTGGGATACGGAGCGTTCGCCCACGCGGCCGGGCGCGGCCTGATGAGCGAGGGGCTCGACCTGGTGATGCGGTACGCCTTCGGCCCGCTGGGCCTGCACCGCCTGGAAGCGAACATCCAGCCCGCCAACGCGGGCTCGATCGCCCTGGTGCGCCGGGCCGGCTTCCGCCTCGAAGGCTTCTCCCCGGACTTCCTCTTCATCGACGGCGCGTGGCGCGATCACGAGCGGTGGGCGATCACGGCCGAGATGGTGCGTCAGGACCCGCCGAGGGACGCCGACACCATGGCACCGGGCTCCGGTCCGGCCTGGACGACCACGGCACCGCCAGGAGCCCAGATTCCGGAGCCGCCCGACGTCTGCGGATAGTTTCCGCTGGCCCCCGCCGAGGTGGACAGCACCACCCACACGTCGTGGGCGGCGGCCCGCTCGCTCATGTGCCCGTCGCGCCGGGTGGCCGATTCGGGGCCCGCACCGTAGAGAGTGCTCGCCACATACGCGTCGATGCCCAGAGCGGCGGTGTCGGCGGCATGGTCGGGGACAGCCGCGTCGTAACAGATCGCAAGCCCCAGCCGCACCCCGTCGACAACCAGGACCTCCGGCTTCTCGCCCGGGCCGAAGCGGTCGAACTCCTCGCCGTGCAGCCACATCTTCCGGTAGACGACACGCGCGCCCTCTCCCGTGACGGCGAGCGTGGCGATGTGCTCACGTCCGTCGGCGTCGCGCACCGGGGCCCCGGCCAGCGCCGTCGCCCCGGTGGCACGGCATGCGGAGACGATCGGCCCGAGGCGGGCGTCGTCGGGGGAGACGGCCGGGGCGGCGAGGTCGTAGCCGGTCAGCGACAGCTCCGGGAAGACGACCAGCCGAGCCCGGGCTTCAGCGACCGCCGCCGCATGGGCGGTGGCGTTCGCTGCGACATCGAGATGGAGACAGACGGGCTGGGCGACGGCGACGGTCAAGGGTGCGGACACGTGCTACTCCGGGTCGGTCGGCGGTGGGCGACAGAGCTGTCAGGCATGCACAGGCCTCTTCATACGTGCAGGTCACGGGTATGAAAAGCGTCATCCTCAGCCTAAGGGCTGTTCCGTCGACGGCAGTCGGCCGGGACACGTACCGGGGCCGGCTCGCACGCGAGCACGCCGACGGACGGCGTCCCCAGCAGATCCGAGCCGGCGGTGTGCCCGGATACGGGACCGCCCCGGCCGCACGGAAGCGCGGCCGGGGCGGAACGAGTACCGCAGGCTCGGGTGGCCCGAAGGTCAGCCGAGGGTCGCGATGGCCTCGTTGAACGTCGCCGACGGACGCATGGCGGCCGAGGCCTTGGCGGCGTCGGGGTGGTAGTAGCCACCGATGTCGACCGGCGAGCCCTGCACGGCGATGAGCTCGTCGACGATGGTCTGCTCCTGCTCGGTCAGCGTCTTGGCGAGACCGGCGAACGCCTCCGCGAGCTGCGGGTCGTCCGTCTGCTTCGCCAGCTCCTGGGCCCAGTACATCGCCAGGTAGAAGTGGCTGCCGCGGTTGTCGATGCCACCCAGCTTGCGGCTCGGCGACTTGTCCTCGTTGAGGAAGGTGCCGGTGGCGCGGTCGAGGGTGTCGGCGAGGACCTGGGCGCGCGCGTTGCCCGTGGTGGTGGCCAGGTGCTCGAAGCTGGCGGCCAGGGCGAAGAACTCGCCGAGGCTGTCCCAGCGCAGGTAGTTCTCCTTGACGAACTGCTGGACGTGCTTCGGGGCGGAGCCGCCGGCGCCCGTCTCGAAGAGGCCGCCGCCGGCCATCAGCGGGACGATCGAGAGCATCTTGGCGCTGGTGCCCAGCTCCAGGATCGGGAACAGGTCGGTCAGGTAGTCACGCAGGACGTTGCCGGTGACGGAGATGGTGTCCTCACCACGGCGGATGCGCTCCAGGGAGAACGCGGTGGCCTCGACCGGCGACATGATCTCGATCTGCAGACCATCGGTGTCGTGGTCGGCGAGGTAAGTCTTGACCTTGGCGATCACCTGCGCATCGTGGGCGCGGGTCTCGTCGAGCCAGAACACGGCCGGGACGCCGGTCGCGCGGGCGCGGGTGACCGCGAGCTTGACCCAGTCCTGGATCGGCAGGTCCTTCGCCTGGCAGGCGCGGAAGATGTCGCCCTGGGAGACCTGCTGCTCCAGCACGGCGTTGCCGGCCTGGTCGACGAGGCGCACGGTGCCCGTGGCGGGGATCTCGAAGGTCTTGTCGTGGCTGCCGTACTCCTCGGCCTTCTGCGCCATGAGGCCGACGTTCGAGACCGAGCCCATGGTGGACGGGTCGTACGCGCCGTGCGCCCGGCAGTCGTCGATGACGACCTGGTAGACGCCGGAGTAGCTGCTGTCCGGGAGGACGGCGAGGGTGTCGGCCTCCTTGCCGTCCGGGCCCCACATGTGGCCGGAGGTGCGGATCATGGCCGGCATGGAGGCGTCGACGATGACGTCGCTCGGGACGTGCAGGTTGGTGATGCCCTTGTCGGAGTCGACCATCGCGAGGGCCGGGCCCTCGGCCAGCTCGGCCTCGAAGGACGCCTTGATCTCGGCGCCCAGGTCCGGCACCGAGTCCAGGCCCTTGAGGATGCCGCCGAGACCGTCGTTCGGGGACAGGCCCGCGGCAGCCAGCGTCTCGCCGTACTTGGCGAACGTCTTCGGGAAGAAGGCGCGGACCACGTGGCCGAAGATGATCGGGTCGGAGACCTTCATCATCGTGGCCTTCAGGTGTACGGAGAACAGCACGCCCTCGGCCTTGGCCCGGGCGATCTGCGCGGTCAGGAACTCGCGCAGCGGCGCGGCGCGCAGGACGGACGCGTCCACGACCTCGCCCGCGAGGACCGGTACCGACTCGCGCAGCACGGTGGTGGTGCCGTCGTCGCCCACGAGTTCGATGCGCAGCGTGTCCGGCTCGGCGATCACGACGGACTTCTCGGTGGAGCGGAAGTCGTCGACACCCATCGTCGCGACGTTCGTCTTCGAGTCGGCCGTCCAGGCGCCCATGCGGTGCGGGTGCGCCTTGGCGTAGTTCTTCACGGAGGCGGGGGCGCGGCGGTCGGAGTTGCCCTCGCGCAGCACCGGGTTGACCGCGCTGCCCTTGATCTTGTCGTAGCGCGCGCGGACGTCCTTGTCCTCGTCCGTCTGCGGGTCGTCCGGGTAGTCCGGCAGCGCGTAACCCTGCTGCTGCAGCTCGGCGATGGCCGCCTTCATCTGCGGGATCGACGCCGAGACGTTCGGCAGCTTGATGATGTTCGCGCCGGGTGTCTTGGCCAGCGCGCCGAGCTCGGCGAGAGCGTCATCGATGCGCTGGTTCTCGTCGAGGCGCTCGGGGAACGCGGCGATGATCCGTCCCGACAGGGAGATGTCGCGGTTCTCCACGGTGACTCCGGCCGTCGAGGCGTACGCCTCGATCACGGGCAGGAACGAGTACGTGGCCAGCGCCGGGGCCTCGTCGGTGTGCGTATAGATGATGGTCGAGTCAGTCACCGGGTGCTCCGCTCCACGTCTGCAACATTGCTTGACATCAAGATATCCCGTGACGCCCGCCCGTTCGACAGGGCCCTGCCCCGACCGGTGGCAGAAATCACCGACGAGGGCTGTCGGCGCGCAGGACCAGTTCGAGGAGACCGGGGAAGCGCGCGTCGAACTCCTCCCGCCGCAGTCGGTTGACCCGCTTGGGCCCCTGATCGCGCTGTTCGACCAGGCCGGCGCCGCGCAGCACGGAGAAGTGGTGGCTGAGCGCGGCCTTGCCGACCGGCACGTCGAAGCTGCCGCAGCTGCGCGTCCACTCCGGGGAGCCGGCCAGCTCGCGGATCAGCTGGATGCGTACGGGATCGGCCAGTGCGGACAGTGCCGCCAGGAGGGGAACCTCGTCCGGATCGGTGTGTACAGGGGCGGGGCGGTGTCCGCCGCCTGTCGTCGGGTCCTCCATGCCGCTCTCCTCGCTGTGCTCGGTGCCACGGGCAAGCTGCTGCTGCGGGTGGCCGAGAAGTCGCCGACGGTCCAGCCGGAGGGGTGATCGACGGGTCGGGCCGAGAAGTCGCCCGGGTCCGGCCGGCCGGAGGCGCTGCCTCGCGCAGCGGGCGCGGGAAAGAGATCGCCGGTGCGCTCCGTGCGATGCAGGGGCACCAGGCGTTCACGTCGTCCGGCTCACGGCCGGGCCTGCGCCCTTGGCCTCGGTCCAGTTCGGGGAGTGAGGTCCGGACGACAGGTGCGAGTGGGTCACCTCGGCCGGCCAGCGGGCACCGGAGTCGAGGATCAGGGTCACACAGCCCCGGAGCAGCAGTGCTTCGCCGCCGGGGGCCGTCAGACGGGCTGTCCATCGAGGCGTGTCGCTGGACAGCCCGGTGGTGTCGTCGGGGTTCTCGTCGAGCGAGACTTCGGCCCACACGCGGACTGTCGAGTCGTCCGCCCGCTTCACCGTTGCCAGTCCCTCGTACGGGTTCATGGAACCAGTTTCGGTCGGCATCCGTACCGTTGCCCCTCGGGATCGGCCCGCCGGAGCCCGGTGCACTCGCTTCGGCGGTCGAGGCCGGGCGGGATGACGGTCGCGGCTGCGATGTTCGCAGCCGGACGGGCTCGCAGCGAGACCACAAGATCGCAAGATCGCCATCGACGGACAGCCAGAGCACAATGAGATCCAAGGCTGAGCGAGGTCGCGCCCGTGTCAGCGACGGAGGCCTAGGAGGTGCTTGACCATGGAGCGAGGAAGCAGCCAGGTCAGTCCGTGGGTGGACGACGAGAGAAAGCACGCGCTCAAGGACTATCTGAGGTCCGGACACCCCACCCACACGGTGGAGTCGTACGACCCCGAGCCGGCGGCCGACGACGATGTGACGGTGGACGTCGGCGGTCCCGTTCCGCCGCCCGGTGCAGTAAGGGACCGGGCGCGTGCCGAGGCCGAGGCCGGACGGCTCAGGTCCGACCTGGCACGGCATCTGAACCGCAGCGACTTCCCCGCCGACCGCACATCACTCCTGCGGACCCTGTCCGAGGAGCATGTGCCGGACCCGCTGCTCGAAGCCGTACGAGACCTGCCCGCGGACGAGCGGTACGGGAACGCCGGGCAGATCGTCCGGGCGCTCGGCTACCACCCCCGCGTGTGAACGCGCACGGCGGAATGTGCTTGCGGAGCTCGGAGGTCGTGCGGCATTCGGTACCTGTCAGTGCGTGAACATGCCGGGAGCGGCGACGGATCGGCGACAGGAGTCCGGCGCCGTCCCGGGTGGCGTACGGGGTGTGGTGGGCGTATGGGTGGAGTGCGTGCGGCGGCCCCGTGGGGGACGTCGCACGGCGCGAGGGAATCGCCACCAGGGCTGCCACGCGCAGGGCCGGATGCAGGAAAGGAACGATGTGATGCCGGCAGGATCGAGTCGGAAGCGGGAGCGGCAGTACGAGCACATCAAGGAGAGCGCCGAGAAACGTGGCGCTTCCGAGGAGCGTGCGAAGGAACTCGCCGCACGCACCGTCAACAAGGAGCGGGCCCGCTCAGGAGAGGCGAAAACGGCGAGCAGGACTTCCCTGCGCGATCCGAAATCCGCCTCACAGCGTGGCGGTGAGCGGTCCCATCGCGGAGCGCAGGGGCCCACGAAGGACCAGCTCTACGAAGAGGCGAAGAAGAAGCACGTCGAGGGCCGCTCGACGATGAACAAACAGGAGTTGCGCGAGGCGCTCGGCCGCTGACAGCACATCGTGCGGGGGCGAGGAGACAACGCTGATGACGCCCACAGGGCACGTCACGCCGGTGTGCGGAACACCGTGCTGGGTCAACCTCATGACCCACAACCTGCGAGCCACGCAGGACTTCTACTCGGCCGTTCTGGGATGGGAGTTCCGGCCGGGCGACCTGGGAACGGGCTTCTCGGTGGCCTCCTCCCACGGGCAGCCGGTGGCCGGGCTGGGTGAGGTGGCGCCCGGCCGGCCGGTGGCCGGGTCGTGGACCCCGTACTTCGCCGTGGCGGACGCGGACGTCACCGCTGCCCGGGTGCGTGAGCGCGGCGGCACCATCGCCGTCGGCCCGGTGCGATTCGGCCTGGGCCGGGGCGCGGTGGCAGCCGACCGTGACGGGGCCGTCTTCGGCTTCTGGGAAGGCCGGGCCCTTCGCTGGTCGGACGAGCACGGCAACAGGCCGGCTTTTCTCGAGCTACGCACTCGGGACGCGTTCGACGCCGCCATCTTCTACGCACAGATCTTCGACTGGGCCTCCGGCGAGCCCGGCGGCTGCGAGGTCGCCTACGCGTACGAGAACGACATCGTCACCGTGCGGCAGGCCAAGAACACCGTGGCCACCGTGCGCGGAGGCGGCGTCGGGGAATCTCCCGACCCCCGCGTGCGGCCGCGCTGGCACGTGCACTTCCGGGTCGACGACGTGGAACCGGTCGTCGCCGCCGCACACGCGGCAGGAGGAACCGCCACTCCCCAGGCTCCGTCCCCGGGCGGCGGGGCCGAGTCCGTCATCAGCGACCCCGGTGGAGGTCTCTTCACCGTCTCCACCGGATCGGTGCCGGCCGGGCCGGTGACCAGGGAAGGCCCCGTCGGACACGGCGGACGATAATCGGGAGTGAATTCGCGCGGCAGGACTTCTTGGAAAGGCCTCTGAGGACGACACGGCAAGGACGGGGTGCATGGCACCGGACACACACCACACCGAGGTCGGCAGTCCGTCCGGCAGCCCGTTCGCTGCGACTCGGGCGGCTGCAGCGGTGACGGACGCCCGCGGGGTGCTCGTCGGGTGGAGTGCGGGTGCAGAGCAGCTGCTGGGCCACGGTGCCGCCGAGGTTCTTGGGCGGCCTGCCGTGTCCCTGCTCGCCGCTGCCGGGCGCGCAGCAGTCCTCACGGCGGCCGCCGACCTGGGCCACGAGGCGGCACAGGGGCGGCAGGTCGGTGCCACTCTGCGCTGCAAGGATGGGCGAGACCTGGCCGTGGTCCTGCGGGCCCACCCGTGGGTGGGCCCGGACGAGGCGCGGTTCTGGCTGCTGCTGGCCGCCGAGGAGGCCGAGACGCGGCGGTGGGAGGAGGACCTCGCGGTACTGTCCGGCCTGTTCAACCAGTCGCCGGTCGGCCTGCTGGTCTCCGACACCGATCTGCGCTGTACCCGGCGCAACCGGGCACTGGAGCGGATGACCGGGGTGCCGATCGGGGAGCGGCTGGGCAAACGGATCAGCGAGGCGCTGCCCGACCTGAACGTCGCCGAGGTCGAGGCGACGATGAAACGCGTCCTGACCACCGGCGAACCGGTGCTCGACTTCATCCAGCGCGGCCTCACTCCGGCCGATCCCAGCCGTGAGCACGTCTGGTCCACCGGGATCTTCCGGCTCCAGGACTCCGAGGGAACGGTGCTCGGGCTGTGCCACGCGGTCGTCGACATCACCGATGCCCACCGGGCCAGGGAGCGGATGCAGCTGATCAACGAGGCGAGCATACGTATCGGCACCACCCTGGATGTGGGGCGAACCGCAAAGGAACTGGCGGAGGTGGCGCTCCACCGACTGGCGGACAGCGTGACGGTGGATCTGCTGGACTCGGTGCTCCGGGGCGACACGCCCACGCCCGGCCCGGCCGACCAGGGCCTCACATTGCGTCGGGCGGCCCACGAGACCGTATTCGAGTCGATGCGGCCACCGAAGGTGTTGACCGTGGGCGAACTGAGCCGCTTCGATCCGGCCTCGCCCCAGGCCCTGTGCGTAGCCGATCTCGAGGCGAAGTTCATCGCCCACCTGGACCTCACGGCGCCCTGGCTGGACGAGGATCCCAAGCGGGCTGCGATCATCCGGGCCACCGGGGTCCACTCGCTCATCGCCGTACCCCTGACCGCGCGGAACGTCCTGATGGGCGTGGCCACGTTCTACCGGTGGCGGGATCCCGAGCCCTTCGACGACGACGACGTCACCCTGGCCGCCGAACTGGCCTCCCGGGCCGCTCTCTCCATGGACAACGCCCGCCGCTACACGCGCGAACACAACACCGCCCTGGCCCTGCAGCGCAGCCTGCTCCCGCAACGCCTCCCGGTGCTCAACGCGGTGGAGGTCGCCGGCCGCTACCAGCCCGCGGGCTCGGACACCGACCTGGGCGGGGACTGGTTCGATGTGATCCCGTTGTCCGGGGCCCGGGTCGCTCTGGTGGTGGGGGATGTGCCCGGACACGGAGTACAGGCCTCCGCCACCATGGGGCGACTGCGCGCCGCAGTACACACCTTGGCCGACCTGGACCTGCCGCCCGACGAACTGCTCACCCATCTCGACGACCTGGTGGGCCGCCTCACCGAGGAGGAAGGTGGTGGCGGCCGCGACGAGCCCCACGCCGACGGGCCCGCGATCGGGGCAACCTGTCTGTACGCGGTGTACGACCCCGCCGAGCGGCGCTGCACGCTCGCCAGTGCCGGCCACTATCCGCCCGCTGTGGCCGGCCCCTGCGGCGTCACTTTCCCGGAGGTGCCGGCCGGGCCTCCGCTGGGTCTGGGGGGACTGCCGTTCGAGACGACCGAACTGGACCTTGCCGAGGGCAGCCTGCTCGTCCTGTACACCAACGGGCTGATCCTGGCCCGGGACCAGGACATCGACATCGGACTGGACTCGCTGCGCCGCATCCTGTCCCGACCGGAGCCCGTGCTCGAGGACGTCTGCGACCAGCTGACCACGGCGCTGCTGCCGTTCCGGCCGCCGGACGACGTCGCGCTGCTGGTCGCCCGCACCCGCGCACTGGGCCCGGACCGCGTGGCTACCTGGGATCTGCCGTTGGATCCCGCCATTGTGGTGGACGCGCGGGCCGCGGCCACCCGGCAGCTGGACCTGTGGGGGCTGCAGGACCTGACGTACGTCGCCGAACTCGTGGTCAGCGAGCTGGTCACCAACGCCATCCGCTACGGAAAGCCGCCCCTCCGGCTGCGCCTGATCCACGATCAGAACCTCATCTGCGAAGTGTCCGACGGTAACAGCACGGCCCCGCATCTGCGCCGGGCCCAGAGCGACGACGAGGGCGGTCGCGGCCTGTTCCTCGTCGCCCAGCTCACCGACCACTGGGGCACCCGCTACGCCGCACGCGGCAAGATCATCTGGGCCGAGCTGTCCCTTCCGCACTGAGTTGCGGGGCCAGGGGCGCGGCCGTGCGGTCGCCCCGGAGGATCGGGCTCTAGGCGGCGGAGGCCCAGGACCGTGCCGTCGTGATCCCTGACGGGCGCACAACGGCAGCGACAGCACCTCGCTGCGGTGTCGGAGAGCGCGTATACACGTGCTCGACGACCGCCGCGAGGCGGCTGCCCGGCCCGGCCATGTCTTCATGGTGTGCCCGGCCCGGCTCGTCAGCCTCCCTCGGACGGTGCACTGTGGAAGTTATGGGAGGCGGGCAGCCCTTCGCCGGCTGGCGGCCATGGCAGTCGAGCCATGCGTTGCTGGTCATCCCGATCGCCCTCATCGTGGTGATCACGGTCGTGGACATCCTGGTCCCGGCCGACGTACATCTCGGTCCGCTGCTGGTCATCGCACCGGCGATCACCGCCTCGTTCGCCGGTCCCCGGCTGACCGGCGCGATCGGACTCCTCGCCGTGGCGGCCCAGGCGTACATCGGCTGGCACGTCGGCTTGCTCTTCTCCCGCAACACGGTGGTGCAGGTCGTCGCGCTGGCGGTGCTCTCATCTTTGATCGTGTTCTTCTGCGTGGTGCGCGAGGGGCGCGAAAGGACGCTGGACCAGGTGCGGTCGGTGGCCGAGGCCGCACAGCATGTGCTGCTGTGGCCCATCCCGGACCGGATCGGTCCGTTGCGGACGGCCTGCCTGTACCTGGCAGCCGAGGACGAGGCAGAGATCGGCGGTGACCTGTACGCGGCGACCCGCACCGAAGGTGGTACCCGAGTGATGATCGGGGACGTACGGGGCAAGGGCCTGGCCGCCATCGGAGAGGCCGCACTGCTTCTCGGCGCCTTCCGTGAGGCCGCCCACCAGCACACGTCCCTGCCCGCACTGGCCGACGCCCTGGATCGGAGTGTGGACCGCTACCAGGCAGAATTCTCCGAGCCGGAGGGTGAGGTCGGAGAACGCTTCGTCACCGCCCTGCTGCTGGAGATCCCCGACGGCGACCACGTCACCCGGATGACCACCTGCGGGCACCCCCCGCCTCTGCTGCTCAGCCCCGGCGACTCCGTCACCGTCCCGAGCCTGCACCCCGCGCCTCCGCTGGGGCTCGGTCTGACGCGGCAGGCCCACACCCTTGACGTGTTCACCTTCGAGGTCGGAGACACCCTCATCCTGTACACCGACGGCGTCATCGAGGCCCGTGACCAGGCCGGTGCGTTCTATCCGTTCGCGGAAAGAGCGGCCCAGTGGGCCGAGTGCAACCCCAAGGCACTCCTGCAGCACATCCGGCATGACCTCCTCGCTCACGCCGGCGGGCGCCTCGGTGACGACGCCGCCCTCATCGCGATCCACCGGCCACCCACCCACCACCGGGACCGCCCGCACGGAAAGATCTTCCATACTGACGGGTGACGCCACGGCTCCGGAATCGAACCACGGGGATGAGCGCGGCGAGCCACGACCGGAGCAGCAGAAGTGCGGAACCGATCCTGCCGCTCAGCGTCCGTCGCAGTCGGTCCGCGGTCGACGAGCGGCCGCGGACCGGAGCAGGGAGGGGCGACAGTTCCCCGTCGCTCAGGTGATCTTGGGCATCTCACCCTTCGTAGTCTTGAGGTCGATCACGGAAAAGGCCGCGCCCTGCGGGTCGGAGACGGCCGCGAAGCGGCCGAACGGGCTGTCGTGCGGGCCGAAGTGCACCTGGCCGCCGTGTTCGGTGACGGTGGCGATCGCGTCGTCGCAGTTGTCGACGGCGAAGTAGACGTTGACGTACGGAGGGACCTCGGCCGGCCAGTCCTTCGTCATCTTCATCCGGCCGAACGCGGTGTCGTCACCGAGGTCGTAGAGCTTGAAGTCGACGGCCTCGTCCTGCATGGTCTTCACGCCGTAACCGAAGACAGCGGGGAAGAAACCGTCGGCCTTCTCGACATCGCGTGTGGTGACCTCGGCCCAGCAGAACGCGCCGGCCTCGCCCTGCTTCTCGAAGCCCTCGTGGGTGCCCGCCTGCCAGACGCCGAAGACGACGCCGCTCGGGTCCTTCGCCATCAGCATCTTGCCGAACTCGCCGACGGCCATGGGTTCCATCATCAACTCGCCGCCGTTGTCGCGGATCTTGGCGGCTGCGGCGTCGACGTCCGACGAGGCGATGTAGATGCTCCAGGCAGGCGGGCCTTCCCAGCCGGGCATCTGGGGGGAGAGGGCGGCGACATTCTTGCCGTCCGAGTACGCCTGCGTGTAGTTGCCGTACTCCTCCGACGACTCGCCGAAGCTCCAGCCCAGCAGTTCACCGTAGAAGCCCTTGGCGGCCTCCAGGTCGGGGAACATCGCGTCGGCCCAACAGGGCGCGCCTTCAGGTCTTGCGGTCATGGTCTGACTGCCTCCTGGTCGAGGGACATCTGGTGACTGGCTGGCCACGCTATTCGTTGTTCGTGCACCCTGACCGGCAAAGAATTCGAACATATGGTCAATTCTTCTGTCGTGGGCGGACGCGGCGTCGTGGCCGCCTGGGCGGCGCCGGGAGCCTGCGTATCGGTCAGGGCTTTGAGCTGTCCGGCGGTCGGTACCGGCCCGGTGCCCGACGGTATGCCGTGGATGACGGCAGGTGGGATCGCGCGGAACCGGCGTCCCGACTTCATCAAGCGCATGAGGAGTTGGAGCAGTCCAGCGGCGAGGGTCGGTGCGCCGAGGACGCGCCGGCGCAGTGGGTGCCGAACCGGTGCGGCCTCCACGCGCCGTGGTGCTCGCGGCCCGGCCGCTGTCCGGGATCGAGGCCGACACGGTTCTCGTGGACGACTTCGGCGGGGTTGCGCGACCGCCGCGCGGGTGCCGGTCGAAGGACACATCGGCTGGGCTCGGTTCGACGTCCCCGTGCGGACGGATGTGTGTTCGATCGATCCGGGGGACCATGGAAGCTGAAGGATTCAGCGAACAGGGGGACAGGCCGCAGGTAAGTGGTCAGGTCACGGACCGGGGCGTGGGAGGGCCCACGCGGCCGGCCGGTGGAAGGAGTGCCCGGGTGAGCGAGGTCGAAGGGGGCGTGGCTGACGCCGGTCGGCCGGGGGCGCGGTCGTCGCAGCCGAGCGGGCTGGTGGACCTCCTCGGTTTCGCCGCGCTGCTGCTGGACGGCGATGGGCGGATCGTCCTGTGGAGCCCGCAGGCCGAGAAGGTGTTCGGTTATACCGCTGATGAGGTGCTCGGGCAGTACGCGGTGCAGGTGCTCGTCCATGAACAGCACTGGGAACTGATGATCAAGCTGTTTGACCACGTCATGGGGACCGGTGAGAGCTGGGCCGGAGCGTTCCCCATCCGGCACAAGGACGGCAGCGCCCGTCTGGTGGAGTTCCGTAACACGAGGCTGCTGGACGACCACGGCGACTTCTACGCCCTCGGGCTCGCCACCGACGAGTCGACGTTGCGTGAGGTGGAGCGGGACGTCGCATTGTCCACGCGGCTGATCTCCCAGTCCCCCATGGGGCTGGCGATCCTCGACACCGACCTGCGGTACGTGTCCGTCAACCCCGCCTTGGAGCGGATGCATGGCATACCCGCGGATGACCACCTGGGCCGGGGCTACCGAGAGATCATGACCCACACGAGGTTCGAGGTGGTCGAGGCCGCGATGCAGCAGGTCCTGGAGACCGGGATCCCCATGATCGACCAGTCCACCGTCGTCGGCCGCGCCCCCGCCGACCCGGAGCACGAGCATGCCTGGTCGATTTCGTTGTACCGGCTGGAGGACCCCCAGGGGCGGGTCCTCGGGGTGGCCGAACTGGTGGTGGATGTCACCGACCGGCAACAGGCGGCCATGGAGGCTGCCAAGGCCCGGTGGCGTCTGGCCCTGATCGCCGACAGCTCCGTTCGCATCGGCACCACCTTGGAGGTGGGGAAGACCGCCCGGGAGCTGGCCGAGGTCACCGTTCCCGAGCTCGCCGACGTGGTCGCGGTCGACGTCCTGGATTCCGTCCTGGAAGACTGTCACCTGGCAGATCGCGACGGCCCCGCGATCTTTCGCGCCCTCGCGGTCAAGGCCGCATACCCGACCGAAGCCGCTGAGGCCGCCGACCGACCCGGCCACCTGGCCTCTTATGGCATCGGCCGGCTTGCCACCGAATGCGTACGCACCGGCCGCCCGATCCTGATCACCCAAGCGGATGACAACGACCTGGCGCGCATCGCCCGCGACGACCACGCCGCTGCCCTGCTGGCCCGCGCCGGCGTGCACTCCTACATCGCAGTCCCGCTCACCGCGCACGGCCAGACCCTGGGCTTCCTGGGTCTCACCCGGGCGCGCAACCCGCTGCCCTTCGACGAGGACGACCTCGCCCTCGCCGGTGAGCTGGCCTCTCGCACCGCCATGTGCATCGACAACGCCTGCTCGCACCAGAGGGTGCGCAACGCCGCCGAGACCTTGCAGCGCAGCCTCCTCCCGGAACTCCCGCCCCGACGTCCCGGCCTGGAGGTCGCCTCCCGGTACCGGCCCGCACAGGCCGCATTCGAGGTCGGCGGCGACTGGTACGACGTCCTGCCGCTCGATGGCGACAAGACCGCACTCGTTGTGGGCGACGTCATGGGCAGCGGCATCGGCGCTGCCGCCACCATGGGCCGCCTGTGTACCGCCACCGGTGCCTTCGCCGACCTCAACCTCGACCCCGCCGAGGTTCTCCAGCACCTGGACAAGATCACCTCGGGACTGGGGCATCCCATAGTCACCTGCGTGTACGCCGTCTACGACCCACACCGCGCCGAATGCCACATCGCCACCGCCGGTCACCTGCCCCCCGTCCTCGTGCGCAGCGGCAGGCATCCGGAACTGCTCGACCTGCCCACCGGCATCCCGTTGGGAGTGGGTGGCGTCTCCTTCGAGACCACCACCTTCGACCTCGGCCCCGGCGACCAGCTGGTCCTGTACACCGACGGACTGGTCGAAACCCGCCACGACCCCATCGACAAGGGCCTCAAGACTCTCCTCCGCGTGCTGGACGCGCCCGACCGTTCCCTGGAGGAAACCTGTGACCGGCTCCTTCATGAGCTGCGACGTCCTGACGACCCTGATGACGTCGCCCTGCTCATCGCCCGGACTCAGCCCTTCAAGCCCACAGGGTGAAACTCCTGCCCACTGGTGGTGCGAGCCGGCTCGGGCGCCGCAGGATGTGTCGCAGCGGCGCCCGGGGCCGGTGTCAGCCGGCGGCTACGGGACTCTCCGCCTGCTGGATGTGGGCCGCCATGGCCGGGTCGCTGATGCCGTCCCCGCCGGTTTCGACGCGGCCGGCGAAGCGACGCTCGAGCGATGAGCCGTCCACGGTGACGGTGAAGTCGTACCAGTGACCGCTCGGGTTCAGCGACCAGCGCCGATCGACTTCCTTGCGCGACGGCACATGGATCGTCCGGGGCTCGGTGAAGCGGTAGGCGTGGGGCTCGACGTGCAGCGTGACCGCCTTGGGTCCGGGATTGTGCACGCTGAGAACGACTGACTTGCCATGACGGTCGTACCGAACCCGGAGCTCCGGGTCGGCCTTGGAGGCCGTATTCCCGGCGAAGGAACGGAAGAAGCCGCCAGGACCGTGGACCTCGAGGTCGTACGCGCCCGAGTCCGTCGCCATGGCGTCCCACACGTCGGTGAGCCGCTTCCCGGCCTCGACGGTGTAACGCCGCGGGATCCGGTCGAGATGAAGCCTGTCGTACACGTGGAAGACGGCGCCCTTGTGACCTGAGTTGAGGAACTGCAGGGTGACCGTGCCCGCGCCCTGGTCGGTGGAGGCGTCGGTGTGGAGTTCGTACGGCAGCGCGCGGGAGTAGCGCGTCCCGCGCTCCTGGAACAGCGGCTCCGGTGCCGTCGGCGCCTTCGGCGACGGCAGGGTGCGCTGGTGGGCGTCGGAGGCGGCCCACTCGCTCTGGTCGGGGAGTTCCGGGAACCGCTGCTTGTTGGGGTGCTTGAAGTCGAACGCCGAGGTGAGGTCACCGGAGACGGCGCGGTGCCACGGGCTGATCGCGTCGATCTGGACGCCGAAGCGCTGTTCGAGGAACATGCCGACGGAGGTGTGGTCGAACACCTCGGAGTCGACCCAGCCGCCCCGGCTCCACGGGGAGACGACGTAGAGCGGCACGCGCGGGCCCATGCCCCACGGGCGGGTCGTCCCCGTGACCGTGTCGTCGGCCTTGAGCCACGACGACGGCTTGCCGGACGCGTCGAAGTACTCGCCGTCCACCGGGACCGTCGACTTGCCGGCGAGGGTGCCGTCGAGGTTGTACGACGGGACGGCCGGAGCGGGGACGTGGTCGAAGAGGCCGTCGTTCTCGTCGAAGGTGAGCAGAAAGACGGTCTTGCTCCACAGCTCCGGGTTGGCGGTCAGCGCGTCCAGCACGTCGGCGGTGAAGTTGCCGCCGTGCGTCGGGCTGGAACCCGCGCCGGGGTGCTCGGAGTTGGATGCGGTCGTCAGCACCCAGGAGACCTGCGGCAAGGTGCCCTCGAGCACGTCCTGGCGGAGCCGGTCCAGGAAGTCGGGGCCACCGGTCATGCCGTGCTCGTACACCGGCGTGCCCGGCTGGGCGTTGCGGAAGCTCTCGAACGCCAGGCAGCCGTTCATCGCGCCGGTCCAGTTGTCGTTCATGTCCTGGTAGATGTGCCAGCTGATGCCGGAGCGCTCCAGTACATCCGGGATGGTGTCCCAGGTGAACGCGTTGCTCGCGTACTTGTAGGTCTGCGGCCACGCGTCCGGTACCCACTTGCCGGTGATCCAGCACCGGAGGTTGTTGGGCTCGGACTGGTCGGGGCCCGAGTTGACGCCCTGGCGGCCGAGTTCGGGGTTGAAGTTGGAACCCGACCAGAACGTGATGCGGTTGGGGTCGGTACCGGTGGTGATGGAGCAGTGGTAGGAGTCGCAGATGGTGAACGCCTCGGCGAGGGCGAACTGGAAGGGGATGTCGTCGCGCCGGTAGTACCCCATGGAGTACTCGGTCTTGTACTTCGGCCAGTGGCCGAGCTTGCCCTGGTTCCACGCGGCCTGCGCGTCGGCGAAGGAGTGCGGTGTCGAGGGGATGAGCAGGGCGCTGGAGCGCTCGGGGTCGAGGTGGTACGGCGGGACCTCCCGCGCGCCATCGGACTGGTACCAGACCGGCTTGCCGCTCTCGAGCGGAATCGGGAACCGGTCACCGAAGCCGCGCACGCCGCGCATCGTGCCGAAGTAGTGGTTGAAGCCGCGGTTCTCCTGCATCAGGATCACGACGTGCTCGACGTCCTTGATCGTTCCCGTGCGGACGGCCGCGTCGACGGCGAGGGCCCGGCTGATGGATCCGGGGAGCACGGACGCGGCGGCGGCTGCCCCCAGAGTCGTGGCCGACCGGCGGAGAAAGTCGCGTCTACTGGCTGGTGAGGGCATGACATATTCCTTCGCGCAGTGGAGGGGCTGCGCCCGGACAGGGACCGTCTCCGGAAACACTTCGGCCTCCGGGGTCGGGAGCTTTCCGTGTGGTGACGGCTGCAGCCAGCACAGGCTAGGAAGGCATGGTGAACCCTGACCGACCGTGCGGAAGATCGGCATGAACAGCGCCGAACACGGCGCCGGGCTCGCGGCGTCGGCTGACGGATACGGTGCTGCCCCGTGACCGGTCCATCTCCTGATCAAGGAAGCGTCGATGAGCGACGTGATCGCCTCTGTCGATGAGGCTGAGGACGTACGACCGGTCGAGCTGCCGACGGAAGGCCGTGTCCGTTTCCCCATAGGTTGGGACAGCCCTTAGGAAAATCCCAGAACAACAAGAGAAGGTGACGATGGATGCCGAGGGCCAGGAAAACTTCCGGGAGTTCGTGGAGAACAGGTCGAGCGCGCTGCTGAAGACCGCCGTCTTGCTCAACGGCGGCGACCGGCACGCGGCCGAGGACCTGCTGCAGAACGCACTGATCAAGGCCGCGGGACGCTGGCACCGCATCGACGAGCCCGAGGCGTACGTACGGCAGATCCTCCACCGGCAGCAGGTGAACCGCTGGCGGCTGAAGTGGCCGCGCCGCGAACTGAGCGTCCCCGAGCCGCTGGAGAGCCCCGCGCGCCAGGGCGCCGACGACGGGCCTGGCGCGGCCGACCTGCGCATCGTCACGGACGACCGCGCTGTCGCCGTCCGCACCTACCGGCTCCTCGACCAGAAGACCGGCAAGTACGTGAAGACGACCAAGTGGTCCTTCATCGACGTCGCTCCAGGCATGCGGACCGCCGCCGTCCTGGAAAAGGACCTGCCCGCCAAGCGGATCGGCCTGCTCAACCTGCTCACCGGCGAGGTCGAGCGCTGGATCCCGGTCGACCGCGGCGTCGCGGGGGTCGAGTTCTCACCCGACGGCAGCAAGCTCGTCGCGACGACGTACAGCACGAACCCCGACCTGCGGTACAAGGCGGACTACGACAGCAACGGCGACGGCAAGAAGAACGACTGGATGCCGCAGTACGGTCAGTCGAACCGGACCGGCTTCTATGTCATCGACATGGAAGCCGGCAAAGGCTCCTGGAGCGAGGCCACGTACAACAGCGACGACCTCAACGTCCGCCAGGACTTCGCCTTCAGCCACGACGGCAAGCTGGTCTACTCCGGACTCACGACGGATCCCACCATGCAGTACTACGACTTCGAGGGCAACGAGGTCTCCAAGCCCGTGAATGAGGAGTACGTGCACTGGTTCAACGACGCGGGGCTGTCCCCGGACGGCAAGCTCGTCGCGGGCGACTACGCGGGCGACTACAAGAAGTCCGCATCCGAGCTCCTGACGCTTTCCCAGGGGTTCCGGAACGCGCCCTCGCCACAGCAGTGAGCTTCGCCGAATGGCTCTACCGCTAACTGATCGGCGAAGACATGGCCGGCCCCAACAGCTCCGCTTTCTACCCAGGTCCGGTGGAACTGCAGCACCTTCCAATGTCCGCCGACGAACGCCCCGAGCATTGGTGCGGCCCAGACCGCAACAAGGTGCGGTCTGGGCCGTGGTATGTGATTCGCCAACCTCGGCGGCAGGAATCGGCAGTCCGAAACGAGATGACCTCTTAGAAGGCGCTGGCGCTTCGACTGATCGGTCCCTGGCTGGGAGATGTTCTAACCGAACTCACCCTGGCGCACACCATCTCTGAAGGCTGCCCATTCTTCTGCAGTGAACCGCAGAGGCGGCAGGTCTCGATGGTTCGAGTCACGGACGGCAACAGCTCCGCCACCAAGCTCCGCCACCTCGACGCAGGTGTCCCGGTAGGGGAGGGTCTTGCTGCTCTTGACCCAGCGTGCTTGGCTCAGGTCAAGCGCGTACAGTTCAGCCTTTCTCGCTTGCATGAGATGCTCCGTTCGGGGCCGGGTGATGTGTTCTCTATCCACCTTCACCCTTTCGCTTCAGCCCTGCAAACGGCGAGACAAATACCGTTGATCTCGACGACTGGCAAGGCCGGCCAGCGGTCGGTGCGCCTCTCCCCTGCACGCTTGTCCGCTGCTGTGCGTCGGCGTTGTCACGCATTTGGACACTCACCGCCGTCCGGCTGCTCGGCTTTGCCTGCCGCCGCTGCAAGGCCACCGGCAAGCGCATACGCGTCGGCCGCCACTTCTGCAACGTCGCAGTCCGCCTCCACCGAGACGGCACCCGGTAGGGCTTGCGGGTAGTCGGGCTGCCGCGTTGCCCCCGCTCTGGCGACGACAGTGCAAGGTGGCCGATCAGCCTGGCGACAAGGCGCGTATCAGTTGGCCCCGTGTCGCCCGGCGGCATGACAGATCTCGTGCACGGCGCCCGGCTGCTCCAGCAGCATCGTCCCGACCTCGCGCTCCTCATGGTGGATGCGCAGTCGCGGACCGTCGGCGATCACGCGCAGCTCCGGCCACGGGTGACGCCACAGCAGGGCGGAGCGCTCCCACATCTGCATGCCGCGGGTGGTCACGCGGAGTTGGTACTGCGGGCCCTCATGGGCTGCGGGCGGGGTGTGTTCGGTGTAGGGGGGCCGGACGGTGTAGGTGCCGAGCATCTTCTCCCCGGGCTCCAGGACCTCGTTGCGGATGCCGCGTCGGCGGCCGATCTGCGCCCCGGTCCAACCGGCGAGCCCCGCCGTCAGCAAGGCCACGGCCACCACCGCCCACCACGGCAGATCAGCCCTGGCCCCGTAGCTGACGACCGCCACCACCGCGGGCAGTGCCGTCACGACAGCGCCGGACAGCCCGGCACGCCGGACACGCCAATCCATGGCTGCGGTCTAGCCGTCCACCTTGTACTGCCCGACCTCCAGGAAGTACCGCAGCTCCTCTGGCGTACCTTCGATGGCCTCCTCGGCAGCCGCGCGGAGGGCGTCGCTGATGGTCGGGTCGGCCAGTATGCGGAAGATGGCGACGCTGTCGTCCTCGGCCTGGGCAAGGCGGTAGCCGGTCTCCAGGAAGGCGCGCAGGGCCTCCGGGCTGCCGTCGTCGAGGGCTTTGCCGGCCTCGCGCACGACCGCCTTGTCGCCCTTCTGTTGCGCCAGGCCCAGAATGCGGACGACGGCGACGCTGTCGTCCTCGGCCTGGGCGATGCGGTAGCCGGTCTCCAGGAAGGCGCGCAGGGCCTCCGGGCTGCCGTCGTCGAGGGCTTTGCCGGCCTCGCGCACGACCGCCTTGTCGCCCTTCTGTTGCGCCAGGCCCAGAATGCGGACGACAGCGACACTGTCGTCCTCGGCCTGGGCAAGGCGGTAGCCGGTCTCCAGGAAGTTCCGCATGTCCTCCGCCGTGCCGTCGAGGGCCTTGTTGGCCTCTCGGACGACCGCCGTACCGCTGTCCTCGTCTGCCAGGATGCGCAGGATCGCGATACGGAGTTCCTCCTCCGGCATCTCGTCCAACGGCGTCTCGGACGTGGCCGTCACGGTCGTCGACATGGCCGTCGAGCCCGTGGCGAACGCCGGGGTGGCGAAGAGGAGGGCCGGCGTCAGGGCGGTGGCCGCGACGATCAGGGCAGCGCGGGTCGGTCTCATGGGTGATGCCTCCGTGGTCGAGCTGTCGGTGGGAAGATCCTCGCCGCTGTTGGCCACCGACGTCATTGCCGGGAATAGGCAGTCTTCGTCGACTGTCGTTGCCGTCCGCATACCCGGTCAGCCCCGTGCCGGGCCGGTCAGCTCCCAACGACCTTCGCCTGCCAAGCCGATCCCGAACCTACGCATCGCTGGAGCCTCCGGTAGGTCGTCGAGTGATTGGGATCGGGTGCCTTTGATTTCGTGGCTCCAACGAGAACGGTCGGAGGTGGCGCCCCGCCGGCACGGCCATTGCGGTCTGACCGCATCCTCATCAGGTCGATCACGGCTCAGCTCTCGGCCTCCGTGCGGGTGAATATGTGGAAGCGGCCGATCGGGTTGAAGCCACGGCGGATGTACCAGTTGTGTGGCCAATCGTCAGGGTCGTCCCTTGGAGTGACCGCGACAGACCGCCGCTCGCCAGTTGTTCTGGCACACGTATGGCACGGCCGCTCAGCTCTATCTGGATCGGTCAGCGACCAGCCATACTGGCCGCTTCGAGGCCCCAGAGGGACGCTGTCGGGCGGTGTCGGTTGTTGTGGTTGCGGTACTGCGTTGCTGTACCGGGCGCCGTCACTGTTCAAGCCACTCGACGTGCATCGCATCTCGGAGCCGGCGGGTGTGGTGCAGCCGCGATCAAGTATTGGGTTGGGGGGGATTTGGGAGCGAAGACGGATCTGCCTGTGTACTCCGTCGGCGACGTGCCGGACCAATTGCGACGGGTGGGGCCGGCGGACCTGGCGCGGACGACAGGTGAGAGCTGTACTCGTCGTCGCCGTGTGGCGGCTGTTTCGGCCCGTGCGCGGCTCGTCGTGGTAGCGGCCACGACCTTGCTGGCTGGAGGTTGCGGCATGCTGGACGATCCGGTCAAGGACCGCTGGGAGTCCAGAACTGAGTTTTCAAGCTGTGGCGAGGTGAGCTTGGCTCAGGGTGAGGAGATGCAGAAGCAGGCGGTTCGGGAAATCGCCTGCCTCCGGCGGTCCCTCAAGAGCGGTAAGGGCGCAGAACTGAAGGTGGCTTCTCCCACAATGGAGGGTGACCCCATTCGCGAGTACTACCGCTTGACGCCGCAAGCCACACTTGAGGTGTACACCGACAGCACGGTCGACCGCTACTCGGACCAGAAGTGGTCGTTCGTTGAGTGCTACACCCCGGAATGGTTGGCTGAGATTTCCTGCGATCAATAACTCGGCCAACGCGATGAGGTCGTCTATGGCCTCCTGGCAATCGACTGGAGCCCCCAATGGGGTAGCCATGAGCCCGAGGTGCGCTCAGTAGCCGAAGAAGTGACATGCCGGGTCTCCGACCTGCGGTCACATCATCGATTGACGCCGTGACCTGCTGCTGAGCTGTCGGCAGTTGTCAGCGTTGGTCACCGTTGAGCGCCCTTCCACGGCCCCGAGACGGCCCCAGGAGGGCGCTCCGTGGTGTGATGACATCCGCTTGAGGAGTTCGATCCGAGCCCGCTCCGGCTGCAACCGCTAGCTGACACGATGGCTGGACAAGAACGCTGGGGTGCGTCTCCGTCCGGCGCGGTTGATGTCAACGGTGGATGTCAGAGACGATCGACCTCTCCCCGGCGGGGAGCAAGAAAGATTTGAAGGTGCATCTGCCCGGTGAACGACCACGACATCTTCCGTGAGTTGATCGAGGAGGGCCTGGACGACTGGGTTCCGGTTGACCAGCTCCTCGGTCTGGCCGAGGACATTGCAGAGGACCGGGGCGCCGAGTTCCGCGGCGTCGCGGTCGAGTTGCTGACGCTGCTGCTGAGCAGCGGGCTCATGGACGTCGGCGACCTGGGCGAGAGTGGGTTCGAGCCCTGGCCGGAGAGCGGCGACGAACTCCTGGCCAAGGCGGTTGCGGTGCTCGACGGCTTCGACTGGTTCCCTCAGCTCGGTGCGTACTGGCTAGCGAACACGCCGAAGGGCGACGCCGTGGCCTCGGGTTAGGTGGGCGAGAATCACCGCTTTGGGCCGTGTATCGAAAGTGGATCTTGAGTGACGGATGGGGGCGATTCGCTGCCGGGCCGTAGGGTGCGCCGCGAGGTAGACGTTCAGAGAGGAATGGCCATGGGGGACGTGCAGCTGGCGTGGCAGCGACTGGTGGACTGGCTGGAGACGAATGCACCGACGACTGCATCGTCGGTTCTCGCTCCCGCTCCGCCGGCAGCGATCACTGCGGCAGAGAAGCGCATGGGCGTCGTTTTCCCGGTCGACCTTCGGACGTGGCTCCTGGCCTCCGGGGCCGACAACGGCCCTGTTGGTGTCACGGAGGGGGTCGTGCCCGGCAACAACCGCGATTTGCTGGGACTCGCGGCCATGGAGCGGACGTACCACTTCAAGATGGAGATCGAGCGCGACGACCCGTCCCCCGATCCGGACTTTCCCTTCTGGCATGAGCAGTGGATTCCGATCATCTCGGACGATGATAGTTGTTACGGCAAGTTCCTGGATGCGCGTAGCGGTCAGATCGGTTCATTCGGCGATGGAGATGAGCCATCTTTCGGAGTTCACGAGTCACTGACCGCTCTGTTCAGCGAGATGGTCGCCCTCATGGCGCAGATTTCCGCGGGGGAGCAGCGCGCTGCTGGACGTGTTCAAGACGGCAGGCTCATCTGGGACTGATGATCGGCGTACGCACGTAGGCCCACGGTGCCGACCGACATCTCCCACCGTGATTTGAACCTTCGCCGCACCGTTCGAGATCCACTTCCGATACGCGCCCTAGGAGCGAGGTGGGGCGAGTTGGGGTCTGACCTGCGGGATGCTGACTTCGGCGGCTGCTGGGTGCAGCCTCCGTCAGCAGCCGCTGTTCCCCGTGAGTCCCCGCCCGATCTGGCGCGGTTGTGGCACGGGACCTTCTGATCCATAGCTCTAGCCGGAGCATCGGGACTTGGCACTTGAGGTCGAGCACGCTCGTACGGTCATCGAGCGCGGAGCAGTAAGCGGCGGGCCGCGCGTCTCGGGGTGGCTCGTCCAACGGCTCACGCAGCTGAGCAGCGACCGCCTCCTGATGGAAATGAGCCCACCGGTACCCGCACCGACTACGCGCCACCTATGGGCGTTTTCGATCCGGGGCCTACAGGACGGGGACTCCGAGGTTGGTCAGCGGCACAATGAGCCCGTGAGCGAACAAGGCGGGGATGCGGTCGTAGTGTGGCGGGTGCACCCGAGCCGGATGGTCTGGGCAGGGGTGTTGTGGACGCTGGTCATGCTGTCAGTGGTCGGAGCTTGGCTGGCTTGGTTGGTGGGTCCGACAGAGGTGCGGGCAGTGCGCGCCGCTGTGGCAGCAGGGATCATCGCGGCGGTGTCACTGATCTGGTGGCTGGTGCTTCTTCGGCCACGAGTGGAACTACGCGACGAGGTGGTGGTGATCGTCAATCCGCTGGCCACGTACCGATTGCACCGGGAGGACATCGTCGCAGTTACCGACGGCCTGCATGGCGCAGAGTTCCACCGCAGGGACGGGTTCAAGATCCACGCTGTCGCCTTGGGTGACGCGTCTGCTGGCATCAGGCGTGGCCGGCTCGCCGAAGTCCAGAAGGCGCTCGCTCTGGCCGACCGTAGGACTTGAACCTGTGGCCTCATCCTTATCAGGTCGATCACGGGGGTCTGTCAACGTCGGCCAACGGCCCTTGCGCCTTGGTCGATCGTTCACTGAGGTCCGGCGCTGACCGCTGCGGTTCGTGCTTGTTGGTGTCAGCCGCTGGTGTCAGACGCCGCATGCAGTCTTGACAAGGCTTACTTCGCCGCTCTACAGCACCCGTCCTACTCCTCCGGGTCCCACGCGCGGAGCAGGTCGAACAAACCTGCGTCTCCCTCGATCTGCAGGGAGTCCGCCGGGATACGGTCGTACACGAAGAGAACCAGCTCACTGGCCGTGCCGCGAACGGAGACGCCAGCCGCGTTCGGGCCCTCGTCGGCAGCGGCGACAGGCGTCGTGCCGGGCGCGGAGATACGGGTGGAGCGTGCGCCGTCGCCGTCGACCGTGAGGCGCCAGGAGTGGCTCTCGGTGGCGTGGAAGTCGAAGGCAGTGGGCTTGTGCGGCCAGGCACTCGTCGTTGCGACGCAGGTGGACAGGAACTCCTCGACACCGTCGAGTGCCACCTCATCCGGCAGCGGCTCCGGGGCACCCACAGTGACCTGGGCGTCGTAGGTGTGCACCGCGATCTGCTGGAGCTGGTGCCGGGCGACGGCGCCACAGGTCTGCGGCGACTGGGACGCACCCCACCACGTCCAGCAACCGCGATCCGGGCCGGCCTTCCGCAATGCGTCCAGCAGTTGCTCCGTGGACTCCGCCAACCAGGCCAGCAGGGCCTCGCGCTCCCGAGGCGCAGCCGGGGCGCCCTCCGCTGCGGACTTGGCCGGAGCAGGCCCTGCGGCGACGGTGGCGGCCCAGGCGCGGCGCCCCTCGCCGATGTGCTGCGCCAGATCGAACAGCGTCCACTCGGGGCAGGTCGGCACCTGTACGTCGAGGCTGGGCGCGGAGGCGACCGCGGCGCGGAAGGCAGTCGACCGTTCGTCGATCAGTCGCAACAGAACGGGGAACGTAAGTGTCGTTGTCACATGGACTCTCTATCACCGTGTTCCGACAATCGGACAGTGATTTTCACAGCGGAGGCAACGAGCGCGCGGCACGGGCCGGGCGCCCTCAGATGACGCCGTGTCCACATTCTGAAACGATCAGTGAGTCACGCAACGCGGCACCGGCAAGGCCTCATTAGCCGCTCTTACCGTGCCCAATTTGAGGTTTCCGATTGACTCGCGGGTCTGGCTCCGACAGGAGCCACAACTGTCCCTGCTGCCATCCCGTCCGCCTTCGGCCCACACATCGTGGAGCGGGCGTGGTTCAGGGCGTCAAGGTGGAGCGCGCCACTGTACGAACGACTGTGAGGATTGGTCATGGCACCGCTCGGCGGCCTGACCCACCGAACGATTGACGCTGACAGGTTTGAAGTTCCTGCCGGATGGACCCGCCTTCGCGTGTCCCGGAGCAACTTGGGTCCGGTTACCGAGGTCGATGTCGACTCCGACGAGAGCCCCGAGACCACCGAGAGGGTCCGCATTCAGGTGTGGCCGGCACCCGAGGCTGAGCCCAAGGTCATCAAGCGGTGGATGCAGTTCACCGGGTAGGTGCTCACTTACGAACGGTTTTTGCTGGCCCCACCCCCTCGATTGGGTGACGTTTTCTGGCTGTCCTGGGCTCGAGTGAGCACGGTAGTGAAGGGGGCGGCCGGGACCGGTAGCGTTGGTTCCCGGAGCCCGCTCGATCGTTTCCCCCGACAGGAATGCGAACGGGCGGGCGCCTTATGTCGGTGCCCGCCTGGGCAGTTGGGGGAGCCGGTGGGGGCTTTGCCACACTGCAGGCATGAATGGAAAGCCGCTTGATGATGAGCTCGCCGCGAACCGTGCCCTCTGGGATGCCCGCGCCCGGGCACACGGCACGACCCCCAACGACAAGTACTACGACGTCGATTCGTTCCTGGCCGGCCGGCAGACGCTCTACGGAATCGAGCTGGAGCTGGCCGGTGATGTGACCGGCCAGGATGTGCTACATCTGCAGTGCCACTTCGGCATGGACACACTCAACTGGGCCCGGCTGGGCGCGAGGGTCACCGGTGTCGATTTCTCGTCGACGGCGATCGTCCGGGCACGCGAGCTTGCCGAGCGGGCTGGGCTGACCGCCGATTTCGTCGAGGCGGACACACAGAACCTGCCGTCCGACCTTGCGGACAGGTTTGACCTGGTGATCGCTACCTACGGGGTGATGTGCTGGATCGGAGACCTCGATGCGTGGATGCATGGTGCGGCAATGGCGCTGCGGCCCGGCGGCAGGCTGGTGCTGGTCGACCTGCACCCGGCGTTCCAGACACTGGCCAGCTACGAACCGCTCGTGGCCGACTGGCCCTACGGCGGCGGTCAACCCCAGCGTGAAGCCGTAACGGGCACGTATGCAGATCCGGACCTGCCGATGGCATCGCAAGAGGTGGTCCAGTACCCGCATTCGGTGGGCGAGATCGTGACGGCGGCCGCCGGCGCAGGGCTGATTGTGGACCGGCTCGGCGAGCACACCGAGGCCGACTTCAACGGACGCCGTATCCTACCCAAGGGACCCGACGGTAACTACCGGTTCCCGTTCGGCGACACATATCTCCCGATCCTCTACTCGCTGCGAGCGGTGTCACCTCAAACGACCGCAGGGTAACTGCTCGCCCCAGCCCTCACAGACAGAACGTCCCCATACACACCTGTCACTCAGTGGGCGGCCAGGTGGCCGGCGGTCGGGAAAGTGCTGCCGTCACCGACCTCGATCAGGATGCGGGCTCCGATCCTCACGCCGAATCCCGGCATCGAGGCCAGGACCTTGGAAGGACCGGGTGACGTTTCCCGCCGAGGAGCCGCCTCGGGCCGGAACTCCGCGCATCGTGCCGACCGGCCCGACCCTGCCGCCTGGCGTGGGGATCGCATGCGGAGTGCCTCCGCAGCAGCGCACACGCGTGAGCCGAGTCACTTTCGGTCAATCGTTGCGCATGGCTTTCACCTTCCGGGGAAGAGGACCAGATCACTGGGATGCCCCCTTATCAGACAAACCAGCTCAAGAAGGTCGAGGATCGACGTGTCTGTACAAAAGACCATCCACGTGGGTGGGGAGTGGCGAGAAGCCGCCTCCGGCGCCACGCGCGAGATTCTCGACCCTGTCGACGCGACGGCGTTCGCCGTCGTCGCGGAGGGTGGCGTCGCGGACACGGACGCCGCCGTCGCCGCAGCCAGGGCGGCCTTCGACCAGGGGCCCTGGCCGCACACGCCCGTCGCGGAGCGGGCCGCACTGCTCAGACGGGTGGCCGACCTGCTGGAGCGCGACCGGGAGGAGATCGGCGCTCTGGAGTGCCGGGACGCCGGTAAGACACTCGAAGAGGGACGCGTCGACGTGGACTGCGTGCGCGACGCCTTCCGCTACTTCGCCGACCTCGTCATGAACGAGAGCGGCGGACGCGTCGTCGACGCCGGATCCGACGAGATTCACAGCGTCGTCGTGCACGAGCCCGTCGGAGTCTGCGGACTCATCACGCCGTGGAACTACCCGCTGCTCCAAGCCAGTTGGAAGATCGCGCCCGCACTTGCCGCGGGCAACACCTTTGTGATCAAGCCCAGTGAGATCACGCCGCTGACCACCGTCGCCCTCGTCGCGCTGCTCGTCGAGGCCGGACTGCCCGCAGGTGTGGCCAACATCGTCACCGGTGCCGGTGCCGCCGTCGGTGCCCGGATCGCCGACCACCCCGACGTCGATCTCGTCTCCTTCACCGGCGGACTCGCCAGCGGTACGAAGGTGATGCGGGCCGCCGCGGACACCGTCAAGAAGGTCGCGCTCGAACTCGGCGGCAAGAACCCCAACGTGGTGTTCGCGGACGCGTGCGCCACCGACGAGGGCTTCGACACCGCCGTCGACCAGGCACTGAACGCTGCCTTCATCCACAGCGGGCAGGTCTGCTCGGCCGGTTCACGGCTGATCATCGAGGAGTTGGTCCGCGACCGCTTCGTCACCGAACTCGCCCGGCGCGCCGCGAGGATCCGTATCGGCCGCGGCACCGACGACGGTGTCGAATGCGGTCCTCTCGTCTCCGAGCAGCAGCTCGTCAGGACCGAGGAGTTCGTGGCCTCCGCGCTGAAGGAAGGTGCGGTGCTGCGGGCCGGTGGCGAGCGTCCCGAAGGCCCCGGGTACTTCTACCGGCCCACGGTTCTGGACCACTGCGACCGATCCATGCGTGTCGTGCGCGAGGAGATCTTCGGGCCGGTCCTGACCGTCGAGACCTTCCGTACCGAGGACGAGGCCGTCGCCCTCGCGAACGACACCGAGTACGGACTCGCCGGCGCCGTGTGGACTGCGGACGCGGGCCGCGGACGCCGGGTCGCGGGCCGGCTGCGCCACGGCACCGTCTGGATCAACGACTTCCACCCCTACCTGCCGCAGGCGGAGTGGGGCGGCTTCGGGAAGTCGGGCATCGGCCGGGAGCTGGGCCCGACGGGCCTGGCCGAGTACCGCGAGGCCAAGCACATCTACCAAAACCTCGCCCCGCGCCCCGTGCGCTGGTTCGCGGGCTGAACGGGAGCAGAGGTGAAGCACATGACCGATTACGACTACGTCATCGTCGGGGGCGGCACCGCAGGTTCGGTGATCGCCTCCCGGCTCACCGAGAACCCGGACATCACCGTTGCCCTCATCGAGGGTGGACCGAGCGACGTGGGTCGGGACGACGTCCTGACCCTGCGCCGCTGGATGGGCCTCCTCGGCGGTGAGCTGGACTACGACTACCCCACCACCGAGCAGCCCCGCGGCAACTCGAACATCCGCCACAGCCGGGCCCGGGTCCTCGGCGGCTGTTCGTCCCACAACACCCTCATCGCCTTCAAGCCGCTGCCGTCCGACTGGGACGAGTGGGCCGAGGCGGGCGCGGCCGGCTGGGACGCGGCGTCGATGGACCCGTACTTCCACAAGCTGCGCAACAACATCGTCCCCGTCGACGAGGCCGACCGGAACGCCATCGCCCGCGACTTCGTCGACGCGGCGCAGACCACACTCGGGGTGCCGCGCGTCGAGGGCTTCAACAAGGAGGCCTTCCGGGACGGTGTCGGCTTCTTCGACCTCGCCTACCATCCCGAGAACAACAAGCGTTCCTCGGCGTCGGTGGCGTATCTGCACCCCTTCCTCGACCGACCGAACCTCCACATCGCCCTGGAGACCTGGGCGTTCCGGCTGGAGCTGGCAGGAACGCGTGCGACCGGCGTGCACGTGCGGACCAAGGACGGTGCGGAGCGGCTCGTGCGGGCGCGGCGAGAAGTGGTGGTGTGTGCCGGTGCGGTGGACACCCCGCGGCTGCTGATGCACTCCGGCATCGGGCACCGCGCGGAGCTGGAGAAGCTCGGCATCCCCGTGGTGCACGACCTGCCGGGTGTCGGTGAGAACCTGCTCGACCATCCCGAGTCCGTCATCGTCTGGGAGACGCACGGGCCGATTCCCGAGAACTCAGCGATGGACAGCGACGCCGGGCTGTTCGTACGGCGGGATCCGAACAGCCAGGGTCCCGACCTGATGTTCCACTTCTACCAGATCCCGTTCACCGACAACCCCGAGCGCCTCGGCTATGAGCGGCCCGCGCACGGCGTGTCGATGACGCCGAACATCCCGAAGCCGAAGAGCCGCGGACGGCTGTACCTGACCAGTCCCGACCCCGAGGTCAAACCCGCACTCGACTTCCGGTACTTCACCGACGAGGACGACTACGACGGCCGCACGCTCGTCGACGGGATCAGGATCGCCCGCGAGATCGCAGCGCAGGAACCGCTGGCCGGCTGGCTGAAGCGCGAGGTCTGCCCGGGGCCCGAGATCACCTCCGACGAGGACATCAGCGAGTACGCGCGCAAGGTCGCGCACACCGTCTACCACCCGGCCGGAACCTGCCGCATGGGCGCGGCCGACGACGAACTCGCCGTCGTCGAACCTGACCTGACGATCCGGGGCCTCGATGGCATCCGGATAGCCGACGCGTCCGTCTTCCCGACGATGACGACCGTCAACCCGATGATCGGCGTGCTGATGGTCGGGGAGAAATGCGCAGATCTGCTCGGTGCCACTACTGGGGGTCATGCCTGATGAACACGCCGCCGCACGTTTTCTCCGTACGCGACCTGTGGAAGGTGTTCGGTCCCAAGGCCGACCGCGTCCCCGGTGATGCCGAACTCGGTGCGCTCACCCCGGCCGAGCTGCGCGAGCGCACCGGCTGCACCGCAGCGGTGCGCGACGTCTCGTTCGACGTCCGCAAGGGCGAGGTGTTCGTCGTCATGGGCCTGTCCGGGTCCGGCAAGTCCACGCTCGTGCGCTGCCTCACCCGGCTCATCGAGCCGACGTCCGGTGAGATCACCATCGACGGCGAGGACGTGCTGTCGATGGACGCCGGCCGGCTGCGCGAACTACGCCGCCACCGCGCCGCCATGGTCTTCCAGCACTTCGGCCTGCTGCCGCATCGCTCGGTGATCGACAACGTGGCCTACGGGCTCGAGATCCAGGGCATGGGCCGCGCGAAGCGGCGCGAGCGGGCGGCCGAGTTCATCGCCAAGGTCGGCCTCGACGGCATGGAGAACCGCCGTCCCGGACAGCTCTCCGGCGGTCAGCAGCAGCGGGTCGGACTTGCGCGTGCGCTCGCCGTCGACCCCGAAGTGCTGCTGTTCGACGAGCCGTTCAGCGCGCTCGACCCGCTGATCCGCCGCGACATGCAGGAGGAAGTCGTACGCCTGCACCGCGAGGAAGGTCGAACGATGGTCTTCATCACCCATGACCTGAACGAGGCGCTCAAGCTCGGCGACCGCATCGCGCTCATGCGCGACGGACAGATCGTGCAGCTGGGCACTCCGGAGGAGATCGTGGGGACGCCGGCCGACGACTACGTACGGGACTTCGTGCGCGACGTACCGCGTGAGCAGGTCCTGACGGTGCAGACAGCCATGCGTCCCGCCGACGGAGAGGAGAGCATCTCGGGCCCGGCACTTGCACCCGGTACCACGGTCTCCGATGCGATCGAGGCAGTCGTCCGCACCGGCAGGACCGCACGCGTGGTCGACGACGGCCGCTGCCTGGGCGTGGTCGACCACGCCTGCCTGCTCGGCGTCGTAGCCGGGATACCGGCCGTGAAGGAGGCCGCGTGATGCATGTGAGTACCTGCTCGGCTCCGCCGGGCCATACGTCAGCTGACCCGTCCGCGCCAGAATGCCGGGCCGCCGCGCGGGCCTCCTGGCTCACGAGCGGGGGGTGGCCGCGATGACCGCCACTGTCACCACTCCGCGTACCACCGGGCTGGACGCCTCCACACCGGCTTCCTCCTTCGCGCGGCACCGCACCGGCGTCGTGCTGGTCGGCGCCCTCGCACTGCTGATACTCGGCGCCTTCCTCATCGGCGGCGGGACATGGCCCGGGAGCCTGACCGTCGATCTGACCGGTCCGCTCGGGCACGTCAGCGACTGGATCATCGACAACCGCGACACCCACCCGCTGTTCCTCTACTTCTTCGGGCACATCAGCAACGCCGTCGTGCTGTCCGTACGCGGCGTCTACCTGGTCCTGCTCGCCGCCGGCTGGGCCGGTGTCACGGTCGCCGCCGGTCTGATCGCCTGGCGGGTCGCCGGCGTCCGGCTCGCACTCACCGCCGTCGCCGCGTTCATCCTCTGCGCACTGCTCGGCATGTGGGTGCCCACGATGCAGACCCTCGCGCTGATGGTCGTCGCCGTCCTGGCCTCCGTGATCCTCGGAGCACTGCTCGGCCTGGCCGCCGGTCTGTCCGACCGGGTGTTCCGCTCTCTGCGCCCGGTACTCGACACCATGCAGGTCATGCCGGCCTTCGCGTACCTGCTGCCGGTGGTGCTGGTCTTCGGCATCGGTGTGCCTGCCGCCGTCCTGGCGACCGTCATCTACGCGGCACCTCCGATGGCCCGGCTGACCGCGCTCGGACTGCGCGACGCCGACGCCGGCGTCATGGAGGCCGCGGCCTCGCTCGGCGCGACGGGACGGCAGCGGCTCCTCACCGCCCGGCTTCCGCTCGCCCGCAAGGAACTGCTGCTCGGCCTCAACCAGACGATCATGATGGCCCTGTCGATGGCCGTCATCGCCTCCGTGATCGGCGCGGGCGGCCTCGGTGACCGCGTCTACCAGGCCCTCGCCTCCGTCGACGTCGGCGCCGCGCTCGCCGCCGGCATTCCGATCGTGCTGCTCGCCGTCGTCCTCGACCGGGTCACCGCCGCAGCCGGCACCCGCATCGGCACCACCGCCCCGCAGGCCGGGCCCGCCTGGTCCGGCTGGGCCGTCGTGGTGGCCGGCACTGTCGGCGCCGCCGTCGTGGCACGGCTCGCCTCCAAGCCGACCTGGCCCGACGCCTGGACCGTCGGCATCGCCGAGCCGGTCAATGAGGCCGTCGGCTGGATGACCGACCACCTCTACTCCGGCGTGCCCGTCATCGGCGGCACGGCGGACTGGGCCGCCCACTTCACCACCTGGATCCTCGATCCGGTACGCGACGGGCTCCAGTGGCTGCCCTGGTGGGCACTGCTCCTGCTGGTCGCCGTACTCGCCATGGTGATCGGCACCTGGCGCACCACGCTGACCGCCGTCCTCGCGATGGCCGCGATCGGCGTGCTCGGCGTCTGGGACCCGGCGCTCAACACGCTCTCCCAGGTGCTGGCCGGCGTCGCCGTCACCCTGGTGATCGGTTTCGCCGTCGGCATCGCCGCTTCCCGGAGCGAGCGGGTGGAACGCCTGCTGCGTCCGGTGCTCGACGTGTTCCAGACGATGCCGCAGTTCGTCTACCTCATCCCTGTGGTCGCTCTGTTCGGCGTCGGCCGCGCACCGGCGGTGGCCGCCGCCGTCATCTACGCGCTGCCCGCCGTCGTCCGCATCACCACGCAGGGAATGAACAGCGTCGACCCCGTCGTCATGGAGTCCTCTCGTTCGCTCGGTGCCACCGGGATGCAGCAGCTGCGCAAGGTCCAGCTGCCGTTGGCCCGCCCGGCACTGCTGCTCGCCGTCAACCAGGGAGTCGTCCTCGTACTCGCCGTGGTCGTGATCGGCGGTCTCGTCGGCGGAGGTGCTCTCGGCTACGACGTCGTGTTCGGCCTCGCCCAGGGCGACCTCGCGACCGGTCTGGTCGCAGGTGCCGCGATCGTCTGCCTCGGCCTGATGCTCGACCGTGTCACGCAGCCGACACAGCGCCGCACCGAAAAGGGGGCCTGACATGGCTCGTCTGCGCACACCTCTGATCGCGCTCGTCTGCGCCGCCGGTCTGGTAGCCGTTGCCGGCTGCGGGGCGGCGGACATGACGCGCCAGCCCTCTCCGTTCGCCAACGCGCAGGGCGCCAAGACCGTGACGCTCTCGGTCCAGTCATGGGTCGGCGCCCAGGCGAACACCGCCGTGGCCCAATACCTTCTCGAACACGAGCTGGGCTACCGCGTCGACACCGTTCAGATCGACGAGGTGCCCGCCTGGGACGCCCTCAGCCAAGGCCGGGTGGACGCCATCCTGGAGGACTGGGGCCATCCGGACCAGGAGGCCCGGTACGTCAAGGACAAGAAGACGATCACGCCCGGCGGGGACCTCGGCGTCACCGGCCACATCGGCTGGTACGTCCCCACGTACTTCGCCAAGGCGCACCCCGACGTCACCGACTGGAAGAACCTCAACAAGTACGCCGACCGGTTCCGCACCGCCGAGAGCGGCGGCAAGGGCCAGTTGCTGGACGGCTCTCCGTCGTACGTCACCAACGACAAGGCGCTCGTGAAGAACCTCGGCCTGGACTATCAGGTCGTGTTCTCGGGCTCCGAGGCGGCGCAGATCACCCAGATCAAGCAGTTCGCCAAGGAGAAGAAGCCGTTCCTCACCTACTGGTACAAGCCGCAGTGGCTGTTCGAGAAGGTACCGATGACGGAGATCGAACTGCCTCCGTACAAGGACGGTTGCGACGCCGACGCAGAGAAGGTCGAGTGCGCCTATCCGCACACGCCGCTGAAGAAGTACCTCAACGCGCGCTTCGCCGGCAACGGCGGCAAGGCGGCTCAGTTCCTCAAGAACTTCTCCTGGGGCACCGAGGAGCAGAACGAGGTGGCTCTGATGATCGCCGATCAGAAGCTCTCACCTCAGGAGGCGGCAAAGAAGTGGGTCGACAAGAACGAGTCGACGTGGCGCGCCTGGCTGCCCAAGTGATGTCGTTGGGCGGACCGGCAGTCTCCACGACCGTTCGACCCGGTTGAGGGCGGACGTACTTGCCCACGACGGCCAACCGATGTGAGTCGCGGGAGGGCATGTGACGGAACGGCATATGCCCTCCCGCGACCGGAGGCGCCTTTGAGCGTCACGAGGCCTGCGCGGTCTCCGATCCGCGGTCTGCTTCGGGCTTGAGCCGGGGGAGTTGGCGCAGGGCGAGCATGCCGCCGATGCCGGTAGCAACGCCACGACGATGGCGGAGCGATCGCCAGAGGGCGGAACCCCTGAGCCCGGGCCACCTGACGGCCACGTGTCGCAGCAGCTCCAGACCGAGATCACCGAACTGGCTGCGCGCTCCGCCCTCTGCGCTACAGGAGGCAGACGTCCGGCAGCAGTGGCAGGTGGAGGTCGATCACGCCGTCACACTTGTCCGGCTTCTGGGGCGCTGAGGGCTTCGGCGTGGGAGATGGCGGCGTAGTGGCGGGGGAAGCGCCCGGGCCGGGTGCGGTGGTCCCGGGCGGGCCGGGTACCGTCGTCCGGTCCGGGGCCGGGGTGCCTCCGGTGGGCGGCTCGGTCCGGTCCTCGCCGCCGGAGGCGGGCGTGCTGCTGCTCCCAGGTGTGGGCTCCCCCTCGAGGGGGGCCACCGATCCGGGGCCGGAGAACGCCCGCGCGTTGCTGTCGTCATGGGTGACGCCCGTGTCGTCTCCCTCTTCGGCGGGGCTGTGCTCCGTATTTTGACCATCCCCCTTCTTGTCCTGGCGGGCGTCCGGGATGGCGCCCGAGGCAGTGGCGGACGGCGCGGCCGTGGCTGTTTGGGGTGTGCTCCCGCCCGACGTCAGGGCGAGCGCGCCCACGATGGCGACGGTGGCGGCTGTCACCGTGATGGTGGCCGTGCGATGTCCCCTCCAGGCAGACCGGGCTCGGTCGCTGAACGAGGCGAGAAGGGCGGCTGCACCGCCGCTGCGGCCGACCGGCTCCTCCGGGGCGTCAGAGGCAGCTACAGCGGACGTTCGGCCTGGCGGCATTGCTGCAGTCCTCTGTGCGGCTACCTTTGCGCGCAGCTGGGTGATGGTCTCTCGACTTCTCTGGTGCGCCCAGTGGAGGAGGAATACCGCCAGGGCGACGGCCCCCAGGATTCCGGCCAGTACAACATCTGCCACGGCTGCCCCCAAGACACTGATTTGTGACCTTGGGTACATGTTTGTTTTCCCAGGGTAACTTTTTCGGGCATATTCGAATCCGTGACCCGACCGTGACGGGACCACGGCGATCTGCGCATCGAGCAGGCCGGCGCCCACCGCGACGAACTGCGTCGACGACGGATCCTGCCCGTCATCTCCCGCAAGGGATCACCGAACATCAAGGCCGTGGTGCTCGGCTTCGACCGGACCCTTCACAGGATCTGACGCGAGGCCGAGTCCGGCGCAGACCCCGGATCGGCGTCGGCTGCGTACCGGGCGATCGACTTCGAGGACCGTGACGCCTTCGAGGCGCGCTGCTGCGTCCGGTGGGGCGGATCGCTCCGGACGGCAAGGACCGATCGCGCGAGTCAAGCGCTGCGGGCCGGGCTGTCGTCGGACGGCCCGGCCCACGTACCCGGGATCAGGTGTTCCGGCGCAGCGCCACCACGTCGATTTCCACGAGGATACCCATCAGCTCGGAGCCGACCGTCGTGCGTGCCGGCCGCGGGTCGCTGAAGTGCTTCCGGTAGACCTGGTCGAACCCGGCGAAGTCACGGTGCACGTCCTGGAGATGGACCGTCGCCTTCACCACGTCATCGAGCGTGAGCCCGTCGGTTGCCAGGAGAGCGCTCAGATTCGCGAGCACCTGGTGGGTCTGCTCGTCGATCGTCTCGCCCAGCTCGCCCGTGACCGGGTCCTGCGGACCGAAGCCGGAGGTGAACAGGTACGGACCCGCGGCGACGCCCTGGCTGTATCCGCCGATCGGCGCGGGCGCCCCGGCGGTCGTGATGGCGTGGCGCCCGGGGAGGGGACTGTCGGTGGTCAATTGGTGAGGTCTCCTTCGCGCGCGTTCACCTCGGCGTAGTGGCGGAGCTTGTCCTCGTCGACGGTGACGCCGAGACCCGGACCGTCCGGCACCCGCAGACTGCCGTTGTTCAGCGTGAGCGGCTCGATGATGTCGTCCGCGTGCAGGTAGTACATGGAGTCGATGGCACGCGACAGCACCGGGGTGCTGGCAACCACCGCGAGGTGTGCGGCCGTCGCGATGCCCAGCTCGCCGCCGCTGTGCAGGTTCATGCCGAGGCCGAACGTCTCGCAGTGCGCGGCCAGCGCCTTCGTCGGCGCGATACCACCCCACTTGTAGACGTCACCGTGGATCACGTCGACCGCGTTGAGCCGCATGGCGGGCGCGAAGTCCTCGAAGCGGACCACGCACATGTTGGTGCACAGCGGGATGCGCACCTTCTGGCGGACCTGGCTCATGCCCTCGATCCCGACGCACGGGTCCTCCAGGTACTCCAGGTCCAGCTCCTCCAGGGCGATACCGGCGCGCACCGAGTCGGGCACCGACCATGCGGCGTTCGGGTCCACGCGCAGACTCACCTCGGGCAGGGCGGCGCGCACTGCCCGAAGGATTGCGACGTCGCCCTGTACGTCCTTGGTGCCCTTGAGCTTCACGGCCGTGAAGCCGCCCTCGGCCACCACGCGCTCGGTGTGCTCGGCGAGCATGCGCGGCAGGTCGCCCGCGTCGGCGCCGGGTGCGTCGGCGCGGGTGATCAGCGCGGTCAGCGGCACCTCGTGGCGCACCGGGCCGCCCAGCAGGTCGGTCACGGACTGCCCGGTGGCCTTGCCCATGGCGTCCCAGCAGGCGACGTCGATCGCGGCCAGGGCGGCGTAGCCCAGGTAGCCGTAGAAGAACGGCACCATGTGGTGGCGGCGGTGGAAGGACTCCAGGGCGAACGGGCTCGTTCCGATCAGGTCCTCGGCGAGGTCGCGGACGATCGCGGCGACCGGGCGGCCCCACATCGTCTCGCCCCAGCCCTCCACGCCGGAGTCGGTCTTGATGCGCACCACGGTGCGTGTTTCCCCGGTCTTTGTCTCGAACGAGCTGGTGAACGGGTTGACCAGCGGCAGATTGACGACGTGGACGTCGACCTCGGTGATCTTCATGAACGTTCCTTACGTGTGAAGTGGTGGAGGGTCACGCGACGGGCCGCGACGCGGCGTCGAAGGCGAGCACCGCGCGGGCCAGGCCGCGGGCGCGCCGGTCGAGCAGGCGCTCGCCGTGCGCGGCGTCGGCGCCGGCCGCGTCGTCGGTGGCGCCGCCCACCCGCTCCCACTCGCCGTGCCGCTCCACGGTCAGACCGGGGTAGGGCGGCTTGTCGAACAGCGGCGGCGGCTCGACCGGCTCGTGCCGGGCGCGCTCGGCACGTACCAGCTCCGGCTGTGCGGCCAGCATCAGCGACGTCTCGAACCAGCCGGCGTGCCCGGGCACCAGCGCGGCGTGCTTCTCGTCCGGCGCGTCCGCGTCCTGCTCGGGCTCGCCGGTGTCGGTGAGCGTCCAGTAGGAGCAGGCCGCGGCCGTCACGTCGGCGCGCAGCGCGAACCGCTTGACCGCGAGCCGCATGATCTCGTCGTTGCCGCCGTGTCCGTTGACGACGAGCACCCGCCGGTAGCCGCAGGCGGCCAGCGAGTCGAGGAGCTCGTCGAGGACCATGCCGAGCACTGGCGCGGACAGCGTCAGCGCCGCCGCGAACAGATGGTGCGGGCTGTGCCCGTACGGCAGCGTCGGCAGCCGCACGAGATCGGGCACGTCGTCACCGGCGGCGGCCCGCTCGTCGAGCAGAGCCAGGGCGCGGGAGACCACGGCGTCGGCGAGCATCGTGTCCGTGCCCATCGGCAGGTGCTCGGCGTGCTGCTCCTGCGAACCGATCGGCAGGACGGCGATCGCGTCGGGAGCCGCTGCCCGCGTCTCGCGCCAGGTGGCCTCGGTCAGATTCCGGTGGGTCATGCCGCTGTCTCCCCGGATCGATGGCATGACAGAGTCGGCGCATGGCGCATGAACGTATTCCTTTGCGGTTGGTACCCGATCCGCGTCCGGACGAGTCGGCCGGGCGGGACGTCGGTGTGCTGGGCGCCGTCGAGGTGCTGCCCGGATTGGTGCGTGCCGCGCTGCTCACCCGCGCCGGAGCCGTACGCGAGCGGGCGCAGGCCCGCTTCGACGCGCGCAGCCTCGACCCGGCCGTCGTCGACGCGGCCCTGCGGGAGGCGACGGTGGTGTTCGCAGGGCAGGCCCTGCTCGGCGTCGGCGTGGCCGCGGCCGGTGTGGTGGATCCGGCGGCGGGCCGGATCATCGAGGCGAACGACGCCCCGGCGCTGCGCGGCTACCCGGTGGCCGACCGGCTCGCCGGGCTGGCCGGTGCGCCGGTGCGGATCGAGCACCGGGCGCGCGTGCAGGTGCTCGGCGATCGCTGGTTCGGCGCGGGGCGCGGCCGCCGCTCGTTCGCCTCCGTCGCGACCGGTGAGGTCCTCGGCGTCGGCATCCTCTACGCGGGGGAGGTGCTTGCCCCGACCGGTGGGCGCAGCGGCGCCCACATGACGGTCACCGCGAGCGGCCGGCTCTGCACCTGCGGACGGCGCGGCTGCTGGAAGACCGTGGCGACGACCCGCTGGCTGCGCGAGCGCGCCGCCGAGCACGGCCTCGCTCCGGAGGCGGCCACACTGGCGGCGCTGGTGGCGTCCGACGCCCCGGCCGCCGGTGATCTCGTCGCGCGCTACGCGGAGAACCTGGTGCTCGGCCTCGCCACCGTCCAGCAGCTGTTCGCGTGCGGCCTGTTCGTGCTGCACGGCGAGGCCCTCGACGGCGGTGAACCGTTCCGGGCCATGGTCGAGTCCCGGCTGCGCGCCGATGTGCTCGGCGGCGGTGAGGCTCCCACCGTGGTCCTCGGCGAGGCCGCGGACACCGGCGCGCTGCTCGGGGCGGCGGGCCTGGTCCTGTCGGGGCCTCGGCCTTAGCGCAGGTTTCATGCCGGGACGCTCCTCAGGATCCGGCGGCTGGGGTCGGGTACCGGCACGGCGTCCAGGAGCCGCCGGGTGTACGCGTCCTCGGGTGCGGTGAACACCTGGTCGGCGGTGCCGGACTCGACGATGCGGCCCTGCCGCATCACGGCCACCCGGTCGGCGATCTGACGGACGACGGCCAGGTTGTGCGAGATGAAGAAATAGGTCAGGCCGAGGCGACCCTGGAGTTCGGCGAGCAGGTCGAGGACGCGGGCCTGCACGGACACGTCGAGCGCGCTGGTCGGCTCGTCGAGCACGACCAGGCGTGGCTCCAGGGCCAGTGCCCGCGCGATGGAGATGCGCTGGCGCTGCCCGCCGGAGAACTCGTGCGGATACCGGTCCAGGATGCTCGCGTCCAGACCGACGGAGTCGAGGAGCTCTCCGACCCGGTCGCGCACCTTGGCCCGGCCGCGCCGCCCGCGCGCCCACTCCTCGTGGGTGACGAGCGGCTCCCCGACGATGTCGGCGATCCGCAGTCGCGGATTCATGCTGGAGTACGGGTCCTGGAGCACGACCTGCATCTGCCGGCGCAGCGGCCGCAGCGCGGCGCCGTTCAGAGCCAGCAGGTCCGTGCCGTCGAAACGCACGCTGCCCGCGGTGGGTTCGAGCAGCCGGAGCAGCAGCCGGGTCAGCGTTGTCTTGCCGCAGCCGGACTCGCCGACCAGGGCGAAGGTCTCGCCCTCCCGGACGGTGAGGGAGACGTCGTCGACGGCGACGCTCGGCGGGCGGCCGGGGAACTCCTTGCGCAGGCCGTCGATTTCCAGAAGCGGGGTCGTGGTCATGCGACGGGCTCCAGTCGGGGAGTGGCGGCCAGCAGATCGCGTGTGTACGAGGCGGTGGGGCGCGTGAAGACCTGTTCCACGTCGCCGGTCTCGACGACCTCGCCGTGCCGCATGACGACGACACGGTCGGCGGTCTCGGCGACGACGCCCAGGTCGTGGGTGATCAGCAGGACGGCCATGCCGTGGCGTTGCTGGAGCTGTACGAGCAGCTCCAGGATCTGCCGCTGCACTGTCACGTCGAGCGCAGTGGTGGGCTCGTCGGCGATGAGGACGCGGGGCCGGGCGACGAGTGCGGAGGCGATCATGACGCGCTGGCGCAGGCCGCCGGAGAGTTCGTGCGGGTACTGGCCGTAGCGCCGTTCCGGGTCGGGGATGCCGACCTCGTCCAGTGCGGTCAGCGCCGCCCGGCGGGCCTCGACGCGGGTGTGGTCGCCGTGCAGCCGCAGTACCTCGGCGACCTGGTCGCCCACCCGCTGCAACGGATCGAGGCTGGTCATCGGGTCCTGGAAGACCATGGATATCTGGGCGCCGCGGACCTTGCGCAACTCCTTCTCGCGCAGGGCGAGTACGTCCTTGCCGTCGAGCAGCACCTGGCCGCCCGCGTACACGCACGGGGGTTCGGGGTTGAGGCGCAGCGCGGACAGGGCGGTGGCCGACTTGCCGCTGCCGGACTCGCCGACCACGGCAAGGGTCTCGCCGGCGGTGACCGAGAAGTTCACCCCGCGTACCGCGTGCACGGTCGAGGAGGCGAGCGCGAAGTCGACACGCAGGTCCCGGAATTCGAGGACGGGCGCGGACGGTGGGGTCTGTGCGGAGTCGGTCATCGGCGGTACGCCTTCGGGTCCGCGACGTCGCGCAGCGCGTCGCCCAGGATGTTGATGGACAGCGAGGTGAGCATGAGCGCGATGCCGGGGAAGACGGCGATCCACCAGGACGTGCCGAGGTAGAGCTGTCCGTCGGAGAGCATGCCGCCCCAGGTCACCGTCTCCTTCGGAACGCCGAGGCCCAGGTAGCTCAGCGATGCCTCGGCGACGATGGCCGACGCGATGTGCAGGGTGCCGATGGTGGCCAGTGGTGCCATGACGTTGGGCAGCAGGTGCCGGCGCATGATCGCCAGGTCCCCGACCCCGATCGCGCGGGCCTCGGTGACGAAGTCGCGGGTGCGCAGCGACAGCACTTCGGAACGCACCACTCGGGCGTACGACACCCAGCCGGTGATGCCGATCACGAGGATCACGTAACCGAGGCCCGAGCCGACGAAGCCGACGACGGCGAGCGCCAACAGGATCGCGGGGAAGGCGAGTTGGACGTCGGCGAGGCGCATCACGATACGGTCGGTCCAGCCGCCGAGGTAGCCGGAGGCGAGGCCCGCGACGGTACCGATGACACCGGCGAGAAGGGCGGCGCCGGCGCCGACGAGCAGTGAGACCCGGGTGCCGTAGATGACCCGTGAGAGCAGGTCGCGGCCGAGCTGGTCGGTGCCGAGCAGGTGGTCCGTGCCGCCGCCGGACTGCCAGGCGGGGGGCTGGAGCCGGCCGAGGAGGTTCTGGGCGCCCGGGTCGGCGGGAGCGATCAGAGGTGCGCACAGCGCGCACACGACGATCAGCAGGAGGAAGACGAGCGCGATCGTGGCGAGCCGGTTGCGCAGCAGCGAGCGCAACACGGACGGCTGGGTCGCGGCGGGGGCGGGTGCGGCAATGGTGGCGGAGGGGGCGGTGGTGGTCATCGGGAGTTCCTCACCCTCGGGTCGAGGAGGCCGTAGGACAGGTCCACGAGCAGGTTCACCACGACGAACGTGGCGGCGAACAGCAGCACGGTGCCCTGTACCAGGGGGAAGTCGCGGTTGGCGATGGCCTGCACGGTCAGCTGGCCGACACCCGGCCAGGAGAAGACCTGCTCGGTGAGGATCGCGCCGCCGAGCAGGCTGCCGACCTCCAGGCCGACGACCGTCACCACGGGCAGTGACGCGTTGCGCATGCCGTGCCGCAGCACGGTGCGCACCGGGCCCAGGCCCCGGGCGCGGGCCGTGCGGATGTGGTCGGAGCCGAGCACGTCGATCAGCGAGGAGCGCAGCAGCCGCGCGACGACGGCGACCGAGTAGACGGCCAGCGTGATCGACGGCAGGACGAGATGGGCGAACGTGCCGTACCCGGAGGCGGGCAGCGCGTGCAGACCGACTGCGAACACGAGGATGAGCAGGATGCCCACCCAGAAGGCGGGTGTCGACTGGCCGATCAGGACGGCCGTGATCACACCGCGGTCGGCGGCCTTCCCGCGGCGCATCGCCGCGATCGTGCCGGCGGGCAGCGCGATCACCAGCGTCACCACGAGGGCGCCCGCCGCGAGCAGCAGGGTTGCCGGGATGCGGTCGGCGAGGACCGCGCGGACCGGCTGGTTGTAGAAGAGGGAGTTGCCGAAGTCGAAGCGCGGCAGGCCCCACAGGTAGTCCAGATACTGCTTGACGAGCGGCCGGTCCAGGCCCAGGTTGTGCCGCAGCACGCTCTCCTGCTGGGCGGTGGCATCGGGCGGCAGCATCACCTTCACCGGGTCGCCGGACAGACGCACCAGGAAGAACACGACGGTGGCGGTGCACAGCAGTACCAGCAGCGCGGTGCCCAGGCGGGCGGCAGCGGGCCGCAGCACGGTCCAGGCCCGGCTGTGTCCGGCGACGGGCGCGGTGGGGGCGGTGGGCGCGGTCAGGGTCCGGCTCATCACACGGCCACCTTCGCGCTCGCCATGTCCAGCACCCCTGCGGTGCCGGGCGTCCAGCTCGGCCGGGTGTTGTGCACATAGATGTTGTCGATCTGGTACAGGGGCACGAACGGCGCCTCGTCCTTGATCAGTTGCTGCAGGTCGGAGAAGGCGCGGCGGCGCACGGCCGGATCCACGGACAGCTCCTCGCGGTCCACGAGTCGGTCGGCGCGCTTGTGGTGCCAGCGACTCTGCCGGCGGTCGCTGCGCACGTTCGACTGGAGCATGCTCTCGCCGTCCATGGTCCAGACGGTGGACGCGGCCAGGTACATCGGGCCGAGCGCGCCGTGGTTGGTGGAGGTCAGGCGCTGGGAGTACGTGCCCGGGTCGAGCAGGTTCACCTTGGCGCGGATGCCGGCGCGGGCCAGCAGGCCCGAGATGGCCTCGGCGACGTTCGCGTCCAGGTTGGAGGCGGTGATCGAGGTGCTGATGCCGTCGGGATGCCCGGCCTCGGCAAGCAGCGCGCGGGCCTTGGTGAGGGAACGCTCGAACGGCTTCACGGACTCGTCGAAACCGAACGCGCCGCGCGGGATCATCGCCGGGACCTCGGTGGCGTTGCCGCCGAGCACCGCCTTGATGAGCAGGGGCACGTCGACGGCGTGGTTGAGCGCCTGCCGTACGCGCCGGTCGCGCAGCGGTCCCGCGGTCAGCGTGTCGAGCGACAGGTACGAGGTGCGGATTCCGGTGTGGTGGCCGATCCGCACGCCCGGGTATCCGGCCAGCTGTTCGGCGGCGTCCGGGGTCATGCCCGCCACGATGTCGACGCCGCCGCTCTGCAGGGCGGCCAGCGCGGACGACGAGTTGGGGGCGGGTACGAAGACCAGCTCGTCGACGTGCGGGCGGCCGTGCCAGTGGTGGTCGTAGGCGGCCAGGCGCAGCTCGTGGTCACGTTGCCAACGCCGGAACGTGAACGGCCCGGTACCGACCGGGTGCGCGGCGAACCCCTCGTCGCCGACCTCGGCCAGGTAGCGCGGGGGCACCACGACGCCGCCGAACAGGGACAGCTTCGCGGGCAGGATCGGGTCGTGCACCGAAGTGTGCACGTCCACCGTGTACCGGTCGACCACGCTGACGTCCTCGACGTAACGCAGCTCCACGATGGGCGACTTGGTGGCGGGGGCAAGCAGCCGCTTGATGCTGAACCGGACGGCCTCGGCGTCGCACGGCTCGCCGTTGTGGAAGGTGACCCCGCGCCGCAGCTCGAACCGCCACACCTTCGGCTCGACGGCCTTCCAGGACACGGCGATCCGTGGTTGGAGGGTGTTGTCGCGGCCCCTCGTGGTGAGCGTGTCGAAGATGTTGATCAGGGCGTTCATCGACGTCATGTCGCCCTGCTTGTGCGGGTCCATCGTCTTGGGGTCCCCGGGCTGGGAGACCCGCAGCACGTTGCCTGCGGAGGCCGCCGACGGTGCGCCGCACCCGGTCAGCAGGGCCGGGGCTGCAAGGGCGGGCACCGCGAGACCACACAGGCGCAGCGCCGAACGGCGGGAGCAGCCGACGCGCCGGCCTACTCCCTCTTCACGTATTCGTTCCATTAGGCAACACACTCGTTCCGGTGAATGGAATGCAGTTCGGGTAAGGTAGGCCACATGGGGAAACCGGTCAACAGTCGTTCGCAGAAGCAGGCCTCCGCAGCAGCGTCCACCATCGCCTCCGACGGCCCGGGCGTGGACACCGCGCCGCCCGCGCCCGGACCGGTGGACAAGGCCATGGAGGTTCTGGCGGCCCTCGCGCGGTCTGGTGCGCCACACCGTCTCGCAGACCTCGCCCGTCACACGGGACTCGCGAAACCCACCGTGCACCGCCTGCTCCGCGCCCTCGCCGCAACGGGCTACGCCGAACCTGCCACGGGCGGCAGCTATCGGCCGGGGCCACGGCTCCTCGGACTCGCCGCGAGCGTCCTCGCCGACGACGCCGCGTTGCGCCGGGTCAGCCCTGTCCTCGACGAACTCCGCGAACGCACCGGCCTGTTCGCCTCTTACGCGGTGCGCGACGACCGTACGGTGATCCACCTGGATGTCCGTGCGCCCGCCCAGGGACTCGGGCTCGACCTGCGCCCCGGCTTCTGCGAACCGGTGACCGCGGGCGCGGCAGGCCTCGCCCTGCTTGCCGCCCTGCCGGCCGAGGAGAGCGAGTCCCTGTCGACCGGCCCCGACGGCGCCCCCGCCGATGAGGCGACCCACGCGGCCCTGGCCGCCGCGGCCCGCGACGGCTATGTCTTCGACGGCACGGACACCTGGCTCGACCGGCGCGCGCTCGCCGCCCCGGTGCGCGACGCGACGGGCCACGCTGTCGGCGCCCTCGTGCTGACCGGCGTGGCCTTCACTCTCGACGACGCGGCCGCACAGCTGTACGGGCCGATGGTGCGCTCCGCCGCGGCCGCGGTCTCGGCGAGCCTGGCCGCCCTGCCCGGCGCACGGCTCGGACTGGTCGCGGGCCCGGAGCGCCCCACGGGCGGGACGGGCGGCAACGGCCGCAGGGGGAGTGCGAACGGAGTCGAAGCGGCGGGGGAGAAGCGATGAACGCCGAGGAGCGGCAGCCGGCATCGACCATCGGCGACCGCGGGACGACCACCGGCCCGATAGGCACCAGGCCCGACGCGACCGGCTCCGCGCACCACGCGGCCGTCCGCCGACGCTTGCTGGAGGACGGCCGGGCGCGCGGCCTCTACTCGGGCGCCACCTGGTCGCTGGGCGACGCGGCAGGCCCGTACGACCGGGGCTGGACCGGCACCCGCTCGCTCGACGGACCAGCTCTGGACGGCCATGACCTGTGGGACCTCGCGTCCGTGACCAAGCCGATGGTCGGCCTGGTCGTCATGGCTCTCGTCGACCGCGGTGTCGTGGGCCTCGACGACACCGTGGGACACCACCTCACCCGCTACTCCAACAGTCCGCACGCCGCCCGTACGGTCGCCCAACTCCTCGACCACACCGCAGGGCTGCCCGGGGGCGTGCCGCTCTACCGCGATCACCCCACCTCTGAGTCCCTGCTCACGGCGCTCGGCTCACTGCCGCGCACCGCCGAGCCCGGTACCCATGTCACCTACTCCTCCCAGGGGTTCATGTTGCTCGGCCTCATGGCCGAACAGGCCACGGGCCAGGGCCTGGACCAGCTGATGACCGACCTCGTCAGCGCTCCCCTCGGCCTGACCGACACCCGTTTCCGGCCGGAATCCGCCGACCGGGCACGCGCGGTGGCAACCGAAGCCTGCCCCTGGCGCGGCCGGACCGTCGTCGGTGAGGTGCACGACGAGAACGCCGTGGTACTCGGCGGCGTCGCCGGGCACGCGGGCCTCTTCTCCACCCTCGCGGACCTGGAACGCCTCGCCCTCTCCCTGCTCGGCGGCGGCCCACCGCTGCTGAAGCCGGACACCCTGGCCCTGATGACGGCCCCCCGCACCGACCACCTCAACCTGCGCCGCGCACTGGCCTGGCAGGGGCAGGACCCGATCGGTTCGCCGGTGGGCGACACCTTCGGCCCGACCTCGTACGGCCACACGGGCTTCACCGGCACGAGCCTGTGGCTCGACCCGGCGGACGGCCGCTACGCGATCCTGCTCACGAACCGCGTCCATCCCAGCCGCGAGGAGCGCGGGTTCACGGCGCTGCGGCGGGACTTCCACGCGATCGGAGGGTGACGGCGGGAAGTGTCCGGGCCGGTGGCCGTCTCGCCACCGGCACTCGATCTTCCGGTGGGGGCGGGAGTCGGTCAGGGCCACATGCGTGACTCCTGAGATCCTGAGGCGCCGACGTTCACGCCATCTGATCGGCGTGGGGGTCGTGGACTGGGCTCATCGGACACTCGCGCAGGTCAGTGCCGCTGGAGCTTGTAGTTGATCTTCATGGTGTCCATGTCCGTCGCGGTGGAGCGCAGCCGTCCGTAGCCGTACCCGTGCTCCTTCAGCGTCGTCTCCGCCCGGTCCTCGGCGATCGCGGATGCCATCTCTTCGCCGTCCTCGGCGTCCGACACGACCACGTACCGGAAGCTGAAGTGCTTGAGCACCGTGTCGTAGCTGAGCGAACCCTCCTCGGTGAACTGCATCGCCTCCAGGCCGTGCTGCTCCACCTCGGCCAGCAAGCGGGCGCGGGCCTCGTCCGTCAGGCCCTCCCAGGTGCCGCGCACGATCACTCGGTAGGTGTGCTGGGTGCTCATCCCGTTCTGCCGCCTCTGTCGCATCAATCGTTGAGGATGAAGGCTACGACGGCGAGGACGGGACGCACACGGAATATTGTCGCCGTCGACGCCGGTGACGGCCTTTGCCGAAGTCTGACGGCGACGCCCCTGGTCGGGGCGGCTTCGAGAGTGTTCCATGGTCATCGGGGGGCGCCCGGACCTGCGGCGGCCCGCGCGAGGGAGCGAGGTTGCTTTGGCCACGACCGTACGACGTGCCGTACTGACTCTGCCCGCCGCACCGCTGGGCCCGGAAAACCCGCTGCCCGCGTTGCGGCCGCTCGACGAGATGCATGTCGTCGACGACCGTGACCGGGCCGGGCTGCCGCGCGACATGGCTCGGCAGCTCGGCTACGAGCCGCTGACCACCGTCCTGCCGGTGCGCATTCTCGACGGGTACGGGCGCGAGCGGACCCCCACCGACCTGGACGCGATCGTCATCGAGAACGACCGGCTCCGGGCCACCGTCCTGCCCGGCCTCGGCGGCCGGATCCACTCCCTGCACCACAAGCCGACCGGCCGGGAACTGCTCTACACCAACCCCGTCCTGCAGCCTGCCGACTTCGCCCTCAACGGCGCCTGGTTCTCCGGCGGCATCGAGTGGAACATCGGTGCGACCGGCCACACCACACTGTCCTGTGCCCCGGTGCACGCCGCCCGCGTCCCCGCACCCGACGGCGGTGAGATGGTCCGGCTCTGGGAGTGGGAGCGGCTCCGCGACCTGCCGTTCCAGGTGGACCTCTGGCTGCCGGAGGACTCCGACTTCCTCCACGTCGGGGTACGGATACGCAATCCGCACGAGCACACCGCGCCCGTCTACTGGTGGTCCAACATCGCCGTCCCCGAGGGCGCGCGGTCCCGCGTCCTGGCCCCTGCCGACGAGGCCTGGCACTTCGGTTACGAGCGGACCCTGACCCGGGTCCCCGTGCCGGAGACCGGTTCCGTCGACCGTACGTACCCGCTGCGCAGCGACTTTCCCGCCGACTACTTCTACGAGGTGTCGGACGGCACCCGCCGCTGGATCGCGTCCCTCGACGAGGACGGTCACGGACTCGTCCAGACCTCCACCGACCTGCTGCGCGGCCGCAAGCTCTTCCTCTGGGGCAGCGGGCCCGGCGGGCGACGGTGGCAGCAGTGGCTCACCGAACCCGGCACCGTCGGCTACGCGGAGATCCAGGCAGGACTCGCCCGTACCCAGCTGGAGCACATTCCGCTCGAACCCGGCGCCGAGTTCAGCTGGCTGGAGTCGTACGGACCGCTGACCGCCGACCCCGGTGTCGTGCACGGCGACGACTGGGCCGCGGCCCGCTCCGAGACCGAACAGCGCCTCGCCGAAGCCCTTCCGCGCGCCGACGTCGACGCCGCGTACGCGGCCTGGCGCCCGCACGCCGACACCGAGCCCGGCGAGTCCCTCGCCACCGGTTCCGGCTGGGGCGCCCTCGAAGTCCGGCGCGGCAAGTACCGACTCCCGGGCACACCGTTCGCCGAGTCGACCCTCGGCGAACAGCAGGCACCCTGGCTGCACCTGCTCGACCAGGGCGCCTTCCCCGAGCCGCGCCGCGTGACGCCGCCCGGACCCTCGCTCGTCTCCGCGCACTGGCGCGACATGCTGGAGACGGCATCCGCCGAACCTCTCACCGAGTACCACCTCGGCGTCGCCCAGTGGCACGCCGGTGACCGCGCCCAGGCGGTCCGCAGCTGGGAGCGCGGTCTGGCCCTCGCCCCGTCCCGCTGGCCGCTGCTGCGCTGCCTGGCCGTCGCCGCCCAGGAGGGCGGCCAGCGGAACAGGGTCGCCGACCACTACGCCGAGGCGTTCGAGGACCTCTGCGCGGAACGCCGGGACGACGGCGAAGCCTGGACCGCCGCCACCACGGCGCTCGGCCATGAGGCGATAGAGGCGTTGCTGGCGGCCGGGCGGACCGACGGGGCACGCACGGTGTGGGACGGGCTGCGGCCGGCGATCCGGCAGCGCGGCCGGTTCCGCCTGCTGGAAGCCCGGCTCCTGCTCGCCGAGGGCGACCGTGCGGCGGCCCGGGCCGTCTTCGACGAGGGCTTCGAGGTCGCGGATCTGCGGGAGGGGGCGGAGATCCTGGACGAGGTCTGGTCGGCGCTCACCGACCAGCCGCTGCCCGACGCCTACAACTACCGGATGCGCCCGAAGAGCTGACCGGACACTCGTCGGAGTGAGCGGCCCACGTGCGGACCGGCCGGCGAGGTGCCGGCGCGCGTGGGTACGGAGCGACGTCAGGAGTTGCGGAACCTGCCGGATCAGGCCGGCAGGTTCCGGTCGACGTACTCGAAGACCGAGCCGTCCGGGTGGACCGCGATCAGGTTCCGGCCGACCGGGGTCGGCACCGGGCCCGCGAGTATCCGGGCGCCGACGCGGGTGAGTGACTCATGCGCGTCGTCGACGTTCTTCACCGCGATCGTGGCCGTCACCTTGCGCAGGATCTCCAGCTCCGACTCGGGGCCACTCATCAGCAGAAAGCAGCTGATCGCGGCGACCGAGACACCGCCGCGCTCGAAGCGCAGCGCCGGACTGGCCGTGAGGTCCTCGTAGAAGGCCACCGCGGCCTCCAGGTCGTCGACGCAGATGCGCAGCGTGGTTCCCAGAATTTCCATGCGGAACAGGGTAGTTGGCGAGGCCGCGACCCGTGATCGATTCCCGCGGCCGGCCCGGCTGGGTCAGGCACGGCAGAGCACTTCGCCGTGCGGGACCATGAACCATGCATCGTCCTGCTCACCCCAGGTGCGCCAGGCCGCCGCGATGTCGTTCAGCTGCTCGGTGGTCGCATGGCCACCGTCCACGGCCAGCTTCGCGTACACCGAGCCGACCGTACGGTCCGCCCACAGACCGCTCCACCAGACCCGGTTCTCCGGTGTGGCGAAACACCAGGCGGCGGCGGACGGGGTGATGTCGGTGAAGCCGGCCTGCCGGGCCCAGGAGAGCAGCCGCCGGCCCGCATCCGGCTCGCCGCCATTGGTGCGGGCCACCCGCCTGTACAGCTCCTGCCACTCGTCCATGACCGGCACTTCGGGGTACCAGGCCATCGCCGCGTAGTCGCTGTCGCGGGCCGCGACGATGCCGCCGGGGCGGCACACCCTCCGCATCTCGCGCAGTGCCTGCACCGGGTCGCCCACATGTTGCAGCACCTGGTGGGCGTGCACGACGTCGAAGGAGTCGTCGGGGAAGTCCAGGTCGTGCACGTCGGCGGTGGTGAACTCGATGTTGTCCAGGCCGCGTTCGGCGGCGACCTCGGCGGCCTGGTCCAGGATCTCCCCGGTGGTGTCGACGGCGGTCACCCGGCCGGGGGCGACCAGTGCCGCCAGATCCGCGGTGATGGTGCCCGGACCGCAGCCGACGTCCAGCACCGCCATGCCCGGCCGGAGTTCGCCGATCAGATAGGCCGCCGAGTTGGCGGCAGTGCGCCAGCGGTGCGAGCGCAGCACCGACTCGTGGTGGCCGTGGGTGTAGACGGCGGTTTCCTTCGGCATGGCTGTGCGTCCCCTCTCGGAGCGTGATGCGAAGCGCTGAGCGTGGCACCAACGGTACGCCGAGATGTCGGATCGTGAGATGGGCGTCTTGTTATATGGACGACGACTCGATGGCTCACACAGGCATCGGGCAGTAGACGGTCAGCGCCTCCGGAAGCTTGTCGATCACCAACTCCCTCTGGCTGTGCGCTACTTCGCCGTCGTACGCATAGGGCGTTCCCGGGGTCAGGCCGGCGATCCGCACCCTGCGAAGCCGTACCGCCGCATGCACGGGGGAGCGGGTCAACGGGCCCGCGACCGCAGCCGCGAGGAGGCGAAGACCGGGTGTGCGGCCGCCGTGCACCGCCCGGACGTCCAGCAGTCCGTCCGCGAGGTTGTGGCGTCGGCCCGGCGCCGGGCCCACTCGCCGGAACAGGCCGTTGCCCACGAACAACAGCCACAACGGCCGTCGCTCTCCCTGCAGTTCGGCCTCCAGCGGGCGATCGCCGCGCAGTACGTGGAGCGCCGCCAGGACGCCTGCCGGCCAGCCGCCGATACGCGGTGCCCAGTGCTCGCGGGTCCGTACCAGCTCCGGATAGGCCCCCAGGCTGAAGGCGTTGAGGAAATAGCCCGGCGCGCCGGCCGGCCCGTCCGGCCCCGGCCGGAAGCGGCCGAGGTCCACCCGTACCGCATCGCCCGCTGCCAGCGCGGCACATACGTCGTCCACCGTCTCGATGCCCAGGTCGTAGGCGAAGTGGTTGAGGGTTCCGCCGGGGAACACCGCGAGCGGCACACGGTGCGCAGCGGCGACAGCAGCGGCGCTGTTGACCGTGCCGTCGCCCCCGCAGATCCCGAGCGCATGGCCCTGTCCGGCGGCCTTCTCCAGTTCGGCGGAGAGCTCGCCGGGCGCGCACTCCACCACCTCGGCGAGCGGCAGCGAGTCGCGCACCAGCGAGGCCGTGGCCGTCGCCGAGCCGGACTCCTGGTTGACGACGACCACCAGGCCCCGGCCGCCCGGCAGAGCAGGCGCATGCGCGGGCGGTCTGCCCGGTGCGGGCAGCTGTCCTCGCGTCGGTACGACACCGCGCAGCGCGAACGCGGCTCCTATGCCGAGCGCCGCACCGGCCAGCACATCACTCGGATAGTGGACCCCCGTATAGACGCGGGAGGCGGCGACCGCCAGCGCGAGCGGGGCGACCGCCGCACCCCAGCCCTTCGATTCGAGGGCGACACCCGTCGCGAAGGCCGCCGCCGACGCGGCATGCCCGGACGGGAAGGAGGTGGTGAACGGCTGGCGCGTGAGCCGCCGTATCACCGGCACGGCGTCCAGTACCGGCCGCTCCCTGCGCACCGCACCCTTCCCCACGGTATTGATCGCGGCCGAGGCCACGGCCAGCGAGACCACCCCGCGGAGCGCGGCACGCCGGGCCCGGGCGCTGCCGCCCAGTACCGCCATGCCCGCCGCGGCGCCGAACCACAGCAGCCCGTGATCGGCGCTGCGGCTCAGCCGTGGCAGTACGGGGCCGGCGCCCGGCCAGTGCCGGCCGGCCACGCTCCGGAAGACGGCGAGATCGCCCCGGTGCAGCCAGGTACGGAGTCCGGTGGGCGAGGGGACTGAGGACGCGTTGCTCGGAGACGACATGGGACTGCGGATACCCTTTTCGGCCGCGCCGAAGCAGCAGACGCGCTCGCGCGCGGCTCTTCCGACGGAGACAGTGGTCACATGGCATCTCACACTCCCTCCGCCCGCGACCTGCTCGACCGGCACGCCGAGGCACTCCAGCTCTTCACGGACCGGGTGCATGCCGTGCGCGACGACCAGTGGTCCGCATCGACGCCGTGCACCGAGTGGTCCGTCCGCGATCTGGTCACCCATCTCACGTCCGAGCAGCTCTGGGTCCCGATGCTGCTGACGGAGGGACGTACCGTCGCCGAGGTCGGTGACGCCTTCGACGGCGATGTGCTGGGCGACGACCCGGTGACGGTGTGGGACCGTGCGGCGGCGGAGGCCCGCAAGGCGTTCGCGGCCCCCGGAGCGCTGAAGCGGACCGTGAATCTCTCGTACGGGGACAGCGCCGCCGACGCCTACTGCGCGCAGATGGTGAGCGACGCCGTAGTGCACTCCTGGGACCTCTCCCGGGCGATCGGCTCCGACGAACTGCTGCCGGAGGGCCTCGTCGAGTTCACCCGGCGCGAGGTCGGGCCGTACGTGAAGGGACTGTCGCAGACCGGTCTGTTCGCCCCGCCGGTCAAGACCGAGAAGGGCGCGGACCCGCAGACCGAGCTGCTCGCGCTGCTCGGGCGGCAGGTGTGACAAAGGGGCAGTAAACGGTTTATGTCGACGTTTCGGCTGGGCGTCGGGGCGGGTCGGCGGCATTGCCGTCACAAGTGCGCTACGACTAGCCTGTGTTCGCGATTCCGGCCAATGGTCGGAGTGTCGAACGCGAGAGGTGGGTGCACAACATGGGGCGACTCGTCCCTGCGGTGACCAGAGCCCTGGACGTACTCGAACTCTTCCTCCACGGCGACGGAACACTCTCCGCGCCCGAGGTCACCCGCAAACTCCAGCTGCCGCGCACCACCGTTCACGAGCTGCTGACCACCCTCGCCGCCCGCTCGTACCTGGTGGCGCTCCCGGATCAGCCGGGCCGCTACCGCCTCGGTGTCCGCACCTATCAGCTCGGCAGCCGGTACGCCGAGCAGCTCGACCTCGCCGCGGAGGGACAGCAGGTGGCCCGCGAGGTCGCCGAGACCTGCGGCGAGACGGTTCATGTGGCGATCCTGGAGGACACCGACGTCATCTATATCGCCAAGGTGGACTCCACCCATGCGGTACGGATGGTCTCGGCGGCCGGACGCAGGCTGCCCGCCCACTGCACCTCTGTCGGCAAGATGCTGCTCGCCACCCTGCCCGACCGGGAGCTCGACGCCCGGCTCGACGGCCGCGAACTCACCGGCATGACCCCCAACAGCATCACGGACCCTGCCGAGTTGCGGACCGTGCTCACCGGCGTGCGGGAACGGGGCATCGCGGTGGAGCACCGTGAGTCCAATCCGGATGTGAGCTGTGTGGCGGCTCCGGTGCGGGACCGGGCGGGCCGGGTCGTCGCCGCGCTCTCCATCTCCGTACCGGTGATCCGCTGGAGCGAGAAGCGCGAGCAGGAGCTGGCGGTCCTTGCGGTGGACGGCGCGGACGCCCTCTCCGCCCGTCTCGGACACCACCGGAGGGAGCAGTGAGCAGGATGCGCCTCGACGTGGCCGTGCGGGAGCGGGCCGAGCTCGGTGAGGGCCCGACCTGGGACCCGGCGACCGGTCGGCTGATCTGGGTCGACATTCTTTCCGCCCGCGTCCACACCTACGACCCGGCGAGCGGCCGCCGCACGGTCATGGCCACCGAGCAGCATGTCGGAGCGGCAAAGCCGCGCGCGGGCGGCGGGCTGGTCGTCAATCTGCGCGACGGCATCGGACTCTACGACTCCGACGGCGCCTTCCGCTGGCTGGTGCACGACCCCGAGCCCGGGCGGCGCGGCAACGATGCGGCCGTGGCGCCCGACGGGGCGCTGTGGGCGGGCACCATGCGCTACGACGAGGCGGAGGTCGGTGGCGGCCTGGCCCGCATCGCGCCCGACGGCACGGTCACCCCGGTGCTGCCCGTGGTTGCCTGCAGCAATGGCATCGGATGGAGCCCGGACGGGCGGCTCATGTACTACATCGACACCCCGACGCGCCGCATCGACGTCTTCGACTTCGACGGTCGGCGCGCCCTGAACCGGCGGCCGTTCGCGACGGTCGAGGAGGGGGCGGGTTTCCCCGACGGGCTGACGGTCGATGCCGACGGATGCATATGGGTCGCCCTGTGGGACGGAGGGGCGCTGCGTCGCTACACGGCCGGCGGCGCGCTTGACCGGACCGTCCCACTGCCGGTGCGGCGCCCGACGGCCTGTGCCTTCGGCGGTACGGACCTGCGCGACCTGTACATCTCCACGGCCCGGACGGGGCTCGCCGCCCCGCACCCGCTGTCCGGTTCGCTGTTGGTGCTGCCGGGCGCGGGGCAAGGGATGCCGGGGGCGGCCTTCGCGGGCTGAATCGGGCGAGGGAGGTTCGAGGAACCCGACCTCGCTGCGCGCTACTCGCTACTCAACCGTGAAGCGGCGCAGCGGGCCGGGCAGCCGGGAGCCGAGCGGTGACATGTTCGTGCCGGCGCCGTGCCGGGCCAGCAGGTCGAGGGCCAGCCGCCCCCGACGCACCCGCTCGCGGGCCGTGTCCAGCGCGACGTCACGCAGATGCGCGCCGTACGGATAGATGCCCGGCGCCCTGGACAGGCCGAACTTGAGATAGATCGGGGCGCCGCGACGGATCAGCTCGGCGGCCTCGTACATCCGCACATAGCCACCGAGGTCGTCCGGCGCCTCGATGTAGAGGTCCATCGGCGCGCCCGACACCCGTCGGATCTCGGTGAAATGAGCAAGAGTCAGGTCGGACGGAACGTTGATCGAGTCGGCGCCGAGCTGTTCGTGGACCGCGAAGGAGGCCGGGTTCACCGGCCCGATGAGCGCCGACACCTTGAACGTCGTATCGGCCGGCAGTACGCCCCGGGTACGCAGCCGGTGCAGTGTCCAGAGCACCCCTTCGTCGGCGACGAGCAGGCATTTCACACCCAACTCGGATGCCCGCACTGCGTCTTCGACACAGCCGGCCAGCGCGTCATGGCCGCGGGCGCGCAGCCCCGCGCCGCCCGAGTCGGTACGGGTGGCGGCGCCCGTGTCCCAGCTTCCGCGTGGTCCGGTGAACAGGCAGAGCTCGACGCCGCGTTCGGCGCAGCCCTCGACCATCTCGGTGATCTCGGCGTCGCTGAGCATCCAGATGCCGCTGCCCTGGCTGATCCGATGGATCGGTACATCGAGCCGGGAGGACTCCTTGAGGGCGACGGAGAGGGCCTCGGGGCCTTCGACGGACGGGACCTCGGTCCGCCAGGTGCCACCGTCGGGGAAGGCGTACGGGGAGGTGTCGGCCGGGTCGGCGGTGGGCGCGCCCAGCCCGAGCGCGGTGAGCGCGGGCTCGCCGGGGCGGCGGGCGGGGGAGTCGGACGAGGTCATGAGCGACCTTTCGTGTTCGATATATCGGACGTGGTTCGGGTGGGCGGGTGTAGGGCTGCATCGGGCGTGGTGAGAGAAGAGCGGTGGGGCCGGCGGGGCTCTACGGGCGCAGCAGCACCTTGCCCGTCCCGGGACCGCCCCCGCCGACCAGTGCCACGGCATCCGCGAACCGCTCCAGCGGGAACTCGTGCGTGATCAGCGCCGCCGGATCGAGCAGCCCGGCCGTGAACGCCCGCACCGCATAGGACCAGGCCGCCGACGGTGCCCCGAACACGCTGCGCACGGTGAGCTGGCTCAGCGACAGATGTACCGGATCGATACCGGCGGCACCCGGTGCGAACATGCCCGTGAGCACCACCCGGCCGCCGCGCCGCGCCAGCAGGCAGGCGTCGGCGGCGGTGGACGGCGCGCCCGCCGTCTCCACGACCAGGTCGTAGCGGCCGTGCACCTCGTCGGCCTCCTTCGGGGTGCGGGCTTCGCTCGCCCCGAACGCCAGGCCCTGGCCTGCCCGTTCATCGCGTGGGTCGATCACCGTCAGCTCCCCGGGCGACATGGCGGAGAGCAGTTGCACGGCGAGCAGCCCGAGCGTCCCCGCGCCCACGACGGCGATGCGCTCGCCCGGTTCGGGTGCCCCGGCCCGTACGGCCGCAGCGACCACCGCGGCCGGTTCCAGCAGGGCGGCGGCCCGCAGATCCGCGTCGTCGGCCAGTGGGTGCAACAGCCGTGCCGGGACCACGACATGGTCGGCGAACGCCCCGGGCCGGGTGAACCCCGTCTCGTCGTAGCCCGCCGTGCACAGCGACGTCTCCCCGCTCCGGCATCGTTCGCATCCGCCGCAGGACCGGAAGCCCTCGGCGACCGTCCGGCGGCCGAGCAGCGCCGGATCGACGCCTGCACCCAGGGCGTCGACCACCCCGGACCATTCGTGGCCGGGCACCACCGGGTAACGGACGTAGGCCGGGTCGCGGTGGCCGTCGTACACCTCACGGTCGCTCATGCAGATCCCGGCCGCGGCGACCCGCACCCGGACCTCACCGGGACCGGGCTCGGGAACGGGGCCGCTGGTCAGCCGGTGCTCGCCGGGCCGCTCGACCGTGACCGACCGTGAGCGGGTGCCGCTCACTTGGGCTGCCTCCTCTCCCAGCCGTCGGCCCACAGATCGAACCGGGCCTGCTGCTGCGGGAATTCTGCGGCCGCGTCCACATCGAGCTCCACACCCAGGCCCGGAGCGTGGGAGAGCTCGAAGCAGCCGGTTGCGGGGTCCACCTGCGGGGCGCCCTTGACGACCTTCTTGATGTCGGCGTCCGCGAAGTCGTTGAAGTGTTCGAGGATCTTGAAGTTTGGTGTGCAGCCCGCGAGTTGGAGGCTGGCGGCGGTCAGCACCGAGCCGCCCACATTGTGCGGCGCGATCAGTGTGTAGTGGGTCTCGGCAGTCGCGGCGAGCTTGCGGGTCTCCAGGATGCCGCCGATGTGGCCGACGTCCGGCTGGATGATGTCGGCAGCCTGCGACTCGAAGAGCTCACGGAACTCGATCCGGTCGTGGATGCGTTCACCGGTCGCGATCGGCAGATCGACCTTGCCGGCGACCTTGCTCAGAGCCTTGAGGTTCTCCGGCGGCACCGGTTCCTCCAGCCAGGCCGGATGGAACGGTGCCATCTCGTGGGCGATCCGTACGGCGGTCGACGGGCTGAACCGGCCGTGCATCTCCAGCATCAGCTCGGCGTCGGGGCCGATGGCATCCCGTACCGCCTCGATCAGCGACACCGCGTACCGGGTCTCCTGCTGACCCAGCTCGAAGTGGCCGGTCCCGAACGGGTCGATCTTCAGGGCGCGGTAGCCGCGCTCGACGACGGCCCGTGCCGCCTTGTGGTACGCCTCCGGGGTGCGCTCGGTTGTGTACCAGCCGTTCGCGTACGCCTTGACCCGCTCGGTGACCTGTCCGCCGAGCAGCTGCCAGACGGGGACGCCGAGCGCCTTGCCCTTGATGTCCCAGCAGGCCATCTCGACGACCGCGATGCCGGACATCACGATCTCTCCGGCCCGCCCGTAGTCGCCGTACTTCATCCGGCGTACGAGGTCCTCCACGGCGAACGGGTCGGAGCCGGTGATGTGGTTGGTCTCCGCCTCGCGCAGGTAGCCGATGAGTGCGTCGGTGCGGCCGAGCATCCGGGTCTCGCCGACACCGGTGAGGCCCTCGTCCGTATGGACCTGGACGTAGGTGAGGTTGCGCCAGGGGGTGCCGACGACGTGTGTGCTGATTCCGGTGATGCGCACGGGAGTTGCCCCTCGACGTGTTCGATATTTCGTCACTCGTTCGAAATTCTGGCGTGACCGTAATGACGCGGTGGGTCGAGTGTCAATGGGGCCGTCGGGTCCCGGTGGCATTGCCGGTCGGGAGGGTGCTCCCGGCCGGCCGGCCCGCCAGGGGGTGGCCGGTGTGTCGCCCGGCCGGGCAAGCGGTGTCGCTCAAACCTCCGTATAAAGGGCCCTGAGAGCGAGACAGGGTGACCGAGCGACAGCGAAGGAGGCCCGGGATGGCGCGGGAGCGGACCGGGCGGGCCGGGCAGGACGGGGATGCGGGACCGGCCGGGAGTGGCGCAGGGCGGGCCGCCGCCCGGACCCTTCGGGAGGACCGCGGGCCCGTTCGGTACGGGCCACCCGCCCCCGATCCCGGGCTGCCCGTGCTGCCCGAACTGGCCGACGTGCTCGCCGCCGCGGCCGGGCGCAGCGAGCCCGAACCGACCGGCGGCGGCGAGGCCCTGCGCGAGGCGGCCGCCGCCTACTGGATCCGGCGCGGTCTGCGCGGCGGACCGGAGCACATCGCCGCCGCCCCCGGTGCCTCACCCCTGCTGCTCGCCCTGATCGCCGCACACGGCGGCGATGTCCTCATGCCGCGCCCCTGCCCCCCCACCTGGATCCCGCAGGCCCGGCTGCTGGGCCGGCCCGCCTACCATGTGCCGACCCCGGCCGAGTGCGGCGGCGTGCCCGATCCGTACGCGCTCCTCGAGACCGTACGCAGGGTGCGCGCCGAGGGCGGCAGACCCCGGCTCCTGCTGATCTCAGTCGTCGACGACCCGACCGCCACCGTCGCCCCGCCGGAGCTGGTGCGCGAGGCGTGCGAGGCCGCGGTCGCCGAGGGGATGCACATCGTCAGTGACGAGACCTGGCGCGACACACTGCACCGGCCGCACGACACCGTCCTGCTCAGCCCCGCCGAGATGTGCCCCGAGGACGTCACCGTCCTCAGTGATCTGGCCGGTGCGCTGACTCCGTCCGCCTGGCCGGTCGCGGTCGCCAGATTCCCGGACACCGAACGGGCGGCGACGCGCCACGCCCGTACCCTCGACATCCTCACCGCGCTCGGCGCCCTCGTCGCGGGCCCGGTGGCTGCCGCGGCCGCCCACGCGCTGCGTGAACCGGAGCCCGTCACGGCGCGGCTCCGCCTGGCCGCCGGACTGCAGGCGCAGGTCGCGGCCGCGGCCCACCGGGCGGTGCTTGCCTCGGGAGCGCTGGCCAGACCCCCGCAGGCCGGCCGCCATCTCTACGCCGACCTCGGCCCTCTCCGGTCCCGGCTGGCCACCCAAGGTGTCACGGACTCGCTGGAACTGGAGGAGTACCTCACCGAACGCCTCGGCGCTCCCACCCCGGGCGGCCACCGCTTCGGCGACGAACTGGGTGCGCTGCGGGTTCGGCTGGGCACCGGACCGCTGCTCGGCTCGACCCCGGAGCAGCAGATGGAGTCCCTCACTGCGGTGGAGCCCCTTGAATTGCCGCACGTCGCCCGAGCGCTGAGCATTTTCGCAGCAGCTCTCGGCGAACTCCGCTGACGAAGGCATACCCACGGCATACCCGACGGTGTCCCCGATGGCCTGCGCGACGCCGCACCCGCGACGACCCACTCGACGACGCACTCCGCGACGGGAGTCCCTCGATGACGGAACAGACCGAGCGCTCCCTCGACGGGCCCACGCGCCCGGCTCCCCTCGGCCGGATCGTGTCACCGCGCCCCCTCGGCGAGGTGAGGGTCTGGCCCGACACGTTCGCCGACCGGCTCACCGGCCCGCTGCCGGGTGTCAGGGGCATGTCCAGACTGGCCTATGAGCGCGCCGTGCGGCCCGACGCGGAGGGATTGCGCGGCGTCCACCGGCTCCCCTACGCCCCCGAACCGCTGCCCGACACCGGCGCGGGCAGGACCACCGTGACGTGGGTCGGACACGCCAGCTGGATCGTCCGGACGGGCGGGCTGACCATCCTCACCGACCCCGTCTGGTCCCGCCGCATCCTCGGCACACCCGCCAGGATCACGCCCGTCGGCGTCCGCTGGGAGGATCTGCCGGCCGTCGACGCGGTGGTCATCAGTCACAACCACTACGACCACCTCGACGCCCCCACCCTGCGCAGACTGCCGCAGGACACCCCGCTCTTCGTCCCCGCGGGACTCGGCCGGTGGTTCCGGCGCCGCCGCTTCTCCTGCGTCACCGAGCTCGACTGGTGGGAGTCGGCGGTGCTGAACGGCGTCCGCTTCGATTTCGTGCCCTCCCACCACTGGTCGAAGCGGACCCTCACCGACACCTGCCGCTCCCTGTGGGGCGGATGGATCATCAACGGCATCGGCGGTGGCGACGGACAGCGGGTCTACTTCGCCGGGGACAGCGGCTACGGGCACTGGTTCACGGAGATCGGCCGCCGGCACCCCGGGATCGATCTGGCCCTGCTGCCGATCGGGGCGTACGAACCGCGCTGGTGGCTCGGCGACGTACACATCGATCCGGAAGAGGCCGTGCAGGCGTACGAGGATCTCGGTGCCCGCGCGATGGCACCGATGCACTGGGCGACGTTCCTGCTCTCCGCGGAGCCCGTACTCGAACCGCTCACCCGGCTCCATGCGGCCTGGCAGCGGGCCGGCCATCCGCGCGAACACCTCTGGGACCTGCCGATCGGTGGCTCCCGGGTGCTGGACGGGGCCCGCACCCCGCGGTACCCCCAGCCACCCCAGGGCATCAGCGGCTGAACCGGGCCCGCGCCCTGCGCCACACCGCGGGCGCCCCGCTGATCAGCAGCGTCAGGCCGACCGCCGCTACCACGCCCTGCCACGGCTCGGGGAACAGCGAACCGCCCAGAATGCCGATCAGCTGATACGTCGCCGCCCACGCCAGACAGGCCGGCACATCCCCCCGGGCGAACCGGCGCATCGGCATCCGGCCCAGCAGGCACGCCAGCATCACCGGAATCCGCCCGGCCGGCACCAGCCGCGACAGCACGAGCACCACCGAACCGTGCTCGTCCAGCTTCTGCTGCGCCTGGGCCAGACGCTCCGGCGCCGCCCGGTCGCTGATCACCTGCAGCCACTTCGAACCATTCTTGGACCGCACCCCGCGCTGCCCCAGCCAGTACAGACAGACGTCCCCGAGGAACGCCGCCGATGACGCCACCCCGAACACCACCAGCAGCGCGAACGCGTCCGTCTGATGGAACGCCACCACGGCCGCCGAACTCACCAGCGCCCCGGTCGGCACCACCGGCACCAGAGCACCCAGCGCCACCAGCAGGAACAGGGACGGATAGCCGACGGCCTGCTGCGTCGACTCAGGGGGCAGCTGCCCCACGACCTCCTGGATCACCTGGCGGCCTCCGGCCGCACATGCTCCCCGTGGGCCAGCCGGTGCACCGTCACGTCCGGTGCCAGCAGAGCCGCCTTACGGACGAACTCGTCGCCCGGCGAGTGGAACTCATGGGGCCGGACCCCGTCCATCCCGATCGGCCAGTACGTGCCGTAGTGCACCGGCACGGCCGATCGCGGTGCCAGCCGGGCCAGGGCCTGGGCGGCGCGGCCCGCGTCCAGATGGCTGTGGCCCAGATACGGGCCCCAGCCGCCGACCGGTAGCAGCGCCACGTCGACCGGGCCGACCGCCTCCGCCATCTCGTCGAACAGCCCGGTGTCCCCGGCGAAGTACGTGCGCGCCTCGCCCTCGACGACATAGCCCAGCGCGGGTGAACGGTGCGGGCCCACCGGCAGCCGCCGCCCGTCGTGCTGTGCGGGGACGGCCCGTACCCGCACACCGCCGACCCGCACCTCGTCCCCGGCCGCCACCTCGGTGATCCGCAGCCCGCGCACCCGGCGCAGCATCCGCAGCCCGGGTACGGAACGGACGGCACCGAGCGGAACGATCAGCCGGCTGCCGGGCGCGAGGCGGGCCAGTGACGGCAGATGCAGATGGTCGGAGTGCAGATGGGAGATGAGGACGACATCGGCGACGGTGGCCTCGGGGCCCGGGAGCGCGCCGCGGCGGCGGCGCAGGTGGGCGAGGCGGCGCACGAAGAGGGGGTCGGTCAGGACACGGACTCCGGAGTCCTCGATGGTGCAGGTGGCATGACCCCACCAGGTGACTTCCACCGGCACCGTCTGCCTCCTCGCCCGTGGTTCCCGCCGTCCGGTCCTGGCCATGAGCGTAATGCCGGAGCCGGGCGCGTCCGGCCGCCGCTGTGCCCGGCGACAGGGAGATCTCAGTCCGTGAGCCCCAGCGCGCCCGCCGCCTGGATCGCCAGCCACACCTCCGCCAGCGCTCCTGTCGACGCCAGATCGCGGTCGGTCAGCGCGCCGAACCGCCGCAGCCGGTACGTGAGGGTGTTCGGGTGGATGTGGAGGGCGGCCGCCGCCGCATCCGTGCGGCGGTCGCGCTCCATCCAGGTGCGGGCGGAGACCAGCAGTTGCGAGTCGTGCGCCTCGTCGTAACGCAGTACCGCGCCGAGGACATGTTCGACCAGCGCGGTCAGCACCGCCGGGTCGTCGGGCAGCCAGCGGCCCATCGAATCGTCCCCGTAACGGATCACCGGGCGGCCCGACTCGACGGCCTTCGAGACCGCCCAGAGCGCCTCGCGCTGCGCCACCCGCAGTGCGGCGCCCGGCAGGAACGGGCGGCTCATCCCCGCCGCCACGTCCGGCAGTTCACCGATCCGGTCGGCCAGCTGCGGCGCACCCAGCACATAGCGGTCCTCGCCCCAGGTGAGCAGGAGGTGCGGATGATCCTGGAGACACCGCAGCAGCGCCTCGTCCGTGGTCCGCCGGACCACGATCAGCACGGTGTCGCCCTCGATCGCGTGCCGGGCGAGCCTGCGCCGGGCCGCCTCCGGGTCGAGGACCTCCTGCAGCAGCTCGGCGAGGGTCTCCGCACCCTCCCGGCGGAGCGTCTCGCGTTCGTTGCGCACCATCGCCACCCGCAGCGCCGCCACCGTGGCGATGTGCTGGACGACGGCGAGCCCGGCCGGCTGGGCGCCCTCCCGTTCGTAGGCGACGAGGAACCCCGCCGGGCCGCCGGGCGCCGGAACGGGCAGCACGAACCCGCCGGGCACGGTCGGCGGAGCATCGACGGAGGCGGGCAGGACGCCCGGATCGGGCACGGGCACGCCGGGCAGGAGGGGGCGCCCCTGCGGCGTACAGAGGTAGACGTCGTAACCCGAGAGGCGTTCGAGGCGGCGCAACAGCGTCGGCGTGTCGAGGTCCTCGGCGACCAGCCAGCGCAGTGAACCGAAGACCTGCAGCTGGGCGCCGAGCCGGTGCCGGGCATCCTCCTGGACCGACGCGGCGACCTCCTGGGACACCGCGATGAACGGGACGGCGAGCGGCACCTCCAGGACCGGCATGCCCCGCTCCTCGGCGGCCCGGAAGAAGGCGTCGTGCAGCGGGGGCATGTGCAGCTGTGCCGAGAGGGCCAGTGCGGACACCCCGGCGTCGTCGAGCCGCTCCAGATACGCACGCTGCCCCGCCGCGGTACGCGGCATCGCCAGGCCCGTGGTCATGATCACCTCGGCACCGAGGAGCCAGGGCGTCGGATCGTCCAACTCGCTCGCGTGCGCCCAGGAGACCGAGCGGCCCAGACCGCTGCTGCCCGCCTTCACGGTGAGCTGGAGCGCGGGGTACGAGAGGAGATCCTCAACGGTGAGTTTGTCGCTGGCCACAGACAACAGCGTATCCCTTTGTGATTCTCACAATTGCCGCCCACGGTTCGGCACCACAGACTGAGGGGCCAGTCCCCGTGCATGAACAGTAGGTGGAGCGTCCGTGACTTCCTCGATCACCGAAGTCGAGACCAACGGGGTCGAGCGGATACCAGAGGCGGACCGCACCGCCCGCCCCCTCGACCTCTTCCGGCTCGCCTTCGGCGGCGCCAACACCTTCGCCACCTGTGTGCTCGGTGCGTTCCCGATCCTCTTCGGGCTCTCCTTCTGGCAGGGCCTGGCGGCGACCGTGCTGGGTCTGGTCGTCGGCGCCCTGCTGCTCGCCCCGATGGCGCTCTTCGGGCCGACCAACGGCACCAACAACGCCGTCTCCTCCTCCGCCCACCTGGGCGTGCACGGCAGGATCGTCGGCTCGTTCCTCTCGCTGCTCACCGCGGTCGCGTTCTTCTCGATCTCCGTGTGGTCCTCCGGTGACGCACTCGTCGGCGGAGCCCACCGACTCGCCGGTCTCCCCGAGTCCGATGTGAGCTACGGCGTCGCCTACGCGATCTTCGCCGGACTGGTGCTCGTCGTCTGTGTCTACGGCTTCCGGTTCATGCTGCTGGTCAACAAGATCGCGGTCGTCGCCGCCTCGGCGCTCTTCGTCCTCGGCGCCTTCGCCTTCGCCGGAGACTTCGACCCGGGGTACGCGGGAGCCTTCGCTTCGACCGCCGACCCGCTCTTCTGGCCGGCCTTCATCGGCTCCGCGCTGATCGTCCTGTCCAACCCGGTCTCGTTCGGAGCCTTCCTCGGCGACTGGTCCCGCTACATCCCGACCGCCACGCCGCGCCGCCGGGTCATGGGCGCCGCGTTCCTCGCCCAGATCGCCACCCTGCTGCCGTTCCTCTTCGGCCTGGCGACCGCCTCGATCATCGCCGCCAAGGCCGCGAAGTACGTCGACCCGGCCGCCCCCAACTACGTCGGCGGACTGCTGGCCATCTCGCCCGGCTGGTACTTCCTGCCGCTCTGCCTGATCGCCCTGATCGGTGGCCTCTCCACCGGCACGACCGCGCTGTACGGCACCGGGCTCGACGTCTCCAGCGTGTTCACGCGCTTCAGCCGGGTCCAGTCGACGTTCTTCATCGGGGCCCTGTCGATCGCCTTCATCTTCGTCGGCCGGTTCGCGCTCAACCTCGCGCAGTCCATCTCCACCTTCGCGACACTGATCATCACGTGCACGGCCCCGTGGATGATCGTCATGGCTCTCGGCTACCTCACCCGGCGCGGCTGGTACGACGCGGACGCCCTCCAGGTCTTCAACCGCCGCCAGATCGGTGGACGCTACTGGTTCAACCACGGCTGGAACTGGCGCGGAATGTCCACCTGGGTCATCTCCGCCGTCGTGGCGCTCCTCTTCACCAACCTGCCCGGCCAGTTCGTCGGCCCGCTCGGCAACCTGGCGAACGGCGCGGACATCTCCCTGCCGGTCGGTCTCGCCCTGGCAGCCGTGCTCTACCTCGCCCTGCTCACCGTGTTCCCGGAGCCGCGCGGGGTGTACGGGCCGGATGGGCCCCGGCTCGTCCGGGCGTCGGACACCGAGGTCCCGCCGATCACCGGAGGTCCGGAGGAGTCCCTCGCCGCCGAACCCGCCGCCGCTCACTGAGCGCCCTCCCCGCCCGTAACCAGGAGCCACCCATGAACACGTCCGAGAGCACCCCCGTCCAGGAGATCCAGGCCGCCGCCGATGCGCTCGTCGCCGCCTTCGCGGAGGGGCGCCTCGACGACTACTTCGGTTCCTTCGCCCCGGACGCCACGTTCGTCTTCCACTCCACGCCGCAGCGGCTCGCCTCCACGGCCGAGTACCGCGCGTTGTGGCAGCGGTGGGTGGCCGAGGACGACTTCCGGATCCTGGGCTGCACCTCCACCGGACAGCTGATCCAGCACCTCGGCTCCACCGGCGTATTCAGCCACGACGTCGAGACCAGGATCGCCACCCGGGCCGGTGAGGAGACCGTCCACGAGCGGGAGACGATCGTCTTCGCCCGCGCCGAGGACGGCAGCTGGCCCGCCGTTCACGAGCACCTGTCCGCCCGCACCACCGCCTGACGAGGCGTTCACGGGTGCGGCCGCCCGACCGGGGGCGCACCCGTCACGCCGACCGACCACGAGAGAGACCGGTTCCATGAGCACCACGTTCCGCAATTACATCGACGGCACCTTCGCCGACGCCTCGGACGGCCGCACGCTCGATGTCGTGGACCCCAGCACCGGCGACGTCTACGCCACCTCCCCGCTCTCCGGTGCCGCGGACGTCGACGCGGCGATGGCGGCCGCTGCCGCCGCGTTCCCCGTATGGCGCGACACCACCCCCTCCGTACGGCAGCTGGCCCTGCTGAAGATCGCCGACGCGATGGAGGCGCGGGCCGACGAGCTGGTGGCGGCGGAGAGCCGGGACACGGGCAAGCCGCTCCACCTCACCCGCAGCGAGGAACTGGCCCCGGCCATCGACCAGGTCCGCTTCTTCGCGGGTGCGGCGCGGATGCTCGAAGGCCGCTCGGCCGGCGAGTACATGGAGGGCATGACCTCGATCATCCGCCGCGAGCCGGTCGGCGTCTGCGCGCAGGTCGCACCGTGGAACTACCCGCTGCTGATGGCGGTCTGGAAGTTCGCCCCGGCGCTCGCCGCAGGCAACGCGGTGGTCCTCAAGCCCTCGGACACCACCCCGGCGTCCACCGTGCTGATCGCCGAGATCATCGGCGGCGTGCTGGAGGAGCTGGAGCTGCCCCGCGGCATCTTCAACGTCATCTGCGGCGACCGCGAGACCGGCCGGCTGATGGTCGAGCACCCGACCCCGGCGATGGCCTCCATCACCGGTTCCGTCCGGGCCGGCATCCAGGTCGCGCAGAGCGCGGCCAAGGACGTCAAGCGGGTACACCTGGAGCTGGGCGGCAAGGCCCCGGCCGTCGTCTTCGAGGACGCGGACCTGCAGAAGGCGGTCGAGGACCTGATCGTCGGCGGCTTCTTCAACGCCGGTCAGGACTGCACGGCGGCGACCCGAGTCCTCGTCCACGAGTCGGTCCACGACGAGTTCGTCACCGCGCTCGCCAAGGCCGCCACCGGCACGAAGACGGGCCGACCGGACGACGAGGACGTGCTGTACGGCCCGCTCAACAACGCAGGTCAGCTCGCCCAGGTCAGCGGCTTCATCGACCGGCTGCCGGAGCACGCCAGGGTCGAGGCGGGCGGCCACCGGGTCGGCGACAAGGGCTACTTCTACGCCCCGACCGTCGTCTCCGGCCTGCGCCAGGACGACGAGATCGTCCAGAACGAGGTCTTCGGCCCCGTCATGACCGTCCAGTCGTTCGCCGACGAGGCCCAGGCGGTCGCGTACGCCAACGGCGTCGACTACGCCCTCGCCTCCTCCGTATGGACCAAGGACCACGCACGGGCGATGCGGATGTCCAAGAACCTCGACTTCGGCTGTGTGTGGATCAACACGCACATGGCGCTCGTCGCCGAGATGCCGCACGGCGGCTACAAGCAGTCGGGCTACGGCAAGGACCTCTCCGCGTACGGCTTCGAGGACTACACGCGCATCAAGCACGTCATGACGTCTCTCGACGACTGACCTCCCGCCGCCCCCGCCCCGGGTTCCGCCCCGGCGCGGGGGCGGCGGCGCGCTCCCGCCCCGTACGCCTCCCGTCCTGACATGCGCCTTTTTGTACGAGTGTCGGAGCGGTAGGGTCGCCGGTACGCCTAGCACGGGGGGAACGCCCATGGGGGACGTACGGGACGTACGGGTGGCGGCGATCGCCAGTCTCACACCGCTCGAGGAGCTCGACAGCGACCCGTTCCTCGTGGACACCCGCAGCCAGCAGGCCATGTGCGCCCGGTGGGCCGCGGACAAGGGCTATGTCGTCACGCGCGAGCTGCGTTTCTACGGCCTGCGCCCCGACCACCACGCACTGTGGTCGGATGTCGAGGGCGGCGACATCGAACTGTTCGTGGCCCCCAACGACCGAGTCCTCGCCCGGGCACTGACGTCGGTGCCGCAGTTCGCCGCGGAGTGCGAGCGGCGCGGCGTACGGCTGGAGTTCGCCGGTCTCGACGAGCCGTCGTACAGCAGCCGCACGAAGGCGAGCGTGCACCGCAGGCTCTCCATGCCGACCGCCGGTTACGACGGCTGCTGACCGCCGCCCGGTGCTCCGCGCCGTACGAGCCCCCTGTGAAAGGCTGGGGACGGGCCCTCAGCAGCAACGCGGCCCGGACGTGTGAGGTGGGACGGCGTGAGTGACGGGCGATGGCGAACGGCCGGCAGCGCCCTCGTGCGAGTGATCGTGGTGTGGGCAGTCTCGACCCTCACGATGCTGGTACTCGCCGGGATTCTGCCGGACTTCCAGCTCCAGTCGGACAACGGTGACAGCATCACCAGGATCGCGTTCACGGCGGCCTGGGGCGCGGGCGCGTTCGGTCTGCTCTCCGCGCTGGTCTGGCCGGCTCTCGTCCGGGCACTGCTCATCGTGCCCGCCCTCGTCCTGGGGATGCTGGTCTTCTTCCTCAACGGCTCGCTGCTGCTGGTCGCCCTGCGGCTCACCCCGGACGGGCGCGGCGCCGCCAACCCCGAGACCGCGGTCGTCGTCGCCGCCGTGATGTCCGCCGTCGCCTCCGCGACATCCACCGCGCTCGCCGTACGCGACGACAACGCCTACCGCCGCAGACTCTCGCGCCTCGCCGACCGGCGCCGCCGTCGCACCGGCACGGGCCGGGGCGTGGACACGGGTCGCGATGGACCACCCGGAACGGTCTTCATCCAGCTCGACGGCGTCGGCCACCACGTCCTCGCGCAGGCAGCCGCCGACGGGCTGATGCCCACCGTCGCGCACTGGCTCGGCGACGGGTCGAGCCACCGGCTCACCCCGTGGCGCACCGACTGGTCCAGCCAGACCGGCGCCAGCCAGCTGGGCATTCTGCACGGCAGCAACTACGACATACCCGCCTTCCGCTGGTACGAGAAGGAGACCGGCGACGTCATGGTCTCCAGCAGACCCGCGAGCGCCCTCGAACTGCAGCGGCGCGCCATCGTGCGCACCCATGACGGCGGGCTGCTGACCCTCGACGGAGCCAGCCGCGGCAATCTCTTCAGCGGCGGCGCCGACCAGCTCGCGCTCGTGCTGTCGATGGCCGCCAGGCGCGGCAAGGGCCGCCGCTCACGGGCCGGTTACTTCGCCTACTTCTCCGACCCGGCCAACGCCGTCCGTACCGCGCTGTCGTTCGTCGCCGAGGTCGTCCGGGAGATCGTCCAGTCGACCCGGGCGAGGCTCCGGAAGGACACACCCCGGATCAAGCGCGGCGGGCTCTACCCCTTCATCCGCGCCTTCGCGACCGTCGTCGAACGCGATGTGGTGGTCGCCGCGGTCATCGGCGACATGTTCGCCGGGCGCACCGCCGTCTACGCCGACCTGGTCGCGTACGACGAAGTGGCGCACCACTCCGGGCCGCACAGCCGGGACGCGGAGAAGGTCCTGGCACGGCTGGACCGTTCGCTCGCCCTGATCGTCAAAGTCGCCGAACACACCCCGCGCACCTACCGGATCGTGCTGCTCTCCGACCACGGACAGAGCCCGGGGGAGACCTTTGCGGGGGTGTACGGGCTGACGCTCAAGGAGCTGGTGCGGGCGGGCTGCGGGCTGCCCGTGCCGCGCCGGGCGCAGCATACGAAGAGTGCCTCGGAGGCGCGTGACGCGGTACGGATCGCCCTGCACCGGCCCGTCGAGGAGAGCGCGGTGGAGCACGCCGGACCCCCGTCGGACCCGATCGTCCTGGCCTCCGGCAACCTCGGACTGATCTCCTTCCCCGACATCGACGGACGCGCGGCCCGCGAACAGCTCGACCGCCGGCACCCCGCGCTGCTCCGCACCCTGGCCAACCACCCGGGCATCGGCTTCCTGCTGGTCCGCAGCGAGCGGCACGGATCGGTCGTGCTGGGGCGCGGCGGCGCCGAGATCCCGGTGTCGGAACTGCAGGACGGGGAAGGCCCACTGACCCCGTTCGGCCCGGGCGCGGCGGCCGCGGTGCGGCGCACCGACACCTTCCCGCACGTCGCGGACGTGATGGTCAACTCGATGTACGACCCGGACACGGGCTGCGTGCACGCCTTCGAGGAACAGATCGGCTCGCACGGCGGACTCGGCGGCCGGCAGTCGCTGCCGTTCCTGCTCTGGCCCCGGTCCATGTCGGATCCGGTGGCCTTCCACGCATCGGCGGAGCCGGACGCGGAGCTGGTGGGGGCCGAGCAGGTGCACGAGGTGCTGCGGCGCTGGCTGCGGGAGTGCTCCGGGCCGCAGGTGCCGCTGACGTCCCATGGTGCGGATGACGCGGGCGAGGCGGACGGGACCGTGCAGGCGTCCGGCTGAGGGGCGTTGTCAGTGGTGGGCGGCAGGATGGGGGCCATGACGAACTCAGCTGTTGTGCTCGCCGATGCCGCCGCCTACGCCGCCGCGGTCGAAGAAGCCTCGGCGGCCGCCGCCGCGTACTACGCCACGGGCGAGAGCACGCTCGACGACGACGCGTACGACCGGCTGGTACGCGGGATCGCCGCGTACGAGGAGGCGCATCCGCTGGACGTGCTGGCCGCCTCACCGACCGGCAAGGTCGCCGGCGGTGCAGCGGGCGGGGACGTGCCGCACACGGTTCCGATGCTCTCCCTGGACAATGTGTTCTCCGCCGAGCAGTTCGTCACCTGGACGGCGTCCCTGGAGCGCCGGATCGGCAGACCGGTGGCCGCCTGGTCCGTGGAGCCGAAGCTCGACGGGCTCGCGGTCGCCGCCCGTTACCGGTCGGGCCGCCTGGAGCGCCTGATCACCCGGGGCGACGGCACCGCGGGAGAGGACGTGTCGCATGCGATCGGCACCGTCGTCGGGCTTCCGGAACAGCTCGGCGAGCCGGTGACGATCGAGATACGCGGCGAGATCCTGATGACGAACGAGCAGTTCGAACAGGCCAACACCGTGCGCACCGAGCACGGCGGCGCCCCCTTCGCCAACCCGAGGAACGGCGCGGCGGGAACCCTCCGCGCCAAGGACCGCCCCTACACGGTCGAGATGACGTTCTTCGCGTACGGTGCCCTGCCGTTGCCGGAGTCCGGCGAGCTGACCGGCACCCTGGCCGAACTCCCGCACAGCGAGGTCCTGGAGTACGTCGCCGGGCTCGGTGTGCACACCGCGGCGGACACGGACGTGGCGCCGCGCACCGTCACCACCGTCGAGGAGGTGCAGGCCCGGGTCGAGGAAGTCGCCGCGCTGCGCGCCTCGTTGCCGTTCGGCATCGACGGCATCGTGATCAAGGCGGATCTGGCGGCCGACCAGCGCGAAGCCGGTTCGGGTACCCGGGCGCCGCGCTGGGCCATCGCGTACAAGCTCCCGGCCGTCGAGAAGGTCACCCGGCTCCTCGCTGTCGAGTGGAACGTCGGCAGGACCGGCATCATCGCGCCGCGCGCCGTGCTGGAGCCGGTCGAGATCGACGGATCGACCGTCAGCTACGCCACGCTGCACAACCCGGCCGACATCACCCGCCGCGATCTCCGCCTGGGCGACCGGGTGATGGTCTACAAGGCGGGCGACATCATCCCCCGCATCGAAGCCCCCGTCGCCCATCTGCGGACCGGGGACGAGAAGCCGATCGTCTTCCCGGAGACCTGCCCGCAGTGCGGCTCCGAGATCGACACCGGTGAGCAGCGCTGGCGCTGTGTCCGGGGCCGGGACTGCCGACTGGTCGCCTCCATCTCGTACGCGGCCGGACGCGACCAGCTCGACATCGAAGGGCTCGGGGCGACCCGCGTCGTCCAGCTCGTCGATGCCGGACTGGTCGCCGACTTCGCCGATCTCTTCACGCTCGAACGCGAGCAGCTGCTCGGCCTGGAGCGGATGGGCGAGACCAGCACCGACAATCTGCTGGCCGCCATCGAGACGGCGCGCAGCCGGCCGCTCTCCCGGGTCTTCTGCGCGCTCGGGGTGCGGGGCACCGGGCGCTCCATGTCGCGGCGGATCGCCCGCTACTTCGCGACCATGGACCGGATCCGGGCCGCCGATGCCGATGCGCTCCAGCGGGTGGACGGCATCGGCAAGGAGAAGGCCGCGGCCGTCGTCGCGGAGCTGGTGGAACTCGCCCCGCTGATCGAGAAGCTGGTCGCCGCCCGGGTCAACATGGCCGAGCCTGGTGCGACGCCGCCGCCGGAGCCCGGCGAGGAGAACGCGGAGGGCGCAGCTGCCCCTGCGGACGGCGAGGCGGCGGCCGAACGGCCGCTGGACGGGATGACGGTGGTGGTCACCGGAGCCATGACCGGGGCGCTTGAGAAGCTCTCGCGGAACCAGATGAACGAGCTGATCGAGCGGGCCGGCGGGAAGTCCTCGTCCAGCGTCTCCAAGCGCACCACGCTGCTGGTCGCCGGGGAGAAGGCCGGGTCCAAGCGCACCAAGGCGGAGGATCTCGGCGTACGGATCGCCGCACCGGACGAGTTCGCCGAGCTGATCGCCGAGTTCCTGCCGTCGGAGGTGTGAGGGGCGGAACACTCGGGCGCCCGCCCGCGAGGGTGGACGGACGGCGCGCCGGGCCTTGGATTTTGCCTGAGAGTGGCTTTCTTTGCCTTCTTATTGCATAGTGAGGGCTCGGTCGTGCCTCGCTATCGACGGGTCGACGCGTGTGTGAACGGCTGCTGCGGCAGGCCGGGGGATGAGGGACGATGCATTCTCCGCACGACGGACGGCGACACGGCCGGTGCCTCCGCGACGGATACCGCGGTGTCACCCGCGGACTCGCCCTCGACCTCGGCAGTTCCCGCACCCGCGCCTGGATCCCCGGACTCGGCATCGTCACCGACGCCGAGTCCACCGGTGGCCCCGACGGGTCCGGTCACGTCCGTCCGGTCCGGCGCGGGCGCATCGTCGACCCCGAGTCCTGCGGCCGGATGCTCAGCCGCATCGCCGACACGGCTCTGGGCGCCGACCGGAGCGAGAGCTTGATCGTCCTCAGTCACCCGGTACTCGCCGGGCCCGAACACCGGGCCGAGGTGCGGGAGCTGCTCGCCGCACTCGGGCCGACGAGCATCATCGTGCTGGACAGCGCCAGAGCCGCCGCCGCATACGCCGGACCGCAGGACGGCGGCCCGCTGCTCGTCGTCGACATCGGCGCCGAGCTGACCGAAGTCACCCTCCTGGTCGATGGAATGGTCCGTGACGCCCGCCAGGCCGAGAACGGGCTCAGTGACCTCGGACCCACCGAGCCACCCACCGCCGTCGTCCGCACCGCACTGGACATGATCATGGAGATGTGGCGGCAGGACCGGCACGGCGCGGTCCTCGGAGCCCTGCGCAAGGGGCCGTTGCTCGCCGGAGGCGGTGCGCTGCGCCCCGACATCACCAACCGGATCGCGGTCCGCCTCGGGGTTCCGGTGCGGCTCGCCGACGACCCGACCACCACGGTGGTCCGCGGCGCGGGACTGATCCTCGGCTCCGCGCTCCGGAAGGCCGGCGCGGCACCCGCCCGGCCCGGCCCGGTCAGGTGACCACCTCCCTGGGGCCGCTGCCCGCGGGGTACGCACCTCCGAGACGGCGAACGGCCAGCCCGGCCCCCCGTACGGCGGGCCGAGGGCGTGCCGCGGTGGCCCGTCAGGCCCTGGTCGTGCTCCTCCTCGTCGTGTTCACCGTCGTCGGCGGCGCGTCCGCGGCCATCGCGGCCACCGGAGGCGTAACCCCGCCACGCTCCCTGTCCGGCCCCGAGTCCGCCGCCGCGCACACGCCCGACGCTCCGACGCCCGCCCGGCGCACCGACCTGACCGCGCGCACCGGCCCCCCGCACGACACCCGGTGGACCCGCACGGCCACGGCGACCGGCCACGACCGCACAGACCTTCCGGCCGTTCCCCGCCCCTGGGTCGCCACCGGCCATATCCGCATTCAGCACCAGCTCCCGCCGCCCGGCCCCGGCGGCGCCCTGTTGCCGGGGCCGGGCGACATCCAGGTACCGCTTCCCGCTCGGCAACAGGCGCCGGACGCCCTCTCCTTCTCAGCCGACCGCTTCCGCGTGGCGCTCCCCGGCGTACGGGGCCCTCCGAGGACGGACCGTTCCCTCGGCCACCGTTCTGCTCGACAGATCTGACGGCGCGTCCTCGCCGAGGTGAGGGCGGCCGGCGTCCCTCGGAGGATTTCCATGACTCGCGCCACCTCGGTGCGAGCGGTCCTGGCTGCGGCCGTGCTGCTCGTCTCCGTGCTCATCACGCTGACCATGTCACCCAGACTCGGCCTCGATCTTCAGGGCGGCACCAGGATGGTGCTCCAGGCCGAGGACTCCGCCACCGCGAAGGCGGACCGGGAGAGCACCGACCGGACCCTTGAGGTGCTGCGCCGGCGGATCGACTCGCTCGGCGTCTCCGAACCGACCCTGACCCGGTCCGGGGAGGACCGGATCATCGTCGAACTGCCCGACGTCCAGGACCCGCGCAAGGCCGCCGAAGTCATCGGCAGGACCGCCCAGCTCAGCTTCCACGCCGTCCGGGGCCCGGGTCCGGGCACGGAACTGGAAAAGGGCAAGGCCGCCGGGCTGACGCTGCCCGACGAGGAGGGCCGCCCTCTCGCCCTCGGCCCGGCCCGGCTCACCGGCGCGGGCGTCAAGGACGCCGGGGCCTCCTTCGATGCCCAGCAGGGCGCCGGCTGGACCGTCGCCCTCGACTTCCACAAGGGCGCGGGCCGGGACTGGACCAGGCTGACCGGCGAAGCCGCCTGCCATCCCGCTCAGGACGAACGGCGGCGGGTCGCCATCGTCCTCGACGACCGGGTCATCTCCTCGCCCCAGGTCGCCCCGTCCGTCGGCTGCAACGTGGGCCTCCCGTCCGGCTCCACGCAGATCACCGGCTCCTTCGGCGCCGACGAGGCCCGCGATCTCGCGCTGCTCATCAAAGGCGGCGCGCTGCCCCTCCCCGTCGAGATCGTCGAACAGCGGACCGTCGGCCCGACGCTCGGCGCCGCCGCCATCGACGCCAGCGCCCGGGCCGCCCTCATCGGCGCCGCCGCCACCGCCCTCTTCATCACGTTCGTCTACCGGCTCTTCGGCGCCCTCGCCGCAGTGGCCCTGGCCGCGTACGGAGTCATCTCGTACGCCGCACTGGTCGCCCTCGGAGTCACCCTCACCCTCCCCGGACTCGCCGGATTCGTCCTCGCCATCGGGATGGCGGTCGACGCGAACGTGCTGGTCTTCGAACGCGCCAGAGAGGAGTACGCGGAACGGACCGGCCGCTCCCTGCGCTCCGCGATGACCGCCGGGTTCCGTAACGCCTGGAGCGCGGTCGCCGACTCCAACGTGACCACACTGATCGCGGCCGGTCTGCTCTTCTTCCTCGGCTCGGGACCGGTCAAGGGCTTCGGGGTCACGCTCGCCATCGGAGTTCTCGCGTCGATGTTCTCGGCGCTGGTCATCGCTCGCGCCCTCACCGAGATCGCGTCCCGCTCGCGGTTCGTCGGTGACTACCGGGGGGTCAACGGCATCGCACGCCCCGGACGCGTACGGACCTGGCTGGCCCGGCGTGACCCGCAGCTGTTCCGGTCCCCCCGCCGCTGGCTGCTGATCTCCACGGCGCTGATCGCCGTCGCGGTCCTCGGCATCGTCGTACGAGGTGTCAACCTGGGCGTGGAGTTCACCGGCGGCCGGCTCGTCGAGTACTCCACCAGCCGGCCCGTCGACGTGCAGACCGCCCGCACCGTCCTGGCCGGAGCGGGATTCGGCGACGCCGAGGTCACCACGGCGGGCGCCGGCGACCTCTCGGTACGTACGGGAGACCTCGACAACCACGAGGAGCATGCCCTGCGTGCCGCCCTCGCCGAGGAGGGCGGCCACACCACCAAGGTCCGCGACGAACTCATCGGACCCAGCCTCGGCGACGAACTCCGGCGCAATGCGCTGATCGCACTCGCCGTCGCCGTCCTCGTGCAACTCGTGTATCTGGCGGTCCGGTTCCGCTGGACGTTCGCCCTGGCATCGGTCGCCGCGCTCGTCCACGACGTCATCCTGCTGGTCGGCGCGTTCGCCTGGCTCGGCCGCACCGTCGACGGCATCTTCCTGGCCGCACTCCTGACCGTCATCGGCTACTCCGTCAACGACTCGGTGGTCGTCTTCGACCGGGTCCGCGAACTGTGGGCGAAGGCACGCCGCGAACCCGTGAAAACCATCGCCAACCGTGCCGTCGTGCAGACGGTGCCCAGAACCGTCAACACCGGCATGGGCGCCCTCTTCATCCTGGCCGCCCTCGCCGTGCTGGGCGGCGACTCCCTCGAGGACTTCGCGCTCGCCCTGCTCATCGGCATCGGCGTCGGTACGTACTCCTCCGTCCTGACCGCCGTACCGGTCGCTCTCACCCTGGAGAAGAGAGCCAAGACCCCGCCGCCCGCCCGCAAGCGCGCCTCCGGACGCACGTCCGGCGCGGGAGCGAAACGCCGGGACCCGCTCGACAACGGGGCGCGCGTATAACCGCTTCGCGCTCCCACGACGTGTGCCGCCCCCGCCCAGCGGTGCGGGGGCGGCACACGCTGCGGCGGTCCTGCGTTCCGCGCCCCGCTCACGGCACAATCCTGATTCCGTCCCGGTGATTGGAGCGTGCCCATGCCCGTCCTGCTGCGTGACGCCTGGGGCACCCTCGTGCCTGACATGAGCGACCGGCACGGGCCCCTGCCGCCCCTGATGCTCGCCCTGACCGTCGTCACCGGCCTGGTCGACGCCGTCAGCTATCTGCAGCTGGGCAGGGTCTTCGTGGCGAACATGACCGGCAACGTGGTCTTCTCCGGCTTCGCGTTCGCCGGGGCCGCAGGCTTCTCGCTCGCCGCCTCGCTCGTCGCGCTCGCCGCCTTCGCCACCGGGGCGCTGCTCGGCGGCCTGCTCGTGCACCGCACGCACGCCCACCGGGGCAGAATGCTCCAGTACGCGCTCCTCGCCGAGACCGTGTGCGTCGCGGCCGCCCTGATCGTCACGGTGGTGTCCGGCACTCCGTTCGTGGGAGGGGCCCGCTTCACCCTCATCGTGCTGCTCGCCCTCGGCCTCGGCGTGCAGAACGCCGTCTCCCGCGCTCTCGCGGTTCCCGACCTCACCACCACCGTGCTGACCCTCACGATCACCGGCATCGCCGCCGACAGCCATCTCACCGGAGGAGGCGGCAACAGGGCCGGCCGGCGGGTGGTCTCGGCCTGCGCCATGCTGCTCGGCGCCGTCGTCGGAGCCCTCGCCGTCCTGAACGGACACCCGACGCTGCCCGTGCTGCTCGCCGCGGTCATCCTGGCCGCGGCGAGCGCGGCCGCGACCGTCCTGGCCCGCACCGACGCCCCGTGGACCCGCCCCCTCGCCAAGAAGTGACACCTCGTGCCCGGCCGGGGACGCACGTGACGGCGGACCTCAGGAGGCGAGCGAGCGCAGATACGAGGCGGTCTCCTGATCGGCGGGCAGGAACGTCTCGATCGCCAACTCGGCCACCGTGACATCCATCGGCGTGTTGAACGTCGCGATGGACGAGACGAACGACAGCACCCGCCCGCGGTACTCGATCACCAGCGGCAGCGCGAACGACAGCGCCGAAGACGGCCCGGCCGGCTCGTCCCGACCGTCGGCGCCCTCCGGCACCGGATAGGCGGCGACCTCCTCGTACAGTTCACGCAGCTCCGCCGAACGGGCCAGCGCGATCTGACGCTCCATCTGGGCCAGCAGATCGGCCCGCCACGCACGCAGGTTACGGATGCGCGGAGCGAGACCCTGCGGATGGAGGGTGAGCCGCATGGCGTTCAGCGGTGGCGCGAGCAGATGCTCCGCGACCCCTTCCAGCAGCATCGCGATGCCTCGATTGGCCGCCACCACGGTGTAGGTGCCGTCGACGACGAGCGCCGGATACGGGTCGTACCCCTGCAACAGCTGGTCCATGCCGTCGCGCAGCGCGCCCATCGCCGGGTCGTCGAGCGCGGTCTCCGCGTAGCGTGGCGCGTAACCGGCCACCAACAGCAGGGCGTTGCGTTCCCTGACCGGGATGTCGAGATGATCGGCCAGCCGCAGGATCATCTCCTCGCTGGGGCGCGAGCGGCCCGTCTCGATGAACGAGATGTGACGGGCCGAGGAGTCGGCGCGCAGGGCCAGCTCCAGCTGACTGATCCGCCGCTGCTGACGCCAGCTGCGCAGCAGTGGCCCTACCCCCGTGTCTAGCGCGACAGTTGTCATACGGAGACCGTAACGTCACCGCCACCGCCCATCAGCAACCGACCTCGTGAGGGAGCCGCCCCGTGCCCACCGAACCGCTGTCGCAGAAAGAGATCGAGGACCGGCTGAGCGAGCTGCCCGGATGGGCGCTGGAGGGTGACCGGATCACCCGCACCTACCGGCTCGCCTCGCACTTCGCCGCCGCCGCACTGGCCGTCCATGTCGCTCAGATCCAGGACGAGCTGAACCATCACTCCGATCTGACGCTCGGCTACAACACTGTTGCCCTGGCGGTGCACACGCACGATGCGGGCGGTGTGGTCACCGAGAAGGATCTGACGCTGGCGGCTCGGGTGGAGGCGGTCGCTGCGGTGCACGGCGCGCACTGACGAGACGCGAGTGACGCCGGTGACGGAACGGGGGGCGCAGCGCACGGTGCGATGTCACGGCGGCGGAACCAGGGCGCCGCGCTCGTCAGGGCGCCGCGCCGAACCCGGGGTGCGCGGCGAGCCGACGCGTAGGGGTGTCGTCGCGCTCCACCGCCTCCCCGTGCGCCTCCCGGGTGTGCCCGCGCACGCGGCGCCCACCGCCGTCGAGCACGGGGGAGACGAGGTCAGCGGGTCTGGTCGCCGCGCTCCGCCTGCTTCTCCGCGTTCATCTCCTTGATGCGGACCGCTTCCTTCCGGACCTCGGCCTGGGTGGCGCGTTCCTTCTGCAGCCACTCGGGAAGCTCCTTCTTCAGCGCCTCGATCTGCTCCGTGGTGAGGGCGTCCGTGATGCCGCCACGCGCGAGACCCGAGATGGAGATGCCGAGCTTCGCCGCGACCACCGGACGGGGGTGGGGGCCGTTGCGCCGCAGTTCCTGCAGCCACTCGGGCGGATCGGCCTGCAGCGCGTTGAGCTCGCTGCGCGAGACGACACCCTCCTGGAACTCGGTGGGGGTGGCCTCGAGGTACACACCCAGTTTCTTCGCCGCGGTCGCGGGCTTCATGGTCTGGGTGGTCTGGTGCGACGTCATGGTGTCAAGAGTAGCGAGCGTGTGCGATACCTCCGACCACGACCGGTAACCTGGCGGGGTGACAGGCTCCGAGATCCCCCCTTCTTTCCGGCTTGCGTATGTACCAGGCGTGACGCCGACCAAGTGGGTGCGTATCTGGAACGAGCGGCTGCCCGAGATCCCCCTGACCCTCGTCGCGGTGACCGCCGCGGAGGCATCCGACGTGTTGCGGGGCGGCGGCGCCGACGCGGGATTCGTGCGGCTGCCGATCGACCGGACGGACCTCAGCGCGATCCCCCTGTACACCGAGACGACGGTGGTCGTGATCCCGAAGGACCACATCGCGGCCGCGGTCGACGAGGTGTCCGCCGAGGATCTGGCCGACGAGATCGTGCTGCATCCCCTCGACGACACCCTCGACTGGGAGCGTCCGCCGGGACGGCCCGCGAACGAGCGCCCGGCCACGACGGCGGACGCCATCGAACTGGTGGCTGCAGGAGTGGGCCTGTTGGTCGTCCCGCAGTCGCTGGCGCGCCTGCACCACCGCAAGGACCTCACGTACCGGCCGGTCACCGGCGCTCCCGAGTCGCGCGTCGCACTGTCGTGGCCGGAGGACGCAACCACCGACATGGTGGAGGACTTCATCGGGATCGTCCGGGGGCGGACCGTGAACAGCTCCCGGGGCCGCACCGCCACCCCGCCCCAGCCGAAGCAGCGCAAGCGCCCCGACGCGGGTGACGCGCGGCGGAAGCCCGCGGCCGGCAAGTCGGGCGGCAAGAGTCCACGGGGCGGTGCCGGCGGCCCGAAGGGCGGCAAGGGCGGCAAGGGCGGCAAGCCGCGCCGTCGGTCGTAGAGCCCCGGCCTCGCGTATTCGCAGTCTTCCGGCAGCCCCCACCCTGGGTCCGGCCGGTGTCCTACAGTCGTCCGCATGCTCGACTACAACACCGAGGCGGCTGTCTACGACGCGACCCGCGGTGGCGTGCCCAGGGCCGAGTCCGCGGCCCGCGCCGTGCTGGGCCTGGTCCCGGAGTCCGCGCGCACACTGCTGGACATCGGCTGCGGTACGGGGCTGGTCACCCAGCGGATCGCGGCGGCCCGGCCCGGACTGAAGGTGCTGGGCACCGATGCCTCGTACGGAATGGCGCGGCTTGCCCGGCAGCGGATCGGCGCGGTGGCGCTCGGCGACGCGCGCCGGCTGCCGCTGGGCGCCTCGACCGTGGACGCGGTCGGTGCGATCTGGCTGCTGCATCTGCTGCGGGGAGCGGGGGACGCGCGAGCGGTGGTGTCCGAGGCCGCCCGGGTACTGGGGCCCGGCGGGGTGTTCGTCACCACGGTCGACAAGGACGCGGCGCACGACGTGGGCAGCGACATCGACGAGGCGTTCGCCCCCTATCTGAGGCCGAAGCCGTCGGACAGCGAGGAACTGGTCGCCGCGTACGGGGCGGAAGCCGGGCTCGACGTGGTGGGGGAGGCCCGCTTCCTCGGCCATGGACAGGGGCGGACACCGCTGGCGGCGGCGCGAAGTGTGCGCAGGGGTGACTTCGTCTCGCGTCTGGAGCTGCCGGGGGCGGCGGCCGACCGGCTCGCGGCGGCGCTGCTGGCTCTGCCCGACGGGAACCGGCCGCGCCGCGACCCGGAGTACCGGTTGCTGGTGTTCCGCCGCCGGGACTGACGGCGGGACCGCAATGCGTGGCCGGCGCGCACACGTGCCTGGCGCACGAGTGGCGCCGGCGCCGTCGACGACCGCGTCGTCCACAGGACCGGCGCGGCGGCGGCTTGCCGAATCGGCAACAAGGCTATGCCGGACACCTGATACGGGGCGAGTCTTGTCCGCATGACGAAGCATGCCGACCACGGCCCTCACCACGACATCGCCCACGGAAGGCACGACCGTGCCGGGCACGGCCCTCACCACGACACCACCGACTTCGACTGGGACGTCATGGGTCCGATCCTGGAGCGGAACGCCGAGCTCAGCAGCCCGCAGTACCGGGAGGCAGCCCGCTGGATCGCCGGTCTTCCCACCGCCTCGCGGGTACGCCGGGTCCTCGACATCGGCAGTGGCCCCGGCGTGATCGCGTGTCTGCTCGCCGAGGCGTTCCCGGAAGCCGAAGTCGTCGCCGTGGACGGCACCCCGGCGCTGCTGGAGCGCGCCCGGGCCCGCGCCGTACGGCTCGGCCTCGGTGACCGCGTCCGTACGCTGCACGCGGAGCTCCCGGACGAACTGGCGAAGCTGGGGGACGCGGACCTGATCTGGGCGGGCAACGCGCTGCACCACATGGGTGACCAACGCGCCGTCCTCACCGGTTTCGCCGGGCTGCTGCGCCCGGGTGGCACCGTCGCCCTGGTCGAGGGCGGGCTGCCGCCCCGTCAGCTGCCACGCGACATCGGGTTCGGCCGGCCGGGCCTGGAGGCGAGGCTCGACGCGGTGACCGCAGACTGGTTCGAGGAGATGAGGGCGTCCCTTCCGGACGCCAAGCGGGAGACCGAGGACTGGAGCGCCCTGTTCACCGCGGTGGGGCTGGCTCCGCAGGGCACCCGCAGCTTCCTGCTCGATCTGCCCGCACCACTCTCCGACCAGGCCCGCGACCATGTCATCGCCGAATTCGCCCGGCGGCGCGAGATGTTTGCCGACGCGCTCGCCGCCGACGACCTCGCCGTACTCGACCGGCTGCTCGATCCCGACGACCCGGCCGGGCTGCGCCACCGCCCGGACGTCTTCCTGCTCACGGCACGCACGGTCCACCTGGCCCGGCGCGCCTGAGGGTTGTCCCGTCATCCCTGTGGGGCGCCCAGGGCCGATGGGACAGCCCTCAGCGCCCCTGGGACACCGGTTCCAACTGCCACCACTGACCGGGGGAGTCGGTGTCCTCCCACTGCTGGACGTTGGCGCCGTCCGCCGTGCTGCCGTCGGCCACTTCGAGGACGAGTCCGCTGATGAAGCTGACCAGGGTCACGGTGCCCGGCGCATCCAGGTGCTGTTCGACCAGCCATTCCTGGGCGCCGTAGTTGTTGGCCTTCCACTGCTGGACATTGGCGCCGTTCTCCGTGGACGCGTTGGCGACGTCCAGTCGTTTGCCGCTGTGCGCGTTGGTCAGATGGTGGAGGGCGGCACCTTCGTGCACCGGTGAGAGCTGCCAGTGCTGGGCGCCCACCCCGTCCCGCTTCTCGCTGCCCTGTTGCACATTGGCGCCGCTGCCCTTGGCGGAGCCGTACACCTCCAGCAGCAGCCCACTGCCCACATTGCGCAGCCGGTACAGGCCCGGTTCGACGACGGGTGCGGTCTCCCCGCTCATGGCGCGGTCCTCCAGGTTCGGGCATACGGACGCCGCCCGGCTCGAGACCGGGCGGCGGTTCCGTGTGATTCGGTCGTGGAGCGGTGGGGCTCAGGCGCCGAGGTTGAACTCGCCGGGGTTCGGACCGAGGCGCTTGCCCTCGTCCAGCGCGGCGAACGCGGCGAGGTCGTCGGCGTCCAGCTCGAAGCCGAACACATCGAGGTTCTCCGCGATCCGCGACGGCGTCACGGACTTCGGGATCACCACGTTGCCCGTCTGGATGTGCCAGCGGAGCACCACCTGCGCGGGCGTGCGACCGTGCTTCTGGGCGATCGCGACGACCGTCGGGACCTCCAGGAGGCCCTTGCCCTGACCAAGCGGCGACCAGGCCTCGGTCGCGATGTCGTGCTTGGCGTGGAAGGCGCGGGACTCGGCCTGCTGGAGCTGCGGGTGCAGCTCGATCTGGTTGATCACGGGGACCACGGAGGTCTCACCGAGCAGGCGCTCCAGGTGCTCGGGCAGGAAGTTCGAGACACCGATGGCCTTCGCGCGGCCGTCGGCGTAGATCTTCTCGAAGGCCTTGTACGTGTCGATGTACGCGTCCTTGGCCGGCACCGGCCAGTGGATCAGGTACAGGTCGACATAGTCGAGACCCAGCTTGTCGAGCGAGGCGTCGAACGCACGCAGGGTGGTGTCGTAGCCCTGCTGGCTGTTCCACAGCTTCGTGGTGACGAACAGCTCTTCCCGGGCGACACCGGAGTCGGCGATGGCCTTGCCCGTGCCCTGCTCGTTCTCGTAGATCGCGGCGGTGTCGATGCTCCGGTACCCGGACTCGATGGCCGTCGTGACCGCCTTCGTCGCTTCGGTGTCCGGCACCTGCCAGACACCGAAACCGAGCTGCGGCATCTCGACGCCATTGTTGAGGGTGATGGAGGGGACCTGGCTCACGAGCGGTCGATCCTTACGTCGTCGGTTCGGTATTCCCTGGGTCAACGATCAACGGCCCTGAAGCATTCCCGGCGAGGGGCATTTCAGGTCGGCGGCCCCGGGCACGCCTCACCGGTACAGCGCGTCCACCTCGGCGGCGTACGCCGTCTCGATCGCCTTCCGTTTCAGCTTGAGGGACGGGGTCAGCAGACCGTGCTCCTCGGTGAACTGATGCGCCAGTATCCGGAACGTACGGATCGACTCGGCCTGCGACACCGCCGTGTTGGCCGCCACCACCGCCCGCCGGACCTCCATCTCCAGATCCGGGTCACGCACCAGGTCCGCCGCCCTCATCGGTGGCCGCCCCTGCATGGAGAGCCAGTGGTCCACGGACTCCTGGTCCACGGTCACCAGCGCCGCGATGTACGGCCGGTCGTTGCCGACCACGATGCACTGCGCGACCAGCGGATGCGCCCGCACCCGCTCCTCCAGACCGGCCGGCGACACACTCTTGCCGCCCGACGTCACCAGGATCTCCTTCTTCCGCCCGGTGATGGTCAGATAGCCGTCCTCGTCGAGTGCACCCAGGTCGCCGGTGGCCAGCCAACCGTCGTACAGCACCGCGTCGGTGGCCTTCGGGTCGCCCAGGTAGCCGCCGAAGACATTGCGTCCGTACACCCATATCTCGCCGTCGTCGGCGATGTGCACGGTGGTGCCGGGGATCGGCTGCCCGACCGTGCCGTACCGGGTGCGCTCCGGCGGATTGGCGGTGGCCGCCGCAGTCGACTCGGTCAGTCCGTACCCCTCGTACACCGTGATGCCGGCGCCCTCGAAGAACAGGCCGAGCTGCCGCTCCATCCCGGAGCCGCCCGACATGGCGTGCCGCACCCGGCCGCCCATCGCGTCGCGGACCTTCTTGAACACGACCTTGTCGAAGAACTGGTGCTGCATCCGCAGCCCCGGCGACGGCCCGGGGCCGGTTCCGAACGCCTTGTGCTCCATCGCGTCCGCGTACCTCACCGCGACGTCGAAGGCCTTGTCGAACGGCCCGAGCTTGCCCTCCGCCTCGGCCTTGCGCCGGGCGCCGTTGAAGACCTTCTCGAAGATGTACGGGACCGCCAGGATGAACGTCGGCCGGAACGTCACCAGGTCCGGCATCAGCGCCTTCGCCGACAGCTCCGGCTGATGGCCCAGCTTCACCCGGCCGCGGATCGCCGTGACCTCGACCATCCGGCCGAAGACATGCGCCAGTGGCAGGAAGAGGAGCGTGGCGGCCTCGTCGCCCGGCTTGGAGTGGAAGACCGACTCCCACCGGGCGGCCATGGTGTCCGTCTCGAACATGAAGTTGGCGTGGGTGATCACACAGCCCTTGGGCCGGCCCGTCGTACCGGACGTGTAGATGATGGTCGCCACGGACTCGGGCGTCACCGCCCGCCGGTGCCGGTGCACCACCTCGTCCTCGACATGGGTGCCCGCGTCGACGAGCTCGGTCACCGCGTCGGAGTCCAGCTGCCACAGCCGTCTCAGCCCGGGCAGCCGGTCGATCACCGAAGCGATCGTCATCGCGTGATCCTCGTGCTCGACCACGATGGCGGACACATCGGCGTCGTGCAGCATCCAGAAGACCTGCTCGGCCGAGGACGTCGGGTAGATCGGCACCGACTGGGCACCGACCGTCCACAGCGCGAAATCGAAGAGCGTCCACTCGTACCGGGTACGGGACATCAGGGCGACCCGGTCGCCGAACCGGACGCCGTGGGCGATCAGCCCCTTGGCGAGGGCCAGCACCTCGTCACGGAATGTCGCGGCGGTGATGTCACGCCAGTGTCCGCTCGCGTCCTTCCGGCCGAACGCAATCCGATGCGGGTCCTCCTCCGGGTAGTCGAAGACGACATCAGCCAGACCGCCGACGTGGGGCGCGGCCGCCATGGGTGGGACCGTGAACTCGCGCAATGAACTGCTCCTTGTGGCGCTCCGCACAGCGCCGTGACGCTACCTGATCGGGCGGCGCGACGGGAGGGCCCGGAGGCTCTGGAAAGCGTGGCATCTGTACAGGTCAGCCACAAATATCCGGCCACATGGGCAGGGCTCGGGCGCACATCTGACGGAGGAGTAAGTAGCTTGCGCCGGAATCTCCACCGAATCTGTACGCCTCGGTCACGCGCCCTCCCGGCCGCCGATCGCGTTGATCCCGCCGACGGAGCGGATCAGCCGGTCGCCTCCCGCCAGGATCGCCGCCGCGAGCGCGTCCGCCGCCTCCTGCGCCGCGTCCCGGCGGCGGCCGTGCAGCAGGACGAAATCCACATCGCCGAGCTCCGGCAGCCCCGCCCTGGCCGGCACCGGGGTCAGTCCCGGTGGGATGAGGCCGCGCGTGTGCGCCATCACGCCCAGCCCGGCATGGGCCGCCGCGATCAGTCCGCTCAGGCTCGTACTCGTACAGGCGACCCGCCACGACCGGCCGTGCTCCTCCAGCACCTCCAGGGCGCGGGCCCGGGTGATGCCCGGCGGCGGAAAGAGGACCAGCGGCACCGGACGGTCCGGATCGATCCGCACGTGCGGTGCGCCGATCCAGGTCAGCGCGTCCTGCCAGACCAGCTCACCGTGCGTGTCACCGGTCCGCCGCTTGGCGAGGACCAGATCGAGCCGGCCCGCCGCCAGCTGCCGGTGCAGCGTCCCGGAGAGCTCCACGGTCAGCTCCAGCTCGACCTCCGGGTGGTCACGGCGGAACGACTCCAGGATCTCCGGCAGCCGGGTCAGTACGAAGTCCTCGGAGGCCCCGAACCGCAGCCGGCCGCGCAGCCGGGTCCCGGTGAAGAACGCCGCTGCCCGCTCATGGGCCTGCAGGATCGTCCGGGCGAAGCCGAGCATCGCCTCGCCGTCCCCGGTGAGATCGACCCGGTGCGTGTCCCGGGTGAACAGCTGCCGTCCCGTCGCGTCCTCGAGCCGCCGCACATGCTGGCTCACCGTGGACTGCCGTACGCCGAGCCGACGGGCGGCCTGGGTGAAACTCAGCGTCTGGGCGACGGCGAGAAAGGTACGGAGCTGTGCAGGGTCGTACATAGTGCCAGGTTATCGCGGAACATGATGACAGTGAGAGCGGTATGCGGGATTCCCGATCGCGGTGATCAAGAGCAAGATGGAGAGGGCACGACCTGAACGAGAGAACACGTGGAGCACATGAGCCGCCGCACCTTGAAGCTGCCGTCCTGGTTGCCGATCGACCCGTACATCCTGGCGCTGATCGGCACCGTCGCGGTTGCGGCGCTGCTCCCCGCGTCGGGGGCCGCCGCGGACGTGGCGGGCGGCGCGTCGACCGGAGCGGTCGCCCTTCTCTTCTTCCTGTACGGCGCCCGCCTCTCGACCGCCGAGGCGCTCGACGGACTCAAGCACTGGCGGCTCCATCTCACCGTCCTGATCTGCACGTTCGTCGCGTTCCCGCTGCTGGGTCTGGCGGGCGAGAGCCTGGTTCCGTACGTCCTGACGCCCCAGCTCTACAGCGGCTTCCTCTTCCTCTGCCTCGTCCCGTCGACCATCCAGTCGTCGATCGCGTTCACCTCGATCGCCCGCGGCAACGTGCCGGCGGCGATCTGCGCGGGCTCCTTCTCCTCGCTAGCCGGGATCTTCCTCACCCCGCTGCTCGCTGCCGGGCTGCTCGGCAACAGCGGTGGCGGATTCTCCGGGGACGCGCTGCTGAAGATCGGGGTCCAACTGCTGCTGCCGTTCGTCGCCGGGCAGTTGCTGCGCCGCTGGATCGGGGGGTTCATCACCCGCCACAAGAAGGTGCTCGGCTATGTCGACCGGGGCTCGATCCTGCTGGTCGTCTACACCGCGTTCAGCGAGGGCATGGTCGCCGGAATCTGGCACCAGGTCACCCCGGCCCGGCTCGGTGCGTTGCTCGCCGCCGAAGCGGTGCTGCTCGCACTGATGCTCGCACTGACCTGGCACGGGGCGAAGCGGCTCGGCTTCGACCGGGGCGACCGGATCGCCATCCAGTTCGCCGGTTCGAAGAAGAGCCTGGCCTCGGGGCTGCCGATGGCGAGCGTGCTCTTCGGAGCACACGCGAGCCTGGCCGTGCTGCCGCTGATGCTTTTCCACCAGATGCAGCTGATGGTGTGCGCGGTGATCGCGAAGCGTCGCTCGCGCGACCCGCTCGAGAGGCTCGACCCGCGCGACCCGCAGCAGGGGCGCCGGGAGCGGTCAGGGAATCCGGCGAGCGGTGCGGCGGCGGAGGAGCCGGTCGCGGTGGGCTGACCGGCTCGCCCGCGGCGTGAGCCGCTGACCGGTGGCGTGGCCCGACGGCTCATTCCGTCGCCCCCGAACGGGCCGATGACGTACTCACGGGGCGGGACCGGCCGGCGCAGGGGGCGCTCCCCGCCGGCCGGGTCCCTGACCCGTGTTGCGGGCCGGGCCGCTCAGCCCTGGCCGACCGTCGCCTCCAGGGCGATGCGGTGGTCACCCGCGTACACGTTCATGGACGGACCCCGCAGAAAGCCGACCAGGGTCAGTCCGGTCTCGGCCGCCAGATCGACGGCGAGCGACGACGGCGCCGAGACCGCGGCGAGCATCGGGATGCCGGCCATCACCGCCTTCTGGGCCAGCTCGAACGAGGCCCGCCCCGACACCAGCAGAATCGCCCGGGACAGCGGCAGCCGGTGGTCGGTCAGGGCCCGGCCGACGAGCTTGTCGACCGCGTTGTGCCGGCCGACGTCCTCCCGGATGTCGAGGAGTTCCCCCGTCTCGGAGAACAGCGCCGCCGCGTGCAGACCTCCGGTCCGGTCGAAGACCCGCTGCGCCTCGCGCAGCCGGTCGGGAAGGGCCGAGAGCAGCGCGGGCTCGACCCGGACCGGGGGAGTGTCGGCGATCGGGTGCCGGGTCGTGGTGCGGACCGCGTCGAGGCTCGCCTTGCCGCACAGCCCGCAGGACGACGTCGTGTAGACGTTGCGCTCCAACGTGATGTCGGGGACCTGCACGCCGGGCGCGAGCTTCACGTCCACCACGTTGTACGTGTTCACGCCGTCGGCCGTCGCCCCCGCGCAGTACACGATCGACTGCACCTCGGAGCCGTCACCGATCACGCCCTCGCTGACGAGGAAGCCCGCGGCCAGTGCGAAGTCGTCGCCCGGCGTACGCATCGTGATCGCCAGCGGCCTGCCGTTCAGCCGGATCTCCAGAGGCTCCTCGGCGACAAGTGTGTCGGGGCGGGCGGAGACCACCCCGTCCCTGATGCGAATGGTGCGGCGGCGCTCGGTGACCCGTCCCATGGCGGTTAAACCCGATTCTGTACGTGTTGGAAGCCGAAACGGCCCTTGATGCAGAGGTTGCCGTGGGTCACCGGGTTGTCGTGCGGTGAGGTGACCTCGACGATTTCATTGTGCTGCACATGGAGTGTGAGATCGCCTCCCACGCCGCAGTGGGTGGCGCGGACGGCAGCGTGCCTCCGGCCTCGCGTACGAGGGGGGTGTGTCAGCCGCTCGTTCGCACCGGCACCGACAACTGCGACTTTCACGGGGGCTCTCCGTTCGGTGAAGGACCGAGCGCGGGAACAGGAGACGATGTCAAGTCGACCGAATATTGTCTACAGTATGCGTTCAAAGGCGTCAAGGGTGTTGTCAAGCCTCCAAGCCTCGGCCGGTAATCCTGTGGGATCACGTGCACCCGTACCGGGCGGTAGCCACCAAGACTGGATAGTTCCTGCCATACGTAGCGAGGGGAACCTCTACATGACCGGCTCACGTGTCGTGGCGCTCGGCCACTATCAGCCCGCCAAGGTGCTCACCAACGACGACCTGGCGGCCATGGTCGACACCAGCGACGAGTGGATCACCAGTCGCGTCGGGATCAAGACTCGCCATGTGGGAGGCCCTGACGAGCCGGTGGACGAGATGGCCGCCCACGCGGCGGCCAAGGCGCTCGCCGCGGCCGGTCTGCTCCCCACGGACATCGATCTGGTCCTCGTCGCGACCTCCACCGCCATGGACCGGTCGCCGAGCATGTCGGCGCGGGTCGCCGCCCGGCTCGGCATGGGTTCCCCGGCCGTGATGGACATCAATGTGGTCTGCTCCGGCTTCACCCACGCCCTCGCCACCGCGGATCACGCCGTCCGGGCGGGCGCCGCGACCCGTGCGCTGGTGATCGGTGCCGACAAGATGGCCGACATCGCCGACTGGACCGACCGCTCCACCTGCGTCCTGCTCGGCGACGGCGCGGGCGCCGCGGTCGTGGTCGCGGATCCGCGGGGCGATGCGGACGCCGCGCCCGGAATCGGCCCCGTGCTGTGGGGTTCGGTGCCGGAGATGGGGCGTGCGGTGCGGATCGAGGGGACGCCGCCGCGCTTTGCCCAGGAGGGGCAGTCCGTCTACCGCTGGGCCACCACTCAACTGCCGCCCATCGCGCGCAAGGTGTGCGAAAGGGCCGGGGTCGCCCCCGAGGATCTCGCTGCGGTGGTACTGCATCAGGCCAATTTGCGGATCATCGAGCCGGTCGCCCGGAAGATCGGTGCGGTCAACGCCGTCATCGCCCGCGATGTAGTGGATTCGGGCAATACATCCGCCGCTTCCATCCCCATGGCGCTGTCGAAACTGGTCGAACGGGGTGAGGTCGAGAGCGGTGCCCCGGCGCTGCTTTTCGGGTTCGGCGGAAATCTTTCGTACGCAGGTCAGGTGATCCGCTGTCCCTGACCCCCATTGTGCTCGGTAGACTGTAGACGATAAGCAATTGCTCGTCGCCCGGAGGGGGACCGCGATGTTGTCCACAGGACTGCCGCAAGGGGCTGTGCCGAAGCTGGAACGGCCCGGTCCGCTGCGCGAGCGTGTCTATGAGGCGCTGCTCGAACTGATCACCACGCGTGCGCTCCGCCCCGGCCAGCATCTGGTCGAGAGCGAACTCGCGGGACACCTCGGCGTGTCGCGACAGCCGGTGCGCGAGGCGTTGCAGCGGCTGAACACCGAGGGCTGGGTCGATCTGCGGCCCGCGCAAGGTGCGTTCGTCCATGAACCCACCGAGGAGGAAGCGGACCAGTTGCTGTCGGTCCGTACGCTCCTGGAGGCCGAGGCCGCCCGGCTGGCCGCGGCCAACTCGGGCACGGCCGGCATCGCCGCGCTCGAAGAGCTCTGCGCCAAGGGTGAGCAGGCCGTCGCCGACGACGATGTGGATCTCGCCGTTGCCACCAATGCCGCGTTCCACGCCAAGGTCATGGAACTGGCGGGCAATGTCGTCCTCGCCGAACTCGCCGGACAGGTGGACCGCCGGGTCCGCTGGTACTACACCCCGGTGGCCCGCCAGCGCGGCACCCAGTCCTGGATCGAGCACCGCGCACTGATTGCGGCGATCTCCTCGCGGGACGAACAGCGGGCCACGGAGATCATGCGGACGCACACGGAGCACACGCGCAAGACGTACCACCAGCGCGAACAGGGCTAGACGAGCTGAGGGGCGCTCAGCCCGACACCACGCAACAGCAGGTTGTCCTGCCCCGTGACGGGACAGGACAACCTCGCTCGGGTGGTGGGCGGCCGGTCAGGCCTTGACTTCGGCCTCGGTCACCTCGGAGGCCGTGTGCTGGGGAACGGTGGCCCCCGGCCGTGCCGCCGCCCTCACGGGAATGAGGGAAGCAACGACCGCAGCCGCGAGACCCACGCCGCAGCCGATCAGCATGGCGATGCGGAAGCCGTCCTCGGAAGGCAGGGCGTAACCGCCGAAGTCGGTGGTCAGCTGGGCCAGGACCACACCGATCACGGCGGCCGAGACCGAGCTGCCGATCGAACGCATCAGAGTGTTGAAACTGTTGGCGGAGGCGGTCTCCGACTGCGGGACCGCACCCATGATGAGGGCCGGCATCGCTCCGTAGGCGAAGCCGACGCCCGTGTTGCAGACGATGGTCACGGCCAGCAGGCTCCAGGTGGAGCCGGAGCTGATGATCGGCAGGGAGATGCCGTAGCCGACGCCGATGATCAGGCTTCCCACGGCCAGGGTGACCTTGGGGCCCTTGGCGGCAGAGAGCTTGGCGCCGATCGGCGACATGACCATCATCATCAGGCCCGCCGGCGCCATCCACAGGCCCATGGCGAGCATCGACTGGCCCAGGCCGTAGCCGGTGGCCTCGGGCAGCTGCAGCAGCTGGGGCACGACCAGGGACTGGGCGTACATCGCGAACCCGACCAGGATCGAGGCCGCGTTGGTCATCAGTACCTGCGGGCGGGCGGTCACCCGCAGGTCGACCAGCGGATCGCTGATGCGCAGCTCCCACCAGCCCCAGACCAGCAGCACGATGACAGCGGCGGCGAACAGGCCGAGTGTGGTGCCGCTGCCCCAGCCCCAGTCGGCGCCCTTGGAGACGGCGAGCAGCAGGCAGATCAGCGCGCTGCCCAGGCCGATGGCACCGGGCAGGTCGAAGCCGCCCGAGGCCTTGTTCTCGCGGTCCCCGGGCACGAAGATCCAGATCAGCGTGCCGACGGCCAGGGCCAGGGCCGCGACGACCCAGAACAGCACCCGCCAACTGGAGTTCTCCGCGATCGCGGCGGCGAAGGGCAGGCCGAGCGCGCCGCCCACCCCCATGGATGCACTCATGATCGCGATGGACGAGCCGAGCTTCTCGGCCGGCACCACGTCGCGCAGGAGGCTGATGCCCAGAGGTACCACGCCCATGCCCAGGCCCTGCAGACCACGACCGGCGATCATCGGGACGACGGAGGACGACAGGGCGCAGACCACCGAGCCCGCGATCAGCGGAATCAGGGAGGTCAGCAGCATGCGTCGCTTGCCGTACATGTCGCCGAGGCGCCCGGCGACGGGCGTCGACACGGCGGCGGCCAGCAGCGTGGCGGTGATCACCCATGAGGCGTTCGATGCGGAGGTGTCGAGCAGCTTCGGCAGTTCCGCGATCAGCGGCACCACCAGGGTCTGCGTGATCGCGGCCACGATGCCCGCGAAGGCGAGGATGCCGACAACACCGCCTGAGCGTGCTGCGGGCTGGGGACTGTCCACGGGTACTCCCTCTTGCTTTTCGGGGCCATGGCGAGATGCACCATGCAGTCGATGTGCACCCTACACTTGATGTGCTTCATGCACTTCACATGCATCATGCATGCAATTCGTGATATATCTACTGGAAGGTGACCTTCCTGAAAGGAAGGCAAGCCCGCGGCCGAAGGAAACCCTGCGTGGACATGCCCCTTGACCAGATCGAGTTCGAGACCATGCTTCTCAGTCGGTACATGCATCTGCTCACGTACCGGGGCAGCGGGCGACTCGACCGCAGTGCCTACATCCTCCTCAGTCGCATCCAGGCCGAGGGTCCGTTGTCCATCAGTCAGCTCAGCGACGCCTTCGGCCTGGACACCTCCACCCTCAACCGCCAGACCGCCGCCATGCTGCGAGCCGGTGTCGTCGAGCGCATCCCCGACCCCGAGGGCGGTATCGCCCGCAAGTTCGCCATCAGCGCCGAAGGCAAGCGCCGCCTGGACAACGACCGGGCCAAGAACGTGAACGGCCTGTCCCATGTGCTGGCCGACTGGACGCCCGAGGAGGCGGCCCAGCTCGCGCACTGCCTCGGGCGCCTCAACCGCGACATCGAGCGCCTCGACGGCCGTCCCTGGCCCCGCGACTGAGTGCGGCCGCGATCCGCGGCCGGGAGCTGAGGGCGGCGTGGGCGGTATCGCGAGACGGTGAGGCCGCCCCGGCTCGCCCGTAGGGAAGGGAGTCGTCGCGAAGCCGGCGAGATCGACGCGCGGTCAATTCGATGTGCGGTCACGGTGTGCGCGGCTCCGGAGGGTCCGTTCCGGCGCCGCTGACTCCCCCGCCGCGTCGTGCCGCGGTGCACTGAAGGCACCCGTGCCGAAGCGGGCCCCTGACAAGGCAACCAGCTTTGTCCTCGGTGTGGAGAAAGTTGTAGCGGATTCCTGCGCAACTTCTTCCCACTCCCGGCAACCGCTGCTACGTTCCACTCGAAAGCCCGACGGATGAGCCGATGTGGCGGGGAGGGGCGCGTGAGACGTATGACGGCACGACCCGCGAATGCGCATCAGGCGCGACTGCTCCGGCTGTTGCGCGACGACGGGCCCAACTCACGGGCACAGCTGGGGGATCAGATCGATCTCTCCCGCTCCAAGCTCGCCGTCGAGGTGGACCGGCTGCTGGAGACCGGACTTGTCGTGGCCGACGGACTCGCCGCCTCCCGCGGCGGGCGTCGCTCGCACAACATCCGGCTCGCTCCCGCACTGCGCTTCCTCGGCGTCGACATCGGCGCCACATCGATCGACGTGGCGGTCACCAACGCGGAGCTGGAGGTCCTGGGTCACCTCAACCACCCCATGGACGTGCGCGAAGGACCCGTCGCCGTCTTCGAGCAGGTGCTGTCCATGGCGGCCAAGCTCCGGGCCTCCGGGCTCGCGGAAGGCTTCGACGGCGCCGGCATCGGCGTACCCGGACCGGTCCGCTTCCCCGAAGGCGTACCGGTCGCACCCCCGATCATGCCCGGCTGGGACGGTTTCCCGGTCCGCGAGGCGCTCAGCCAGGAACTGGGCTGCCCCGTCATGGTCGACAACGATGTGAACCTGATGGCGATGGGGGAGCAGCACGCAGGCGTCGCACGCTCCGTGGGGGACTTCCTCTGCGTCAAGATCGGTACCGGCATCGGCTGCGGCATCGTCGTCGGCGGCGACGTGTACCGCGGCACGACGGGCAGTGCGGGCGACATCGGGCATATCCAGGTCGAACCCGACGGGCGTGCATGCGCCTGCGGCAACCGGGGTTGTCTGGAGGCCCACTTCAGCGGTGCGGCGCTGGCCCGCGACGCCGAGGACGCGGCGCGCACGGGCCAGTCGCAGGAACTCGCGGCCCGGCTGGAGTCGGCCGGCCGGCTCACCGCCGCCGATGTGGCCGCCTCGGCGGCGGCAGGTGACGCGACCTCACTCGACCTGATCCGCGAGGGCGGCAACCGGGTCGGCCAGGTCATCGCCGGACTCGTCAGCTTCTTCAACCCCGGACTGGTGGTGATCGGGGGCGGCGTGACCGGCCTCGGCCACACGCTCCTCGCCAGCGTCCGGACCCAGGTCTACCGGCAGTCCCTGCCGCTGGCCACCGGAAATCTTCCCATCGTGCTGGGCGAGTTGGGACCGACCGCCGGAGTCATCGGCGCCGCCCGGCTCATCAGCGACCACCTGTTCTCACCGGCCTGATCCTCGGCCGGCCGTACGGCACCAGCGATTGAACGGCAACTGAGCACCACCCGCACCTGGTACAGCCCTGCCCGCTCACCGGCCCTTCCCCAAGCTCTCGGCTTCGCTCGAGCAGGGGCCCGTTTCGCCGAGGGGATTTGTCATGGCACCAGAACCACCCCTGCTCACCATGTCCGGCATCACCAAGTCTTTCCCCGGTGTGCGCGCTCTCGACGGCGTGGACCTGGAGGTCCAGGCCGGTGAGGTCCATTGTCTGCTCGGGCAGAACGGCGCCGGCAAGTCGACCCTCATCAAGGTGCTCGCCGGAGCCCACCAGCCCGACGACGGCGAGATCGCCTGGCGCGGCGCACCCGTCGCACTGAAGTCGCCGATCGCCGCCATGCGCCTCGGCATCGCCACCATCTACCAGGAACTCGACCTGGTCGAGGGCCTCTCGGTCGCCGAGAACATCTTCCTCGGCCATGAACCCACCACCGCCCGCTTCATCGTCCGCACCCGCGAGGGCCGGACCGCGGCCGCCGCACTGCTGAAGCGCCTCGGCCACCCCGAGATCGATCCCGCCCGCCCGGTCGGCGCGCTCTCCGCGGCCCAGCAGCAGATCGTCTCCATGGCACGGGCGCTCTCCCACGACGTACGGCTCATCGTGATGGACGAGCCGTCAGCCGCCCTCGACCCCGACGAGGTCGACAACCTCTTCCGTATCGTCGCCTCACTCACCGCCGACGGTGTCGCCGTCGTCTACATCTCCCACCGGCTGGAGGAGATCCGCCGGATCGGCGACCGGGTGACCGTGCTGAAGGACGGGCGGGCCGTCGCGGTCGGTCTGCCCGCCAAGTCCACCCCGACACGGGACATCGTCGCCATGATGACCGGCCGCAACGTCGAGTACGTCTTCCCGCAGCGCCCCGAGGCCTCCGCGGAGGTCACGGAGGCCGCCCGGCAGGATCCCGTACTCACCGTCGAAGGGCTCGCCAGGGAAGGGGAGTTCGCACCGCTCGACCTCGCGCTGCGGCCCGGCGAGATCGTCGGCCTCGCCGGCCTGGTCGGCTCCGGGCGCTCCGAGATCCTGGAGACGATCTACGGCGCCCGCAGGCCGAGCGCGGGCCGGGTCCTGGTCGGCGGGCGGCCGCTGCGCCCCGGCAGCGTCCGCGCCGCCGTCGCGGCGGGCATCGGGCTCGCCCCCGAGGAACGCAAGGCGCAGGCCCTGCTGATGCTCGAATCCGTCACCCGCAATGTCTCCGTGTCCTCCATGTCCCGCTTCTCCAGGGCAGGTTGGCTCGACCGCGGGGCCGAGCGCCGGGCGGCCCGCACCGCCACCCGTGAACTGTCGCTGCGCCCCGACAACCCGGACACCCCCGTCCGTACTCTCTCCGGCGGCAACCAGCAGAAGGCCGTCCTGGCCCGCTGGCTGCTGCGCGGCTGCCGGGTGCTGCTGCTCGACGAACCGACCCGCGGCGTCGACGTCGGCGCCCGCGCCGAGCTCTACGCCGTGATCCGCCGGCTGGCCGACGAAGGCCTCGCCGTCCTGCTGGTCTCCAGCGAAGTGCCCGAAGTGCTGGGCCTCGCCGACCGGGTGCTGGTGCTCCGCGAGGGCCGCGTCGTGCATACGGCGGACGCCCGGGAGCTCGACGAGCACCGCGTACTCGACCTCGTGATGGAAGGGAGCCCGACGTCATGACACAGCCCGTCTCCTCGGCGCAGCACGGTGGGCCGGACAAGGCGGTCCCGCCCGCCCCGGCCTCGGTGCCGCCCTCGAAGGGCGGCGGACTGCGCGCTCTCGGGGTGCGCGCGGACGTCCGTAACCTGTCGCTGCTCGGCGTCCTCGCCGTACTGATCGCCGTCGGCGGATTCACCGAGCCCGACGCCTTCCTGGACACCGGGAACCTGCAGCTGATCCTGACCCAGTCGTCCGTCATCGGCGTCGTCACCGTCGGTATGACGTTCGTCATCACCAGCGGCGGCATCGATCTGTCGGTCGGTGCCATGGTCGCGCTCGCCTCGGTCTGGGCGACCACGCTCGCCACCCAGGAGTACGGCTTCGCAGGCATCCTCTTCACTGCCGTGCTCGTCGGACTCGGCGCCGGACTCGTCAACGGGCTGCTGATCGCGTACGGGAGGATCGTGCCGTTCATCGCGACGCTGGCCATGCTCGCCTCGGCCCGCGGCCTCGCCCTGCAGCTCACCGACGGCAAGACGCAGATCGTCACCGTCCAGTCGGTCCTGGACCTGGGCCTGCCCGACTCGTACGTCCTCGGCATACCGCCCCTGGTGATGGCGTTCGCCGCGGTCACCGTCATCGGCTGGCTGGTGCTGAATCGCACGACGTTCGGTCGCCGCACGGTCGCGGTCGGCGGCAACGCGGAAGCGGCCCGGCTCGCCGGGATCGATGTACGGCGCCAGCGGCTCTATCTGTATCTGCTCTCCGGGCTGTGCTGCGGCATCGCCGCCTTCATGCTGATCATCCTGTCCGGCTCGGGACAGAACACCAACGGCAACCTGTACGAGCTCGACGCCATCGCCGCCGCGATCATCGGCGGCACCCTGCTCAGCGGCGGACGCGGCACGATCGTCGGATCCGTCCTCGGCGTCCTCGTCTTCACCACCATCACCAACATCTTCGCTCTCAACAATCTGCAGAGCGATGTCCAGCAGATCGCCAAGGGCGCGATCATCGTCGCCGCCGTCCTGGTCCAGCGCCGAACCTCGGCCCACGGGGAGACCTGAGCCCCGGCTCTCCCCACTCCCGTCCCACCTCACCCCATATCCCGCCCCACCCACAGTTCCGCATGCCACCGACGCACCGGATGAAGGGTTCCACAGCCATGCCAGAAACCAGCCGCAGAGGACTGCTCTTCGGCACCGCAGCCGTCTCCGCGGGCGCCCTCCTCACCGCCTGCACCAGCAATGAGCCCAAGAAGCCGCAGACCTCGCAGACCGATCAGCCGGCCGCCGACAACAAGCCCGGCAAGCCCGTCACCATCGGCTTCGCCGGTCCGCAGGCCGACCACGGGTGGCTCAACGCCATCAATGAGAACGCCAAGTCGCAGGCGGAGAAGTACTCCGAGGTGACCCTGGAGATCACCGAGGGCTCCAACGACACCGCCGCCCAGATCGGCCAGGTCAAGACCCTCATCAACAAGAAGGTCGACGTCCTCGTCATCCTCCCGGCCGACGGCAAGGCGCTCACCCAGGTCGGCCTGGAAGCGATGAAGGCGGGCATCCCCGTCATCAACCTGGACCGCATCTTCGCCTCGCCGCAGGCCTACCGCTGCTGGGTCGGCGGCGACAACTACGGCATGGGCCTCAACGCCGGTACGTACATCGGCGAACAGCTCAAGGACAAGCAGAACGCCAAGGTCGTCGAGCTCGCGGGCATCGACAACCTGGAGCTCACCAAGCAGCGCAGCCAGGGCTTCGCCGACGCTCTCAAGAACTACCCCAACGTCAAGCTGGTCGCCCGGCAGGCCGCCGAGTTCACCGTCGAGACAGGCCAGGCGAAGATGGCCCAACTCCTGCAGGCACAGAAGCAGTTCGACGCCCTGTGGAACCACGACGACGACCAGGGTGTCGGCGCGCTGCGTGCCATCCAGCAGGCCGGCCGGGACGAGTTCCTGATGGTCGGCGGCGCGGGCGCCAAGTCCGCCATGGACGCCATCAAGGCCGACAACAGCGTCCTGAAGGCCACCGTCCTCTACCCGCCGACGATGGCCGCGTCCGCCATCGACCTGGCGCGCGCACTCGGTCAGGGCAAGGGCATCGGCGGCCTCTCCGAACTGGAGATCCCGACCAGCCTCACGCTCTACTCCGCCGTCGTCACCAAGGACAACATCGACCAGTACCTGCCGACGGGCTTCAGCTGATCCGCAGTCCAGGAGGGTGCTGACCCTCCTGCCGCCCCCACCGAACGACCGACGAGGAGGAAGCCCGTATGGCCCGTAGGGAAGAGACGGAGCAGGAAGCCGAAGCGCCGCCGTCGACAGAGCCGGCGGCGACGCTCGGGGTCGGCATGGTCGGATACGCGTTCATGGGCGCCGCCCACTCCCAGGGGTGGCGCACCGCGGGACACGTCTTCGACCTGCCGATGAGGCCGGCTCTCGCCGCGATCTGCGGACGCGACCGTACGGCGGTCACCGCCGCCGCCGAACGTCACGGCTGGGCGGCTGCGGAGACCGACTGGCGCGCCCTGATCGCCCGGGACGACGTCCAGCTCGTCGACATCTGCACGCCCGGCGACAGCCATGCGGAGATCGCCATCGCCGCCCTGGAGGCCGGCAAACACGTGCTGTGCGAGAAGCCGCTCGCCAACACGGTCGCCGAGGCGGAGGCCATGACCGAGGCCGCGGAACGGGCCAGGGCCCGCGGCCAGGTGGCAATGGTCGGTTTCAACTACCGCAAGGTGCCGGCGATCGCGTACGCACGGAGGCTGATCGCCGACGGCAGGCTCGGCGCCCTGCGGCACGTACGCGCCACCTATCTCCAGGACTGGCTGGTCGACCCCGACTCGCCCCTCACCTGGCGGCTCGAGCGCGAACACGCCGGATCCGGTGCGCTCGGCGACCTGGGGGCGCACATCATCGACCTCGCCCAGTATCTGGCGGGGGAGCTCCTGGTGGGGGTGTCGGCGGTGTCCGAGACGTTCGTACGGGAGCGCCCCCTGCTCGCCGGAGCGTCGGCGGGACTCTCGGGCGTCGCGAGCAGCGAGGCCCGAGGGGCGGTCACCGTCGACGACGCGGCCGTGTTCACCGGCAGGCTCGCCTCCGGAGCGCTGGCGTCGTTCGAGGCGACCCGGATGGCGGCGGGCCGCAAGAACGCGCTGCGGCTGGAGCTCAACGGGGAGCGCGGCTCGCTCGCCTTCGATCTGGAGCGGCTCAACGAACTGTCCTTCCACGATCACACCGAACCGGCCGCCACGGCCGGGTTCCGCCGCATCCTCGTCACCGAGCCCGAACACCCGTACCTGGAGGCATGGTGGCCGCCGGGCCATGCCCTCGGCTACGAGCACACCTTCATCCATCAGGCCCGCGACCTCGTCCGGACGATCGCCGAAGGGGCGGACCCGGTGCCGTCGTTCGCCGACGGGCTCCAGGTGCAGCGGGTGCTCGCGGCCGTGGAGGAGAGCGCCGAGAAGAACTCCGTCCACACCCCCGTACAGCTCTAGGAGGTCCCGCGCATGCCCCGTCCCTTCACTCTCTTCACCGGCCAGTGGGCCGACCTGCCGCTGGAGGAGGTCTGCCGGCTCGCCCGTGACTTCGGCTACGACGGGCTCGAACTCGCCTGCTGGGGCGACCACTTCGAGGTCGACAAGGCCCTCAACGACCCCGGCTATCTGGCCGGGCGGCACCAGCTGCTCGACAAGTACGGGCTGAAGTGCTGGGCGATCTCCAACCACCTCGTCGGCCAGGCCGTCTGCGACAACCCGATCGACGAACGCCACCAGGGCATCCTGCCCGCCAGGATCTGGGGCGACGGTGAGCCCGAAGGGGTACGGCGCAGGGCCGCCGAGGAGATCAAGAACACCGCCCGCGCGGCCGCGGCATTCGGGGTCCGCACCGTCATCGGCTTCACCGGCTCGTCGATCTGGCACCTGGTGGCGATGTTCCCGCCGGTGCCACCGCGGATGATCGAGCGTGGCTACGAGGACTTCGCCGAACGCTGGAACCCGATCCTCGACGTGTTCGACGCGGAGGGCGTCCGGTTCGCCCACGAGGTGCACCCCAGCGAGATCGCGTACGACTACTGGACCACGCACCGCGCCCTGGAGGCCGTCGACCACCGGGCCGCGTTCGGGCTGAACTTCGACCCGAGCCACTTCGTCTGGCAGGACCTCGACCCGGTCGGCTTCCTCTACGACTTCCGGGACCGGATCTACCACGTGGACTGCAAGGAGGCGCGCAAACGCCTCGACGGGCGCAACGGCCGCCTCGGCTCGCACCTCCCGTGGGGCGATCCACGGCGCGGCTGGGACTTCGTCTCCGGCGGGCACGGTGATGTGCCGTGGGAGGACGTGTTCCGGATGCTCCGGTCGATCGGCTACGAAGGGCCGATCTCGGTGGAGTGGGAGGACGCCGGAATGGACCGGCTGGTGGGTGCGCCGGAAGCGCTTGCCACGCTGAAGAGGTACGACTTCGACCCGCCGGCGGCGTCGTTCGACGCGGCGTTCGGGGGCGGCGACTGACAGTTCCCGGGGGCTCCGCCCCCGCATCCAAGCTCCTCGATCGCCGGAGGGCCGGCTTTCCGGCCTCGGCTCCGGTGGCCCGCTCAGGCGGCAGAACCCAAGCCTGCCCGGCGTCTCAGGGCATCTTGGCCAGCCCGTCCGGCGATTGAGGACCGCAGGGCCCGGGGCAGAGCCCCGGTTCGGGCAGGGGAAAGGCCCGACGGCAGCAAGCCCGCCGTCGGGGCGGTCCCGGCTGCCCTCATCCCTCTTTGTCCTGCAGCAGGAAAAAGTTCAACTCAACTGCTGTGCAAGGGCTTTCCGCCTCGGACGAACAGGTCTACCGTCCCTGTGGTGTACACGAAATGACTCGCGTCGCTGGAGCCCCATCAGGCCCCAGGTGACCTGCGCGGCAGTCCCCGCGCGGAACGGCTCGGCTCCACCCGCCCGTACAACCGGCACTCTCCGGAGGACACTCGTGCACAGAAGCAGAACCAGAATCCGGCCCCGACTCCGCAAGTCCCTCGCCCTGCTCACCGGCGGCCTGCTCACCGCAGCCACCCTCGCCCTGGGCGCCCCCGGCGCCTCCGCGTCGGGCCCGGCCTCGCCGGCGGCCACCGACGCCGCGGCGGCCGCGGGTGAGGACTTCCAGCAGGTCACCCTCGCCAAGGGCGCGGCCGAAACCGGCGAACCCATGTCGCTGGCCGTGCTCCCGGACCGCAGCGTCCTGCACACCTCGCGCAGCGGCGAGCTGCGGATCACCGACAGCGCCGGCAACACCAAGGTCTCCGGCGTGCTCCCGGTCTACTCGCACGACGAGGAAGGCCTCCAGGGCGTCGGCATCGACCCGGACTTCGACAAGAACCGGGCGATCTACCTCTATTACGCGCCGCCGCTGGACACCCCGTCCGGCGACGCCCCGGAGACCGGCACCGCCGCCGACTTCGCCAAGTTCGACGGCGTCAACCGGCTCTCCCGCTTCGTCCTCAAGGAGGACGGCACCCTCGACCTGAGCAGCGAGAGGAAGGTCCTCGACGTCAAGACGTCGCGCGGCATCTGCTGCCACGTCGGCGGCGACATCGACTTCGACGCACAGGGGAACCTGTACCTGTCGACCGGTGACGACTCCAACCCCTTCGCCTCCGACGGTTACACGCCGATCGACGAACGCCCCGACCGCAACCCGGCGTTCGATGCCCGGCGCACCTCGGGCAACACCAACGACCTGCGCGGCAAGATCCTCCGGATCAAGGTCTCCGACGACGGCTCGTACACCATCCCCGAGGGCAACCTCTTCGCCCCGGGCACGGACAAGACCCGGCCCGAGATCTACGCCATGGGCTTCCGCAACCCGTTCCGCTTCAGCGTCGACAAGGCCACCGGCATCGCCTACGTCGGTGACTACGGTCCCGACGCCGGCGCGGCCGACCCGAAGCGCGGACCCGGCGGACAGGTCGAGTTCGCCCGGGTGACGAAGGCGGGCAACTTCGGCTGGCCGTTCTGCACCGGGAAGAACGACCCCTTCGTCGACTACGACTTCGCGACGAAGACGTCAGGTGCGGCCTTCGACTGCGCCGCCCCGAAGAACACCTCGCCGCACAACACCGGTCTGGTCGACCTGCCCCCGGCGCAGCCCGCCTGGATCCCGTACGACGGCGGATCCGTGCCCGAGTTCGGTACCGGCTCCGAGTCGCCGATGGGCGGCCCCGTCTACCACTACGACGCCGACCTCGACTCGCCCGTGAAGTTCCCCGAGGCGTACGACGGAGACTTCTTCGCCGGTGAGTTCGGCCGGCAGTGGATCAAGCGCATCGAGCAGGACGGCGACGGCAACGTCCAGTCCATCAACGACATCCCGTGGTCCGGGACCCAGGTGATGGACATGGCCTTCGGCCCGGACGGCGCGCTGTACGTCCTGGACTACGGCGTCTCCTGGTTCGGCGGCGACGAGCACTCGGCGCTCTACCGCATCGAGAACGCCACCGGCGGCCACTCGCCGATTGCCGAAGCCTCCTCCAACAAGACGTCCGGCACCGCGCCGCTGAAGGTGCAGTTCTCCTCCGCGGGCACCTCGGACTCCGACAACGACGCACTCACCTATGCCTGGGACTTCGGCGACGGCGGTAAGTCGACCGCCGCGAACCCCACGTACACGTACAAGAAGAACGGCACCTACACCGCGACCGTCACCGCCAAGGACCCCACCGGCCGCACCGGTTCGGCGAGCGTCCATGTGACCGTCGGCAACACCGCACCCACGGTGAACCTGGAACTCCCCGGTGACGGACAGCTGTTCAGCTTCGGCGACGACATCCCGTTCAAGGTGACCGTCACCGACCCCGAGGACGGCGCGATCGACTGCTCCAAGGTCCAGGTCAGCTTCGTACTCGGCCACGACAGCCACGGCCACCCGATCACCACGGAACACGGCTGCTCCGGCACCATCAAGACCGAGATGGACGGCGGTCACGACCCGAACGCCAACATCTTCGGAGTCATCGACGCCTCGTACACCGACGGTGG